>JBPXJS010000040.1:0-1714 GCA_051715425.1 Bacteroidota bacterium | reverse complement strand
ATTCAGATGCTGAATTACGTCCGTTATTAAAAGTTGATATAAGTAAAGTAATTACCCATGTACCAGGTTATTATTATGTAAAATATAATGTAACCGATTTATCCGGAAACAAAGCTCGTGAAGAAGAGCGTCTGGTTCAGGTAGTTGATGTAACCACCGGAGCCACCGAGCTTGCAGGATCAAAAGGTTTATATGTATATCCTAATCCAACTGAAAATGGAATAGTAACCATCTATTCAGACAGGGCCAGTATACAGGAAATTGTGGTAACTGACCTGCTCGGTAAAACAGTACTAACCAAAAAATACAACCAATCAGAAGAAATCAGGCTTGATCTTTCTGATAAACACAAGGGCATTTATTTTATATCTATAAAAGATAATACAGGTAAAATAAATACAACTAAACTAACCATTAAATAAAGCGGGGATTATAACCGATTATAAAAGAGGCTGTTTCTTAATAAGGAACAGCCTCTTTTGTTTATATCGTATCATCCTGATATAAAAAGATTTTAAACAGTTGTATTTTTGTTTAGAAAATATTAAGCTTAAAAGATGCTTAATATTTAGGGTATAACTGGTTTTAGAAAAAAAACTAAAGGTAAATTTGTAACAGATTCTTGATCTACTCATTTCCATCTGTTAAAATATTATACCTTATGAATAAACGATACTCCTTGTTACTGCTTATTGCAGTTCTTTCTTTTTACACAAAAGGTCAATCACTTCCGGAGCTGATGTATTATCAGTTTAACAGTTCTGCAGGTGGACAAATTCCTAATGAATCACCGGCAGCTACGGCTGTAAATGCAAGTGCCCCTATTACCGGGCTTACTATAGGCAACACAGGATTAACGGGAAGTGCATTGGTTGGAAATAACGGAGCATCAGGTTCAAATAACGTAAGCGTAAATTGGTCAATAGCCTCTCTCGGAACATCCGACTGGACAATTGGATTTTGGTTAAATAACGTTCCATCCACCACTACGCTGCAATATGTTTTTGGAGATGCATCCGGATTCCGGTGTTTTATCGGAGGTGTTGCCCCTGCAAATGGCATTATTTTAAGAGGAAATATAACAGATGTTAACGTAACAAACAATTTAACCACAGGGCCTAACTTCATCCATTTTGTAAGATCAGCAAGTGATATAAAAGCCTATGTAAATGGAGTTCTTTCAACAACCGTTGCACAAGGTGCTGTTACCATTACAGGGCCGGGACCATTTTTAATCGGAGGGCAAGGCGCAACAACAGGTATGGCAACCAATATGCTGCTTGATGAATTCCGTTTTTACAACAGAGCCTTATCTGCTACAGAGGTTGCGCAAACATGGAATATTGATCTCAAAGCGAGCAGCGGCCCTCAAATTCCAGCCCTTGCAAGCTATAACTATGATATTTTCACCGATACTGTCTGGATAAAAAGTCCGCACACGTTTGTAAATACCAGCAATAACCTGGTAAGAAGTTATTGGGATGTTACTGCATACAGTTCTGTAAGTGCAGCAGGTCCTTATACTTCATGGAGTGCACCACGTAAGTGCGGTCCGCCAACAGGAGCAAATGGATGTTATATTGATACCACCAGTTTAAATTTTAAATACACCTTCCCAACCCGCGGCTGGTATAAAGTAAAACTGAAAGCAAGAGGTGTAGTGGAACCATTGGATAGTATAGAAAAAGTAGTGTATGCAGATACACCGAGTGCT
>JBPXJS010000039.1:0-215917 GCA_051715425.1 Bacteroidota bacterium | reverse complement strand
TGATACCGCATCGCCTACAGAGAATGCCGCAAAAGATGTTATACCTGAGCGGCTCATGCTATAAGGATTGGATCCCGTGGCAGAACCAAATGATGATGGTGGAACCCAGCCTCCGGCATTGCTAAAGAAAACACCACAATTACCACGGGCAAATGATCCTGTTTCTAAAGAATCATCCCAACTCAAGCTTACTGTTGCATTAGAACCTCCTGCTGTATTTTCATTAATAACCCATGTACGGTTTACTACGCTGGTATTCATAACAGACCCGGTGGTACCGTTTTGAAGCACTCCGTTAAATACACGGACTCCGAAAACATCTGCTGTTGATCCGGCAGTAAGGGTAATCTGAGCAGTTGTTAACGCTGTTCCTCCAACAGGAAAATCTACCGGAACATTATTGTTGGCAACTGGTCGTCTTAATACACCACTACTTGCAGGCGTATTCGAAGTAACCACATAGCTTGTTGGACTAACTCCATTAATACTTCCACCAACTGTAAGGTTGCTATTACCTAAAGTTAATTTTCCATTGATAAAGGTAAAAACACTATTTACAGCAGTAGACTGAGTCAAACTCACACCTGCGGTATCATTAATAATTAAAGTGTCGACACTTGAAGGTAAACCGTTACCTGTAGCCTGGGCAGTTACTCCTTCATAAGTATAAGTGGCTCCCGAATGATATGTTCTGGTGCCACCCATTTGAATATTGCCGGCAAGGCCACCTGTGGCGGTAATACCCTGTGGTGAGCCGATAAATAATTTAGCTGCTGTTTGTGCAGTAAAGCTACCATTACCAGAAAGCACATTTGTACCAAATCTTATAATACCTCCTGATTGAACAACAACATTTCCTAAAGCCAGCAAACCGGCAGTTAAAGTAGCATCTCCTGTTCCTGTTACAGTAATATTATTATAAATACCAGAAACGCCCTGAGCTGAGTTTACAATCAAATCAGGAATAATGGTAAAGGTTCCTGTGCTGGTTACATTGCCCACATTGGTGTATACAGTAATATTACCCGTGCCGGCCGATGCGGGAACGGTAGCAGTGATCTGCGATGGACTGTTAACCGTAAATACAGCATTACCACCTCCGCTAAATTCCACACTATCTACGTTAGTAAAATTGCTTCCATTAATAACTACACTTGTTCCGGCACTGCCTGATGTAGGGCTAAAACCTGTAATTGTAGGTAGTTGAACCACGGTAAAGTTACCAGAACTGGTTCCTGTTCCTGAACCGTTTATAACGGTAACAGTACCGGTTGTAGTTGTTGGAACAGTTGCCACAATCTGGGTAGGGCTGTTTACACTGTATGATGCAGAAACACCATTGAAATTAACAGAGGTTATAGATTGGAAGTTTGTTCCTGTAATGGTAACTGATGTACCAACAGGACCTGAAGAAGGCGCAAGGCCGGTAACTGTAGGGGCTCCTATAACAGTAAATGTTCCAGCGCTGCTGGCATTACCTGCTGGATTAATTACGGTAACCAGTCCTGTTGTTGCACCCGATGGTACAGTACAGGTAATAGTTGTATTGTTTACCACAACAAAAGTAGCATTGGTGGTATTAAACTGCACCTGCGTGGCCCAGGTAAATCCTGTGCCTGTTATGGTTACTGCTGTACCTACTGTTCCTGTGCTTACCGATAAATTGGTTAAAGTTGGCACCGGAATTACAGTAAAGTTGAAACCACTTGTACCGGTTCCGTATGGATTAGTTATTGAAACCGGACCTGTAGTTGCACCAACCGGAACCGTTGTAGTAATAGAAGTGTCATTAACTACGGTAAAGGAAGGCTGAGAAGTTCCGTTGAAACTAAGAGTTGTAGCTCCGGTAAATAAACTTCCACGGATTGTTACAGCACCATTGATTTCTTTTGCAGAAGGCGTGAATGCTGTTATAGCTGGTGGTGCTGCATTTTCTGTTCCTGTAAAGAACAGTGCACTTAATCCACCTGAAGTTATTCCGGATGCAGATACCGTTCTGTTACCTGTGTTTACAGTTGACACCGGATTTGTGAACCAAACCGGAGCAACAACTGATCCCCCTGTTTCTGTTGATACCTTAATATTACTAACGGAAGAAACAGCGCCTAAGATGGCAGGATCATAACCAAGAGACACACCATAATTATATGGTGCGGTTCCACCGGAAACATTCACTCTCAGGTATTGATTAAAATTATTACCGGAAGGCACCGTTCCTGTTGGATTAACACCGGTATAATTAAGCAATGTTGCTGATGTTGGTGCAGAAGCTCCCCAGTTAATAGTTGCTATTGTCCTGTTTCCAAATGAATAACTGGTACTTGTACTGGCTGCTGGCGCGGCTGATGCAAGCGCTGCTATAGGAGTAGTTGACGGCACACTGTTCATTTGCACTGAGCCTATGGTAATCGCGTTACCTTGAGTAGTTCCCCTGCTGGTTCCGTTAAAATCTGTGTTTAGATTTTGAACAGATGGTCCTGCCATGCCTTTACCATATACATACCATACTTCCTGATTGGCGGTTTGTAATCCAAGATTTCCTGCAGCCATATTGGTAAACAAATTACTCAGATTAATCTGGTTTGCATTGGTTGTTCCTGATGCCTGAGCAGCATAACTATATACATCTGAAAGTGCACTGTTCATCCAACCTGACAAAGTCACATCAGTATTTCCCCATAAACCTATTGTTGCCGGATTTTGGGTTATTAATAAATTATTGTTGCCTGAATTGGCATTCCAGTAATTATTGCTTGCAGCAGTTGTCTGGTTTGCTATGGCGTAGTGTTTTCCACTTCCTCCGGAACGATTATTGGCAAAAATATTATTCCTTACATTAAGGAAGGTGCTCATTTCTGATCCTGTATTATTACCACGTACGAAAGCAAATGAATGCTGGATTCCACCAGATGCAGTTCCACCAATAACTATGCTGTTATTATACAAATTACAACTTACTGACGTGTTGCTTAATTGCAACCAAATACCATTGAACTGGGTTGCGGTAGATTGCCCATTACCTAAACTTACCTGATTGTTGGCAGCAGTAACTGATGTGCTGGCTCCTGAAATAGCAATACCTGCAGCAACCGGTGCGGGATTGGTGCTGGCTGAAGTTGAGGCATTGCTTAAGTCGAATATTCTATTTGCACTGATAACAGGACTTTGACCAGATGAAACAAGTATACCCATTACGGTTGTTGGAGAGATTCCACCATTAAGGTTGCGTAATGCATGTATGGTATTATTATGTATTACACCATTTACATTGGAACTATTTGCATACAGTATACCAATGTTTGAAGCCGCTGTAAGTGAAGTATTATTTTGACTATTTGTAGTAAGATCCCTGATGGTATTGCCGCTGATGGTAGGTACAGATGTATTACCACTTATCTGAATGCCCCTGATATTAATAGAAGAAATAGTTCCTGGGGCAGAAAGATTAGCCACTGTATTATTTGTTATAGCATAAGTTGGTGCAAGATTGGCGGCTACACTGGTAAAAATTCCGGTTAAGGTACCAACGCCATTTAAACGGATGCTTTGAGGAACCGTTGTACTGCCAATGGTATTCCCATCCATTGAGGTAAGATTACCGCTTACAAAATAAATACCATAGAAAGAACTGTTTAATCCGGTATTCCCTATATTAAAGCCTGCTATCGTATTATTATTTACCTGAACCAAACCAGAGGTAGAAGCATAGATACCGTAATGGGTAGTATTAGCAAGATAACTGATACTTCCTGCTACACTTCCGCTGCCTAAAGTATTTCCGCTAATAATTGCATCACCGGCAATATGATAAATACCTATGAACTGCCCTGTTGCACTAACATTATTGTAATTAATATTCTGGATAATATTATTGGTTACCTGAGATGCGCCTCCGCTGCTGCTAAATGCAAGATACAAGGCATACAAACTACCGGTATTTTGTTTGGTCCATGCTGTACCTCCGCAGTTTGCGGCACTACCTCCAATATAGTTTCCGCTAATGATATTGTTACCCGAATAATTCTGTGCGTTAAATATAACAGGATAAAATGTATTTGCTAAAGGCTGATTGCTGATATTATTATATAAACTGTTTCCGGTAATCTGAATATTGCTTCCGGTATACGTATTCATATAAATACCATAATTATTAAAATTCGCAATTTCGTTTCCGGTTATAATCAGGTTGCTGTTTAATGCGCCTGTGGTTAAAAATCCATTTGCGTAAATACATACTGCAGGAACACCAGCGGGAGATGCTAAGGTACTTACATTTCTTACCACACAGTTACTGATGGTATCAAACATATTTCCTGTTGGTCCTGAATACACATTAAATCCAATAACCCCACCTGCTGTGCTGTTATTGGCACCCTCTACAATACAATTATGAATGCGTACACCTTGGGTGGCATTTTGCATTTCAATAGTATATGATGTTCCTGAGTTGCGGAATAAAAGCATCTTATCACTGGCATTACCTGAAGTAGGAACTCCATTAATTTTTACACGATCTGCTCCATTCAACCTGATTAATGCCTGAGTGGTGTTACCCTGAATAACTCTTGGAGTTAAAGTACCGGCAGCCGGTCTGATGGTTAAACTAAAACCTCCTGCTCCATCCTCTGCAAACTGACCTAATGCAACAACACCGCTTTCTGTCATATCGGATGTGATTTCTGCTGTTATATTTCCACCAAGTGTGCGTGAATTAATAAACTCAAAAAATCCGCCAACACCTGAAAGACTTGTATATGTTTGGCCTGCACCAACCTGAAAAACCGTATTTGCCGGAATAATTGGAAGGAAATTAAAGGTATTTGGTTGCAGCGGATGTGTAGTAATGCTATTTACCGAAGTGGCAATGGCATAAGGAGCAGATGACATGATATTGCCTGCATTATCCTGAGCAATTACATAATACCTGATGGTATCACTGGTGGAAAGAGGCAGAATTGGTGTATAGTCAATTACAAAAGTGGCATTGGCATTTGTGGCATTACCAGTAATTGTTACAGCAGGATTGCTAAACCAGTTTACAGCATCCTTAGAATAATAGATAACCGGACGCGTTGAGCCCGAAACCGGGATTCCATTATTGTCTGTAATAGTAACACCAGATAGTGTTCTGGTTCCGGTTAATGTACCACTATTGGTTAAAGTAGTAAAGCTGATTACCGGAGGGAAAAGATCAGGCGACTGATTAAAGTTACCCGCATGTGCACCTATATCATATGGAGTTAAAGAAGATCTTGCATTACCAAAGAAATCAACAGTTACTGAAGTTAATGATGGATCACCACTTTTTTCAGCCGGATTATTGGCTTGCAATTCCAATGATACCGCATCTGCAGTGCTTAAGGCATTCGCATTAAAAACAGGATCTCCGTACCCGCTTGCGAGATCATATCTCGACCAGGCTTTCCAGCCACCTACGCCTGATAAGGATGGGTAATTGCGAACATTGGTTCCAACCACCACTCCACCGGTTCCCGGAGCATAAAACAAATTATAGTTAGATATAAACCTTAAGGTGTCAATTGTTTTAATACACCAGTTATTACCTGATGCTGTGCCACCATTATTTACAATGTTTACCAGAATATTATTTCTTATTTCACTAATCTGGCCTGATGATACAGAAGAAACAAATTCTATAGCTGCTGTATTTGAAGTTCCACTTGAAGGAGCTCCCGCTATAAGAATAGAATTATTATACAAGTAGTTTTGAGTAGTGGTATTAATATAAATTCCTTTTATCAACCGTGGCTCGGTATAAGCCTGAGCGGCTGAATCAATTCCCAAACGTATCATATTATTTGACAGGGTAGAAAATCCTCCCACATAGAATATTCCGTTCAATGTAACAACGGCCGATGGGGCCGATGAACGGAAACTATGAATAAAGTTTCTGTCAATAAACGAATTATTACCACTAAGCCCTGTACCACCTGTATACAAAATACCGTTTATACTGCTTGCAGTAGTATTCCAATGCTGTAAGGTATGAATGGTATTTCCCCGTATAATCTGATTGGCACCACTGTTATTTACAAAAATACCCTGTATAGCAGCTGCTGTTGAGGTTCCCACATTTGTTGATTGGGTATTCATGTTTTTTATCACATTACCCATAATATTAGCAATATTGGCACTCGATCCTGCGTGATAAATACCCATCATTTGTGACGCAACAGGAGTTGGTGAAGCATACCAGATGCTATCAATGATATTGTTCTGAATAATGGAAGTACCAGAGGTTGTTGTGCTATTCATAATACCACATAGAGGAATGGAGGTTGATGCTGTATTGATATTTGAACTTCCGGTAGCTAAACCCCTAACCGTATTTCCGGAAATATTACTTACACCGGACGAATTGAGAATACCTAAAACAACATTAGCAGTTGTATTATCTCTGTTAATTAAAGTCTGAACCGTATTATTTGAGATGGTCTGACTCAAACTCGATGATCCAAGATAAATACCATGCAATGAAGCAGCGGTAAGCGTTCCTGTATTGGTTGAATTCACATACAATCCCCTAACCGTATTGTTACTAATTACTGTTGTATTTGCAGAACCACCTGTAACCTGTATACCAGTTATGGCTGTAGATGTTCCTGTTGTTACATCATTAATGTTTAATACCTGGTTATTATCAATGGTGAGATTACCAGAGGTAGAAGCAAGTATACCATACTGGCGGTTATTACCGGCTGTAACAATACTTAATGATGAATCAGCATCTCCTATTCTGTTACCTAAAAAATTAATAACAGCAGATGTGCCATAAAGTTGTGCACCATAGAATGATACAGAAGCATTAGATGCCATAATTTTACTAAACACATTATTCTGAACAGTTGTTCCAGTTAAAAGGCCTGAGTTAACGTTTATACCTAATAAAGTGGTACCTGTATATAAGAATCTGTTGCCTCCGGTTTGTGCTGCGGTTCCTCCCAACCAGTTGTTTGCAATGGTATTGCCATCTGAGAATTGCCCCGGAAGAAAGGTGATATAATATAAAGTAGCTGTATAAGCCGCTCCATTATTATGGAAGAAACTATTCCCGCTTATTTGCCAGTTGTTGCCATTGCCAGATTGAACAGAAACTCCTGCGCCTGTAAAATTGTATACGAAATTATTCAGGAATCTGATATTGGTATTAAATCTTGGAGAGGTTCCTACAGCATAAAAACCGTTTGAAGGAAGTGATGCAGCAACAGAAGTTAAATCCTGACGCAAATGACACCCTTGTATGGTAATATTTGTTATACCTGTTGTAAATGTAGCTGCTGTACTTTGTAAATAAATAACACCCAAACCAGTTGAAGTGGCTCTTGATTCTAAAATAACATTCATTACAGAATCTGTATTTGTGGCATTCAAGAGTCCGAGTGCAGGTGTAGAAGTGCTGGATGCCCGTATAACAAGGAAAGTATCAGCCAAAGTAGGTGTAACTACTGTTGACGGATAGCCCAAAATATTAACTCTTGAGGCGCCATTGTCTAACCTTATCAAACCGGTTGAATTTGCTACTGTGCCGCTCACAATTCTTTGAGTTGTATTCTGAGGTCTTATAGTTAGGGTATACCCACCTGCTCCAATTTCATTCCACATATTAAGGGCGTATGTTCCCGGCTCGGTAATATTACTTATAATGGTAGCCTCCGTATTTCCCTGTAAAACAGAACGGTTAATGGCATCAAACAATCCATTTGGTCCGGTAAGTGTTGTATAGGTTCCACCTGTACCTACCGTAACTGCTGTAGCAATTGGATCAGTAATGGTATATGTGCGTGGTGCCGCTGGATAGGTGGTTATATTATTAATGGAACCGAATGCAAAACCCGGATTGGTATTTAAATTATTGTTAATACTATCCTGTGCTGCTATAAAATAAGATATAATATCATTTACCAGTACCCCGCCCACTTGCGAATGGTCAATCGTAAATTGCCACGTGCCGCTACTTTGGTTGCCGGAAACAAGTGTACCCAGCCCTGTAGCCCATGCACCAGCCCCTTTGCGGTAATAGATTCTGGGGGTATCCAGTGCTGCTTCCATTCCATAGCGATCAAAAATAGTTGCCGTTATTGTTCTCGTTGGAATTGGTGCTGTATTAATTAATGCGGTATATGCAATTGCAGGTGCAATGCTATCTGTTGTTAATGTAAATGCTCCTGCATCTGCCCCAATATCTGCATCCGCCCAACTTGTTCTTGCTACTCCGTCAAAATCTGTATTCACATATGCAAGCACAGAAGTGTCTCCCTGAGCCTCTGTTGGATTATTTGTTAACAGATGAAGATCTACTGTATTGTAATCTCCTGTTGGATTGGCAAACTCTGGTTCAATACTTGCAGAACTTCCGTTGATATAAGAAACGGCTTTAAAAGCATTAAGGTTAACCGAATTGATACCTAAATAATAACCTGCATAGGAGTTATTAATTGATGTATCATACTTAAATATGTTATGATCAGCAAAAACGTTGGCGTTAGAAGCATGCCTTGCAACAAAGTTGAGGCCGGTTGCCGTACCACCTTTTTTGGTTTTATTAACCAGTATATTATTCTTCACATCAATAAAACCAGGTGCAGTATATGATGATATAAAATCATAGGCTGCTGTAACCTGAGTTCCTGATTGTGGAGAAGCTTCGAGATAAATGGAATTGTGATAAATCCGGTGAATCAAAACACCCCCGGTAGCTATATAAATACCTCTTAGGTTAAGTGGACGGGTTAACATAGAACCGGAAGAATCTCTTCCAAGACGGATCATGTTGTTGGTCATATTTACCATGCCTGAAGCAATCTGAATACCGTACATATTATGGATAGCTGCCGGGGTTGGAAAACCGATGGTACCGGCACCAAAACTATGTATATTATTCCCGCTAACCCAGTTGGTATTACCTGTAAGGTTGGATGAACCTGTAAAATAAATTCCAACAACACCTGAACTGGTATTGGTTTCATCATAACATTTTAAAGAGTGAATGGTATTGTTATTTACTGTTTGATTAGGGAATGATGTAGACATATAAATTCCAACTACAGATCCAACAGATGTAGTATATCCCCTGTTGCGTAAATTCCTGATGGTGTTGCTACTGATAACCGATGAGTTGTTTGAACCATAATAAATTCCATTTACCTGAGATGATACTACTGCTCTGTTATCAAAATTATACAATGAATTATTAGTTATGGTGTGTATTGATGATCCTGCAATATAAAACCCGTTGATACTGGCACCAGTTGCAGTTCCTGTATAAGTACTGTTTGAGTATAAACTATGAACTGTATTATTGTTTATTGTAGCTGCACCACTTGCAGATACAATGCCAATCATGGTAGTGGTAGCTGCTGACTGTAAATTAAGGTTAGT
The DNA here is from genome assembly GCA_051715425.1 of Bacteroidota bacterium. GTDB lineage: Bacteria > Bacteroidota > Bacteroidia > UKL13-3 > UKL13-3 > JAJTFA01. The sequence continues at coordinate 206,518 of JBPXJS010000039.1, read as the reverse complement.
AATGGTGTTATCATTTACGATATGGCCATTTCCGGTAGCCTGCATGGATATGCCAATCAGGTTAGAAGAAGTTGTTGTTCCGGTTGAATTAGCATAGCTGTGAAAGTTGGATAGGGTGTTACCACTCACGTTATAAACTCCGCTATTTAATACAAATATGCCTACCATCCTGTGTAAAGCAGCCGTATAATTTACTATGGAATCGTTAACCCCGCTGCCACCAATAATATTATTATTAATCTGAATGGTGCTGCTGGTATGAGAAGCCGCAATGCCAATCACAGACGAACTGGTAGATGTGCTGGTGTTTCCAGACCGTACAGAAAAACCACCTATCGAGTTGTTATTGATCTGTACAGCTCCAACACTGCTTTGAGAAAGAATTCCTCTTACAATCAGCGATGTATTGGTGGTTGCATCACGTGCTGTTATAGAGTAAATAGAATTTCCGTTAATGGTTTGATCATTGATAGACGTGGTGCTGATACCATTTAATGCCGTATTTGCAAAACAGGTAATATTATTGGTATCGGTTTGCATACCTATAATATTATTATTTATAGCAACAGTTCCTTGTGTATGATTGATCATCGTAAATCCGGTTGTTGCAGCAGGGTTTGTAAACCTGAAATTCCTGATTACATTATTGCTTACCGTAGTTCCGGCACCGGCTCCGGATGTAATCTGAATTCCTGTAAAAGCAAGATTATTCGTAGTGCTAAACTCCCAGCGGGGAAGGCCTGCAGTAGGAATAATACTTCCTGTAAATGCGGAGGTGCCTCCTATATAATTACCACTAATTAAGTTATTGTTTGACCCTGCACTCTGATTTGGAATAAAGTTAATACAGTTCATTGCAACAGTTAAAGTGGTAACCGAAGTATCATAGAAGCTGTTTCCACGAATTCTGAAATTACTTCCATTTCCCCACGTTGAAGCTGTTGTGGTAATATGTACACCGTTAATACTAAAACCCTGAATCCAGTTGGAGTCTATATCGATATTATTATTTTGAGCAGCTATTGACTGACCATCGGATACAACCCCCTGTGAAAATGCTCGTCCCTGCGAACGGGCAATAAGGTTATTAAAAATAGAAATACTATCATTACCCTGAGGATTTGCCTTATTGGTTCCTCCTATATGTACAAGGGACCAACTCGGATTTGACGTAGTTGCAGTTGTATTGTTGGCACCCCTGATAATAGAATTTCTTAGTGTTCCACCAATTGCATCATTAAAAAACCTGACTACCGTTGCTGTGGTCGAGAGGCTCTTGTTCTCGATCGTGATATTTCTTCCATAGTCACCACTATTGCGCCTTCCATCAATGCTAAAATATTTAGACCCATCCACGTTTATAATTGATGTAGTACTATCAACAAGCAATGGGTTTGATGTAGGGGAAGGTTGAATGGTTATTGGAAACTGATGATTAATAAATGTTGCCGGATAATTTTCACCAGTTGCCCTACTATATAAATCATCTATAAGAGTTAATGTAACAGGGCCATTTACTCCATTGGCATTAAGCTCGTTTGCAGCCTGTGTAATGGTAAAAAAATCAGGGCTGCTTGCACCAATAGTAAAATTTCCGTTGTATGGAGATCTCAATACCTTTTGAGCAGAGTCGTTATTGGTAACGGTATCCGTTACCCCATTAGGTAATGAAGTCCAGGCATGTATGGTATAACGGGTATTATTGAGGAAATTAAAATTGCCAAGTGTTAACTGAACAGAATTTGGAAGAGAACCACCTAATGTATCTAACACAGAGTTATGATTAACCGGTGTTTGTACCACTCCATTTACTGACCAGTTAACAGTTACATTATTAATCTGGTTTGTTCCATAATTTTTTATTGTTGCTTTTATATTCTTTAATCCGGCACTAAAAACCGAAGGCGAATCAATTGCTGAAACACCTGCATTATTTCCTCCCAACTTACCAAGCTCCATGGAATAAGTTGCCAATACTTCTGCAGCGCTTAACGCCCTGCTATATACCCTAAACTCATCCATTAATCCATTTAGGGTGTTATTGGTAGCATAACCACCAACCTGAAAACCTGTGCCTGCCATAACATTGGTTGTGGGCGCCACAACAGTATTTACCAGTACACCATTTATATATGCCCGAAATTGGCCAGCCGGGGCATCGTAAACAGCATGGCACATATTAGGTGCAGCAGTAGCCGCTCCGGTAAAGAGTAAGTCAGGTAATCCTCCACCTCTAATTAACCAATTATTGGCCAACGCAACACCGTTTGTAAAACACCTGAAACTTGCAGCACCAGCATCACCAAAAATATACCATAAGGTAGCACTAGGAACAATGTCCTTTGTCCAGAAGGCAATCGTAAAACTGCCATTCAGATTAGTGATCCAACCTGTATTAAGCATGGCACCAACATTCCCCACTCCGGTCAACGCGGAACCCGCAAGACCATTAGAGCCAACAGACAATCCTGTTCCAATAATCGGAGTGGGATTTGTACCTACAGGGGATAGTGCTTCATTCTGCACGGTAGCTCCGGCAGAATTGAATTTGTAGTAGATTAATTCGGGAGCATTTTGTGCACTCATTTTTAATGCACAAAAAAGAATGAGTAGAAGTAATTGTTTTTTCATAAGCTATAGTTGGTTTGTAATAAAATATTCGAGTAGATGAGTAATCTAAATTGAAGAATTACATTTTGTAAAACAAGTAGTTATCAAAAAAAACCCTTAAAATTATTACGAATCCTAATTCTTAATTAATTCTAAATCAACAAATTCCTACACAAACAATTCACCATCAATAACTTAAGAAAACAAAAAGTGCCTCATATCTTACTGATAGTCACAATAAGATATAAATGATAGCTAGAAATTAAGTTAATTTTCAGCTTTTATTAACTATTTAATAGCTGTATCACCTTAAATAATGCTAATGTTTCTTATAAATATCAGGCATTTGCCAGTTAAAATAACGGGCTCCAATTCTGATAACCATAATAAGGCTACCTGCCAGGATGCTGGCTAAATTATGATCGCTCATAAAGCGTAAAAGTATAAAGTAAAAAATTCCTCCTGCAATGCATGCTGATGCATAAACATCTTTGCGAAATACGTAAGGAATTTCATTGAGCAAAACATCACGTATGATGCCTCCAAAACTGCCTGTAATGGTGCCAAGCGCAATACAAATAAGCGGATGAAGGTGATAAGCGATACCCTTATCAATAGCAACCATGCAGAAAAATGCCAACCCGATGGTATCGAGCCAAAACATGGTATGGGTAAGCAAACGTAAATATTTATTAAAAAACAGAGCAATGAAATAGGCAATAAACATGGCGGTTATCAATTCCAGGTCCTGTATCCAGGCAACTGGTAAACTGCCGATAATTAAATCACGAACAGTTCCTCCGCCCACTGCCGTTACAAATGTGAGCACTAAAATGCCAAACACATCAAGTTTTTTTTGCATGGCCGATACCGCTCCAGATAAAGCAAAAGCAGTTATTCCTATTAATTCAACCGTATTATGAAAAGTAAATACCATTAAAATTGCAATGAAAGCTGATCGTTTAGTAAAGTAAAAGAAAGTCGGTGAAATGGTGTAACCCCGAAAGCTTTTATGGAAGCCCTGTGTGCTACCGTTGGATAACCCATATTATGATCCCATCCATATTGAGGGAATTTTTCGTGAAGCTCACGCATATATTCATCACGATACGTTTTTGCCAGAATAGATGCCGCTGCAATGCTCTGGTACTTTCCATCTCCTTTCACAATACACTCATGCTTAATTTTTTTATAAGGAATAAACCGGTTGCCATCTATTAATAACAGTGCTGGTTCGGCCGTTAATTTATCAAGTGCAGCATGCATGGCCATAAAAGATGCTTTGAGAATATTGTGTTTATCTATCTCTTTATTACTAAGCTTTGCCACTCCAAAACTCAACGCTTTTTCTTCTATCTCCAGCCTCAATTCATTTCGCTGCCTTTCGTTCAGCTTTTTGGAATCATCCAGCCCCTTTATTGGTTTAGCTTCATTTAATATTACAGCAGCAGCAAACACAGGTCCGGCAAGGCAACCCCTGCCTGCTTCATCACAACCGGCTTCTATCTGGCCCTTAATATAAAATCGTTTTAACCCCATTGGATCAAATGCTTAAGCATTGTTTAACTGCCTCATCACGGCTTACTTGGTTGCGGTATCCTGCGGTGCCGATGATAGTTTTTCAAGCTCCTTATCAATATAATATAAAGCCTGAGGCCCACCGCCAATCAGCTTAATTCTGTCTATAAGTCTGTTAAACTGCATCTCTTCTTCCAATTGCTCATCTACAAAAAATTTAAGAAATGCTTCTGTTGCATGATCCGTTTCCTTGCGCGATAATTCAATGAGTTTATAAATAGATTGAGTAACCTTATTTTCAGCAACAAGAGATTTTTCGCATGTTTCGAGAATGGTTTTAAATGCAGTTTGAGGCTTTTTCAATTCAGGTACGTGGGCATGCCCTCCAACCTGATTGATATAATTAAAAAACTTCATGAAATGTTGCTGCTCTTCTGCACTTTGTCTGTAATAAAAAGCGGCAGATCCTTCATAACCCTTGTTATCGCACCATGATGCCACAGCAAGATAATGATATATAGCTGCCATCTCCAGGGTAAGGTGAGCATTCAACGCATCCTCTATTTTTTTAGGTATTAACATATACAAATCTTTAAATGTACTTACAATAATTTCTGTGTTTTAAGATTAACTAAGTCCTTCGATAATTCCATTGTTAAAAGTCATTCCGTTTGCTGCCGGCTCTTTTGGTAAACCAGGCATACGCATAATATCGCCACAAACAGCAACAATAAAACCAGCTCCGGTATTTATTACCAGATCCTGCACGTGCAGGGTGTGCCCGGTTGGTGCTCCGTAAATATCTGCATTATCAGTAAAACTATACTGCGTTTTTGCTATGCAAACCGGCAGGTTAGCTAAATTGTTTTTCTTAATTCTGCCAAGCACCGTTTTGCATTTGCTGCCAAACTCCACCTTATCTGCACGGTATATTTTGGTGGCAATCTTTTCTATTTTGGTTTCTATAGAATCGCTTAATTCATAAGTAAACTGAATAGGTTTTGATGGTTTATTTTCTACTATTTCAACAATTTTATTAGCCAGCTCTACGGCACCTTCTCCTCCTTTTACAAATGCTTCATTTACCGCAAAGGCAGTACCTTTACCTTCACACCAGGTGCGCAGAAAATCAATTTCTTCCTGCACATCAAAATGAAATTTATTTAACGATACCACGAGGCTCTGACCAAACCCCTGAAGGTTTTCTATATGACGTTCCAGATTCGGTAAGCCTTTTTTCAATCCTTCCATATTCGGCTTTTTGGTATCATCACCATCTAATCCTGCGTGCATCTTTAAAGCCTGCGTGGTAGCTACCAGAACTGTTGCCTTGGGTTGCAAACCGGAGACACGACATTTTATATCAAGGAATTTTTCTGCACCCAAATCGCTACCAAAGCCCGATTCTGTTACTACATATTCAGCACAGCTTAAAGCCATTTTGGTGGCAATAACACTGTTGCAACCGTGAGCAATATTGGCAAACGGTCCACCGTGAATAATAGCTGGTGTGTTTTCTGTTGTTTGCACCAGATTTGGCATAATGGCATCCTTCAGCAAAATGGTAATGGCTCCACCTACACCTAAATCCTTAACCGTAAAAGGAGAGTTATCCATTTTATATCCTAGAATAATGCGCTCAATACGTTGCTGTAAATCATCAAAGTTTTCACTTAAACATAGAGCCGCCATTATTTCGCTTGCCGGTGTAATATCAAAACCCGTTTCCTGTGGTATACCGTTTGTTCTTCCGCCAAGTCCGGTAGTTACAAAACGCAGGCTCCTGTCGTTTACATCAAGCACCCGTTTCCAGGTAATTTGTTTCAGTGCCTTATCACTATTCAGGTTATTGTATTGATAATTATCAAGCAATGCGGCAATGGTATTATTGGCTGTGGTAATGGCGTGAAAATCTCCTGTAAAATGCAGGTTAATATCTTCCATTGGCAACACCTGGGCATACCCTCCTCCTGCTGCACCACCCTTCATTCCAAACACAGGACCTAACGAGGGCTCACGCAATGCAGCAATACACTTTTTTCCTATTTTATTTAATCCCAAACTTGCGCTTACCGTAGTAACCGTTTTACCAACACCAGCTTTTGTTGGAGAAAGCGCAGTAACAAGTACCAGGTTGTTTTTTTTGATTTGTTGTTCGTTTAAAACACTCAATTCCAGTTTGGCTTTGGTTTTTCCATATGGAATTAAATAATCGGCAGAAATATTTAATGCATCTGCAATTTGCTGAATAGGTTTTAATGTTGCTTCACGCGAGATTTCGATATCTGATTTCATATAAGTAGGGTTTCTATTTTATTTGTTACTTCTGTTAGTTGAATTCTTTTCATACATGGGTTGTCAGGATGCACACATGTTTTCTGATCGCATGGATTGCACTCCAAAACGTAGTGAATATAATCAGTTTTTTTTCCTAACGGATAAAAAATTTCAGGTTCTCCCGGTCCGTATAGTCCAAGACTGGGTGTTCCCATCACAGATGCAATATGCAGAGGGCCACTTTCATTGCCAATATAAACAGCGGCTTGCGAACACAATACAGCCAGTTCTGCCAGATTAAATACCCCGGCAATACTGTGTGTTTTAAAGGGAATGAGTTGTTGAACAGAAGCTACCAGTTCTCTTTCATAATGGTCTCCGGTAAAAACAATATCAAACCCCTTTTCATTTTTTAACCAACTGGCCAGTTCCGCAAATTTATCCCACCTTCTTAGCTTTTTTCTTGCCCCGGGATGCAAAATGGCAAACCTCTTTATTCCGTTATCAATAATAAATTGCTCTACCTTTTTTGCTTCCTCGGCACCCTTATATAATTTAGGTATGGTATTCTTGTTATTATCTTCAATTACGGGGGCCACAATCTCCATGTTTGTTACAGATTCATGCGGGTGTTTGCCTTTCCTTTTGTTTTTTAACCTGATGGTTCCCCTGTCGAGCCTTATTTGAGGCCAATGCATTACAGCATATAATAAACTTCTGCGTGTTACCCTTAAATCAACTATTAAATCATACCGGCCGGTAAGATCATTCCAGTTGCTGGTTATATGATCAATAAATGGATTATTATGAGTAAGCGTAATGGCGTATGGCTTGCAAATTAAGGTGAGTTCAGCCTGCGGATATTGGTGCTTTAGCATCTCAAACACATGGAGCGAATAACACAAATCCCCTATTTCATCGGTCTTAATACATAGTATTTTTTTTACCCCTATACCCTTCAGGTCCTTTTTACCGTTTATGAGCTTACTCAACAAAACAGAAATTGCGTTGTTGATTTTTTCCGGTAATGTTATTTTAAGCAACTTAAGCCTATTCACCTTACAATGATACAAAGTGTTTCGGAATGTTTTACATTAGCAACCTGAATAGTTATGCAAAGAAAATTTCTCTCGAACCTGATATTATTGCTGGCTCTTAATCTGTTGATTAAGCCGCTCTGGATATTGGGCATCGACCGGGGTTTTCAGAATATAATTGGATTTGAGGCATATGGTAACTATGCAAACCTGTTTGTATTCTCCTTAATCCTATCGGTGATACTCGATCTTGGAATAAACAACTTTGTCAGTTCTACGTTGGCTAAAAACCCCTCAGCCATTCATGCCATTTTTTTTCCATTGCTGAGTATAAAACTCCTGTTTGGTTTTATTTATATAGGTGTAACCGCCATTGCCGGCTGGAGTTACGGGTTTAGCTCAGCAACACTCGCGCTGCTCCTCTGGCTTTGTTTTAATCAGCTGCTTGCCTTCTTATCTACTTTTTTAAGAAGCCATATTTCCGGCCTTCAGCTATACAAAACAGATGCATGGCTTTCAGTTACCGATCGTTTTATGATGCTGATATTGGGCGCAGCCATGGTTTGGTTTAACTGGTTACCCGCCAGTTTTCCTGTATTTATTGGGATACAAACAATTGGTTACTTTGCCGCGCTTATTGCCAGTATCTCCGTGCTTAAACCACATCTTTCCGGAATTCATATTCAATGGAAACCATCTACCCTTTACCCTGTGTTTAAACAGGCCATCCCATTTGCTATTCTTGCCTTATTAATGATGAGTTATACCCGTGCCGATAACCTGCTTCTAAAAAAATTGCATACCAACGGAGATCTTGAAAATGGTATTTATGCTGCGGGCGGACGCATTCTTGAAGCGGCAAATATGATGGCGGTTCTTATCAGCGGCATGTTGCTGCCTGCCCTTTCGGCCAATCTGTTAAATAAAACTCAGTTAAAGTCTTTACTGCGCCTTGCCTTACTTGCCCTTGTGGCAACAGGTTTGTTTGCATCCATATTCAGTTGGTTTTATAAACTACCTCTTATAACACTGCTATATAACGAAGCAAATAGTTATACCGCTGAAGTGTTTGGCGTGCAAATGCTTAGTTACCTGATGCTATGCGGAATGTATGTATTTGGCACCTTACTTACGGCCTCTCATCAGCTTCGCCTTCTTAATATACTGGCCGGTATTGCCCTTGTATGCAATATTATTCTAAATACCTTGTTTGTTCCTCGGTATGGCGCGCTTGCCTGTGCATGGATTGGCCTGGGCACGCATGGCTTTATTTTTATAAGCAACACCCTCTTTGCCCTTAAATATACAGATACGGGCCTCCTCTTTTCCGATCTGTTAAAATATCTTATTCTTACCTTGGTAACCGCAATGGTTATTGGAACACTTTATTGGCTGCAGATAAGTATGATACCTGCTTTTTTTGCCGGATCTGTTTGCTGGATAGTGCTGCTGTTTTTACTTAAACTTATTGATTTAAATGCCTTCAAAGTGCTTGTAACGAGTGTACCCAAAAACAATTAAACCTCCCACCCACATTTTTTTATATTTTTGTCAGCAACAGGTATTCATTCAACCCCTTTACAGAAATTAAATTATCCCATGAATAAAAAACGAAATTCCTATTCATTTGAATTTGTTGATACCATCAGGTTTTTACTTAAGTGGAAAAAACACCTTGCAGCTATTGTAGTTATTGCGGTAATAGCTGCTGTAATTGGTTCCAGCCCACTTTTTATTAAGCCCAAATACCGCTCTGTTGCCACATTTTACCCGAGCACCGTCAATTCCATTTCTTCAGCTTTGTTCTTTAAGTCACGAGAAAGGGCAATGGATGCCTTATCCTTTGGTGAGCAGGAAGAAACGGAGCAATACCTGCAACTACTGGAATCGTCAGATTTACAATGGCGCATCATTAACAAATACAACCTCATTGATCATTACCGCATTTCACAGGACAGAAAAGACAAATACGATGTGGTAATCAGGCAATTTGTAAAAAATATTAAAATTAAACGGACAGACTATAATTCCATTGAGGTAGCAGTAATGGATGAAGATCCGAAATATGCTGCCGATCTGGCCAATGGCATAATGGGCATGGTTGACACGATTAAACATGAAATACAGGGAAGAGTTGCCGCTCAGGCTCATGAAATTGTTTCCAAAGCATACTTTAACAAACTGGCCTATATCGATTCATTAAAAACAGCTATGCACCTTCTGGGAAGCAAAGGGGTTTACAATGCACCTGAGCAGGCTAAAGGATTAGCAGAAGTTGGCGTAGCCGGAAGAGGTGGTTATGAAAAAGAGAAGCAGGCGTTGGCCGAAAATTCAGGAGAGTTTACGGTGCTGGATGAACTGCTTCAGAATGAATCGGAACACTTGAGTGACTTAAGGCTCCGTTATGAGCAAACCAAAATTGATATGAAAGGCGAACTGAGTGGAATTTTTGTGGTTGGTTATGCATACCCGCCTGAGCAAAAAGCTTACCCCGTAAGGTCTGTAATATTGGTGGTATCAGCTATTTCTGCCTTTGTATTCGGTTGTATCCTCATCATCCTTATAGAAAAGTATAAGGAAATTAAAGAACAGTTTTAAGATATCTTATCCTTGGATCAGGTAATCAAACATAAACTTTTTTACTGGCTCAGCTTTTTATTTATAGCCATCAATTCTGTTGCCATTGCAATGGATTTTATGTGGGTAAACCTGCTCCCCTATATTCTCATTTTTGCTTTTCTGGTTCTGTTTAAACTGGATACCGTTCTTCTTATTCTTTGTTTTCTTGTTCCTCTCTCTGTAAATATCGACAATGTTGGTATGGGACTAGGATTGAGCCTGCCTGATGAGCCTTTAATTATGCTCATTATGTGCCTTGCAGTGCTTAAGTTTATTATTTACAGTGAATATGATTACCGTGTTTTTAAACATCCTATTACCATAGTTATTCTAATCAATATGGCCTGGATGCTGGTTACGGTTTTTTCCAGTGAACTTCCTTTTGTTTCCTTTAAGTATTTTCTTTCCCGCTTTTGGTTTGTGGTTGTGTTTTATTTCCTTGGCGTAGTGCTGTTTAAAAAATTCAGCCATATCACCCTTTACCTTTGGCTCTATTTAATTCCGCTCATATTTGCGGTTTTATGGACCCTCTATCAGCATAGCGCATATAATTTCGATCAGCAGTTTTCTTTTGAAATAACCAAACCCTTTTATGTTGCCCATGGCGTTTACGGGGCAGCTATTGCCTTTTTTATACCGGTTACTGCCATTTTCATTCTGTTTCGTTCCAGATTTCACCTGAATAATATTGCCTGGTTTTCGGCCATTGCTTTTTTTATCATTCTCGTTATTGGGCTTATTTACTCCTTCACAAGGGCTTCATGGATTAGCATTGCTGTGGCGGTAGCTGCTCTTGTTCCATTATTGCTGCGTATTAAATTCAATACCATCCTCATCATGCTTTTCAGTGGTATTTCGCTCTTTTTTATCTTCCAGAGCGAAATCACTTACCTGCTTTCCAAAAACGATGACGAATCGTCCAAAGACTTTGCAGAACATTTCAGGTCTGTTTCCAATATTAATACTGATGCCTCAAATGCGGAGAGGATAAACCGCTGGATATGCGCCTGGAAAATGTTTGAAGAAAGACCGGTTGTTGGCTACGGCCCCGGTACTTATTCATTTGTATATGCCCCATTTCAGCTTAGCCAATACCAAACCGTTATCAGCACCAATTTTGGGGATGGAGGCAACTCCCACAGCGAATACTTGGGCCCTCTTTGCGAATCGGGCTTACTTGGGTTATTAACCGTATTGCTTATGGTTTATTACACGCTTAGTACCGCTTTCAGGTTGTATTATACCGCTTCCAAAGCAAGGGTACGTTATATGGCTTTGGCCATTATGCTGGCATTAATTACTTATTATGTTCACGGGGTAATGAACAACTACAGCGAAACCGATAAAATTGCCATTTTATGGTGGGGAGGGTTTGCCATGCTTACGGCATTAGACCTCTATCATAACCCTGAAAAGAAAAACAATTCTTAGGCGTGCGCGGCTATCAGCAGGTCAATATCCTTGTGGTAAATATTTAAACGTTTACCAATATGCTTATTGGTGAGGTTTCCTTTATAAATATAAACCCCGTTGCGGGCTGCAGCATGTTCCCATATATAGGATGTAATGGAACCGGCCTCTGCAATATCTACCAGAATAGGACTAAGAATATTGCTCAGGGCATAACTCGCTGTTCTGCTTACCCTGGATGAAATATTCGGCACACAATAGTGAATCACATCATGTTTCACAAAAATGGGTTTATCGTGGGTGGTTATTTCCGATGTTTCAAAACAACCGCCCTGATCTATACAAATATCCACTATCACAGAACGTTGCTTCATCTTACTCACCATTTCTTCGGTAACAACGGTTGGGCTTCTGCCCTCCTCACTCCATAAACAGCCAATGGCTACATCTGCCGTAGTTAATGCCTTACTGAGTATTTTAGGATTAAGCAGGGAGGTAAATATTTTTACACCAAGGTTATTTTGCAGCCTTCTCAGTTTTTCAAGCGAATTATCAAATACCTTAACACTTGCGCCAACACCCAGGGCTGCCCTTGCGGCATATTCACCTACTGTGCCAGCTCCAATTACCACTATTTCTGTTGGCGGTATTCCGGTTACTCCACCAAGCATTTCACCCTTTCCGCCACGGGTAGAACATAAGTATTCAGAAGCTACGGCAATCGAAGAAGTTCCTGCTATTTCACTCATGCTCCTCACAATAGGATAAATATCATCACTGGATTTGAGGTATTCAAAAGCAATGGCGGTTATCTTCTTTTCCATCAGGGAACGGATGTATTTCTCTGATTTATTGCTTAATTGTATGGCAGAGACCAGCAATTGCTGAGGTTTCAGCAGTTTAATCTCCTCATCCGTTGGTGGTTCTACTTTTACTATAATATCTGCTTTAAACAATTCTTCCTTGCTGAAACAAATTTTTGCTCCGGCCTCGCTGTAATCTTTATCCGAAAAATGGGCTTCACTCCCTGCCCCTGTTTCAATCCAAACCTCATTACCGGTATTTACCAGCAGGTTTACAGATGATGGTGTTAGCGCCACCCTGTGCTCCTGAAGGGTAGTTTCTTTTGGTACCGCAATAAAAAGGGTGTTTCCGGGTTTCTTTATTTCAAGCAAGGCCTCTTTGGGTTGTAATGATGCCTGCCTGGCCAGTTCTGTAAATCCCAACTTCGATACTTCTTCCATAAGCTTGTGTAAAAGGTTCCCAAATATAGGAAGTTAAAATGGATTGAAGAAATTTTCACTTATGCCCGTGTCGTTTCCGCTTTCCTCTTTAAATTTATATATTGCCGGTATCACAGGTCTTGTTTATTTCAAATAATCAGGCACTTACAAAACCTGAAAGCTGTAAATAATACAATTTTAAGTTTCTAAGGAATTTTTATCCGAAAGTCATATCTTTGCCGGCTTTCCGTAGAATGCTGAGGCCGAAAGATTATATCATTGAGTTTAACAAGCTGCGTACCGGTGAAAACCAATACGAGTTTGTAATCAATACTGAATTTATTCAGTCTGTAGATACTCAATCGCTTCTGGAAGCAAACGTAATGGCATACCTGCAACTGTTTAAAACAGAAACCATGTATGACCTGAAGTTTCTACTGAAAGGAAAGGTAAAAACAACCTGTGATGTTTGTTTGGATGAGTTTGAAATGCCTGTAAACAGTGATTTCAACCTGATTCTGAAGATAAGCGAAACAGAAAGGTATGATGATGATGAAATCGTGTACATTACGCCTCAATCAATTGATTATGACCTGAGGCAATACCTGTACGAGTGTCTCGTTCTCAGCATACCGATAAAAAAAACCTGTTCTTTGGGCAACAAGGATTGTAACGCAGAACTAATGCAGAAACTGAAAGAAGTTCAGACTGGCGAAGATGCAGATACAGAAACCGGTGACCCAAGGTGGGACAAATTAAAAGGAATGTTTAACTAAATAGATATATACCAATATGCCTAATCCAAAACGCAAAATGTCAAACTCTCGCAGAGACAAGAGAAGGACACACTACAAAGGTGTAGCACCTACATTATCAGTAGATTCTACATCGGGCGAAACACATCTTAGACATAGAGTAACTGCTGACGGTTACTACAAGGGAAAACTTGTTTTTCCTGATATGAAAAAAGATGTATAATTGTTTTGCCAAACACTTAATGAATGAGAATCGGATTTGACATTATGGGGGGTGATTATGCCCCCAGAGAAGCCATAGCCGGAGCCATACAAGCCAAACAAGTGCTTACCAACGGTGAGCGTATTGTCTTGGTTGGAGATAAGGAACAAGGTATTTCCATGCTTCAGTCTAATGGTGCCAACATCGAGGATTTTGATTTTATCCACACCACCGAGGTAATTGGTATGGGTGAACACCCTACCAAGGCCATTTCTTCTAAAAAAGATTCCAGTATTGCAGTGGGTTTCAGGCAACTGGCTACTAAACAACTGGATGCATTTGTAAGTGCCGGTAATACCGGTGCCATGCTGGTTGGTGCCATGTTTTCTGTAAAGCCTATCGAAGGTGTAATCAGACCCTGTGTTACCGCTTTAATACCCAAACCCAACGGAAAATTGGGTGTTCTGCTTGATGCCGGAGCCAATGCCGATTGTAAACCCGATGTACTGTATCAGTTTGCTGTGCTTGGTGCTTTAATGATGAAACATGTTATTAAGGTAGATGATCCACGTATAGGCCTGTTGAGCATTGGAGAAGAAAAGGAAAAAGGCAACCTGGTAACCATAGCTGCACATCAGCTAATGGAGGAATCAAACCAATTTCACTTTGTAGGAAATGTAGAAGGCCGGGATTTTTTAAGTGATAAAGCCGATGTTTACGTTTGCGAAGGATTTGTGGGCAATGTTGTTTTAAAAGCTTTTGAATCCGTTTACTACGTCATTAAAAAACGTGGTATTCAGGACGAATACTTCGATAAAATGAATTATGAGAATTATGGTGGTACACCAATTCTCGGAGTGAATGCACCTGTTATTATTGGCCACGGTATTTCAAACGCCAAAGCATTTAAAAACATGATTCTCTCTGCACGTGATGTAACTGACTCTAAATTGTGCGAGATTATCAGGGAAGCATTCAGAAACCTAGTTTTACCCCTCCCATAATGAACAAAATCACAGCAGCCATTACCTGTGTAAACGGGTACGTTCCGCCAGATGTGTTATCAAATGCCGATTTGGAAAAATTGGTTGATACCTCAGATGAATGGATTATGACCCGGACCGGTATTAAAGAAAGAAGAATTCTTAAAACCCCGGGACTAGCCACAAGCGATATGGCCGTGGAAGCCGTAAACGGACTTCTTCAAAAAAGAGGCATTACAGCCGAAGAAATTGATCTGATTATTTTTGCCACCATTACCGGTGATATGATTTTCCCCTCAACAGCATGCGTGCTGGCTGATAAAATAGGTGCCAAAAATGCCTGGGGATACGACCTCTCTGCTGCCTGCTCGGGTTTTATGTTTGCTCTGGAAACAGGCGCTAAGTTTATCGAATCAGGCAAGTACAAAAAAGTAGTGGTAATCGGGGGCGATAAAATGTCGTCAATTATTGATTATACCGACCGCAATACCTGCATTATTTTTGGTGATGGCTTGGGTTGTGTGTTACTTGAACCAAATGAAGAAGGTTCCGGAATAATCGACTCTATTCTCAAAATTGATGGTTCCGGAAGACATTACCTTCACCAAAAGGCCGGAGGCTCACTAAAACCACCAACCCATGAAACCGTAGATGCCCGCGAGCATTATGTGTATCAGGACGGAAAAACCGTATTTAAATTTGCGGTAACAAATATGGCCGAAGTTTCTGCCAATATTATGGAACGGAACAACCTCACATCTGATGATGTTACCTGGCTTGTTCCTCATCAGGCTAACCTTCGTATAATTGATGCCACTGCTGAAAGAATGGGCCTTGGACGCGAAAAAGTAATGATTAATATTGATCATTTTGGCAATACCACCAACGGTACTCTTCCCTTATTGCTATGGGAATGGGAAAATCAACTCAAAAAAGGAGATAACCTTGTTCTCTCTGCTTTTGGAGGAGGGTTTACCTGGGGTGCCATGTATATAAAGTGGGCCTATACGGCAAATCCGTAATCCGGTTAAATTTTAGCTTTCCATTTTTTAAAATTTCAATACATTTGACTAAGTAAAAAACCCAATCCTTATGGAATTAAAGGAAATTAAAGAACTCATAAAATTAGTATCAGAAGCTGGTGTTTCAGAAGTAGAAGTGGAGAGAGGTGATTTTAAGATCTCTATTAAGAAAACAGAGGAAAAAACAACCATCGTTCAATCTACTGCTCCTATGCAAACTCCGGTTACCATGACCGTTGCTGCTCCGGCCCAAACCACTCAGGTTGCTACAGAAAAAATGGAAGCACAGGCAAGCAAGTCTGAAACGCTCTCTGGGGCTAATCTGATAACAATAAAGTCTCCAATGATCGGTACCTTCTATAAATCATCAACTCCTGATAAGCCAGCTTTTGTTCAGGTAGGTGATGAGATAAAACCCGGAAAAGTACTTTGCATCGTGGAAGCCATGAAACTTTTTAACGAAATTGAAGCAGAGGTTTCAGGCAAAATTGTAAAAGTGCTTGTTGAAAATGCCTCTCCTGTAGAGTATGATCAACCGCTTTTCCTGGTAGAACCGGCTTAATATTAAAGATAATCAGAAAGTTGTCAGCGTGTTTACCTGGCAACTTTTGTTTTATATATCGTTCAATAACTAAGTTATATGTTTAAGAAGATACTGATTGCCAATCGTGGAGAAATTGCACTTCGTGTAATCCGCACAGCCCGTGAAATGGGAATAAAAACTGTTGCCGTATACTCTACTGCCGATAAAGATAGTTTGCATGTGAGGTTTGCTGATGAAGCTGTTTGTATAGGCCCGCCTCCTTCTAACCTTTCTTACCTGAATATTCCTAATATAATAGCAGCTGCCGAAATAACCAATGCAGATGCCATACACCCTGGATACGGCTTTCTTTCTGAAAATGCCAAGTTCTCTCAGATCTGCAGAGACCACGGAATTAAATTTATTGGAGCCTCTCCTGAGATGATTAATGCCATGGGAGATAAAGCAAGTGCCAAGGATACCATGAAAAAAGCTGGTGTTCCGGTAATTCCCGGATCAGAAGGTTTGCTTGATAGCGCAGATCAGGGACGCGAGCTGGCTAAAGGTATTGGATACCCTGTAATTATTAAAGCTACTGCCGGTGGTGGTGGCCGCGGTATGCGCATTATCTGGAATGATGAGGAGTTTGAACGCCACTGGGATAGTGCCAAGCAGGAAGCCGCTGCTGCATTTGGTAACGATGGTATCTATATGGAGAAATATGTGGAAGAACCACGCCATATTGAAATACAACTTGCCGGTGACCAATATGGAAATGTTTGCCACCTTTCTGAAAGAGATTGTTCCATTCAACGCAGACACCAGAAACTGGTAGAAGAATCGCCATCTCCGTTTATTACTACCGAACTACGCGAAAAAATGGGTGAAGCTGCCATTGCAGGAGCCAAAGCCATTAACTACGAAGGTCTGGGAACGATAGAGTTTCTGGTAGATAAACACCGTAACTTCTATTTCATGGAAATGAATACCCGTATACAGGTTGAACATCCGGTAACAGAAGAGGTAATTAATTATGATCTGGTAAAAGAACAAATCTTAATTGCTGCAGGTGTTCCAATCAGTGGCCGAAACTATTTTCCTATGCGCCATGCCATTGAGTGCCGTATTAATGCAGAAGATCCAATGAATAATTTCAGGCCAACGCCCGGCAAAATTGAGTACCTGCACAAACCCGGTGGAAATGGCGTTCGTGTAGATACCCATGTATACGCAGGTTATACCATTCCCTCCAACTACGACTCTATGATTGCAAAGCTGATCGTGTTTGCCCAAACACGCGAAGAAGCAATTATTAAAATGGAGAGAGCCCTTGGTGAGTTTATCATTGAAGGACCTGGATTAAAAACAACCATTCCACTGCATATTAAACTTATGCAAAATGAAGACTTTAAAGCCGGTAACTTTACTACCGCATTTATGAATACGTTTGATATGAATAAGTAATTATTCTTTGTATCGCATAAAAAAAAGCTGCATTAATCGTGCAGCTTTTTTTATGTTTAATTAATACCCCTGAACAACCGTTTCCACCTTACCTTCTTGAAAATATTTGGAGCATTTGGATCCAGACTCAACCAAATGAAAAGGGCTTTTCCTACAATATGATCTTCTGGTACAAATCCCCAAAAACGGGAATCGGCTGAATTATGGCGGTTATCGCCCATCATAAAATAATAATCGTACTTAAAGGTGTATGAAGTAATCTCCTTATTATCCAGATAAAACTTCCCATCTGTCATGGTAAAAGTTGGGTTGTTCTCATAGGTTTTTATAGCGCGCTCGTATATCCAATAGTTAATGGCGTCCAGCTTAATCACATCGCCTTTTTTGGGTACGTAAAGCGGCCCGTAATTATCTACGTTCCAGGCCAACTCCTGCCTGTAAGGAAATATATAATTCATAAATACCCCTTTAGGCTGTAATACCGGATCAATTGCTGCAACATATGGTTTTGATTTTAATACCGATTTAGCCTTTTTGGTCAACGTAAAATCAAAATCTCCCTGATTGGATAAACTGCTGAACTCAGTAATATCATTTTCCCTTATGGTTTCCTCAGTTAGTCCGGGACCACTTAGCTTCACATAATACTTAAACTGCATTTTCTCCGGGTTCTTGGCAGGCACATTGTTAATATAAACCTGCTGATCAATAATTTTTATAGAATCTCCCGGAATGGCCAGGCATCGCTTAATATAATTTTCCTTCTTATCAACCGGCCTTCCGTCTTCAAAAGGGTAGTTAAAAACCACCACATCATTGTTTTTAATTTTTTGAAATCCGGGTAAGCGGTAATAAGGCATACTAAACCACTCCAGATAAGATTTGGCTGATACCAGTGGCAAGGTATTGTGTGCAAACGGGAAAGAAATGGGTGTCATTGGTGTGCGTGCCCCATAATTAACCTTACTTACAAACAAAAAATCTCCAACAAGCAGCGATTTCTCCATGGAAGAGGTAGGAATAGTATACGCTTCTATGAAAAAAGTACGAATAAGAGTTGCGGCAACTACTGCAAAAGCAATGGCATCAATCCACTCCCGCTTTTTGGTTTTGCGCGACATGCGGTTTATGTATATATAGTATACAACAATGGCAGCCTCTACAACGGTCCAGAAAGCAAGGCCATGCAAAAATCCAACCCCTGCCAGAAATACCATAACCAGGAGAAAAAATGTGTTAATACCCGACATTAACCAGAAATAATTCTTTTCCCTTGAACTAAGCATAGCCATAAAAAGCAGAAATACATTGAGGTTATTTTTCTTATTATCTGAAGTCATTTTACAATTATTATTTACAGCATAACGAAGCCAGTATGCCTTTATTCAGGTTTTGTGTTAAAAGGAAAAATCCGGGGATAAACATCTTATAATTTGAGGATATCTTCCATGGTGTAGATACCTTTTTTACCTTGTATCCACTCAGCGGCCAGTAAAGCGCCTTTGGCAAATCCATACCTCGATTTGGCTTTATGGGTAATGGATATTTCATCAATCACTGATTCGTATTTCACGGTGTGATCGCCTGTAACATCTCCAATTCTCTTTGACTCAATAAGCATCTCATGAGGTTTTACACTTTGAGCAGGCATATTATCATTGTAAAGAAGGCGACCTTTGTAATCTGTTTTATTCTTGTTATCGGCCAAAATTTGTTTAGCCAGGGAAATAGCTGTTCCGCTTGGATGATCTTTTTTCTCCGTATGATGCACCTCTTCTATCATTACATCATAATCCGCATGATCATTCATCATTTTGGCAAGTATTTTATTCAGCTTATAAAATATGTTTACTCCAATACTGAAATTGGTGCTGTATACCATTGATTGCCCTTCATTCAGGCACTTCTCTTTTATCTCATCAAACTGATCGTACCAACCTGTTGTGCCTACAATAATTGGTACCCTTGCCTCAAAACATTTTAAAATATTATCAACTGCTGCTGATGGCATACTAAAGTCAATAGCCACATCTACATTCTGCAAACTGATGGGCATAAAGTTAAATGCATTTTCAAGATTTACCTTGTATACAATTTCATGACCTTTGGCAAGAGCAATTTTTTCAACCGCTTTTCCCATTTTACCGTAGCCAAGTAGTGCAATCTTCAATGTTTATTTCAATTTAAGGTTAAACTGTACCCCTGCCCAACTTTGTGGCCCCGGGATATAAGTGGGTTGTATATTCAAAGATAAGTCATCGCTCACATTAAAATCAAAAAAATGTGCTTCTACAGCCGCATCAACTATTTGAAGCGCATAAACAGCTATAACCCCTATGAGGCACTGATCCCTTGCCTCCCGGTAGCTTTCGCGAATGGACAATAAGGTGGGCGTTTGAAATTTATCAAATCTGGGATCCCCGTTTTGCTCTACATTGTTCACAATCCGGTATTTATATGCCTCTCTAAAATCGTTGTAGTTGCTGTTGTAGTAAATTACCCCATAAGTAAAGGCAGCACCTGCACCATAAATTACTGGCACTTTCCACCACCAGTTTTTGCGGTTATAAACCTGGCCTGCACCCGGAAGTGCCAGCGAAAGCAAGGTTGCTGTTTTTGGTGAATGCTTGCGGGGTTTTACCTCATTATCTTTTTTCATCAGCGTTGATGAGGTATCTGATTGGGCATATGCAGTGCTGCACGCCAACAAAAACAATATAAATAAGCCCTTTTTCAAATGTTCCAAAGAAGTACAAAAGTAATTAAAACGGGCATAAAAAAACGCGGTACAAACCGCGTTTTTCATATTATTCGCCCAATAAATTCAGAATTCTTTCCAAATCGGCCTGAGAACGGAATGGAATTTTTATGGATCCACGCCCCTTATCATCAGCCTTAATGCTAATTTTTGTATCCAGTTTCTTGCTCAGATTTTTTTGAAAATCAACAAACAGCGATTGTTTGGTGGTTTTTTTAGGTATCAGTGGAAACTTCTTTTTATCTCCGTCACCGTTGGCATCTCTAACAATCCCTTCAACATCACGCACACTCAGGTCGTTGGCCAACATATATTCAAACACCCCTTGCTGTTTTTGGGCATCATCCAGGCTAATAATGGCACGGGCATGTCCCATGGTAATTTTACCTTCTTTAAGTGCTAACTGAATATTATCAGGAAGTTTTAGCAAACGAAGGAAATTGCTTACCGTGGTTCTGTTTTTACTAACACGCTCAGCTACGTCTTCCTGTTTCAAACTGCACTCATCAATAAGCCTTTTATAACTCAGGGCTATTTCTATTGGATTTAACTCTTCACGTTGAATATTCTCAATAAGCGCCATTTCCAGCATTTCCTGATCATTGGCTACACGCACATATGCCGGAACTTTGCTCAACCCTGCCAGTAATGAAGCCCTTGTTCTGCGCTCACCAGAAATAATCTGATAAGTGTCGTACCCCATTTTACGCACGGTAATTGGTTGAATTACCCCATGTGTTTTTATTGAATCTGCCAACTCATTCAAAGCCTCTTCTTCAAAATCAGTGCGTGGTTGAAATGGATTGGCTTGTATCTGGCTTATTAATATTTCACTGATGGAATTAACGGGAGCTGTTTCAGTAGTAGTTGTGGTAATATCAGTTGTTGCATCCTGCAGCAAGGCACTTAACCCTCTTCCCAGGGCATTTCTTTTAATGTTCATCTTAGTTTACTGTTTGTGGTTCGTATTGATTCAATTTGGTCATCCCGTTTTTCTGGAGCAATTCCTTAGCCAGATTCAGGTAATTAATGGTTCCTTTACACTCGGCATCGTGCGCAATAACCGGCTTACCAAAACTTGGTGCCTCACTTAATCGGGTATTTCGCTGTATAATGGTATCAAATACCAGTTGCTGAAAATGCATTTTTACTTCTTCCACCACCTGATTGCTTAAACGTAAACGCATGTCGTACATGGTAAGCAGCAAGCCTTCAATCTGTAATTCCGGATTTAAACTCGACTGTACAATTTTTATGGTATTAAGGAGTTTACCCAACCCTTCCAATGCAAAATATTCGCACTGTACCGGTATAATTACCGAATCGCTTGCTGTAAGCGCATTGGTTGTAATTAAGCCAAGCGAAGGAGAACAATCTATGATAATGAAATCATAATCTTTCTTTATTTTCTCCATAGCGCCTTTCATAATACGCTCCCTGTTTGGAATATTAATCAGTTCTATTTCGGCACCAACCAGATCAATATTTGATGGCAATACATCCAGAAACTCAAATTCGGTTTTAAACAATGCATCCTTTGCCAGGGCATCGTTTATCATCACTTCATATAATCCAAGTTTTACATTTTTGGGGTCAAAACCCAGACCTGAAGTGGTATTGGCCTGCGGATCGGCATCTACCACCAGTGTTTTGTATTCCAACACCGCCAGACTGGCTGCCAGATTAATTGCGGTAGTGGTTTTACCTACTCCTCCCTTTTGATTTACTATTGAAATTATTTTTCCCATGTGCTAAATTAAAGTGCTATTGTTTCTCCTATTGAAGGAATAGTTAATGTTTTTCCGTTTTTACTAAAATGCTGCCTGGCAGCCTCATGATCTACCTTGATGTACCCGAATGTATCAAAGTGCATGGCAACAATATGGCTGCACCTTAGAAAATCCGCTGCAATGGCAGCATCTGTGTAATCCATTGTAAAATTATCGCCTATTGGTAAAAAGGCTTTATCTATCTTATTAAATTCTCCAACGAGTTTTAACTCCTGATTTAAGCCGGTATCGCCACTATAATAAATGGTTTTACCTTCTGCTGTAATTAAAAAACCTGCAGCTACTCCGGCATAGGTTCCATCTGACAGTGAGCTGGAATGTGCGGCAAATGTCATCTTCACGGTTCCAAAATCAAAGTTCCACTTTCCGCCAACGTTCATTGGGTGTACGTTGCTATACCCTTGTTTGGCCAGCCACATATTAATTTCCCATGAGCAAACTACGGTTGCCTGATTGCGCTCGGCCATATAAAGCAAATCTCCTGTATGGTCATCGTGCCCGTGCGAAACAATAATATAATCTGCCTTTATGGTGTCAATATCTATTCCGGCCTCAGCGGCAAGTGTATTGCCCCTTATAAATGGATCAACAACAATATGTTTACCATTGATAACAAACTGAAAACAGGAATGGCCCAAATAAGTGGCTTGCATGGTGCTTAAATTCTTAAATCCGATTTCTTCAAAATAATGGAACACAATCGGGTACTTGTACACGCTGTATCAACAGGGGTGTTGATTTCTTTATCTTTTGCTGTATAGGCAATTACACACCATTTATTAATTTTATCTTGACGTGAAACATACGCTACAACGGGTAGGCGTTTCACCGAAAACATGGTATTACCGAGCTAGTAAACAACCAACTAACAACAGGTGCTCTTTTAAACCTTATTTAACGTTTCGTCTTTTCAACTCAGATGTAATCAGGCTTAGCTCCCTTCCTGCCTGACCTTTGGCAGAGGTGTTTTCCTGAGCACGCCTGATTAAATAAGGCAAAACAGCCTCCACTGGTCCGTAAGGAAGATATTTGGCCACATTATACCCTGCAGCCGATAAGTTGTAGCTGATATGGTCGCTCATACCGAACAACTGGGAAAAATAAACCCTTTCATCGTTATTCGACACTCCTTTTTCCGCCATCAGTTTTACCAGCAACATACTGCTGTTTTCGTTATGGCTGCCTGCACATACGCTAATGCGATCCAAATGCTTCATACAAAACCTCAATGCATCATCATAATCTCTGTCACTCGATACCTTATCCGGTTGAATTGGACTTTCATAACCCATTTTAGCAGCCCGCTCCCTTTCTTTCTCCATATAGGCGCCACGCACCAGTTTTAAACCTAAGTAATATTGGTGATGTTCTGCTTCTGCAAAACTCTTCTTCAGAAAATTCAGCCTGTCGTGCCTGTAAAGTTGAATGGTATTAAATACAATGGCTCTGCTCTTGTTAAATTTCACCATCATATCATGTGCCAGTTGATCAATAGCATCCTGTATCCAACTCTCTTCGGCATCTATAAAAATCCTTACATTATTCTCAAATGCCGTTTTACAAATACGCTCTATGCGATTTTTAACACGATTAAACTCTTCCTGCTCATCCTTGTTTAGTGCTTCTCCTGCATTAACCTTGGCAAGCAAATCAAAACGGGCCAATCCGGTAACTTTAAACACGCAAAACGGTATCTGCTTATTTCCCTTTGCCTTAAAAATAGTGGCAATTGTTTCCTCAGCAGTATGGTCAAATTCAGCATCTTCCTCTTTCCCTTCTACTGAATAATCGAGTATAGATCCAATTCCATAATCGAATAAGTGTTTCATGGTTTTGTCACACTGATTCATGCTTTCTCCCCCACAAAACTGCTTAAAAACAGTGGCACGGATTAATCCTTTTACCGGTAATCTGAGGGTAAAGGCTATATTTACAAGCGATGGCCCTGCATTTACCAGCCAGTTATAGCCTATTGCTTTAAAAAGCATATAGGATCTGCGTAAATCAGCGTCCGATTTAGACCTGAAAGCAATTTCTGTATTACCAAAAGAGATTTGATTTACTGGGGTTTGAGCGGATGTTGCGTGCACGGCTTGTATTATATTTGTGTTATTAACTCTAAAAACTCAAATTTGTTCGGGCAAAAGTAAGATTTTGAAAGAATACCACTTCAAAGATTTCAGTATTTATTCAGGCAATGATGTTTTCGATATCTTATTAGAGAAAATAATCGAAAAATCATACACGAGGGTATTTGTACTTGTTGATGATAATACAGAAAAATTATGCCTTCCGGTTTTAAACAAGTATCTCTTTGATATACGCCTGATATCTATTGGTGCCGGAGAAAAAAACAAAACACTTCAGGTAGCAGAAAAAATATGGAATACCCTGCAACAGCATGAAGCCGATAAAAAAGCTGTGTTGATTAACCTGGGAGGTGGCGTGGTTGGCGATATCGGAGGTTTTTGTGCATCAACCTACAAAAGAGGAATAGACTATATTAATATTCCCACCACCTTGCTGGCCATGGTAGATTCTTCCATAGGAGGTAAAAACGCTATTGATTTTAACGGGGTAAAAAACGCTATTGGAACCATAAAACAACCAGCCATGATTTTTATAAATCCTGACTTTTTGTTTACCCTGCCCAAAGAAGAGCTGCTGAATGGTTATGCCGAAATGATTAAGCATGGCCTTATTCTGGACAAAGATTATTGGGATAAGCTTGCATCGGTGCGTTTTGATGAACTGCCTAAACTGGGACCTCTGATTAACGGCTCTATCAAAATTAAGATGCAGGTGGTAAAAAAAGATCCGGAAGAAAAATCAATACGAAAGGTGCTTAACTTCGGACATACCATCGGACACGCCCTTGAAGCATACTCCCTCTCTAAAGACAAAAAACCATTAAAACACGGAGAAGCAGTTGCCATTGGCATGATTGCAGAAGCCTATCTTTCAAAAATAAAGTTAGGCCTGGGCAATAAAGAGCTTAAACAAATTACCGACCTCATTTCCAAATATTACCCAAAGTACTCCCTCAGAAGTGTGCTATCGCCTGAAATTATCAGGTTGATGAGGCAGGATAAGAAAAACATTGATGACGAAATAAACTTTACCCTCCTTAAAAAAATAGGTAAAGCCGGAATAGACAATGTTTGCTCAGAAGCCCAGATCAGTGCCGGTCTTAACTTCTACGACAGTTTATGAAAACCCTCAGGATTTCTCATCCGGACGGAAATATTGAAACCACTGTAACTTTACCATCATCTAAAAGCATTAGCAACAGGGCATTAATTATACAGTCCATGCAGCCTGGTATTAAATTGCACAACCTGAGTAATGCCAATGATACCGTTTTGATGCAGCAGGCGTTAAAAAGCGACAACAAAGAGATTTACCTTAAAAATGCCGGTACCTGTGTGCGTTTTCTTACCGCTTATTTTGCAGCCACATCACAGGAAAAAATAATTACAGGTGATGAAAGAATGCAGCAACGCCCGTTGCATACGCTAATTGAAGCCCTCAGCAATATGGGTGCGGATATCACCTGCCTGCAAAATCCTGGATATATCCCATTGTTTATTAAAGGCAAACAACTAACCGGTAGCAAGCTGTTTGTTAATGCTACTGAAAGCAGCCAGTTTACTTCTGCTTTGCTGCTCATTGCTCCTCTTTTATCGTCAGATCTGCTTATTCAACTATCAACCAATCCCGTTTCGGCTCCTTATATTCAAATGACCCTAAATATCATGAAGTATTTTGGTGTGCATGCTGTTCAGGAGAACAATTCTATTGTGGTAAGTGGCCATCAGATGTATGACCCAATGGAGCTTAACATAGAACCTGATTGGAGTGCAGCCTCTTATTGGTACGAAATAGCAGCTTTGAGCAATAGCTGTAATATTTTCCTCACCAACCTTTCAGCACAAAGCTGGCAGGGAGATCAGGTGGTGGCTCAACTTATGGAAACCCATTTTGGGGTAAAATCCTTATTTGAAAAAAACGGGGTTCGACTGATAAAAACAACAAATGAGGTTCATCCATCAGCTAAAACAGTAAACCTGCTTCACGCGCCTGATTTGGCTCCGGCTATTGCAGTTACTGCAGCTGCTCTGCAACAACAGGTGGTACTGGATGGACTTCAAACCCTTTCAATAAAAGAAACCGATAGGCTATATGCATTGGCAACAGAACTGAAAAAGGCGGGATATAAGGCAGAAAAAAACCAGCATCAATTGTCCGTTTTTTCGGGTATAGAAACCCAAAGCAGCTATCCGCTCATATTTGAAACATACGCTGATCACCGCATGGCAATGGCTTTTGCACCCCTTGCGCTTAAACTCGGAACAATACAAGTTACCCAACCGGAAGTGGTTGATAAATCATATCCTGATTTCTGGAACCATCTGAAACAGGCTGGTTTTGTTTTAAGTGAATGATTTCATTTACTTTTGAACCATGGCAGGAAACACATTCGGAACCCTATTTAAAATCACAACCTTTGGTGAAAGCCATGGTGAAGCAATTGGCGTAATAGTAGATGGTTGCCCTGCCGGACTCCTCATAGATACCGGCTTTATTCAGCAGGAACTCAACCGCAGAAAACCAGGCCAGTCGGAAATTACCTCACCACGAAACGAAAATGATGAGATTGAACTTCTGAGCGGGGTATTTGAAAATAAATCCACCGGTGCCCCTATAATGATGATGGTGCGTAACACAAATCAAAAGCCCCAGGATTACAGCCAATTGAAAGATGTTTACAGGCCATCGCACGCTGATTATACCTGGGAAACAAAATACGGGATAAGAGATTATCGTGGTGGCGGCCGCTCATCTGCCCGCGAAACAGCGGCCAGGGTAATGGGTGGTGCAATGGCAAAACTGCTGTTAGCTCATCATGGTATTTCCATACATGCATTTGTTTCGCAGGTGCACCATATTAAACTTACAAAACATTATCATAACCTTGATCTTTCTTTAACAGAAAAAAACCTCGTTCGTTGCCCTGATGCCGATACCGCTCAACAAATGATTGAGCTTATTGAGCAAATAAAACAGCAAGGTGATACCGTGGGTGGTGCCATCAGCTGCGTTATCAAAGGTGTACCTGCCGGTATTGGTGAGCCGGTGTTTGATAAATTAAATGCCCAACTGGCAAAAGCTATAATGAGCATTAATGCCTGCAAAGGTTTTGAAACGGGAAATGGATTTGATGCTTTACTGATGAAAGGCAGCGAACATAATGATGCATTTGAAAACCAAAACGGACTAATTACAACCAAAACAAATCATAGCGGAGGTATTCAGGGTGGTATCTCCAATGGAAATGATATTTTTTTCCGTTGTGCTTTTAAGCCGGTTTCTTCCATCAAAACAAATCAACAAACATTAAATACTGCTGGTGCTTCTGTAAATCTTAAAATAGAAGGCCGGCACGACCCCTGTGTTGTTCCGAGAGCAGTGCCAATTGTAGAAGCTATGGCTGCTCTGGTAGTGGCAGACCAACTGCTAATGAACCGTTTATCAAAATTGTAAGCAAATGGTCAATAAACCTTTGTACTGACAACCCTTTTTTTCATTTCGGTCTCTATTATATATCTTGCGAAACTGTACACCAATAATTATCACTCATTTAAATGTTTAAAAATCTTTTTTTAGCATTGGGTTTATCTCTGGCCTTAAACTCAAATGCACAACTCACCATTAAATGCGCTACAGATGAGTACCATCACGAAGCCGTTAAACAAAATCCGGAACTTCTGAAATATGAACAGGAAGCCAATGCATATGCTACAAGCAACACCAATTCTCTTAACAAAGCAACTGCAGTAAGATACATCCCTGTTGTTTTTCATATCATTCATAAAAACGGGTTTGAAAACATTTCTCAGGCTCAGGTAATGGATCAGATCCGTATTCTTAATGAGGATTTTAGAAAAAAGGCAGGCACAAATGGCGGACTTACCACAAACCCGCTGGCTGCCGATATGGAGTTTGAGTTTCGCCTGGCCCAATATGATCCAAATGGAAATAAGCATGATGGAATAAACAGAGTATACAGCACACTGACAGACGAAGCCAACAACAGTGTAAAGGCGTTGAGTTATTGGGATAGTGAGAAATACCTGAATATCTGGGTAGTGAATACCATAGCGGCCATTGGTGTTTCCGGTGGAACAGTACTTGGATACGCTCAGTTTCCGTGGGACAGGGCAAGTAAACCTACTACTGATGGGATTGTTATCCGTGCCGATCAGGTGGGTGTGGTGGGAACAGGAGATGATGATCAGGCAGGAAGAACCTTAACTCATGAAATTGGACATTGGTTGGGACTGTACCACACTTTTCAGGGAGGTTGCTCAGGATCAGGTGATGGTGTTGGCGATACCCCACCGGTTGCTTCTGCCAGCAGCGGTTGCAACAAAGGCAGAAACTCCTGCAGCAATGATTCACCCAATTTACCCGATCAGATTGAAAACTATATGGATTACTCTGACGGAACCTGTATGGAATTATTTACCGCTGGGCAGAAATCAAGGGTTCAAAGTATTGTTCAACAATACCGCAGTTTTTTGTTTACCAACGTGATTACTTATGCCGGTATTGATGCTTCGGGAAACTATGTTCCCGTAACACCGTCAGCTTTTGCTGCACCTATTTCTTTTACATTTGAAACAGGCGACCCCGCTGTAACATCAGGTTTCAGATACAATAACTTTAACAACAACTCCAATAATACTACAAATACCACCGGCTGGGCACATAACGGAAGTACTGGTTTTTCCAGCAATGGCAGCATTTCCATGTTAAATTTTAATAATGCAACACCGGCTTTAAACTCCCGCGATGGTTTTCAAACACCGGAAATGAATCTAACCAATCTTGGTTCTCCTTTTCTAGAATTTTATTATTCATATGCACAAAAAAGTTCTGTCAATTTTGATTCATTATGCATTTACGTTTCCGGGAATTTTGGGATGAAGGAGGAACAAATTTTTGGAGAAAGCGGAAGCAAACTTGCCACTTCAGGCTTGCAAACAGCTTCATTTGTGCCCAACAGCAATGAATGGAAAAAGGTTTCCATTAATTTGTGGAAATTCCACCTGATGAATAATGTGCGCGTTCGTTTTGAATTCTTTAACAGAAGAGGAAACAATATTTATGTAGATAATATTTCTTTACTCAATGGATCTACTGGACTAAATGACCGCTTAAAAGAGGAAGTGAATTTCAGTTTAGCACCAAACCCTTTTTCGCTTGATGCAAATATTTCATTTGAGTTGAAACAACAGCAATATGTTCATATTTCAATAACAGACCTTTTAGGAAAAGAGGTTAAAAAAATTCATACAGGGACAATTCATGCAGGTAAAAATGAACTGTACATTGATCGAAGCGGCATACAGAGTGGTCTGTATTACCTTCAGTTTGAGGCAGGAGACCAGCGGTTTACACATAAACTGTTGATTAATTAAGATTTTACCTTCATTTTTGAACCCAAAGATGGGTGCTAAAGTTGATTCTTTTTACCGGGAATCAACTTTGGCGTTTATAAGGAGAGTGTAATTATGGCAAAAAATTTAGTGATTGTGGAGTCGCCTGCTAAGGCAAAAACCATTGAAAAATTCCTTGGTAGTGAGTTTACCGTGAAGTCATGTTATGGACATATCCGTGATCTGGCTAAGGGTGATGGGGCAATTGATATAAAAAACAACTTTACCCCTTCATACGAAGTATCCGATGATAAAAAGGCAGTGGTGGCAGAGCTTAAAAAGCTTTCCAAACAGGCTGATACCATCTGGCTCGCTTCCGATGAGGACCGTGAAGGAGAAGCCATATCGTGGCACCTCAGTGAGGTACTGGACCTTGATCCAAAAAATACCAGGCGGATTGTTTTCCATGAAATTACCAAACCTGCCATTCTGCGAGCCATTGAAAATCCGCGCACCATTGATAAGAATCTTGTTGATGCGCAACAGGCCAGGCGTGTTCTCGATCGTTTAGTGGGTTTTGAATTATCTCCGGTATTATGGAAAAAAATTAAAGGCAACCTCTCTGCTGGTCGCGTACAATCTGTAGCGGTAAGATTAATAGTGGAACGTGAACGTGAAATCAATAATTTTAATTCCACATCTAGCTATAAGGTAACTGCAAAGTTTAATGTTGGCGGAAAAATAATGAATGCCGAGTTACCTAAAAGGTTTGCTACAGAAACGGAAGCCGAAGCATTTGTAAACATCTGTAACGGGGCCACATTTACCATTAATAACCTGGAGGTAAAGCCTGCAAAAAAATCGCCCGCTCCTCCATTTACCACTTCTACCCTGCAGCAGGAAGCCAGCAGAAAACTGGGTTTCTCTGTTAGCCAAACCATGAGCGTGGCTCAAAAACTTTATGAATCGGGATTTATTACCTACATGCGTACCGACTCGGTTAACTTATCGGATCTGGCCATTGGTGCTGCACGCAAACAGGTAACAGAACAATATGGTGCAGAATTTTCGCACACGCGCAAATACACCACCAAAAGTGCCAGCGCACAGGAAGCCCACGAAGCCATACGCCCTACCTACTTTGAAAACACTGCGGTAGAAGGAACCAAACAGGAACAACGTTTATATGAGTTGATCTGGAAACGTGCCATAGCCTCTCAAATGGCCGATGCACAACTGGAGAGAACAATAGCCAATATTACCATTTCAACCACCAAAGAAGAGTTGGTTGCAACCGGTGAAGTGCTAAAGTTTGAAGGATTTCTAAAGGTGTATATGGAATCGAATGATGAGGAACAGGATGAAGAAAGTTCAACCATGCTTCCTCCGCTTAAAGTTGGCGAAGTGCTTAACCTGAAAGATCTGGAAGCAACCGAAAGATATGCTAAACCGGCTGCACGATATACGGAGGCGAGCCTGGTAAAAAAACTGGAAGAGCTTGGCATTGGCCGTCCTTCTACTTATGCTCCTACTATTTCTACTATTCAGAAAAGAGGTTATGTGGTGCGCGAAGACAGAGAAGGAAAAGAGCGTCAGTTCAAAACCATCACCTTAAGTAACGGACAAGTTTCTCAATCCATTAAAACGGAAAAATATGGTACAGAAAAGTCTAAACTTTTCCCTAACGATATTGGTATGATTGTAACCGATTTTTTATCGAAACACTTCGATAATATTATGGATTACAACTTTACTGCAACTGTAGAAAAAGAGTTTGATGAGATTGCTCAAGGACAGTTGCAATGGAATAAAATGATTGCACAATTCTACAAACCCTTTCATGCGGATGTAGAAAAAACAACAGAAACTGCGGAAAGACAAAGCGGAGAGCGTACCCTTGGTGCCGACCCTGCTACGGGAAAAACGGTATATGCAAAAGTTGGCCGCTTTGGACCATTTGTTCAATTGGGCGAAGGTACTGAAGATGAAAAACCTCAGTATGGAAAACTAAGACCAGGACAATTAATTGAAAATATAACGCTGGATGAAGCCCTCGAGTTATTTAAACTCCCACGTGTGGTTGGTGAATTTGAAGGCAACCCGATGAAAGCAAGTGTGGGACGTTTTGGCCCATACATCATACACGATAATAAGTTTTACTCCATTCCAAAACCCGATGATGCCTGGAGTGTGGATGAAGCAAAATCCATTGAGATTATTATAAATAAACGGGAAGTAGAGGCCAACAAATTAATTAAAGAGTTTGAGGTGGCAGGAGAAGACACTGTGCGTTTGCTTAATGGCCGCTGGGGACCATATATGGCACAAGGTAAAAACAACTATAAACTTCCTAAAGGAACGGATGCCAATAAAATTTCGTTGGAGGAGTGCCTCGATATAATTAGCAAGGATAAAAAACCGGCATCAGCCAAAAGCACCAAACCTGCGGCAGAAAAAAAGACTGCCGCTAAAGGGGCAAAAACTGCTGCCAAAAAAGCTCCGGCTAAAAAAACTGCCGCTAAAAAAGCGAAAAAGAAATAACCTACCATGCTTAATGTGAATGAAGTAAAATCTCTGGTAGCATTGCTGGATGACGATGATGCAGAAGTGGTGCAGCATGTGGAAGAGCGCTTGCTTACATTAGGCAGTGATGTGGTTCCCATGTTGGAGAGTGAATGGAGCCTCATCAACAATTTAGAACACCAGCAAAGGGTTGAAAATATCATTCACCGTATTCAGTTTAAGCAACAGTTGGAAAGTTTGCGCATCTGGAGCAAAGGCGATCATCCCGATTTGCTTGATGGCATTTACATCGTGGCACGCTACCGTTACCCTGAACTGGATAAGCAAAGCATTATTAATGAAATAGACCGGATCCGTTTAGATATATGGCTCGAAATGCATTACGATCTCTCCCCTTTTGAGAAAGTGCGCATCATCAATCAGATCATTTATAATGTACATGGGTTTAAGGGAAACACCGATCACTACCACGATCCGCAAAACTCTTTTATCAATGTGGTGCTGGAAAGCAAACGTGGAAATCCCATCATGCTGGCTGTGGTGTATATGCTCATCGCACAGCGTTTAAATATCCCTGTTTACGGGGTTAACCTTCCACAACATTTTGTACTTGCCTTTCTGGAAGAACCTCAGCATATGCATGAGGAAGAATATTTTAACACCACCAATAAAACCACTCCTGCAGCCGGCAAAGTGCTTTTTTATATCAATGCCTTTAATCAGGGTTCCGTTTTCTCAAGAGCCAATCTCGAACAATTCCTCAGGCAGATTCAGATTGAACCCCGTGTGGAATATTTTGACCCCTGCAACAATATAGAAATTATTAAACGTGTGCTACGTAACCTGGTAGTTGCCTACGAGAAGCAAAACAAACCCACCAAGGTAGCCGAGATCCATGAAATGCTATCCATATTAGGAGAACCTGCACTTGATCATTTTGAAGATGTGACGAGAGAAGATGATGAACCGGATGACGAGTAGAACTATTGAATGAAAGAGTTATCCTCCGCGTTATAAAAACAACACTATCTAACCATAATCGTTTGCTCCCTGTCAGGGCCAACTGAAATTACACTCATTTTTTGCCCCACCTGCTCACCCACATAATCCATGTAATTGCGGAAAGTTTCTGGTAACTCGTTGTAATTTCTCACACCTGTTAAATCTTCGTTCCAGCCTTTAAACACTTTGTAATTAGGTTTAATCTCCTGATCCATCATACTAAAAGGTATTTCAGAAGTCAGGCTACCGCCTATATCATAAGCATCACAAACAGGCACTTCTGCAAAACCACTCAGCACATCACTTTTGGTGCAAATTAAATCCGTTACACCATTAAGCATAATCGAGTATTTTAAAGTAGGCAAATCGAGCCAGCCGGTTCTGCGTGGTCTGCCTGTGGTGGCACCAAATTCAAACCCTTGTTTACGCAATTGTTCCCCAATATCATTATTTAGTTCTGTTGGAAAAGGGCCGCTGCCAACACGGGTACAGTATGCTTTAAAAATGCCATACACCCGCTTTATCTGTTGAGGGGCTATGCCCAATCCGGAACATGCGCCTCCAGTAATAGTGTTTGACGAGGTAACAAAAGGATATGTTCCAAAGTCAATATCAAGCAAGGTTCCCTGGGCACCTTCAGCAAGCACTTTTTTACCTTTTGATATCAGGTTATTGATAAAATATTCTGTACTTAAAATCTGAAATTGTTTTAAAAACTCAATGGCTTCAAAAAATGCCGGCTCATGCTCACTCAGGTTATACGAAAAATTAAACCTGTCGAGCAACGTGCGGTGATGTGCCACAACCGAATCATATTTCGATTTAAAATTGGCACTTAAAATATCTCCAATTCTCAAGCCGCTTCTGCCAATCTTATCCTGGTAAGTTGGACTTATTCCCCTTAGGGTGGATCCTATTTTATGTTCACCTTTGTTGGCTTCACTTGCCGCATCAACAAGGCGGTGTGTAGGCAATATCAAATGCGCCTTTTCTGAAATATAGAGGTTCTTTTTAGGATTGGCTCCTGAAGCACTTATCTTTTCAATTTCCTTTTTAAGGGTTACCGGATCAATAACCACCCCGTTGCCAATAATATTAATGCAGTGCTCATGAAAAATTCCTGAAGGAATGGTATTTAATACGTGCTTTTGACCATTAAACTCAAGCGAGTGGCCTGCATTTGGCCCCCCCTGAAACCTCGCCACCACATCATATTGCGGTGTTAATACATCTACAATTTTTCCTTTTCCTTCGTCTCCCCACTGAAGACCCAATACAACATCAATCATTATTTTTATATTTTCTGTAAAACAATTAATCCTTATTTATCCTTACTTCCTTTTTGCATGTCAGGCATTTTCCCTTCTCATCAACCTTTGGCTTACCAAACAAATGAAGAGAATGATTCTCTACTTCAAACTGCAACAAATCTCCCATGGTACTTCTTATCTGCTGAATCCGCGGATCGCAAAACTCCAGAATTTTGTTGCACTGGTTACAAATCAGGTGATCGTGTTGCCTGAAACCATATGCCTTTTCGTATAAAGCCAGATTTTTACCAAACTGATGTTTCACCACAAGCCCGGCATCGAGTAATAAATCCAGTGTATTATAAACTGTAGCACGGCTAACGCGGTAATTCCGGTTCTTCATATGCACATACAGGGTTTCTACATCAAAATGCTCTTTATTGGAGTATATTTCATCAAGAATATGAAACCGCTCAGGCGTTTTGCGCTGCTGGTTCTTTTCAAGATAAGCTATAAACTGCTGCTTTACTTCTTCTTTAACTGAATTCACCTGTATGATTTAAAGGAGCAAATTAAAACACAAAAACGGGTTTATAAAACTTTAATCAAATAAGTTATGCCTAAATTACAAACGCCTTATAACCTTTCATTTAAGCCATTACAAACTACGCATCATGGGTACTTCCCATATTAGGTATTTATTCATCTCCGTTTATTATCTTGCACGCATGCGTTTTGTAGCTTTTTTTATCCTTTTTTTGATGGGGCTCACATCCCACGGCCAGGGCAATTTATCATTTGAACCCGATAGCAATGGCCTCACCGGTTGGACCACCATCAGCGGCAAATCAGGAACGCATGCCTTAAAGCTCATTGGGGCTATTCCCTTTAGTGCAACAAATGGCAGTTACTTTATGGTTTTGGAAAATGATTCAGCAGTTGCCAATCCCAAAGGAATAGTGACCGATACATTCGCCTATTCGTCCTCACCAAAAAGTCTTTCGTTTGATGCCTTTTATCTTCCGGCTACTCTCAATCAGTATGCCCTTTTCACAATTAAATTCAATAAAAGCGGCACTTTGTTATACAGCCACACCGATACCATTAAACCAATATTTTCAGGTGTTGATACCCTTGCTGTAAAGTGGAACCAATACCATTTTAACCTCCCAACACTTTCACAACAACCTGATACCTGTATCATCATTTTTACGGCTGATCATACAACCCCGTTTACCGGTAAACCCATATTATTTATTGATTATATCCGGTTCAGCTTATGGAACGTGGGAATACCTATTAGTAAAGCCCAAAAAGTTGAATTGTACCCTAATCCGGCCTCTTACAAGGTTCAACTTTCTATACCAACTGCCGGTATTCAATCTGTTACCATTACTGATATCTGCGGAAAACTCGTCTCACAATCAGCATTTGGGGGTATAACTACAGCAATAATTGATGTATCTGCCTTTATTAATGGCTACTATCAACTGATTATTTCTGATAGTGCAGGAAAACAATACACAGAAAAACTGCTTATATGGAAATAATCGTTTCTGACGACATATACCTAAGCCCTTTTACAGAAGAAGATATTCCTCAGCTTATCGTTTGCCTCAATAATCCCGCTATTATTGATAACCTGCTTACCCTGCCTTTTCCATATACCGAAGAAGATGCCCGTTGGTTTCTCAACTTCAATAAAGACCTTTACAATAAATACGAGTTGCACCTCAATTATGCCATCCGCCTCCGCAATCACAACAAAATGATTGGAAGCGTGGGGCTGGAGTTGCATACCGATAAACACCGCGAACACAGAGGGAAAGTGGGTTATTACCTGCTGCCCGCTTATCATGGCCGGGGAATAATCACTAAATGTTTGAAAACTTTTACCCTCTGGGCTTTTCATACATTTAAATTAAATCGTATTTCTGCTCCGGTTTTTATACATAATATTGCAAGCCAAAAGGTGCTTCAAAAGTGTGGGTACACATTGGAAGCAAACCTTCTTAAATACTATAAAAAAAATGGGAGCTACATCGACACAAAACTCTACACCATCTGGAATGAATAAAAGAGACTTATTAAACGACATGCGCCAAAAAGCCCTTGAAGGTGGCGGACAGGCCAGAATTGATGCACAACATAAAAAGGGCAAACTCACAGCCCGCGAAAGAATCCACTTCCTGCTGGATGAAGGCTCGTTTGAAGAAATTGGAGCTTTTGTTACACACAGAAGCAAAGACTTTGGAATGGAAAAACAGCAGTTTCTGGGCGATGGTGTCGTTACCGGTTATGGCACCATTAGTGGTCGTTTGGTTTATGTTTTTTCGCAAGACTTTACTGTTTTTGGCGGCTCGCTAAGCGAAACCCATGCTGAAAAAATTTGTAAGCTGATGGACCTGGCTATGAAAAACGGTGCACCCATTATCGGACTCAACGATTCGGGTGGTGCGCGTATTCAGGAAGGTGTTGTATCTCTTGGGGGTTATGCCGATATTTTTTACCGAAACACCATGGCCAGCGGTGTTATACCTCAGATTTCTGCCATTATGGGACCATGTGCTGGTGGAGCTGTTTATAGCCCGGCCATTACAGACTTTATTATGATGGTTGAAAATACTTCCTATATGTTTGTTACTGGCCCCAATGTGGTAAAAACGGTTACTCATGAGGAAGTAACCTCTGAAGAACTCGGTGGTGCTTCTGTTCACTCAACTAAAAGCGGGGTAGCCCATTTTACAGCAGCAAACGAAATTGATTGCATCAATCAGTTGAAAAAACTGATCAGCTATATTCCTGAAAATTGTGAAGAACACACTCCGCACCTCCCATATGAAGCTGCAGATGAAATGCGCCAGGGGCTGAAAGATATTGTGCCGGCAAATCCAAATCAGCCCTATGATATGCGTGAGGTGATTGAGCATATTGCCGATGAAGGATCATTTTATGAAGTACATAAAAACTTTGCCGAAAATATTGTAGTTGGTTTTGCGCGTTTGGCCGGAAGAAGTATCGGTATTGTAGGTAACCAGCCTTCACAGCTTGCCGGTTGCCTGGATATTCATGCCTCACAAAAAGCCGCTCGTTTTGTGCGTTTTTGCGACTCTTTTAATATTCCTTTACTGGTATTTGAAGACGTTCCCGGATTTTTGCCTGGCACAGATCAGGAGTGGAATGCCATTATTACAAACGGAGCCAAATTACTTTATGCTTTCTGCGAGGCAACAGTTCCAAGAGTTACCGTGATTACACGTAAAGCATACGGTGGAGCATATGATGTAATGAACAGCAAACACATTGGTGCCGATATGAATTTTGCCTGGCCAAGTGCTGAAATTGCCGTGATGGGAGCCAAAGGTGCAGCTGAAATTATTTTCAAAAAAGAAATCGACAGTGCAGCAGATCAGGCAGCCGAACTTGCAAAAAAAGAAAAAGAATATGGCGACCTCTTTGCCAACCCATACCGTGCCGCTGAGCGTGGCTTTATTGATGAAGTAATATTCCCGGAAGAAACACGTTTGAAGTTGATCAAAGCATTTAAAATGCTGGAAAATAAAGTAGCCAACTTACCCAGAAAAAAACATGGAAACATTCCGTTGTAATTTGAACAATCAGAAAAGAGGCATTTCCGCACACTTTTTCATTAAAGGTGCAATTGCTCTTTTTTTCGCTCTTACCCCTTTTGTTTCTTCTGCGTCAGAACCAGAACAAAGGGTTTCTTCTTCCATTACCAATGTAACAGTCTTTTTAAATCAGGCTCAGGTTACGCGTGTGGCTAAAGTATCCCTCCAACCAGGTACCACCAATTTGGTGTTCGATAAAATTTCTCCTTACATCAACCTTAACAGCCTTCAGGTAAAAACAGAGAGCAATATTACCCTGCTTTCCGTTTCTCAACGCAATAACTTTTTAAAAGCTGATGAAAAACCTAAGGTAATTGTTGATCTGGAGGACTCACTCCAATCCATCAAACATGCACTGGAATTGCTGCGTATTAAAAAAGAAGGTTTAGCTCTTGAAAAAGATGTATTAAACTCCAACAAACATATCGGTGGTGCAAACTCGGGAGTTAAAGTAGAAGACCTCGAAGATGCTCTTTCCCTTTACCGCAAGCGCAGTGTAGAAATAGGTGAAGAGCTTTTAAAACACACCAATCAGGAGAAAAAACTGCAAGCCATTCATCAAAAACTGCAGGCTCAACTCGATGAGTTTAACAGCGGACAAAACAATATAGTAGAGATTGTAATTACGGTAAAAA
This sequence comes from Bacteroidota bacterium, assembly GCA_051715425.1. Classification (GTDB taxonomy): domain Bacteria; phylum Bacteroidota; class Bacteroidia; order UKL13-3; family UKL13-3; genus JAJTFA01. The sequence goes on along the minus strand of JBPXJS010000039.1, from coordinate 167,846 downwards.
CGCTGTCGGCAGTAAACAACAGTAAAATTGAATTTAACTACCTTACCGGCAATACCAGTTGGAATCCTTTTTATGATATCCGTGTAAAAGACACCAAAACACCACTTCAACTGGTGAGTAAAGCATATATTACACAGGCCACAGGTGAAGATTGGAAAAATGTGGTACTCAAACTGAGCACAGCCAATCCAAATGAAGGTGGCACAAAACCAACCATCGAAACCCAATTTATCGGTTTTAATCAACCTGTGATGAAGTATGAAGCCGCCCCCGCTTACAAGGGAAAAGCACTTGAGAAAGCCGCCACGAGCGCAGATGCCGAAGCACCTCAATTTTCTGCTGGTGCAGCCACTGTGCAACAAACAGCGGTTAATATTGAGTTTAACGTTACCTCGGCCTATACCATCCCAAGCGATAACAATCCACATCAGGTTGACTTAACCGTAAATAACCTCGATGCTGTTTATGCCTATGGTGCAGTACCCAAAATGGATAAAGATGCATTTGTTACTGCACGGGTATCCGGAAACGATTTGGTAAATCAGATAAGCGGGGAGGCCAATGTGTATTTTGATGGAACATTCACCGGTAAAACATATATCAATGGCACCTCAAGTGATTCTATTTTGCTTTCATTAGGCAGGGATAAACGGATTCAGATTCAACGCACCATGCTAAAAGACTTTAGCAGCAAAACATTTACAGGTGGCAATAAAAAGGAATTAAGCACATGGGAAATCAGTGTTCGCAATACACGTAAAGAAGCCATTACCATTATTATAGAAGATCAGATTCCAGTTTCTACAGATAAAGAAATAGAAATTAAGCTACTGAATAATGGGGGTGCAGAATACGATGAAACTACAGGCAAGTTAAAGTGGAAACTGGTGCTTGATGCTGAAAAATCTCAAACATTAAAATTTAGCTTTGAAGTAAAATATCCCAAAGAAAAAATAATCACTCCTTACTAAAATAAAACAATTATACCTTTGAAGACGCGCACCAACGCGTCTTTTTTTATTATGGGAATCAAATCACTTTTAGCCAAACCATTTGCGTCATTAATCAGCAAACAAGTGCAGCGGGATGCAATCAATGCATTGGCCGATCAGGAAAAAACCATGTTAGCATTAATACAAACTGCTGCAAATACAGTGTTTGGTAAAGATCATGGCTTCGAAAAAATAAAATCCTATGATGATTATAAGCATGCAGTTCCGGTAAACGATTATGAAGGTTTATCCGCATACATCAACCGTGTGGTAGATGGCGAAGAAAACGTATTGTGGCCCGGAAAACCTTTGTACTTTGCCAAAACAAGCGGAACCACCTCAGGAGTAAAGTATATTCCCATTACCAAAGATTCTATTCCTTTCCATATCAACTCCGCACGCAATGCCCTGCTTTGTTATATTGCAGAAACAGGCAATGCCGGTTTTGTTGACGGCAAACTCATTTTTCTTTCCGGAAGCCCCGAAATGGATAAGAAAAATGGCATTTTTACCGGACGTTTAAGTGGCATCGTTAACCACCATGTTCCGCAATACCTGCGCAAAAACCAAATGCCCTCCTATCAAACAAATTGTATTGATGATTGGGAACAAAAAGTAGATGCCATTGTTGATGAAACACTCCACCAAAACATGACCCTCATTAGTGGTATTCCACCGTGGGTACAAATGTATTTCGACAAGCTTTGCGAAAAAGCCGGAAAAAAAACGGTAAGCGAAATATTTCCAAACTTCAATCTGTTTGTATATGGTGGGGTAAATTTCGAACCTTACAGGGCCAAAATAGAGCAAAGTATTGGCAGAAAAATTGATACCATCGAAACCTACCCGGCCAGCGAGGGTTTTATTGCTTATCAGGATTCGCAGCAACATAAAGGCTTATTACTGCTCACCAATAATGGAATATTTTATGAGTTTATTCCGGTTGATGAGTTCTTTAATGAAAACCCAACGAGGGTTAGTTTAAAGGATGTTGAAATGGATAAAAACTACGCCATTATTTTAAATACCAATGCCGGATTGTTTGGTTATAATATTGGCGATACCATCAAATTTGTTTCTAAAAACCCATACCGGATTTTGGTTACAGGCCGCATCAAACATTTTATTTCGGCTTTTGGCGAACACGTTATTGGCGAAGAAGTAGAACATGCACTGATGAGTGTGGCTAAAGAAGAAAACGTAGAAGTAATTGAATTTACTGTGGCTCCGCAGGTAACTCCCAACAGCGGCTTACCTTACCATGAGTGGTTTGTTGAGTTTGGAAAACCTCCTGCTGACTTAACATCATTTGCAATAAAAGTAGATGAGGCTTTGCAATCAAAAAACAGCTACTATAACGATCTTATTTCTGGTGGTATTTTGAGAACGCTTGTTTTAAATAGCCTTAAACCAAATTCTTTTATTAGCTATATGAAAACAGAGGGTAAGCTGGGTGGGCAAAACAAGGTGCCACGGCTTAGCAATGATAGAAAAATGGCTGAAAGTTTAAATAAGTATATTGCAAGCAATACTTAATAATCGTGGCAATTAATAAAGAACAAAAAATAGCTTCTCAAATTTATTTAATAAGAGGCGAACAGGTGATGCTAGATTTTGATCTGGCACAACTTTATGGGGTTGAAACCAGAGTCCTTAAACAAACAGTGAAAAGAAATATGATTCGCTTTCCGGAGGATTTTATGTTTGAATTAACCACCGGAGAATGGTCAAACTTGAGATCACAAATTGTGACCTCAAGTTGGGGTGGATCCAGGTATCAGCCATTTGCATTTACAGAACAAGGGGTAGCAATGCTTTCTGGTATCCTTAAATCACAACAAGCTGTTGAGGTTAATATTGCTATTATGAGAACTTTTGTTCAACTCAGAAAACTGATGGATTCCAATAAAGATCTCTCAAAAAAGATTGAATCGTTAGAAAAGAAATATGACGAAAAATTCCAAATGGTATTTGAAGCCATTAAAAAACTTATTCATCAAGAAAATCAGCCAAGGAAGCTAATCGGGTTTAAACGCGAAAAAGAATGAAAAAGAAAATAGCCATACTTGGAAGCACCGGCTCCATTGGAACACAAGCCCTTGAAATAGCGCGCGAACAGCCCGACAGAATTTCAGTTGAAGTATTAACTGCCAATAGCAACGCAGATCTGCTGATAAGTCAGGCAAAAGAGTTCAATCCCTCACATGTTGTAATTGCCGATGATAGTAAATATTTACAGGTAAAAGAGGCACTTAACGCTTATGATATAAAGGTGTTTGCCGGAAGCAAATCCATAGCAGATGTAATGGATATCACATCTGCCGATACGGTGCTCACCGCCATGGTTGGATACAGCGGATTACAGCCTACCATCAAAGCCATTCAAAACAAAAAACGCATTGCTTTGGCAAACAAAGAAACCCTGGTTGTGGCAGGTGAGCTTATCACCAAATTATGTGCAGAAAACCGGGTTGACCTGATTCCTGTTGATTCAGAACATTCAGCCATTTTCCAGTGTCTGGTTGGAGAAGACCTTAATGCCATTGATAAAATTATTCTTACAGCCAGTGGCGGACCATTCAGAGGTAAAAAAAGGAACGAACTGGCTGAGGTAACACGTGCCCAGGCTCTTAAACACCCCAACTGGACCATGGGTGCAAAAATCACCATCGACTCCGCCACATTAATGAACAAAGGTCTTGAGGTAATTGAGGCAAAATGGTTGTTTGGTGTAAAGGGATCACAAATTGAAGCCGTTATCCATCCTCAAAGTATTATACATAGTATGGTAGAGTTTAATGATGGAAGTATTAAAGCCCAAATGGGTTTGCCCGATATGAAACTGCCTATCCATTATGCCTTTTTCTTTCCGGAAAGGGTAAATACCGGTTTTAAAAGAATGAGCTTTAAGGAAATCAATACCCTAACCTTTGAAGAACCGGATAAAGAAACTTTTCGCAACCTGGCTCTTGCTTACGAAGCCATGAATGCGGGTGGTAATATGGCCTGTATCCTTAATGCTGCCAATGAAATAGCCGTTGATGCATTCCTGAAGGATAAAATTAAGTTTCTTCAAATAGCCGAAATAAATGAGCAATGCATGCAAAAAGTTGCCTTTGTAAAAAACCCAACGCTGGAAGATTACGTTCATACAGATATGGAAACCAGAAAAACAGCAGCTTCCCTCATTTAGAAAAAATGCTGAAAATGTGTGGCTATAATCCCTATTTTCGCACCACTTTTACAATCAATCATTTAAACTGAACAATGCAAGGATTAATTATGGCAGCCCAGCTTATTGCGGGCATTTCAATATTGGTTATACTTCACGAACTTGGACACTACTGGGCCGCTCGTGCCTTCGGAATTAAAGTAGAAAAGTTTTACCTCTTTTTTGATGCCTGGGGCAAAAAACTGTTTAGCATTAAACGGGGTGAAACAGAATGGGGCATTGGCTGGCTGCCACTTGGAGGTTATGTAAAAATTGCCGGAATGATTGATGAAAGCATGGACAAGGAAGCCATGAAATTGCCACCTCAACCATGGGAATTCAGAAGCAAACCAGCCTGGCAAAGACTTATTGTGATGATTGGAGGAGTGGTGATGAATGTAATTGCAGGTATTTTCATCTTCGCGATGATTTCTTTCTATTACGGTGAAAAGTATACGGTAAACGAATCACTTAAATATGGTATTGTACCCAATGAACTGGCCGAAAGTGTTGGATTCAAAAAAGGAGACAAACTCATTTCACTTAATGGCACTCCAATAAAATACTTTGAGGATGCAATAGGTAGTGATGAAATGCTTGGGGATAAAACAGTGTATAAAGTAGAACGGGATGGAGCCACAATTGACATTTCTCTGCCAGATGATTTTACAAAAAAATTCACTTCACAAACAAAGGCCGATTTTTTTGTTCCCCGTATGACCTTTAGTGTTGATCAGGTAACCCCCGGCTATAATGCAGAAAAAGCAGGCCTTAAAACAGATGATAAAATTATCGCAGTGGACTCTACGCCTATTCTGTTTTTTGATGAGTTTCAGGCTGCACTTAAAACCAAATCCGATAAGGATGCACAATTTTCTATCCTGAGGGGAGCAGATACCTTGTTATTTAAAGTAGCTGTTGATGCCACAGGAAAAGTAGGATTTATGCCTAAAACAACAGAATTTACCTATGATTCTATAAAATACGGCTTCTTTCAGTCCTTCCCAATGGGAGTAAACAAAGCTGTTGAAACAATTGCTTTACAGGTGCGCGGATGGGGTAAAATTTTTAGTGGAGATATTCCTGCAAATAAAGCCGTTCAGGGACCAATTGGAATAGCTAAGTTTTACGGTGGAGAATGGATATGGAGCAGATTTTGGTTATTTACCGCATTGATTTCTCTTGGTTTAGCCTTTATGAATATCCTTCCAATTCCCGCACTTGATGGAGGGCATGTGGTACTTCTTTGTGTGGAGATGATTACCGGAAAACCCCTTAGCGATAAAGCCATGGAGCGCATTCAAACTGCCGGCATGATTATCCTGCTCACATTAATGGTATTGATTTTTGGAAACGACATTTGGCAACTTATTGCCAAATAGTTGTGGATTAAACTGAAACCACAAAGGCTAACTTTGTTTCACAATCCAAACAAATCATGAAATACATTAGCCTGTTCCTGCTGTTTTGGGGAAATATTGCTTTTGCCCAAAATCAACCTCAGTTGGCCGATACCGCTAAATCTCAGGCAAAAATTATTCTTATTCCGTTTCAGCCAATGATGCATTTTAGCGATGCAGATCCGGACATTGCCCGCTTTTCCAAAATGCCTGAGCCTCAACTCAGGAATGAACTCAGAAACCAGTTGGAGTTTAATGCTTACCATCAGTTGCTTTCTGCATTTAATGTGGTAAGCCTGCTTCGCTCCACAAGTCTTGATGGCGAAAAAGACCTGAACCGCATTTATGCCGCCACCAAATACACCACTTATTCCAAACGCGATAAAGAAGAATACCTTAAAAGTAAAGGGAAACAAGAGAAACCAGGAGTAAAATCACTCCTCGATAGATTCTCCAAAAAATCAAAAGACCAGACATTTTGGGTATCCGACTCATCGGTGATGTTAGGAATGATTATGGATAAAGAACTGTTTGCTTACCTCAACAAAAAATACAACGAAACATATATTCTCTTTATCACCCAATTTGAAGTTTATACCAATAATAAAAACACCATTGAATGGCTCAAGCAGGATTATGTAAGAGAATACACCATTCACTATAATCTTTTTGATAAAAGTGGGGTGCTGATCAGGGCAGAAGTGCTAACCATTAAAGCAGGCCCGGATAATAATGTAAAGGATATTTCAGATAAATACCTGAGAACCCTCGCATCGCATTTGAAAAATATAATAGTTACCTCAGAACAATGACCAAAATAAAATTAGGAGACAGGGTTCGTTTTGTAAACGAAAATATGCAGGGTGTTGTAACCAAAATAGATGGCAATACCGCTGGGGTAACCATTGAAGACGATTTTGAAATCCCGGTTTTGCTTAATGAGATTGTGCGTATTCAGGACATAGTAGAAAAACCTAAAGAGGAAAAACCTGTTACATCGAAACCACACTTTGTAAAAATTCACTCAGGAATTCATATTGCATTCGATAAAATAAACGATACAAACTTTGAACTAAAACTTCATAACTCCGAAACCGATTGGATTTATGTGGCCGTTTATCTTTATAAGAACAAACAATACGAATTGTTTTGCCAATCGCCTGTAGAACTCGAATCAACCATTACCCTTACAAAACTAAATATTGAAGATTTTAACACATGGAACCAGTTGTTGTTTCAGGTTACTTTTATTGAAAACAAACACCAAAACAACCTGAGAAACCAGCTAATAAGGGCATTTAAGATTACACAAAAAGAGTTTTTTGCTGCATTTAAGAATTGCTACTTTCTGGGAAGGCAGGCAATTACCTTCAGACTTGATGATCCTCTTTCTACGCTTGACCTGCAAAAGTTACAGCAACGGGATTTTTCAGAACCGGTTAATGAGAAGTCTGTTAAACCTGCAACGCATTCGCTTTCCGGTAATATTATCGACCTGCATGCTGAGAAACTGATGCAAAATCATGCTGCATTACCAGCAAGTCAGATTCTGGATGTGCAACTGGAAGCAATGGCCAAAGCACTTGAAACAGCTTATATTGGCAAACAACAATCAGTTATCTTTATACATGGAGTTGGGAATCACTTTCTGAAAAACAAGGTGCGCAATTATTTATCTAAACAAAAAGAATGGGTGAAGGAAGTTAAAGATGCAGATATGCTAAAGTTTGGCGGAGGTGCAACAGAAGTTATTCTAAACTAATATTGGCAATGTATTTGTTTGTTAAATGATACCAAATCCAATTACCATGAGAAAAATAATGTTCATGGCTTTTATAGCCGGTTTTGCTTTAATATCATGCAATAGTGCAAAAAGAGCTGAAGCTGAAAAGAAGAGAACCAAAGAAAAAATGGAACGTCTGGAAAAAGACAAAGAAGATTTTAAGCGAAAAAACGAAGGTGAACTAAAATAATCAGGAAAGTAGCTTTTGCCTGAGCAGAAACTCTAACTGATCATTGGAACGCATGAGTTTTTCATTAAGAACACGCTCGTTAATTCTCTCCTCATACACCCTGTAAGCATTAATGATGGTATTGGTAAGCTCCTCTTCTACCCAGGGTTTGCTTAGGTAATGGTATATTTTCCCCTTGTTTACTGCATCAATTACAGCTCCCATATCAGCATAACCGGTTAATAAGATCCTTACAGAATCCGGATAATCATCTATTATAGACTCCAAAAACTCAACTCCGGTCATCTCAGGCATACGTTGATCCGTCACAATCACCGAAATATCGGGGTTTTCCTTTAAAATAGCTTTGCCAACCTCTCCGCTAATGGCGGTATATATTTCAAATGTTGTCCTCAGCGTAGCTTTAAAGGAGAACAGATTGTTTTCCTCATCATCTATGTAGAGGACTTTGATTTTATTTGTTTCTTCTGCCACTTTTACTAAATAAATTGCGGAAATTTGAAACTAGTGATATATTAGCACAAATTTAATGTTGTCGAAGATAATCTAAAAAAAGTATTTCAACAACTCCCTATGTCAGAAATTTCTAAGCTGAATGCGCTCCTAAATTCTAACCATCCGGATTCTTACGAACCTGCATTTTTTATAATTTCTGATAATCTCCCTGCTTCCCTTTTCTTCTCAGGCATTTCAAACGCAACCCACATTGCCGTTCATAACCATATTGAAGAACAAATAAAAGAGCTGATTAAGTGCCTTCATCCTGATAAAAAAATGTCTCCGGAATTTTATAAGGATGAGATGGTTAGGCTGCTTAATGGCAAAACACCTGATGAATATGGTGTTTGGGTATACTATCCATGGAACAGGTGTATGGTGCATCTTTTAAACGAAGATGATTTTATAACAGTTAGAACCAACCGAAACAAGCATAAGATTACTGATAACGAACAAAACCAGTTACAAAAACGTTCAATTGGTGTAATCGGTTTGTCTGTTGGTCAATCAATTGCCCTTACACTTGCCATGGAGCGCACATGTGGCGAACTTCGGCTGGCCGACTTTGACACAGTAGAATTAAGTAACCTCAATAGAATAAGAGCTGGTGTACATAAACTTGGATCTAAAAAAGTAATTCTTGCAGCAAGGGAAATTGCAGAGATCGACCCTTTTATAAAAGTGCGGATTTTTGACAAGGGAATCACAGATGACAATATAGATTCATTTTTTACATCACCCACCAAACTTGATTTATTGGTGGAGGTTTGTGACGGAATAAACATCAAAATAAGCAGCCGTTACAAAGCCCGCGAACTAGGAATTCCGGTGGTGATGGATACAAATGACAGGGGTATGCTTGATATTGAGCGATTTGACTTGGAACCGGATAGGCCTGTTTTACATGGCCTGGCGGATGGTCTAAATCCTCAAAACATGTTGGAATTAACCAATGAGCAAAAAATTCCATATGTTCTTGATATTGTTGATGCCAGCCAGATTTCTTCCAGGCTTAAAGCTACAATGATAGAAATTGAGAATACCGTAAGCAGTTGGCCCCAGTTAGCGTCTTCTGTTACTCTTGGTGGAGCGATCACTACTGATGTTTGCCGGAGAATATTGCTGAACGAGTTTACAGAATCCGGTCGTTTTTATGTGGATCTTGACCAAATTATTTCCAGTGGCAAAAGCGTTGTGTTTAACCAGACCAACAATGCTGATTTATCAAGAAATCACAATCTATATAACGAGTTGTTCACCACAGCTTTGGCCAATAGCCTTGCCAATAAAGCCTTTCCATTTTCATTTATTGAATCAGGTGACAACAGTTTTCAGTTGCAGGTGCACCAAAATGCCTATTATCAGCTTAACCTTTTAGAAACTGGTCTTTTTCTTGGTGAGTTAGATAGAACAGCACATTCTTTATTCAAAAAGTACACGCATTTCTCTTTTACAGAAGGTGGGCAAATCATGGTGAGCTTATCAGATCAGAAAACTGCATACACCTCATCAGCGGCTGTTTCAACAACCTTTTCTATTACTACTCAAATAATAAGTTTGTTATCTGAACTGGAACGAATCATGCACTTCTCTCCTCTTTTTCATCATAAAACTTATAGCAATCTCACTTTCAACTCCCAACCAGGAAGCAAGATTGCATTTGAAAAAACCAAGCTTCCACCATTTGCAAAACCTCTTTTTTTAATGTTATCCGACCCTGAGGCTGTTAATTACCTTGCAAATTGGAACCTTGGTGTTGCTATAAGTAAAATAATGGACTTCAAACTCTCTCAGGTTAAGAGCCTTGAGGTGATGGAAATTCCGGAAAAAGAAAGCTCAGTTCTGGAATTAGGGTTGAACCTCAGCAATTCAACAGTTAATAATCAGAACATTGAGCCAATCTTTTCGTTTACATGTGCACAGCTTTGTACAGATATGTTTCCACTTTATCAGAACGGGTTGATAAAAATTAATAATAATTTATTACAAATTTTTAATCTTCCTTCTGCAAAAAGATACCTTATCTGTATAAAATAATGAATCACTATAAATGATAACCATACGTTTGTTTAAAGCAACCAATGACCTTGCGTCATGCCAGCGTTTTGCCGAAGGTCATGCAAACGTATTAAGGGATTATGGTGTTACTAAAGTTACTTCAGCAAAAAATAATTGGTTTTATAATCCCGGAGCTTATGTTGTGGTTGTTGAAGATAAAGATACCGGAGAATTATACGGTGGTGAACGAATTCATCTCGCCAATCCTGAATTCCCTCTGCCAATTGAAGATGCAGTGGGAATAGTTGACCTGAAAGTTTTTGACCTCATCAAATCCCACCGTGAAAAAGGGGTGACTGGTGAACTTTGTGGGCTTTGGAACTCTAAAGTAATTGCCGGTAAGGGCATCAGTATTCTTCTTACAAAAGTGGGAGTTGCCATTGCAAATCTGCTAAACATGAGCAGTCTTTTCGTCCTTTGTGCTCCATACACTGTTACCATGTGCCAAAAAGCAGGATTTGAAATTGAGGAAAGTATAGGGAATATGGGTACTTTTTATTACCCAAAATTAGACCTCATTGCCACTTCACTTGTTGTAAACGACCTGAAAAAACTGCCTTATGCAGATACCGAATTCAGAAAACAAATTCTGGAAATTGTAAATGAACCCTTTCATAAGGGAACTGAAATAGGCCCAAAAGGTAGTGTAGAGGTTGAGTACAGTATTAATATTAATCAGGTATTATAATGAGAAAACTAATCTTCCTTATTCTGTCTGTTTGCTTATTGCCATTGGTTGGCTATGCTCAAAACAGTTTTATTATTAACGACTCAGTGAGCATTATTTCCGTTGGCAAAAGCGTTTACCTGCTGGAAGATAGTGCCTCTTCTAAAACCTTTAACGACATTTTAAACGACAGCACTGGATTTAAACTTAACACAACAGACATCCCAAATCTTGGGGTTAGCAGTTCCTCCTATTGGGTAAAATTGAGTTTAACCAACCACACTCAGGATAAAAACTACGTTCTGGAATTGAGTAACCCAATAATTGATGTGGTTGAATTTTATGATACTTCAAACAAACTTCAAAATCCGGTTATTTACACAAACCTTCTTCCTTTTAATCAAAGAAGCAGTGATAATATTTCTTTTGTTTTTCCTCTAAATCTGGAATATGGGAAAACAAAAACCATTTTTTTTAAGGTAAAAAGCAGCACCCAACTCTTGCTACCTATTTACGTAGGTGAAGCAAGCAAAATCTACTCTAATGCGGAAGACCGCACACTTATTCAGGGCATTTACTTCGGTATTATGTTGGTAATGTTCCTCTATAACTTCTTTATTTTACTTACAGTAAGAGATATCAGCTACTTCTATTATATATTTTATATCCTCAGTGTGGCTCTTGTTCAGGTGGTTCTTTCAGGGGTAGGTTTTAAATACATTTGGCCCGATTACCCCGGATTTGAAAGGTGGGCTGCATACATATTCTCCGCGTTTACGGCTTTCTCGGCATTGGGTTTTATTAAGAAATTTCTTAAAACCGAAACCCTCATTCCTAAGGTAGACCGGCTTTCCTGGATATTTGTAATCGCTTACTCTGCAACCATACTGGCCGCGGTTTTAGACAATCGCATTCTTGCCTACAACCTCCTTAATATCAATGGGCTGTTACTTTCACTTTACATGCTTTATGAAGGAATATATATTCTTGTGAAGTATAAAACACGGGAGTCTAAGTTTTTCCTCATAGCCTGGTCAGGTTTCCTTTCCAGCGTTATTCTTTTTGTATTAAAGGATACCGGGGTACTGCCCTACAACAATATTACTGCGTCCATTCTTCAAATCGGTTCGGCCTTTGAAGCAATCATGCTTTCCTTCGCCCTTGCCGACCGAATAAACATTTTGAAGAAGGAAAAAGAGTTTTCACAAGCCGAAGCACTTCGAATAGCTAAAGAAAACGAGAAAATAATACGCGAACAAAATATTGTATTGGAGCAAAAAGTAGCCGAACGGACTTTTGAGTTAAAAGAATCTAATAACAATTTGAATAAAACTTTAGAAGAACTCAAGCAAACACAAACACAATTAGTTGAACAGGAAAAAATGGCCTCTTTGGGTCAGCTTACTGCAGGTGTAGCTCATGAGATTAATAACCCGATTAATTTTGTTCTTGCAAACGTAAAACCAATAAAACGAGATATTGATATTTTACTTGAAATGATCAACACCCTCGAAACTATTGGAACATCAGATCTCACAAAAGAACAAAAGTTGGAAAGGATTGAAACACTTAAAAATGAGTGTGATTATGATTACCTGAAGAAAGAGATTGAGTTTTTATTAAAAGGAATTAATGAGGGATCCTCTCGCACAGCTGAAATTGTGAGGGGATTAAGGATATTTTCAAGAGTAGATGAGGATGATATCAAGATGGCAGATGTGAATGAAGGTTTGGATTCTACAATAGTTATTTGCAATAACCTGCTTGGATCAAAAATAAAAATTACCAAAAACTATACTACAGACGCGGTAATTGAATGTTATCCTGGAAAATTAAATCAGGTTTTTATGAATATGCTTTCAAATGCTATTTATGCCGCAAAGGCCAAATTTAAAGAAGAGTCAGGTGGAGAGATCCATATAGAAACCAGAAAGCACAACGGAAACCTCATTATTGTTGTAAAAGATAATGGAATTGGAATGGATGAACTCACCAAAAAAAGACTTTTTGAGCCATTCTTTACCACAAAACCCGTTGGAGAAGGTACAGGACTTGGTTTGTCAATTGCTTTTAACACTATCAAAAAGCACAATGGAGCCATAGAAGTAAATAGCGAAATTGGTATGGGTACAGAATTCATCATTCAGGTACCTGTTAGTCATTTAAAATCTTAACTTTGTAATATTGGGCACTAAAAAAATAAAAATACTGTATCTGGATGATGAGGAAAATAATCTCTTGTCTTTCAAAGCTACCTTCAGGCACGAGTTTGATATTTTCATTACTCCGGCAGTAAAAGATGCAATTGCTATACTTGAGGCTAACCCTGATATCCAGATATTATTAAGCGACCAACGAATGCCGGAATTAACCGGTGTTGAGTTTTTTGAATCAATCCGCGATAAATTCCCTAAACCGGTTAGAATTTTAATAACCGGCTATACCGATATTGAATCAGTAATCAGTGCCATTAACAGAGGGCATATTTTTAGATACATCCGCAAACCTTGGGACGAAAACGAAATGCGGTCGGCCTTTGAAGAAGCACATAAATTTTATACAGCGACTCACCTTCTCAATCAAAAGTCAGACGAGATTAAACAGGCTTATGATGAGTTAGGAAAATTCTCATACAGTGTTGCTCATGAACTTAAGGGCCCCCTGATGAGCATTCAGGAAAGTATCAAAATCGCTCAGTCGGATCAGGAAAACCTCGATCAACGCGAATTACTTCTTGATCTCGCTTTAAAATCTACTTCCAAACTCTTGTCATTTGTAGAGAATATGTTCGACTACTACCAGATGAAACAAGGTGAACTTCAAATTGAGGACATTAATCTGAAACAGTTGCTTAGTGATTATGAAGATATCTATTCTGTGGTTGCTAAGCTTAATCACGTTCAGTTTGAAATATCAATTGCCGAAGATGGTCAGATTTTCCGAAATGACATATCCAAACTCCGGATTATTTTGAATAATCTCCTTTCAAATGCCTTTAAGTATAAGAATAAGAATTCAGGTAACCATTTTGTTAAGCTTGAACTTGTGTCTAAAAGCGGCCTACTTTCTATGGTAGTAAGCGATAATGGTATCGGCATCAAAGATAAATACCTGAACAATATCTTTGATATGTTCTATAGGGCAACCACCCAGGAACCCGGCTCAGGTTTTGGTTTATATAATGTAAAAGATGCGGTCTCTAAAATAAATGGTAATATTGAAGTAAGTTCCGTTTTTGAAAAAGGCTCTGTTTTTAAGGTAACCATCCCTACAAAATAATGTCATTAAGCAATTCCGATATTAAATTCCTTCTGATTGATGACAATCCTATAGACCTTTTTATTGCAGAAAGAATAATTAAATCGCTGCATCCTGAAGCCCCCATTCATAAGTTTACTGAGGCATCAAAGGCATTAAAACACCTCAAAGAAGAAGAAACGGAAAACTCACGTATATTTATTTTGCTTGATATTTACATGCCAGGAATGGATGGCTTCGATTTCCTTGAACAATACGATTCTCAAATAAGCGTTTCATCAAAACAACATATTCATGTTATTGTCCTTTCCTCCTCTACCAACCAGTTCGATGTGGCAAGGGCAAAAGGCAATGTAAATGTGTATGTTATGCTTCAAAAACCACTTACAAAGGATAGTTTATTACCTTTGCTTCAAATTCAATCATAACGTATGAAAAAAGTTTTTTATGTAATTGGAGGTTTATTACTCCTTTTAATTGCTGCTGTTTTTATAACACCAATCCTTTTTAAAGGGAAAATAGTAGAGTTGGTTAAGAAAACAGCTAATGAAAATGTGAATGCCAAAATCAATTTCGATAATGACATAACCCTTAGCCTTATAAGTAACTTCCCTGATTTCACCCTTGGCATTAAAGAACTTTCTGTCGTGGGCATTAATGAATTTGAAGGTGACACCCTCGTTTATCTAAAGGAATTCTCCGCAACACTTGATATTATGAGTGTGATAAACGGAGAACAAATTAAAATACGTAAAGTGTTACTTGACGGGCCTTATATTAACGCCATTGTTACCAAAGATGGAAAAGCAAACTGGGATATCGCCAAACCATCTACAGATACCACAACAGAAAAACCAGCAGACACAACTGCTTCCAAATTCAATATTGCACTTAAAAAGTTCGAAATAAAAAATGCAGAAATAAAATATAACGACAATAAAGGCGGAACATTTGCTCACCTAAAAAACCTGAACTATACATTAAATGGCGATTTTTCTCAGGATCAGGTAGAACTGGTGATGGATCTTGGAATTGATGAAACGAGTGTTGCTCAGGCAGGAGTGAAATACCTCAACAAGGTAAAAACTACCTTTAAAGCTGGAATTGATGCGGATAATAAAAACGCCAAATATACTTTTCGCGAAAATGAGATCAGCCTGAATGAACTCACGTTTAAATTTGATGGTTTTGTACAAATGATTAAAGATGATATTAATCTTGATCTTAAATATGCTGCAACAAAAACAGACTTTAAAAATTTCCTTTCTCTTGTTCCGGGTGTTTATACTAAAGATTTCAAGGATGTTCAAACAACAGGAAAACTTGGTTTCAATGGTTTTGCCAAAGGAACATACAACAGCAATCAGTTGCCTGCCTTTGCCTTCAATCTGCTTGTTGAAAATGCCATGTTTAAATATCCATCATTACCAGCCCCGGTTAATAATATTAATATAAAACTGGCTGTTACTAATCCTGATGGTAATATCGACCACACTAAAATTGATTTATCTACTTTTCACTTTGAAGTTTCCGGAGACCCCTTTGATGCTAAATTAATTGCTGTTAACCCGGTTAAAGACCCGGAAATTGATGCCTCATTTGTTGGTCGGTTAAACTTTGATAACTTAACAAAGATAGTTCCACTGGAAGAAGGCATGAAAATAAGTGGATTACTTACCACGGATTTGCAGGCAAAAGGAAAAGTTTCTACAATAGAAAAAGGACAATATGAAGATTTTAACGCAAGCGGGAATCTTGCTGTTACCAATTTAATGTTTGTCTCCAAAGCACTCCCCCAATCATTCAATCTTTCCAAAACAGAACTTCGATTTAATCCCAAAACCGTTACCCTGGCAAGCTTTGATGCAAAACTGGGCAAGTCTGATATGCAAATGAGCGGTGAACTATCCAATTTCTTCTCTTATATATTTGGAAAAGGTACCCTAAAAGGTGTGCTTAACTTTAATTCCTTGCTTATTGATGCTAATCAATTCATTTCCGATAAGCCTCAGCCAGAACAAAGTCCAGCCCAGGTTGACACTGCCTCTATTTCCGCCCCGGAAATACCTGCTAATATTGAGTTTACTTTAAACAGCAATATCGCCAAACTTCTTTATACCAATATGGAGATTTCAAACTTCAAAGGTCAGGTTAAAGTTGCCGAACAAAAACTGGCATTTAATAAAATAGCATTAAACACTTTAGGTGCTGCAATAACAATGGATGGATACTATGAAACATCAAACCCTAAAAAACCTTCAGTAATTATGGATTTTGGTATTCAAAACCTGGATATCCAAAAAGCTTTTGCAACATTTAATACCGTTAAAAAAATTGCTCCTATAGCTGAAAAAACAAAAGGTTCTATGTCTACTACCTTTAAAATGAATGCAGTACTCGACCAAAAGTTAAACCCGATTTATGACGAACTATTTGCAGAAGGAGTTCTTACAGTGCCTTCAGCCGATATACAAGGAGTGAAAGTTTTTGAAAAAGTCGGAGAAGTGCTGAAGAATGAAGCCATCAAAAAACCAACGTTATCCAATGTACGCATTCAATTCAAGGTTGAAAATGGAAAAATTTATACAAAACCATTTGATATGAATATTGCTGGTCAAAAAATGACCCTCTCAGGAACTACCGGACTGGATCAAACAATTGATTATTTAGGTACCTCTTCCATACCTCGCAAAGATTTGGGTGCTGTGAATAGCGCTTTGGAACAGATGCTTGCTTCTGCCAATAAAAAGGCAGGCACCAATGTTGCCCTTAGCGGAAACATTAATGTGGGTCTTAAAATTGGCGGTACATTCACCAATCCAAGTGTTTCCACAAATCTGGCTGATATCGCCAAAAATGAAGCCAGCAGTATTAAAGATCAGCTTTCTGCAGAACTTGATAAAAAGAAAAAAGAACTGGAGGCTAAGGCTCGCGCTGAAGCAGAAAAATTGAAAGCTCAGGGTGAGAAGGCAAAAAAAGAGGCCGAAGCCAAAGCACGTGCCGAAGCAGACCGATTAAAGGCTGAAGCAGATAAAGTCCGCAGGGAAGCTGAAGAAAAAGCCAAAGCTGAGCAGGAAAAGGCCAAAAAGAAGGCAGAAGAAGAGGCCAAGAAAAAATTAAAAGGACTTTTTCCTCGCTAATCAAAGGCTAACTTCAAACTATTCAAATTTTATAATAACGACCTCTAAACTAGGTCGTTATTATTTTTTATTAAGTTAGTAGGGGTTTTATTAGTTTTGGAACGTCATTTGTATAAATAATTGAAAACTAATAAAACATGATCCGTAAAATATTAATCGCCCCTGCAATAGTATCGGTTTTACTATTGGGCTCCTGCGCAAACAGAAAAGTAAAAAGAATTGACCCTAATCAGCAAACAGATCTGAGTGGACGCTGGAATGATACAGATTCTAAACTCGTGGCAAATGAAATGATTACTGATGTTTTGTCAAGACCTTGGAGAAACAACTTCGAACAAAAAAATGGGAGAAAACCTGTAGTTATTATAGGTAGCATCAGAAATAAAAGCTCTGAACATATTGAGTCAACCACATTTATTAAAGACCTGGAAAAGGCATTCATCAATTCTGCCACGGTTTCTGTTGTGCAATCAGGAGACGAGCGCAGTCAGGTTCGTGAAGAAAGAAATGACCAGCAAACTTTTGCTTCCGAAGAAAGTCGTAAAAAGTGGGGCAAAGAAAAAGGTGCTGATTTTATGTTGAATGGGGTGATCACCTCTATTGTAGATCAATACAAAAACCAAAAAACGGTTGCTTACCAGGTAAATCTTGAACTTACGGACCTTGAAACCAATGAAAAAGTTTGGATTGGTGAGAAAGAAATCAAGAAGTACATTAAAAACTAACATCAGACAAAACCTCTACTATAGTGTCATTTCTGAAAAGAAATAAGGTTTTATATTGCCTGCTGGTAATTAATATCCTGATTGCATCATGTGCTACTTACTATGAAAAAAACGTAGCCTTGATGCAATCAGTTTATCAGGGTAATCTGGAGGTGGCTGAAAAAATACTTCAGGATCCTAAGCTTGAAAAAAAGAAAAAAGATATTCTTCTATATTACTTCAACAAAGGCACTGTTTTATGGATGAATAACAAGCCTTTTGAAAGCAATAAATATTTTAGACTTGCCGATTATTATATTGAGGACTATCAAAAGAACTACGCTACAAAGGCACTATCATTTTTAAGTAATCCAAAAATAGAGCCTTATGCCGGTGAAACTTTTGAGCAAATTCTGCTGCATTATTACACCTCAATTAATTATGCCCAACTGGGTGATTTAGATGCCGCACTCGTAGAAGCCAAACGCATGTTGCTTAAAATGCAAAAAATAAGCGACACTTATAGCGGAAAAAACAAATACAAACGGGATGCATTTGCTCATAACCTTCTTGGAATAATTTACGATGCCCAAAAGGATTACAATAACGCCTTTATTGCATACAGGAATGCATATGAGGTATACAAGGACGATTACCAGTCTCAACTTGGCACTCCAATTCCATTGCAGCTAAAAAAGGATTTGATAAGAACGGCAGCATTAACCGGATTTTATGAAGACCAACGTTTGTATGAATCAGAATTCAACCTTAAGCTGGAAAAAGAAACTACAGGTAACGGGAATTTATTGTTCTTTTGGAATAATGGATTTGGTCCTGTTAAGGATGAGTGGAGTATTAATTTCACCGTCATTCCTGGGGGAAATGGCTGGGTCAATTTTGTAAACCTCGATCTGGGCCTCAATTTTCCTTTTTATGTAGGCGATTCAGAAAAAAGCAATAGCCTTTCATCTTTAAAGTTTATCCGCGTTGCTTTTCCTAAATATGTTACCAGAGATCCCCTTTATCATAAAGCACACATTATTTGCGATTCAATTGGTCTCAATGCCCAACTTGAATTAGCTGAAGATGTAAATGCCATTGCCTACAAATCTTTGAATGATCGTATGCTAAAAGAATTAGGGGAAGCCTTACTTAGACTTGCTCTTAAGCAGGTTGCTGAAGAAGCTCTGCGAAAACAGAATCAGGGACTTGGTATGGCCTTAAGCATCGTAAATGCAGCAACCGAACAAGCCGATACCAGAAACTGGCAGCTATTACCCTATTCTGTTAACTACACGAGAGTAAATATTCCTTCAGGCACGCATACTATTAAACTGCTCACAACCGGGGCAAACAATGAAAAGGATGAAACCGTTTTTAATTTTCAGATAAAAAGCAATAAAACAACCTTCGGGGTATTTCAATCCATTCAATTCAAAGGATATTCTGCAGGCAAGTAAAAAGTAAAATCTTTCTACCTGCCTGCAACTTTATTCTTAAGCATACCTGTTTCCTACCCATACAAATCGTTTTGCAACAAACTCAGTGTTAGTAAAACTTGCATTACCTGCAAGGTTCCCCCCCGTTACATGGTAGTCACTAAACGCAGCATGTGAGTTGATAAAGGCGGCACCGGTAAAATTAAATGATACGGGAGTAAATACAGCATTCATTTCAGTTGCAATCTTTTCTTCAATGAGTTTATCTGTCGTGTATGCCCCGCATGTTATCGCCCCTTTTGCTTCTGCAAGATTTTTAGCCAGTTCAATCGAATCCTCAACGGAGTCCGTTTTTATAACAAACAAGATTGGCCCAAAACACTCATTCGAATAAACAGAAACTTGATCACGGCTTAACTCCACAACAGTTGGCGTGGCTATTCTTGCATCAGGAAACTCTTCGTTCTTAATCGCCTTACTGGCCAATAATACTTTCCCTCCAAATTGATCAACTTGTTGAACACGATTATATGTTTGTTCAGATTGTACTGCACCTAATGTTGGAGCTCCTGCTTTGGGGTTATCTACAAGCCCTGTTATCGAATCGCATAATGTTTTAACCACATCATCAAAGCTCATTGTTCCTTCTCCTGCCTTTATTCCATCCTTTGAAATGAAAATATTCTGAGGTGCAGTGCACATCTGGCCAGTGTAAAGAGATGCGGAGAATGCAATATTCTGCATCACAGGGTTTAAGTCAGATACAGAATCTAATATGATGGAGTTAACACCTGCCTTTTCGGTAAATACCGTTTTCCCAAGAGATTCTACATAATTTCCAAACTCACTTCCGCCCGTATAGTCAATTAGTTTTACCTCTTTGCTTTCTGCAAGTGCTTTGGTTATCGGTTGATCGGGTGTATCTGTTGCCAATTGCACCAATAGTGGATTAATTCCTGCCTGCTTTAAGGTTTTTTGAATTTCAGCCACAACAATGGCAATCGGTAAAATTGCCTTTGGGTGTGGTTTTACAATAACCGGATTACCTGTAATCAAACTGGCATACAAGCCTGGAACAGTATTCCAGATTGGAAATGTAGAACAACCAATTACCAATGAAATACCTTTGGGAACAGCCCTCCACGTTTTATGTATTTTGAGATTAAACTTCCCCATTGGCTTTATCCAATCAACCTCAGTCACATGTTTCGTTAATTCTAAGTATCCCATTATAATTGCTTCGAGCGCTCTGTCATTTGAATGAGGCCCCGATGCCTGAAAAGACATCATATAAGACTGTCCGGTTGTGTGCATGGTCGCGTAGGCAATATCAAAAAACCTCCTTTTTATTCCTTCCAGCGACTCTATTAAAATTCCCGCACGAGTTTTCACATCAACATTTTCCCATTCCTTGATACTTAATTTAGCATTGTTTATGTATACTTCGTTCTCGCAGGTCGGGTATTTTATCCCAATCCCCACCTGTAAATACGGAGATATCTCTTCACCAACATATCCTTTACTGTTTTCTTGTAACAGTTCATTGAAGTCGTTATTCATAGCTGAACTTATGAAAGCCCTGGCCATAGAATCACCCTCCTCACCATATAATTTAGGTATTTCAGGATATACAGTAAAATAGTTTCTTGTTTTTAGCGCCTCAATTGATTCGGCAATTAAATTTTCATGTTTTTCGTAATAATTCATATAAAACCGTGTTTAATAAAGATTTGCGAAAATATATAAGTAATAAGCACAAACCAGCAACATTTGCAGGTAAACCTAAAAGGATAAATTTACATCCTGTTTTACAAGCCAATATAAACAAAGAGTAAAAAAAATTAGCACATACTAAATATCGCCTTACCTTTGCCGTCCCGTTAACAAAATGGTGTCTAATTAAAAGTTCTTTAAAAAGGTAAGTCGCTAAGATTTTTTTGAAAAAAAACTTGCATCAGTAAAAAACTAATGCTTATCTTTGCAGCCCGCTTTTGGAAAGTATTTTAACTACTTTTAAAATTCAAAAGCAGCAAACAAAGAGTTCTGAAAATATTTTCAAAAAAAACTTGACAATAAAATAAAAACTCTTACCTTTGCATCCCCTTTTAGAAAATGAAAGGGCTTTAAAACAAGAAATATCAGCCGTGAGGTTATAAGATATAAAGTTCTTTGAAGTGATGAAATAGCGGACCCTTGTAATTTAAATTACAAGAGTTTCAAATCCATAAGTCAGACAATCAAATAATCTTTTACTACGGAGAGTTTGATCCTGGCTCAGGATTAACGCTAGCGGCAGGCATAATACATGCAAGTTGAACGGGATAAGTTGTAGCAATACGACTTTGAGAGTGGCGCACGGGTGCGTAACACGTATGCAACCTACCTTAAACTGGGGAATAGCCCCTCGAAAGAGGGATTAATACCGCATAAAGAAGCGTATAGGCATCTATACTCTTCCAAAACTCCGGTGGTTTAAGATGGGCATGCGGCTGATTAGCTAGTTGGTGAGGTAATGGCTCACCAAGGCTACGATCAGTAGGGGGTCTGAGAGGATGTCCCCCCACACTGGTACTGAGACACGGACCAGACTCCTACGGGAGGCAGCAGTAGGGAATATTGGACAATGGGCGAAAGCCTGATCCAGCCATGCCGCGTGCAGGATGACTGCCCTATGGGTTGTAAACTGCTTTTGTACGGGAAGAAACCACATTACGTGTAATGTGTTGACGGTACCGTAAGAATAAGGATCGGCTAACTTCGTGCCAGCAGCCGCGGTAATACGAAGGATCCTAGCGTTGTCCGGATTTACTGGGTTTAAAGGGTGCGTAGGCGGACTTTTAAGTCAGTGGTGAAAGCCTGTAGCTTAACTATAGAATTGCCATTGAAACTGAAAGTCTCGAGTGCGGTTGAGGTCACTGGAATGTATCATGTAGCGGTGAAATGCTTAGATATGATACAGAACACCGATTGCGAAGGCAGGTGACTAAACCGTAACTGACGCTGAGGCACGAAAGCGTGGGGATCAAACAGGATTAGATACCCTGGTAGTCCACGCCCTAAACGTTGCATACTCGGTTTTAGCGATATACTGTTAGGACCCAAGCGAAAGCGTTAAGTATGCCACCTGGGAAGTACGATCGCAAGATTGAAACTCAAAGGAATTGACGGGGGCCCGCACAAGCGGAGGAGCATGTGGTTTCATTCGATGATACGCGAGGAACCTTACCTGGGCTTGAATGTGAGTGACCGCTGCCGAAAGGTGGCTTTCCCGCAAGGGACACAAAACAAGGTGCTGCATGGCTGTCGTCAGCTCGTGCCGTGAGGTGTTGGGTTAAGTCCCGCAACGAGCGCAACCCCTATCTTTAGTTGCCATCAGGTTATGCTGGGGACTCTAAAGAGACTGCCTGTGTAAACAGTGAGGAAGGTGGGGATGACGTCAAGTCATCATGGCCCTTACGTCCAGGGCTACACACGTGCTACAATGGGCGGTACAATGAGTCGCAACATGGCAACATGAAGCTAATCTCAAAAAACCGTTCTCAGTTCGGATTGAGGTCTGCAACTCGACCTCATGAAGTTGGATTCGCTAGTAATCGGATATCAGCAACGATCCGGTGAATACGTTCCCGGGCCTTGTACACACCGCCCGTCAAGCCATGGGAGTTGGGAGTGCCTGAAGTCCATAACCGCAAGGAATGGCCTAGGGCAAAACCGATGACTGGGGCTAAGTCGTAACAAGGTAACCGTACCGGAAGGTGTGGTTGGACCACCTCCTTTCTAGAGTTTAAGGATTTCGAAATTTGTCCGCTATTTCATTCATCTTCAATTTTTTTGTTCTTTAAGTTGGTACAGCCTTAGTGCAACCAATAGCTAAATCAGGAGGTACTAACCTTCCGAGTATGCTGGATTAATCACATAGTCTCGTAGCTCAGTTGGTTAGAGCGCTACACTGATAATGTAGAGGTCCCCAGTTCAAATCTGGGCGGGACTACAACATCAAATGCTATTGGGGAATTAGCTCAGCTGGCTAGAGCACCTGCCTTGCACGCAGGGGGTCAACGGTTCGAATCCGTTATTCTCCACCATCCCACTTGTGGGAAGAGTTCTTTGACATATTGAAAGAAAACACAATTTTACAATTAAAGAGTAAGAGTAACCTCAAATTTTAGGATATTAAATAATCTTAAGTTACTAAGGGCGTATGGGGGATGCCTTGGCTCTCAGAGGCGATGAAGGACGCGCCAAGCTGCGATAAGCTACGGGGAACTGCTGAGAAGTTTTGATCCGTAGATTTCCGAATGGGGAAACCCGTCAGTTTTAACTGACTTAAAGCTAACCCGCTGAACTGAAACATCTAAGTAAGCGGAGGAAGAGAAAACAATATAGTGATTCCCTAAGTAGTGGCGAGCGAACGGGGAACAGCCCAAACCAGTAATGTTTCGGCATTGCTGGGGTTGTAGGACTGCAACGTGGAATATATAAATGAAGTTGAATTACTTGAAAAGGTAAGCAACATAGGGTGATAGCCCCGTAAACGTAAGTTTATATTACCTAGCAGTATCCTGAGTAGCGCGGGGTCGGAGACGCCTTGCGTGAATCTGCCAGCACCATCTGGTAAGGCTAAATACTACTGAGAGACCGATAGTGAACTAGTACTGTGAAGGAAAGGTGAAAAGAATCCCGAACAGGGAAGTGAAAAGAATCTGAAACCATACGCTTACAAGCGGTCAGAGCTCCTTCGTGGAGTGATGGCGTGCCTTTTGCATAATGAGCCTACGAGTTAGTCTTTACTGGCAAGGTTAAGGTCTTAAGGACCGCAGCCGAAGCGAAAGCAAGTCTGAATAGGGCGCTTAGTCAGTAGAGCTAGACGCGAAACCTGAGTGATCTACCCATGACCAGGATGAAGTGACGGTAACACGTCATGGAGGTCCGAACTCATTAGCGTTGAAAAGCTACGGGATGAGTTGTGGGTAGGGGTGAAAGGCTAATCAAACTGGGAGATAGCTCGTACTCCCCGAAATGTTTTTTGGAACAGCCTCGAGTAAGAGTGTCACAGAGGTAGAGCTACCAATTGGGTGAGGGGGTGTCAAAACCTACCGAGCTCAGATGAACTCCGAATACTGATGACATGTTTCTCGGGAGTGAGCCCTTGGGTGCTAAGGTCCGAGGGCGAGAGGGAAAGAACCCAGACCATCGGCTAAGGTCTCCAAATCTAAACTAAGTTGAACTAACGTGGTCCAATCGCTATGACAGCTAGGATGTTTGCTTGGAAGCAGCCATTCATTTAAAGAGTGCGTAACAGCTCACTAGTCGAGCGATCGGGCGTGGATAATAAACGGGCATCAAGTTTAGTACCGAAGCTGTGGACTTCGTAAGAAGTGGTAGGGGAGCATTCTACAGGCGCTGAAGGTGAAACGTGAGTTTTGCTGGAGCGTGTAGAAAAGCCAATGTAGGCATAAGTAACGATAAGGCGGGTGAGAAACCCGCCCACCGATAGACTAAGGTTTCCTGATCAACGTTAATCGGATCAGGGTTAGTCAGGACCTAAGGTTAAGCAAATAAGCAATACCGATGGACATCAGGTTAATATTCCTGAACCTTTTGCAGTGCGAAGTGGTGACGCAGGAGTGAAAGATCCGCGAACTGACGGAATAGTTCGTTAAAGCTTGTAGATATATCTGCTGTAGGCAAATCCGCAGCGGATGTCGAAGGTGATAGTACCGCGAGTCTTCGGACAAGTGGATAGTGATCCTAAACCGACTGCCGAGAAAAACCGCTAGCTTAAGCTGCAAAAGCCTGTACCTCAAACCGACACAGGTAGTCTAGGAGAAAATCCTGAGGTGCTCGAGTGATCCACGGTTAAGGAACTCGGCAAATTAACCCTGTAACTTCGGAATAAAGGGTGCCCCTCTAGGGGGGCCGCAGTGAAATGGCCCAGGCGACTGTTTATCAAAAACACATGGCTATGCAAAATCGAAAGATTACGTATATGGCCTGACACCTGCCCGGTGCTGGAAGGTTAAGAGGGGATGTTAGCGTAAGCGAAGCATTGAATCGAAGCCCCAGTAAACGGCGGCCGTAACTATAACGGTCCTAAGGTAGCGAAATTCCTTGTCGGGTAAGTTCCGACCTGCACGAATGGTGTAACGATCTGGGCACTGTCTCAACCGTGAGCTCGGTGAAATTGTGGTATCGGTGAAGACGCCGGTTAATCGCATCGGGACGGAAAGACCCCGTGCACCTTTACTATAGCTTTGCATTGACTTTGGGTAAATAATGTGTAGGATAGGCGGGAGACTTTGAAGCGGTATCGCTAGGTATCGTGGAGTCAACCTTGAAATACCGCCCTTTATTTACTTGGAGTCTAACCTTGAAAGAGGGACATTGCATGGTGGGTAGTTTGACTGGGGTGGTCGCCTCCAAAAAAGTATCGGAGGCTTCTAAAGGTTCGCTCAGCACGCTTGGTAACCGTGCGTAGAGTGCAATAGCATAAGCGAGCTTGACTGTGAGGCATACAAGCCGAGCAGGTACGAAAGTAGAGTATAGTGATCCGGTGGTTCCGCATGGAAGGGCCATCGCTCATAGGATAAAAGGTACGCCGGGGATAACAGGCTGATCTCCCCCAAGAGCTCACATCGACGGGGAGGTTTGGCACCTCGATGTCGGCTCGTCACATCCTGGGGCTGGAGAAGGTCCCAAGGGTTCGGCTGTTCGCCGATTAAAGTGGCACGCGAGCTGGGTTCAGAACGTCGTGAGACAGTTCGGTCCCTATCTGATGTGATCGTTGGAAATTTGAGAGGATCTGACCTTAGTACGAGAGGACCGGGTCGGACGTACCTCTGGTGTATCTGTTGTGGCGCCAGCTGCATTGCAGAGTAGCTATGTACGGACAAGATAAGCGCTGAAAGCATCTAAGCACGAAACTTACCTCAAGATGAGATTTCCTTTAAGGGTCGTAGAAGATTACTACGTTGATAGGCTACAGATGTAAAAATGGTAACATTAAAGTCGAGTAGTACTAATTACCCGTAAACTTAAGCCACAATATTCTAAAATTTGAATGTGTTTTCTTTCAATAATATGTCAAAAAGAACTTAAAGATCTTTACGGTGACTATTGCGATGGAGTCCACCTCTTCCCATTCCGAACAGAGTAGTTAAGCCCATCAGCGCAGATGATACTTGGATAAAACCTGGGAAAGTATGTCGTTGCCGAAATTTTAAAGCCCCGCAAGGGGCTTTTTTTTTGCTCTATATTTTAGCCTATATTGCTGAATGCTGAACGATAAATTACATTTAAGCCTGAATAAGATTCTCTTCTTTTTGGTTTTGGTATTTATCCTTGGTTTATTTCTCTATGAATATTCACCACTGTTTTTAAGCATTTCTACAATTCTAATTGGAATAACAGGGCTAATTCATATCAGGTATTGTGAGAGAAACTACTTAACCTTTATTATTTTTATCCTCACCTTGCTCATTTCCGGATTATCTTTAGCATACTCCGATGACCTGAACTATGGCCTTGAAAGGTTAAAAATTAAACTCCCAATGCTTGCTCTAGCATTGCCTTGGATTTCTATGCGCTTATCTAAAGACCAATATCATATTATTCTTAAGTGGTTTCTATTCCTGACCGCGACTACTTCTTTCCTAATATTGTTAAATTATATTTTTAACCAGGATCATATTAACGACTTATACAAAATTGGGCAAGTTATGCCTACACCAATAAACCATATCCGTTTCAGTCTTATGGTTGCTCTTTCTCTATACATAAGTATTGATTTATGGAGGACCTCTTTAACCACGAACAAGGTCTGGTTTTTAATTCTTGCCATATCTTTAACTTGCTTCCTTCATGTTTACAGTGTTAGAACTGGTCTGTTGTCTGCTTACGCTGTTATCCTGATGCAGTTTGTGAAGGAACTGCAGACTAAAAAAAGAAAAGCAACAATTTTGGTTCTACCATTAAGCATTGTAACGATACTGATTACATCATACTTTTTGTCACCAACCTTTAGAGCAAAAATTAACGACTCTAAGGCGGATTTGATGGTATATAAGAATAAAACTTACTCTAATTATTATTCTATAACAACAAGAATCATCTCTTATGAAGCTGCAGTAGAGATATGGAAAAAAAATAAAATTATGGGATGTGGAATAGGTGACATTAAAACAGAGACAGATAAGTACTTTAAATTAAACAGGCCTGAAATTGAAACCCCTATCCTACCCCATAATCAGTTTTTACTGATATTAGCTTCTTTGGGTATTGCTGGATTAATTACCTTTCTAATTTCATTTTATGGTGCTCTCTTTACAAATCAATTACTAAAAAATCATTTCCTAATAGCACATTATATTATCGTAAGTATATCTTTCTTATTTGAACCCATGCTCGAAACTCAACTTGGGGTGGCTTTTGTTATGATCTTTATTACGATTGGCATTTTGAATAACAATTATAACAACAGCTTATTGGTTTCTAAGGAGGAAAAAATACTTTAACAGTACTTCCCGAGAATTAATGAGGGCAATGATAAAGCCATTGAGTCCATCCAAGAAACCAAGCTTGATAAAATAGTCTCTGATAAACTTAAAGATTGGTTTATAAATTACTTGATGCCAATATCCCTTTTTTCCAACTGCCTTATATGACCCGGCACCAATTTCTGCATATCGTGAAGATTTAATCAGGTGTTCCTGAAATGATTGGTAAGAATAATGTAGAATATTACCATTAAGGTGCACCGTTTTTTCCGCATTGATAAGTTCAAGTCTATCGTGAGGATTCATTCCACCCCAATTTGCACTGCCTTTGCGAATTAGCCTTAACTTAATATCCGGATACCAAGCACCGTGTTTAATCCATTGGCCACAATAATTATTCAACCGATTCATTGTGTAACCTTTTTTCATTCCTTCCTTCTTTACTTTTAAGATGCTTATAGCGAGGTTATCATCAACTGCTTCGTCAGCATCAAGAGATAAAATGAGTGGATATGAAGCAAGTTTTAGTGCGAAATTTTTTTGATTAACATGCCCTGAGAAGGTGTTTTGAAAAATAGTTGCACCTAAAGCCCCTGCAATTTCAAGTGTGCGATCAGTTGAAAATGAATCAACTACAATTATTTCATCAGCAATGTTTTTAACACTCTGGATGCATCGGGCAATATTACGCTCTTCATTGTAGGTGATAATAACGACACTGAGCTTATCCATTAATTAGACTGTTTTACTGTAACTCTGGAGAGGCCAATATTTATATTTAACTTTTCTGCCCAATCTTTTCCAATAGTGATAATAAAATTAGATTCAGCCTTGCTAGCCATTGTACCAGTAACTTTTAGTAACAATTCCTGATCTGATTCCAGGTTCTTTACCAATACAAAAGTTCCAACAGGAAGCGTAGGGTGTAACACTATACCAGTTTCTTCTGACACAATTAAATATCCTGATTGTACAACCACTTCATCCTGATTTTGGATTGGTGAAATAATACGGGACTGGTTTTGACCTGCGATATTCCACTTATTCCATGCCTGAAAAGGTTTGATTACCGCACTCTGGTTGACAATGAGCTCTCTTCCAACCTCGATCGTATTATTCTTGATTGCGTTCCATTTTACTAAATCAGCTACACTCACCTTATACTTTTGTGATATTTTATGTAGCGTTTCTCCTGCCTGAACAATATGATTTTTGGGTACATCATTTTTAATTTCGTCTGCATTGGCATGTGTCTCATCTAATTTTTTGGAACCATTTGAAGAGTCGGTTAGATTTTTTTTAAGACCAACAACCGGTATCAAAAGCATATCATTCCGTTTTAGTTTCTTTAGGTTCTTCTCTTTATTGGCATCTTCCACTAACGTAATATCAATATTATACTGCTTTAGAATCATGGTAAGGGTTTGCCCTTTTGCAACTTTATGTATGAAAAAGGATTTTCCGTTTACTATTTTTAGTTGCAGGGAATCACTGCTTTTTTGGCCGTGAACCAAATTAACAATTAACAGAGAAAGTATTACGGAAAATATTCTAATTTTCATACTATTTAACCTTTGTATAAATTGATAATGACCAAGCCAAGGGCTTATCATTAAACAAAACTTTTGTTTGTTGCCAAGTGGTTCTAAATAAATCAGAATCTCTGTAAGATTCCAAATCAGACTCATCTTCCCAGGTACTTTGGGTGTAGAAAACATTCCGCAATTTGCTGTCCTGAAACAATGACAAACTCAAACAACCTGGAAAATTTGCAATCTGTTCTTTTGATTGGTTAAAAACCTGAATAAAAGCAGCAACTTCTTCCGGTTTAAATGAAAGTCGTACTATTCTGTTAATCATAATATTCAATAATTACCGGAGAACCTATATTTAAACCAAGCAACTGCCCTGCATTACCTGAATTCATTGCTATTTCTAGTAAATTCATACTATTAAAAAAAGCCAGTTCTCCTCCCGGCTTGCTATCATTATAGGTGAGTGATATTTTATCTATTTTCATTTTTCTTCTGTAAAAGATAGCAAAGGAGGATTTGTTTACCATACGTTGATGAAAAAGTTCCCTGTTAATATTAGTTATGGCATTATCATACCCATCTATATAAATGATTGTCCCGCGAATGGTATTCTCATCAATTACCGGCACCTGAGATTGCTTATAAACCAATGGCAAACCAGGTTTTGTGACTTCCTGTAATTTACCTTCTAAAATAGCTTTCGACAAAAGAGGGAAAACACTTTTTTCTAAAAATGAGTCGTTGGCAGATTTCAGGTTAGTTTCCATGATATAATAAGATGGGGATTCATCAGAACCAAATAAGAGCGGAAAAATACCATTATCACTTCCAATAAAATAATGATCATTATTGAATGCAACTATTATATCCTTGTTATAATCAATGTCTAAACAAATCAGGTGTATGCTACCTGGAGGAAAAGTGAAAGCTGATTGTCTAAGTACAAAAGAAGCCTGCACAATATCATGAGGTCTAATATTATGTGAAATTTCAACAAGATTAATTTCGGGCAGCAAACTATACAAGGCACCTTTTAAAGAGGCCTGATACAAACCACCTGAACCATAATCACTTGTTAATGTGACTATTGACATGTGCAAAAAATTAACTGTAACCCTTGAAAGTTTTTAGTACCTAAATGCATCATAATTCTAACTCCACAATTATCTTCGTAACAAAAATATCACTCAAGCAAGCTAATAAATAATAATTTTTTCTACTATTGGTAAATAAAGACGTCACAATTGAACACTCTGAACCTACAGAGTTATTAGGCATTAATAACCGAAACCTTAAGATTATTCAAAAGTTTTTCCCAAAGCTCAAGATAATTTCCCGGGGACATCAACTCATTGTAAGCGGGGAACATGCTGAAATAGAAATATTTGAGCACAAACTGATGCAGCTTGAAAAATTTTTAGCTGAAACAGGTGGATTAAATCAATTGCAGACAGAAAGTATACTGGGAAAAGGGATTGACAATACTGAGCAAA
The DNA here is from genome assembly GCA_051715425.1 of Bacteroidota bacterium. Lineage (GTDB taxonomy): Bacteria > Bacteroidota > Bacteroidia > UKL13-3 > UKL13-3 > JAJTFA01. The sequence goes on along the minus strand of JBPXJS010000039.1, from coordinate 136,983 downwards.
CTGAAAACTCAGTGCAGGATGACGCCATTATCCTTTATGGAAACGGAGGAAAAGTAATTAAAGCCAAAACTCCTAATCAGAAGAAGATGGTGGAGTTGCTTAAGAAAAATGATATTCTTTTTGCTATTGGGCCTGCGGGTACAGGAAAAACGTATACTGCCGTTGCCTTGGCAGTAAGGGCATTAAAAAACAAGGAGATTAAGCGAATTATTCTGGCAAGACCTGCGGTTGAAGCAGGGGAAAATCTTGGCTTTTTGCCCGGAGATCTAAAAGAAAAGATTGATCCTTATTTACGCCCACTTTATGACGCCCTGGATGATATGATACCACCTGAGAAACTAAAGACATATATAGAGGGAAGAACCATTGAGATTGCACCAATGGCTTTTATGCGTGGGCGCACACTTGATAATGCCTACGTGATTTTGGATGAGGCTCAAAACGCCACCGATTTACAACTAAAAATGTTCCTTACCAGGATGGGCCCTAATGCCAAGTTTATTATTACTGGCGATATTACCCAGATAGATCTTCCCAAAAAGCAACAATCTGGGCTACTTAAGGCCGTTAAGATACTTGCAGATATACCAGGAATAGAGTTTGCTTATTTAAACTTTGAAGATGTTGTAAGACATAAGTTAGTAAGAAACATTATTCAAGCCTACGATAAATACAATCAACAACAAGACGCCTAAATTATGGAAGCATTAACATCAACAAATTTTTTCTTTAAAAATCAGGTAGGATTTTACCGTGGTAAAGTCCGCGATGTTTACAATATCAATAATCAATACCTGGTTATGGTTGCGTGCGACCGGATTTCGGCATTTGACGTTGTGCTTAAGCGGTCAATACCTTACAAAGGTCAGGTTCTTAACCAGATTGCATCTTACTTTCTGGACCTTGCATCTGAAATAGTACCGACCTGGAAGATTGCCAGTCCGGATCCGAATGTTACAATAGGACACCTTTGCGATACTTATAAGGTAGAAATGGTAATAAGGGGCTATTTATCAGGACATGCATGGCGTGAATATAAAGCAGGTAAGCGCACGATATGCGGGGTACTAATGCCTGAAGGAATGAAGGAGAATGATCCATTTCCTGAACCAATTATTACCCCTACCATCAAAGCCTCTCAAGGCCATGATGAAGATATCACAAGAGATGCCATTTTAACGCAGGGGCTTGTATCTGAAGCTGACTATATAATACTGGAAGATTATACCAGAAAACTGTTTGCTCTTGGTACTAAAAAAGCCAGAGAACAAGGCCTGATACTGGTGGATACCAAATACGAATTTGGTAATAAAAATGGTACAATAATGCTTATTGATGAAATACATACACCAGACTCTTCCCGTTATTTTTATCTGGATACATACGCAGACATTCAATCAAAAAATCAACAACAACGTCAGCTCTCTAAAGAGTTTGTAAGACAATGGCTGATTGAAAACGGGTTTCAGGGGAATGAGGGCGAATTACAACCTGAAATGAGTGATGACTTTGTGAATACCATTAGCTCCAGATATATTGAGTTGTATGAAAAAATAACAGGAAGCAAGTTTGTGAAAGCAGAATACAATCAAATTGAAACACGAATTAATGATCATATAAACCAATTTTTAAATCAATAATTATCAATGAAAAAATCTTTACTTTTCCTTTTATCTGCTTATTCAGGAATTACTCTTCACGCTCAAACCGTTTCTACTGTTTATGGAACTGCAGGAACTGCCGCTACATCAGCACCGCCAAGTGTTGTAGCTACCAGTGCAACCTTGTACAACCCTGCCTCCATGCTTATAGACGCCAATAACAGAATGTGGGTGGTTGAAAAACTTGGCAACAGGGTACGTTTGTTTGATCCAAATATTTCCCCTCCCCAGGCAATTGTAAGAGCAGGTAAGCCAAGTTCAAATCCCGGCTCTGGAAATGGAACCGGAGTTAACGCCTCTTTGAATACTCCTATGAGTATACTAAGGTTACCAAATGGTGATTTTATTGTTTCTGATGCAAACAATAATTGCATTAGAATGATATCGCAATTTACCAATGTAGGTACCATTCAAACTGTAAGTGATTTTGCAGGGGTGAAAGGAATTATTGGAGGATTTAAGGACACCTTACAACGTTTTGCGGAATTTAATATGCCGGCAGGAATGGCAATGGACTCGGCTGGTAATATTTATATTGCAGATGCAGGAAACCATGCGATTAGAAAAATAGCTCCCGACAGCAGCGTTACAACCATTGGCGGAGATGGAACTGCAGGCAATAACAATGGTCCATTAAGCTCCGCACGGTTTACCAATCCGGTAGCATTGTTGGTGCTTAATAACAATACCATACTTGTTGCCGACCAGGGAAATCAGGTAATACGAAAAATAGATCTGCTAACACAAACAGTTTCTGATTTTGCAGGTGATGGACAGAATGATGGCGATGACGGACCTTTGGCTACTGCATCATTCCTTTCGCCAAACGGAATTGCTATGGATACATATGGTGCCGTATATGTGAGTGAAGGTGGTCCGGGTCATTGCATAAGAAAAATTGCAAATGGAAATGTTAGCACATTTGCTGGTTTAAGCGGCACATCAGGATCTGCAGATGGTGCGTTGGCCACAGCAAGATTTAATTCACCTTCGGGATTGTTTTACATGAACAACTCTCTATATGTGTGTGATGAGGAAAATTATACCATCAGGAAAATAACCATTCAAATTCCAACTTATGTGAATGAAAGAAGTTCTGTTACTTATGATGTTTACCCTAACCCGCTAACAAATGAACTTACGGTGCAAATTGCGGGAGAACAAAGCAGATATGAAATAAAAGATATTACAGGTAAACTTTTATTATCCGGATTTCTTGAAAGTGGCAAAAACATACTGAACACCTCAACAATAAACAGCGGTATATACTTTATTACCGTGATACAGGGAGAAACCCAATCAACACAAAAAATTATTAAGCATTAACCATAAATGAAGTTGAAGGAATTATTTGTTGCATTACTGATAACCTCCTGTTATTCCGGTTTTGCACAAATAGTTCCTCCTCCTGCCGGTTCTGAAAGTATTTATTATAGGGTACCCGGAGATAGCACTTTTCAGGAGTTTACAAAAACATTGGTTCCTGAAGTTGCATCTGCACCATCAAAAAAGCTATTCTCAGCTAACGGATACGCCCATACCCCTAAGGGTAATCTTCATATGCTGGTTTTGTTTGTGCTTTTTAAGGAAGGCTCAAACAATTATGATGCAGATAACTGGCCGGTTAATGAAGTACCTACCTATGTTGCTTCAAAAAAGTTTATCCTACCTGATACAACAGGCATATCAGGAACGGAAAACCTTACCAGTTGGTTCAATGTAATGTCGTACGGTCATTTTACCATTACAGGCGACATTTACAAAGTTGTGATTAAGCCGGTAAAAAATGGAGGCCAGTATGATTTTTGGCAAATGTACAAACAGGTGTTTGACTCCCTTATAAAACAAAACCCGCAGATAGATCTAAAGCGCTATGACAAGAGGAGAAACAATCCGTTGTGGGAAGAAAATAATAGCTCAGACACGGGTACCCAAAGGGATGACATTATTGATTACTGTGTATTAAACTTCAGGCTATTTGATGGTCCTATATGGACCGGATTTTCCAGCAACTCATTGTTTTCTACTTTTAAGCTTAAGGACAATTATAATCATGAAATGAGTTTAGGAGCAGGACATTCGGCTCATTTTATGTCGCCTGATATTGAGCACCAGCTTGATTATTTTAAACATGAGTTTGCGCATGTATTGTTTGATGCCCCTCATTATATGGGTGCCAACAACCTTGCCGGAAAAAGATTCTATACCAATAAAGGTTGGGGAATAATGGGCGAAACACATAAGGCGATCAATACAACCAACGCTTGGGAAAGCTGGTGGCTGGGCTGGTTGCAACCGCAAGAAATAACCGCTGACGGGGTTTATAAACTAAGTGATTTTATAACCCGGAAGGATGCCTTGAGAATACCAATTCCAGGAACGGATCATATACTCTGGATTGAAAACCACCAAATGAAACATCCTTTTGATAATAAACTTTTCTATAAAACGGAGAGTTTAATGGGAAAGGGTATTTACGCGTTTATAACCTCACGAGGCAACGACAGGTTTTTACCTCAGGAATTTAGTGTAATGAACAACCTGAATACAAATTCAATGAAAGTGCTTCATGCCATGGGAAATGCCGATTTCAGCTATGCCGATTCAGCCGGGAATCGTTTTTACCAAAGAAAGAAACCAAATACCATTTCAGGACAGCATGAGTTAACTTTAATAAGAGCAGATTTTAACAGAGACAATGTGATACCGGTGAACACAGACTGGAATAATGAAGTTGGATATAGAAACGAGCACGATGGTGTTTTAAGAGAGAACGGAGCGCTAACATTTGCCTGGAGCGGGCACAAAGAAATGGCCTTTCTAAAAGGTGCCGAAATAAGCAGATCAGGAATAAGTACGGTAACTACTTACCCGGTATATCATGAGCAAGAGGTCAGGCTCGAACCTTATATTATTAGTCCTTTAAGTATAGAAATAAACGATTATGACAGCATATCAGGTGATTATATCATTTCGGTTCATTTTAATGATGTTGAATTAAGAGAAAACAAAAACTGGTGTGGCAACATGATAATAAAAAATGTAAATGGGATTGGTAAAAAAGATCTTGTTGTTTTGCCAGGGGTTATTCTTTCTATTGATTTAGGCGAAACTCCTACCCGACACAAAAGAGACAGCAGCACCCTTTTATTTTGCAAGCCAAGTGAAATTACGCTGGACAGCCAAACCATAACAGAGATTATGCCTCAGGGACGCATTGAACTAAGAAACAAATCCACTTTGTGTATGGAATCGAATGCTCTTCTTATAATGAAAACAAAGAGTGGGTTATCCCTTTCAAAAGGATCGACAATTAAAATGAAGCCGGGGTCCCGAATAAAAGTGAATCATGGCAATATCACTTATACGGCTTACCCAAAACATATTTTACTTAATGTAGAAGGGAAACCATATAAAAAAATCATTGGTGATACCATCAATGATTCTTCTTTTCCATCAAATTAAATTCCGATTTTTTGCAGGTATTAACTGCTAATGGTAACTGCCAAATACTTCATTTGCGGCAATGAGGCATTCAGAAAATACATTTTGATTAATTCCGGTATCTATGTTGAGGTTATTAAAATAGCCAATCAGATTTTCAGTTGGCATATTTCCGGTAAGTTTATCGGCAGCCATCGGACAGCCTCCAAAGCCTTTCAAAGCACCATCAAAACGGGTACAACCATTTTTCCAGGCGGCATCTACTTTTTCATACCAAGTATCAGGTGTTGTATGAAGATGAGCCCCAAACTCAACAGTGGGGTATTTGGGTATTAGATTTTTAAAGAGGTAGGCTATTGTGTCGGGCGTGGCAATCCCAATTGTATCGGATAAGGATATGGTGCGGATCCTTATCTGATGCATTTCATTTACCCATTTTTCTGCTACCTCCACATTCCATGGATCGCCATAAGGATTTCCAAAACTCATAGAAATATAGACTACCAGCTCTTTGTTATTTTTAAGGCACAACTCCTGTATATGCTTTACAACAGAAAAAGAATCCAAAATGGATGAATTGGTATTCCGTTGCTGAAATGTTTCAGAAATAGAAAAGGGAAATCCCAGATACCTTATTTCGGGGTATTGTACAGCCATTTCAGCTCCTTTGATATTGGCGATAATAGCCAATAAGGCGGATTTGCTTCCTTCCAGATGCAGTCCCTGCAGTACTTCAGCAGTGTCTTTCATCTGTGGAATTGCTTTGGGTGATACAAAGCTGCCAAAATCGATGGTATTAAATCCTGCTTTTAGCAATTTATTAATATAATCAACCTTTTGCACGGTTGGAATGAAATCATTTAAACCCTGCATGGCATCCCTGGGGCATTCGATAATTTTTATACTCATTTTAAGACCAGAATCAGTGTAAATGAGGTACAAAATTAGGTTTTTATTTTTACCTTTGACCTCCTTTCGAGAAAATAGAATTATGACCAATATGATGAATCCTGAACATCTCAACCCGGAAACAACAAATCCGGAGTTGAACACTTCTGAAGAAAATGCAGAAAACACCCCTCAACCAGAAGCGATACCCCCGGTTGAAACCTTAGCAACTGAGATAAATGCGGAAATACCAATTCCTGCATCTGATTTAGCGCTAACTGATGAACATCCGGAAGAACATGAATTAGGTGAGGATGAAAAAGAATTTGATGCTATAGAAGAAGAGGTTATCGATTTTTCATCATATACCAAGGAACAACTTATAGCAGCAACACTTGAAGCTGTAAGGGAAAAAGAACTTAATGAAGCTGCAAGAGTGCTTAAGGCCATTAAGCCGGTTCTTGATCACCTGTTGCAGGAAGAGTATAACGAGGCATTGCAAAAATTTATTGAAGAAGGCGGAGAAAAAGATGATTTCGAACTTCAGATTAAGGATGATGCGCGCGATACCTTTAACCAGGCATACAAAGAATTAAAACAAAAAAAGGCTGATGAAAAAGCAAGGCAGGAAAAGGAACGCCAGGAAAATTTGCAAAAGAAAGAAGCTATTCTAGAGCAGATACGTCAGTTAACGGAAACCGAAGAGACCAAAGACAGTTTAAAGAGGATAAAAGAGTTACAAACGGAGTGGAAACAAATAAGAAATATTCCTAAAGGAGATGTTGATCGCCTGTGGGAATCGTATAAAATCCTTTTGGACCGTTTTTACGACCGCCTTTCCATTTTTAATGAGCTAAAGGAACTTGACAAGAGAAAGAACCTTGACCAGAAAATTGACCTTACTAAGAAGGTAGATGAACTTTCACAGGAACCAAGTGCAAAAAAGGCACTTATACTGTTAAAAAAATATCAGGAAGATTGGAGAAATATAGGTCCTGTTCCGGCAGAGTCTAATGAGGAAATATGGCAACGTTTTAAACAGGAGTGTGATAAAATTTATGAGATGATCCGCGTGGTGATGGAGCAAAACCACCAAAAGCGGGAAGAGAATCTTATACTAAAAAAAGAATTGCTGGCCAAGGCATTGGAATTATCAAATACCAGAACCACCAGGATTAAAGAATGGCTTGAAAAAACCACAACGGCAAATCAGTTAATGGAAGAATGGAAAAAAGTGGGAATGGTTCCGCTGAAATTCCGTGAATCGATCTGGAATGAATTCCGTAATGCACGCAATCAGTTTTTCTCCAACAAAAACACCTTTTTTAAGCAGTTGCATCATGAACGCAATGAAAATCTGAAGGTAAAAAATACTCTTATCGAAAAAGCTGAAACAATAGCAGCATCACCGCTTGATTGGAATAAACAAACGATAGAACTGAAAAAACTTCAGGAGGAATGGAAAAAATCCGGTCCGGTGCATGATAAGATATCTGATGCGGTATGGAAAAAATTCAGAACGGCTTGTGATCTTTTCTTTGAGAAAAAAGCCCAGCATTTTTCCGCACAGGTTGAAGAACAAAAAGCCAATCTGGAAACAAAGAAAAACATTATAGCCCGATTGGAAGCCCTTTTACAAAAAGAAGAGGGTGCTGATATTATTAACGAATTAAAGCAAATACAGGAAGAATGGAATAATACCGGATATGTTCCAATGAATGAGAAAGAATCCATTCAAAAGAAATATAGTGAACTAAGTGATACTGTTTTTAATCGTTTCAGACAGGCCAATAAAGAATTAAAGGAACTGAAAGAAAAATCTCATTTTGAGGCCTTACTCAATTCTCCTAACGGGGCTCAAAAATTAAAACGCGAAGAACGAATAGTGATTGAACGTATTAAGGGATTGAAAAGTGATATTGATACATGGGAGAATAATATAGGTTTCTTTAGCAAATCTAAAGGTTCCAACCCCATGATAGAGCAGGCTACAGAAAAAATTGCGATAACAAGAAAACACATTGCCAATTTGGAAGACAAGCTAAAGATGATCCGCAATTTTATCAGACAGGAGCAGGCTCAATAGTATGATTCCAGGCATAAACTTTACCTATTGCCGCTATTTTATAAAACATTACCTGAGTGCAACACGTATAGATGTGTTGCACTCTCCCTTTGTATTTTCATTGTATAATGCCTGCATCAAAAGGCAAAAGCCAAATCAGGAAATAAATCAGATTGAGGAATTGCGCAAGCTGCTTAAAAACGATCATTCAAGAATTACGCAGCAGGATTTCGGGGCAGGCTCTTCCCTCTTTAGTGGCAAAGAGCGTTCGGTTAATGAACTGGTTTATCTTCATTCCAAGCAGGCAAGAATTTCGCAGATACTTTACTTTACAATTAAGCACCTCAAACTTAAAAAAGCAGTTGAATTAGGAACCTCGTTAGGGCTTAGCACATCTTACATTGGAAAGGCTGTTGGCAAAGATGGAAAGGTGATAAGTATTGAAGGATCGCGGGCAATTGCTGTAAAAGCCACGGAAAATATAAGCAGCATAGGGCTTAAAGAGGTAGTAACAGTAATACCTGGAGTGTTTGATGAACAACTTCCTGAAATTTTGGAAACAAATCCATTGATTGACTTTGCCTATATAGACGGAAATCACCGGTATGAACCCACTATAAATTATTTTGAGCAATTGCTAAAAACAGTTCATAATAACAGCGTGCTTGTTTTTGATGATATTTACTGGAGTAATGGTATGGCCAAAGCCTGGGCTGAAATTAAACAACACCCAAAAGTTACAGTTACTGTGGATCTTTTTTTTATCGGACTTATTTTTTTTAGAAAAGAGCAGGTAAAAGAGCATTTCAAACTAAGGGTTTGGTGAGCTTATTTTAGCTTTTCATTTTCCTGATGCCTTTTTGCATCACGATTTGTTTTTTTCTCCAGATTTTTTTGAAGTGCCGTTGTGAGATCAATACCCGTTTGGTTAGCCAGACATATTAATACAAAAAGGACATCAGCCATTTCATCTGCAAGATCTACTCCCTCGTCAGATTTTTTAAAAGACTGCTCACCATACCTTCTGGCCATAATTCTTGCCACCTCCCCAACCTCCTCCATTAAAATGGCTGTATTGGTAAGTTCATTGAAATATCTTACCCCTGTAGTTTTAATCCACTGATCTACAGTTTTTTGTGCTTCTAATAATGATTCCATAAATTGTGTCCAATAAAAGTGTACAAGTGTATTTAAAATTGAGCAATATTGTGCTCAGGTAAATAAAAAGAGAAAACAACAATTATTACTGCGCTGATAATATGGTATTTATGTGTTATTTCAGAATCGACCATTTTTTTGGCATCATTTTGTATATATAAATGGCACAATACTTTTTTCATTGATAAAACACAACAAAGCCGGCTAAAATAACTTAGCCGGCTTTTCTATTTTATACCTTTGACTGTTGGGATAAGCTTTAATTCCCTTCCAGTAATTTTGCAATTTCATCTAAATCCGGGGTTACAATAATCTCAATCCTTCTGTTTTTCTTGCGTGCTTCTGGTGTTTTAGCAGGATCAACAGGATAATATTCTGCCCGGCCGGCAGCAATAAATCTGTTGGGTTTAACCTTTCCACCGTATTGTAATAACCTTACTACAGAAGTAGCCCTTAACACACTAATGTCCCAGTTATCCTTAAACATTTTATTCTTACTTTTATAAGGGATATCGTCCGTATGACCTTCAACGGTGAGTATTGTGGTGGTATCCTGATTTAAGGCAGAAGCAATTTCCATTAAAGCCTGCTGGCCGGCAGGGTTTACATCAATTTTACCCGATTGAAATAAAAGCCGCTCATCTAATGAGATGTATACCTTCCCTCCCATAATATGCACCTTTACCCCTTTATCTTTAAACCCAATGAGTGCAGCAGTTAACCTGTCTCTTGTAGCGCGCATAACGGAATCTTTTCGGTATAATAAAGCTTCGAGTTCAAGAACTTTTGCAGCAGAAAGTTTTAAGCTTGATGCCTGATTTTGTAATTCGAGTTTTAATTTCGATTTCTCACTTTCATTCAGTGCCATGTATGCGTGGAACATCGAATCTATATAAGCAGAATCTTTACGGAGTCTGGCTACCTCATCGAGGCAGGTATTACAATTTTTACCACTATTACCAATGATGGTGTTCCGTTGTTTTAGCAACTGATACTGGCTGTCTGTGTATACCCAAAGTGCATACATATCATTATACTTTCGCTGAGACACGCAAGAACTCAACAATACAATAAATAATAAATACAGCAGGGATTTATTCCACATAAATGTGTTTCAGGGTTTATCCAAATATAAAGGTTTGTTTTAAAATTAAAACACCACTTATACGATAATCTCTTCAGCGGTTGAATTGAAAAACCTGTACTCCCCGAACTGGAAGGATTGAACAGGAACAACTTTAACGAATTTTTTATACTGAAACAGCCATTTAAACCTTGGTGATTTAAGAAACCCCTTGGTTAAAAATGCTGCAATATATGGGTGCACGTGAAGGCTAATACCAGACATATTCATGTTTTGGAGAAGGTATTTAACCCGGTTTTCTATTTCATCCAATATAATTACACTTGAAGATATTTCTCCGGTACCCTTACATGTTGGACATTTTTCATTGGTGACTATAGCCATTTCCGGCCTTACCCGCTGACGAGTGATTTGCACCAGTCCAAATGGACTCATAGGCAAAATTTTGTGCCTGGCGCGATCACTTTTCATCTCAGACTTCAGCCTTTCGTAAACCAGGCGTCTGTTTCCGGGAGTTTTCTGATCAATAAAATCTATCACAATAATTCCGCCCATATCCCGTAACCTAAGCTGACGGGCTATTTCATCAGCAGCTTCGAGATTTACTTTAACCGCATTTTCTTCCTGGTTAATTTCTTTTCCGGCAATATTTCCGCTGTTAACATCAATAACATGCAAAGCTTCTGTATGATCAATTACCAGATAACTGCCCCCCATAAATCCAACCTGCCTTCCAAAGGAGGCTTTTATCTGTTTATCAACCCCATAGTGTTCAAATATTTGGTATTTGGTACCCTGGTAGTGTTTTACAATTTTTTCTAAATCGGGAGCTTTTGATTTGAGATACGTTTTAATCTGATTATAAAGAAACTGATCGTTAACGTGTATTCCGGTAAAATCATCATTTACGAGATCCCTGATTAAAGTAAGCGTTCTGTCGCTTTCTCCTAAAATTCTCTGTGGAGGTGTTGCAGATTTTAACTGTTCACACATGGTTTCCCAGCGTTTCAGCAAATCGCGCAAATCAGCTTCAAGGTCTTCGGATGCCTGTCCCTCGGCCACTGTGCGAACAATTACACCAAAATTTTCTGGTCTTATTCCTAAAACCAATTTTTTAAGGCGGGCCCGTTCTTCAGTTTTTACAATCTTTTTAGATATAGAAACGGCATCATCAAAAGGAATAAGAACCAGGTATCGACCGGCAAATGAAAGCTGAGAAGATAAGCGGGGACCTTTATTTGAAATAGGTTCTTTTGTTACCTGAACAACAACCTGTTGGTTACGGGTAAGTAATTGGCCTATTTTACCTGACTTCTGAATATCATCCTCGTTATCTCTTTTCTTTGGCCATACCGAAGCCTGTTTGTTATTGAGCAGTACGCGCGTATGTTTAAGGAAAGATTTTACCTGAGGACCCAGATCAAGATAATGCAAAAAGGCGTCCTTTTCGTGACCTACATCTACGAATGCTGCATTAAGACCCGGCATAAGCTTATTAACTGTACCAAGATATACATCACCACCGGCAAAGTTGCTGTCGGCTTTTTCATGATGCAATTCAATCAGTTTTTTGTCGCGTAGCAGGGCTATTTCTACACCACCACCCGGGTGGGTATTAATAATCAATTCATGGCTCACGTTTCAACATCATTAAATACAGCAATACCGTCAGGTTAAATGAACCTAACGGTATTACCATAAAATAAGAATATAAGTCAAAGATTACTTCTTCTTATGTCTGTTCTTCCTTAAACGTTTTTTGCGCTTGTGGGTGGCTATCTTATGTCTTTTTCTTTTCTTACCGCTTGGCATAGGACTAAATGTTTTTAAGTTTATTAATAATAGTATCTACTTCTTTTTTTGCTTCCTTATCAGTAAGCAATGTTTTGCACTTTTCGTAGGTTTTTATTGCCGCTCCGGTATTTCCACTCCTGGCATATATTTCACCAAGGTAAAAATAATATTCTGCGTTAAAAGGCTGTAGTGAAATCAGTTTCTCAAATCTTTGTTGTGCTTTTTCCAGTTGATTAGACTGAACGGACAACATACCTAAAGTATAGATGGCCTGCACATTATTCGAATCTTTTTCAATCACCTCTTTTAACAATGACACCCCTTTCATTACATCCTGATCTACTTCTATATAACAAGCGGCCAGTGCATTTTTGGCATCAAGATTATTGTTGTTCATTCCAATAACCTTCTCCAAAGCGTACTTGGCTTGTTTAGCTGATTCCATGGCAATCAAAGAATCAGAAACGGAGGCAGCCAGCATATAATATTTGCTTCCTGCTGCAAACCAGTTTTTTTCATCCTGCTTTATTTTAGCCAGCTGAAAAAGATAATGAGCCGCAACAAGAGGGTATCCTGCAGAATCCCAAAGAACAATTTTTTTCTGAAGCACCAATGTATCATTGTTATCTTCACCGATAGCTGTTAAACCATCTTTATATTTAGCCTCCAGCTTACCTTTAGCTGTGGCCAGATAAGAATCAAAATCAAATTCTTTTGCGAAACCCGGTGAGGCCGATTGAAGTGTTGCCTTATTGCTTTTGTATCCTTTAAAAAACAGGAAACCGCAAAGTGTTGCCACCAAAGTGAAAAGAATGATTCTGTTTCTGCTCATTCAGATTAAGCAGTAAGTTTAGCTGCTTTAGCTTTAACTGTTTCGCTTTTCTTAATTTTATCAACGAAAGTTTTGGCAGGTTTAAAGCTTGGAATGTAATGCTCATCAATAACCATTGCTGTGTTTTTGGAGATATTACGTGCTATTTTCTTAGCTCTTTTTTTAATTACAAAACTTCCGAAACCACGGAAATAAACGTTTTTACCTTCAACCATTGAAGTTCTTACTACTTTGAAAAATGATTCAACTGCCTCTTGAACCTGTGCTTTATCTATGCCGGTTTTAGTTGAAATTTCTGCAATTACTTCTGCTTTTGTCATTGTTTTTAAAAAAATTAGATGTTATGAATTTATTATCAATTGTTTAAGCCAGTGTTCGCATTTTGCAAACAGGGTTGCAAATGTATGAATTTCAAAACAAAATGCACATATAAGTATAAAATTTTCAGTACTGTGTAAATTGCGCCCTCCCATGACAGCTTTAAAACCCTTATTAAACTGGTATCATTCCAATAAAAGAGACCTCCCCTGGCGGAACACTGAAGATCCATATTTAATATGGCTTTCGGAGGTAATTTTGCAGCAAACCAGGGTTGAACAGGGGTTGCCATATTTTGAAAAATTTGCCCAAACCTACCCCAACGTAAAAAAACTTGCTGCAGCCAAAGAAAAAGACATTATGAAGCTTTGGCAAGGACTTGGTTACTACAGCCGCGCTATAAACATGCACCATACCGCAAAACTGGTGGTGAAATTATTTAACGGGGAATTTCCCTTTAAATATGATGATCTGATAAGCCTGAAGGGAGTTGGACCATACACCGCAGCAGCAGTTTCGTCTTTTTCTGCAAACGAGCCCCATGCAGTGCTGGATGGAAATGTTTTCAGGGTTATTTCGCGGTTATTTGAAATTAAAGACCCCATCAACAGTACAAATGGACGGAAGATATTTTCTCAAATTGCTAATGAAATATTAGACAAGAAGCATCCGGCAACACATAATCAGGCAATTATGGAGCTTGGGGCGTTGGTTTGTACTCCCAGAAATCCTAAATGCCCTGAATGTGTATTGAGATTATCCTGCTATGCATACAAAAACAAAAGCCAGACTTCATTTCCTGTAAAAATTAAAAAACTTCCTCCCCGCAGCAGGTATTTTAACTACCTTATTATAAAAAGTGAGGGATCGATTCTGATCACCCAGCGAAAGGATAAAGATATCTGGAGCAAATTGTTTGAACCGCCATTAATTGAATCTGAAAAAGAATTCACCTCGGAAGAAGTAAAAAAACAAGCCTTAACTATGGCACTTTGCGGGAAATTGAAGACAAATCTGAAAAAATGTTTCAGCGCCAGGCACCAGCTTACTCACCAAACGATATTTGCTGATTTTTGGTTAATAGAGATTCCTGGTAAGAAAACTTTAAATATAAAAAAAACAGGCTTTGAACGGGTACTTATTGCCGATTTACATCAATATGCCGTTCACAGGTTGTTTGACAAATTTTTGAATTCCCATACCTTGCAGGCTTAAATTTACCATATGTCTGTAAACAAAGTAATTCTTATTGGCCACCTTGGAAAAGACCCGGAAGTAAGGTATCTGGAGCATAATAAAGTGGTTGCCAATTTTACTTTGGCCACAAGTGAAACCTTTACCAACAAAAGCGGTGAAAAACAAACAGAAACAGAGTGGCATCAGATTGAATTATGGGATAACCTTGCCAGGGTTGCTGAAAAGTATTTAAAGAAGGGCGCCCAGGTTTTTATTGAAGGCAGGATAAAAACAGAGCGATGGACAGACAAGGAAGGGAATGAAAAATCAGGAAAAAAAATTAGGGCCACAAGTTTAACACTGTTGGGTGCTAAAACTTCTCCTTCAGAGGTTTCGTTACCGGATCCGGGCGAGTAAGGAGTTTCGCCAAGAGCATAAAACACACTGATAATCAGCAAAATATTTACACTTTTGAAATACTTAAGCACGGTTGTATATATTTGTGAAACTAATTTAGATAACCTTGGATAGTTTGCAGGGGGAACCCCCGTCTTATTTCACACTTCAAATTTTATCGATCCTTAATCAGTCTCTTACCGCTGGAGATTTATTTACATCCATCGTTTGCCTGTTTATTATCGTTGTGCTTATTGTATGTTCAGCCATTATCTCCAGCTCGGAAAACGCTTTTTTCTCCTTATCGCAAACAGATAAAGAAGAACTGCTTGAAGGGGAGTCGAAAACATCGACCTATATATCCTATTTACTTGAGCATCCAAAAGGATTATTGGCTACCATACTTATTGCCAATACATTTGTAAACATTGCCATTGTGATGCTATCAACTGTAGTGATTTCTATCCTTTTTGAGTTTGGGGATAACCACTTTATTGGCTTTTTAATAGAAGTAATTATGGTAACATTTTTACTTGTTCTTTTTGGCGAGGTAATGCCTAAAATTTATGCTTCACAAAACAATATTAAGGTATCGAAATTTGTAGCACTACCTATGTACTCCCTCAACAGGTTTTTTTATCCATTTGTATATCTGCTGGTAAAATCAACCTCGATAATAGATAAGCGGATTACCAAAAAGGGGCACGTATTAAGCATTGATGAGTTAACACATGCCATTGATATTACAGCTGAAGAAGATACACCCAAAGAGGAAAAGATTATTCTGAAATCGATAGTTAATTTCGGCAATATTAATGTAACCCAGATAATGAGGCAGAGGCCTGATATCTCTGCTCTGAACACCCAACTTTCCTTTATGGAAGTGAAAGAAAAAATAAATGAGTGGGGCTATTCCAGAATGCCGGTATTTAATGATAACCTGGATAATATAACAGGCATACTTTATATTAAAGATTTGCTGCCACAATTAAACAATCCTGAAAATTACAATTGGCGTCAGCTTATACGAAAACCATATTTTGTTCCGGAGAGCAAAAAAATTGATGACCTGCTAAAAGATTTTCAAAGCAAACGTGTTCATCTGGCTATTGTTGTTGATGAGTTTGGAGGCACCTCAGGCATTGTAACAATGGAGGATATTCTGGAAGAGATTTTTGGAGAAATTAATGATGAGTTTGATGAGGATGAAACCTTTTACTCAAGGATAAACGAAAACACCTATGTATTTGAAGCCAAAATGCTGATTAATGATATGTGCAGGTTTATGGAAATAGATACTGCTGCTTTTGATGATGTGAGGAATGAGGCTGATACTGTGGGGGGCATGTTGCTTGAACTTTCAGGAGAATTGCCTACCCAGGGAGAAGAATTAATATATGAACAATTTCATTTCTTCATTGAATCGGTGGACAAGCGCAGAATAAAACGTGTAAAAGTAGTTATTGACTCTGCCGGAATAAACAGATCAGGGAAATGAAGCTAAAACTGCAATATATCTTATGCTTTTACCTGTTATTCCTCCTAAGTTCATGTGAGGAAAGTTATGTACCTAAACCAAGGGGATTTCAACGTATTATTTTTCCGGAAAGAGCCTATAAATCTTTCACATCTGATTGTAACTTTACATGCGATATTCCTGTGTATTCAGAAGCAAAACAGGACGACCACCCTGCGGCAGAAAAATGCTGGTATAATATTTCTTATTTGCCTTTCAATGCCACGCTTCACCTTAGTTATAAGCCAATAAAAAACAAGGCCGACTTATTTCATATGATTGAAGACTCCAGAATGCTGGTTTACAAGCATACCATAAAGGCCGATGAGATCTATGAAACAGTAGTCGGTAATAAACATTTAAACGGCATGTTGTACGAATTAAGCGGGAATACAGCCACTAACTTTCAGTTTTACGTTACCGACAGCACAAATCATTATCTGAGAGGGGCGCTTTATTTTAATGAAACAACAAATATAGACTCTATTCTACCCGCGCTTGATTTTCTAAAAAGAGACATTATTTTTATGCTTCAGAGCATCCGTTGGAATGATTGATAAATTTGGTCAAAAAATCATAACAATCATTATCGAACAGCGTTTATGCCATAATATTGTCTAATCTTTTTATCAGACCAATTTTCGAAACTAAAAGTAATTACCCTTGTTTAAAGTTGATATATTATCTGTGCTGCGAAGAACACTTCTTATCATTCCGTTACTTATCCTGTGTGCTTTTGCCTTAAAGGCACAGCAGCGTTACAGCATTAGTGGTTATGTAAAAGATTCCTCCAACGGAGAAACCCTGATTGGTGCATCTGTTTATATTAAGGAATTGAAAATGGGCACTACCGCCAATGAGTACGGTTTTTTTGTTTTTAATGTGCCACAAGGAGACTATACCCTGGTAACAACTTATATGGGTTTCCGGAATAAAGAATTAAAGGTTAAGGTTAATCAAAATATGAAGGTGGCATTTCATCTGTCGGATATAAAAATGCAAACAGATGAGGTAGTGATAACCAGTGAGAGAACAGACAGGAATGTGAAAAGCACAGAAATGAGCCGGATAGAAATAAGCGGAGATAAAATTAAAGAGCTTCCGGTAATTTTAGGAGAACCTGACGTTTTAAAAGCCATTACCTTGTTACCAGGGATAAAATCGGGAGGGGAAGCAAGTACCGGATTTTATGTTCGTGGTGGCGGGCCCGACCAAAATCTGGTATTAATGGATGAGGGTGTAATTTATAATCCTTCTCACCTACTAGGTTTCCTTTCTGTTTTTAATACAGATGCCATAAGAAATGTAGAAGTGATTAAAGGAGGTATGCCCGCACAATACGGTGGTCGCTTATCTTCTATCCTTAATGTGAGCCTAAAAGAAGGGAATAACCAGAAGTATCAGGTAAATGGAGGTATAGGTTTAATAGCTTCGCGCGTTTCAGTTGAAGGCCCGATAAAAAAAGGCAAAAGCTCCTTTATTGTTTCCGGAAGGCGCACTTATATTGATGCCATTGTACGCCCGTTTCTGGCTGACAGTATTTCGGGAAACGGGTATTATTTCTATGATTTTAATCTGAAGGCCAACTACAGTTTTTCAGATAAAGACCGGTTGTTTTTCTCAGGCTATATCGGGCGAGATATCTTTAACTTTATCAGTCCGAGAAATACAGATTTTAAGGTAAACATCAGCTGGGGTAATATTATGGCATCAACCAGATGGAACCATGTATTTAGTGATAAAGTATTTTCGAACCTTTCTCTTGTATATAACCAATATGACCTTACCAACCGGTTTGAATTTGGCCAAAATGATTTTAAGGTTGAATTTAATGCCTCAAGCGGAATACATGACTGGAACCTGAAGTACGACTTTCAGCATCTGGCTACTTCAAAACACAAACTCAGGTATGGTGCAGCATATACGTTACATACCTTTCAGCCTGGCATAGCAAACGGCCAGGCGGGAACAACCAATATCAGCGAAAAAATTGCTAACCAGTATGCACACGAAGCTGCTGTTTATTTGCAGGATGAGTGGCAAATGACAAGCAGGATTACATTGAATGCAGGAATACGTTATGTATTGTTTAATATGGTAGGCCCGTATACCCAATATTCCTTTAATGAAGAGAATGTAAAAACGGGTATAGAAAAAGAATGGAAATTTAATGAAAGCATTGCACTGTACCATGGAGCAGAGCCAAGGGCAGCTGCCACTTACCTGCTTAATTCCGAATCATCTGTAAAAGCATCATTCACCCAAACGTATCAGTTTTTGCATCTGGCTACTACATCTGGCGCAGCGTTTCCGGCAGATTTATGGATTCCAAGTTCAGCCAAGGTAAAACCACAACTGGCTTATCAAGGCGCAATTGGCTATTTCAGAAATTTCAAAAACAATGAATACGAAAGTTCGGTAGAGGTTTATTATAAACCCATGTATAATCAGATTGAATTTAAACCTGGAACACGTTTGTTTTTTAACCAGAATCTGGAAAGTTCCGTTATTCCTGGTCAAGGTCTTTCTTACGGGGTGGAGTTTTTTATAAAGAAAAAATTTGGCAAAACCACAGGCTGGATAGGATACACCTGGAGCCGCACCACCAGACAGTTTGATGAGTTAAATGATGGACAGGCATTTTTCTACCGGTATGATCGGACACATGATATGTCGTTTGTGCTTACTCAGGTATTAAATAAAAAGTGGACCATGAATTTTGTATTTGTTTTCGGAACCGGAAATGCTGTAACGCTGCCTACCTCAAGAATGCCTTTTCGCATTGGGTTTGAAACTACCACCGGTGACCCTAAATTCCAATTTATTGACTTGTATGATAAAATAAATGATTACCGGCTGCCGGCCTACCACCGTGCTGATATTTCTTTTACTTATACCCATAAAAAAACAAAAAAGTGGGAATCGGCCTGGAATTTTTCTGTTTACAATTTATACAACAGGGCAAATCCATTCTTTATCTATTTTTATCCTGACATAGAGAATCAGGAGGTGAAAGCATATATGGTTTATCTCTTTCCTATTTTACCATCAGTAGCCTGGAATTTTAAATTTTTATAATATGAACCGGAACATTATCATATACCTTACATTCATCATATTGTTTGCCACCGGGTGCGAAAAAGAAATTGATGTGAGCCGCCCGGGATCAGAAGAACAATTGGTTGTTGAAGCAAGTATTAACCAGTTTATGCCTTCTTTAAACTATGTTTATGTTACTAAAAGCCTTGATTATTTTAAGCCTGATTTAACAGTAGGTGGTTTAAAAGACGCCACTGTAATCATTACAGAAGGCAGGATAGCAGGCGCTGACACCATTTATGACGGGCAGGCAACTCAGTTTTTTAATATTTATGGCATACCGGGAGCCGACAGCCTGATTACTTTAATTAATAATCCATTGGTTGATAACCTAGCAGGTATCTATGTAAATCCATTATTTACAGGAAAAGAAGCCACTCCTTACAAACTTGATATCACATTAACCGATGGCAGAAAAGTATATGGAACTACCTTTATACCAAAGGTGATACCAATAGATACTGTGAAGTATGAAATAAGAGGGGAAATGGATGATAGTGGAAGATACGATGCTTTTGTAAGTTATTTCTGGCAGGATCCACCGGAGCAAAATAATTACCGGTTTGCATTTAAGAAACAATCATCGGGTGTTTTGCTTGGCTGGGGAGCCTGTGATTTGTACCGTACCTTTGATGATGAATTTTTAAATGATGCATACAGAAACTACTCTTTTTTCAGGCCATTTAAAACAACGGACACCCTGAATTTTTATTTTTCAACCATAGGCCGAAAAGAGTTTTTATTCTGGCAATCATACGGGCAGGCCAATAACAGCGGAAACCCATTTTCTACCCCCGTTATTTTAAAATCCAACCTTACAGGAGCTATAGGTACTTTTACCGGGTATGGGATAAGCTATAAGCAAGTTATTATCAAGTAGTATATTAAAAATTATATTTAAGTAGAATTGAACACTGAAACCATGATGGGGTTACTGTTTTCTTTTGAAAAGTTGCTTCACCATTGTTGTTAAAGGAAACAGTTTTTAAGTCAACCATTTCTGTAGAAGTACCATAAACCGTCACACCCTTAAGACATAATATTAATGCACGGTAATCTTTAAACCGGTATTTATACTTTAACCCTAAACCTAAATTGATACCATCGCTGCTTAAATTATCTAAGGATCCTCCACTATTTTCGCTATAGTTGGTTGTAGGATTTCTAATCTTCATTACGGTTGTTTTAGACGGATTTAAATATATTTTACTGTAGCC
This sequence comes from Bacteroidota bacterium, assembly GCA_051715425.1. GTDB lineage: Bacteria > Bacteroidota > Bacteroidia > UKL13-3 > UKL13-3 > JAJTFA01. The sequence continues at coordinate 116,335 of JBPXJS010000039.1, read as the reverse complement.
AGCCGTAAAAAACGGGCTGAATGCTTCGCCATTGTGCTCCAACTCCAGATAAGGAGAAAGAACCTCCATTTCGTTTGTAATACGTGTTTCATATGTCGTATCACCATTGTTTGTATTAAAAGCACCTGATTTACCAAAGTTTGTAAAATCTGCAGCAAAGCATGCATACAATTGCCAATTCGCTTCCGGGTTAGCAAAAATACGGGTGAGGTTGATTCCAATATCAAAAGTAAACGCTGAAGTGGGGGTTACTTTATTGGCAAATGTATTTAGCGGTACCATGTAGGTATAACCAATGCCTACATTAAAAACAGGAGCAATTGCAGATATTAAATACCATACTGGATTCGAAACTGCTGTATTAAAATCGGTATCTTTTGAAAGGTGATATAAAGAAGAATCAATACTTACCGAATCAGTTTTATGCAAAGATCGCTGCATCTGGGCTGTGTCTGATTGTGCCAAACATGGTACGAATAAAAAACACATCAACCATACCCATAAAAATTTTACCGCACTCCATTGCATAAAGCAGGTTCATTAATTTGCTACATATACCTCTCTTCAATCACTCCTCTGTGATGTATCTCGTGTCCCAATATGGAATATAATAATGCCTTAACGTTTATTTCTTTTCCATTGGCCACACCGGAGCGATCATAAACCGCTTCATTAAAACTTTTAAACAATTCAATGGTAGCAGCACGCACAACAGATAACTCCCTGGCCATATCATTGATGTCGCGAAACACGGCCGTAGAATTTTCTACATAAAAATCCTCATCGAAGCCTGCCAGTTCCTTTTTATCATTTCTGGCAAACCGCAATGCCCTATAGCAAAAAATACGTTCACAATCTATCAGGTGCTGCACAATTTCTCTGATGGTCCATTTACCCGGAGCATACCTGAATTGCAGGGTTTCTTCATCAAACGAGGTAATCAGATCAATGGTGTCATAATGCTCGGTTAGCAAATCTTCCAGTATATTATCTGACTTTACTTTACTAATGTATTGATGGTAGTATTCAGGATAAGTACCTGGTTCCGGTTTACTGATTTTCATATAATGATGATTAAATGGTTAGTTAAAAGCAGCCTGATATATTTCATTTAATATTGTTTTGGCATGGCTAATTCCTGCAATATGCTGAATTCCTATAACCAGGTTTTTAGGTGTTTGTTTAAACTTACATCGTTGCGGGTTTTGCTGAACAAACGTAAGAATTTTACTAAACACTTCCGATTGGTAATAATGTTGTTTTTTTTCGTCAGGGAAATGAGCCGCCATAGCACTGTTTTTTAGCACCAGTTTTTCCAGACCAAGTTTTTTAGCTGTTTCCCTTAAACGTATAAATTCAATTAAATCCAGTACCTGTTGAGGAAGCGGACCAAAACGATCGCGCAACTGAATGGCAAATTTCTCCAAATCCACATCTGAGGAGGCATTTGATAATTCGTTATACAAACTAAGTCTTTCACTTATATTTCTCACATATGAATCCGGGATCAAAGCCTCGAGATCTGTTTCTATTGTGCAATCTTTGGCTTCAATCCGATGTACCTGTTCCTCTTTAAACAGCTCGGTAAATTCTTCTTCCTTTAACTCCTGAACTGCTTCATCAAGAATTTTGTTGTACATCTCAAAACCAATTTCAGCTATAAATCCACTTTGTTCACCGCCCAACAAATTTCCTGCTCCTCTGATATCCAGATCACGCATGGCCACATTAAACCCACTACCCAGGTCACTAAACTCCTCAATGGCATGGAGTCGTCTTCTCGCATCATTTGTTAAAGTAAGCATTGATGGTACCATCAGGTAACAATATGCCTTTTTATTGGAGCGCCCTACCCTGCCGCGCATCTGATGAATATCACTTAAGCCAAACATATGAGCATTATTGATAATAATGGTATTGGCATTGGGAATATCAAGACCAGACTCAATAATGGTTGTAGCCACTAAAACATCATAATCAGCCTCAATAAATTTGATCATCACATCTTCCAGTTTGTCTCCCTCCAACTGCCCGTGTGCTACCCCAACTTTAACACCAGGGCATAATGCTGCAATCCTGTCAGCAAGATCGTATATATCTTTTACACGATGATGCACCACGAAAACCTGTCCTCCACGTTCTACTTCATTCATTACCACTTCCCGCAATAATTCATCAGTAAAATTATGCAGCTCTGTAGTTACAGGCTGCCTGTTTGCCGGAGGTGTATTAATAATTGATAAATCCCTTGCGCCCATTAAAGAAAAATGGAGTGTTCGTGGAATCGGTGTTGCAGTAAGGGTTAAGGTATCTACGTTTACCTTAATTGCTTTTAACTTCTCCTTGGCAGCCACACCAAACTTTTGTTCTTCATCAATTACCAGCAAGCCAAGATCTTTAAATTTAAGTTCCTTGCTTAATAACTTATGTGTACCAATAATAATATCGAGCTTTCCATCCTGCAGTTTTTTGGTAATTTCCTTTTGTTCTGCTGATGATTTAAACCTGTTTAAGTAATCGATATTGCATGGAAAATCTTTTAACCTTTCTTTAAAAGTACGGTAATGCTGGTTGGCTAAAATAGTTGTAGGAACTAAAACTGCTACCTGCTTACTATCGCATACCGCCTTAAATGCGGCACGAATTGCCACCTCCGTTTTGCCAAATCCAACATCTCCGCAAACAAGCCTATCCATTGGATGAGGTGTTTCCATGTCCTTCTTAACGTCTGCTGTAGCCCTGCTCTGATCAGGTGTATCTTCATACATAAATGACGCTTCCAGTTCTACCTGCAAATAATTATCAGGCGAAAATGCATAACCTGACTGTGCCTTACGTTTGGCATATAATTTAATCAGATCGCGGGCAATATCTTTTACCTTCTTTTTGGTATTATTTTTTACCTTTTCCCAAACGTCACTTCCAAGTTTGTGCACGCGTGGTTCTGTTCCATCCTTTCCAACATATTTGGAAATTTTATGCAGGGAGTTAATGCTCACATATAACAAGTCATTATCACGATATACCAAACGAACTGCCTCCTGCAATCTACCGTTGATTTCAATCTTTTCGAGTCCTGCAAACTTGCCAATACCATGGTCGATATGAGTTACATAGTCACCAGGTTTAAGCTCACGCAGTTCCTTTAAGGTAATAATTTTACTCTTGCTGTGGGATGCTTTGGTATGTCCGCGGTAAAAGCGATCGAACACCTGATGTTCGGTATAGCAGGCCAGTTTTAAATCCTTATCTACAAAACCCTTTGAAATGGCATGATAAACCGGATGGAACTGCACATCTTTATCCAGATCTTCAAAAATGGTATATAACCTCTCTACCTGCCTTGAACTATCAGAGAAAATTAAATTGGCCACCATTTGCTGCTGATTGGCTTTTAGGTTTTGAATAAGAAGGGTAAAGTTTTTATGAAATGTAGGTTGTGGCGAAATATTAAACGTTACTTTTTTATTGGCCTGGAAATAAAAACGTGAACCACACTCCAAAACGGTATACTTTCCGATTGCCTGCATAATCTGATCCGGAGTTTCAAATATCCGGTCAACAGGTTGCAAATGATCTTCACTGTCTTTGGGTTCATGCTTATCATAAATGAGCAATGCTTTTTCCCATCCGGCAGTTATCTGATCATTAATCAGACTTGCATCTTTGGTCCAAACTATGGTATCAGAAGGCAGGTAATTAAAAAAATGTTGCCTTTGAGTATGATCAATTTCTTTTTGAACATTAGGTATAATAAAGAAACGGTCCACTTTTTTTTGCGAAAGCTGAGTATCGGGATCAAACGTTCTGATACTTTCAATCTGATCTCCATTCAGCTCAATACGGTATGGTTTATCATTACTAAAGGAGAAAACATCAATAATGCCACCCCGGATGCTAAAGAAACCGGCCTCATAAACAAAGTCTGACCGCTCAAAATGATGTTCGGTAAGAAAATCTATAAAAAATTCGATATCAAACGGGTGACCCACTTTCAGCTCAAAGGTATTTTTGGAAAGGTCGCCTTCGCTGATCACCATTTCGGCAATTGCCTCAGCGGTAGTTACAATAAGTTCCCCAGTAGTGCTATGCTGATTAAGCCTGTTTAGCACTTCAGCGCGTTCCAATACCAGGTTATTATCCAACTGGTTTATTTGAAAACTGCGTTTAAAAGACGAAGGGAAAAACAAAACCGATTTACCTTCCAGTAAATTTTCGAGATCAGAAAAAAAGTATCTGGCTTCTTCGGTATCGTTAAAGATAAAGAGTTGTGACCTGGAATAGTTTTGATAAATGGCCGCAGCCAAAACAGCATCGGAAGAGCCCACCAATCCCGTCAGGTGAAGCTTAGAGGGGGTGGTCTTAGATAGCTTTCCTGCAATTTCTGCGAAACGTTCACTTCCGCTGTAAACACTTAGTAACTGTTGTAAATTCAACTACACTTTGCTTTGTGGGGCGAATATACGATTGAAACGTTTATTTTAATTGGTTATCGCCTTCCGCGCCACCTGTTATTATTACCGCCACCTTGCTTACCGCGTTGCTGTTTATGTTTTTCCTTTGCTTCTGCCTGGTGGGCTTTTATTTCGGATACTGACTGCTTAAGCGGCCATGCATGATCATCAACAGCCGGTACTTTTTTACCTATCAGTTTTTCAATATCCTTCAGGTATTCTTTTTCTTCTGCATCGCAAAAAGATATGGATATCCCGCTTGCTCCGGCTCTTCCTGTACGACCAATACGATGCACATAAGTTTCCGGAACGTTTGGCATATCGTAATTAAACACATATTGCAAATCATCAATATCAATTCCCCTTGCTGCAATATCAGTTGCCACTAAAACCCTTATTTGTTTGGCTTTAAAATTGGTTAATGCCCTTTGACGTGAACCTTGTGATTTATCGCCATGAATGGCATCTGCCTTGATACCTGATTTATTTAAGTCTCTGGCCACCCGATCAGCACCATGTTTGGTTCTGGTAAATACCAAAGCATGTTCAATCTTATTATTATCCATCAGGTGTATAAGCAGGTTGCGTTTATTCGGCTTATCTACAAAGTACACCTGTTGTTGTATTTTTTCAGCTGTTGAAGAAACAGGAGTTACTTCTACCTTAACCGGTTTATTCAGGATAGCATCTGCCAGTTTTTGAATTTCAGGAGGCATTGTTGCTGAAAAGAACAGGGTTTGTTTTTTGGGCGGTAGTTTGCCCAACACCTTCTTCACATCATGAATAAAGCCCATATCAAGCATACGGTCAGCTTCATCGAGTACAAATAACTCAACATGCTGCAGGCTGATATATCTCTGATTCATCAGATCGAGTAAGCGACCCGGAGTTGCAACCAGAATATCTACTCCCCTTTTTAAAGCCTCAGTTTGAGGGGTTTGCCCCACACCGCCAAAAATAACCAGGTGACGTAAACCGAGGTTTCTTCCATAAGCTTTAATGCTCTCTTCTATCTGAATAGCCAATTCTCTGGTAGGGGTAAGGATGAGTGCCTTAATTGGGCGATTTCCTTTATGCCCGCTTTGCCGGGTATGAAGGAGTTGCAGAATAGGAATAGCAAAAGCTGCTGTTTTACCGGTACCTGTTTGGGCACATCCCAGCACATCTATTTGCTGCAAAGCAAGTGGAATAGCCTTTTGTTGTATTGGAGTTGGAGTGGTGTAACCTTCTTGTTTGAGCGCCTTTAAAATGGGCTCAATAATGTTTAATTCTTCAAATAACATGATTAAGTATAAATAGTAAATGGATTTAAAAGATGAAGTAAAACCGTTTACTACAAATAAAAATCCTTGTTGTTAAGCCAACAAAGGTAGGCTAAAGAATTGGATTAATGGAGGAACGAGGGCAAATAAAAAGGGAGTTGGATATCCAACTCCCTTTTTATTTGCGGGTTATAAAGATTATTCTCCTGTTACGATGGTTTCATAGGTAACGAAAAATATTCCCCATTTCATTTTAAAGTCCACTGTAGCAATCTTATCAATTTTACCATTTTTGGCCGCCTTTACCAAGCTTACATCACAGCTTGGACAAATACCCATAAATGCCTTAGCTTTTGCCACACCTTTTTTCTTTCCTACAGGATTATCTGTTACGGCAACAGGCTGAGTAACTGAACAGGAAGCAAAAACTACTGACAGTAATACTACAAGGCTTATATTTTTAATTTTACTTTTCATAATATTATTCTCCTGTTACGATTAAAGTGTACTCTCCATATAAAATATAATTTACATATTTTATGTCAATGGTTGCTACTTTGGTAATTTTTCCATTTTTAGCAGCTTCAGCAACACCATAGTTTTTGTTAAACCTGATACCAAATGAGCTGTATGGAGAACCAATTACATTAGCACCTATACCTAAAATAGTTTTTGTGGTAGACTTACCAACTTTGGTTCCAACCGGGTTGTTTGTTACCGCATACGGGTATGTAACACCACATGAGGCTACTGCAAATAATCCAATTAGGAGCATTAAAACCGAAGTATATTTTTTTATCCTTTTCATAGTTAATATTATTTAGTGCCAGACTTTTTTTCCTTTTCTGTTCCAGGGGCTTTTTCACCTGTTACGGTCATTGACAAACTAAGAAAACCAGTTTTGATTTCCCAACTGCCAATTTTATCAATCTTTCCGGCTGCAGCCGCTGCTGAATAACTATAGTCGGCCTTAAATGCAAATGGAGTTACTTTAACAACCCCCTTTTTTGTACCAATTTCATTATTGGTAACACCATGTATGGTGTAGAAAGCGCAACTGCTAAAAAACATTACGCTTACCAGTAATACCAACAGTTTTGATATTTTTCTCATTGTTAATTGAATTTTTTCAAACATAAAACAAGTTCATTTGACAACCAAACTGAAAATGACGAATACAGATACCCGGAATGATTTTAATTTACCCATACTTAAATAAACTTCAAATTATCAATTGATTAAATCAAAGTTGAAATATAACCAGAATATTTATTCCTGTTATACTTCACATAAATTTAACTTTTGTTAGGAAGAAGGGATCATACCACAAGGTATTCCCCGGACAAAAAAGGAACCTTATCCGTAATATTTAACTGCATACAAAATGCGATATCATCCGTTTGCAGGTGCAATAGTTTAAATCTTTGGGCATGGGAGGATTTCCTTACCCAATTTTCCAGGTCATTTTTCATTGCTACATATAACTGGTGTGCTGAAAGTGCAGCATCACACTCCACATCAAATTCGTTACCTAATTCATTAATTACTGCTCCGGCAAATAATGTATCTTCCAGGTTGTATTTATCTTTCCAGCCAGAGCAAAGTAAAATAACAGGCTGATCTAACTCCCTAATTTTGGCGCATAATGCACCCAGATTCAGAAAAGCTCCTATCAAAATGGTGGCTGCACCCATATCTTTTGCAGATCTGATGGCTTTGGTACCATTTGTTGTAGTAAAGGCAATATTTCTTCCTGCCAACAAAGGATTCTGGTATTCAAAAGGAGAATTTCCGAGATCGAAACCATCAACCTTTATTGCATTTCTTTCTGCTGCGCAGAGAAAATCAAAATCACGGAACATTTTACACTCGCCAGGAGTTGCTACCGGTAAAATTTTAGAAACCCCGGTTTGAAAGGCCACACACATGGTTGAAGTTGCACGAAGAATATCTATGATTACAACAGTCCTACCCTTCACATCTGTAAATGGGAGAAGTGCCGGGGTAAGAACAACCTCGATATTATTTGCCATAAATGATTTTTATTCCTTCCTTGTTATTAGGGTCTGCCCACTCCTGCAATTTTGTGAGGATATTATTCCGGTCTCGCTCTATGCGTTCCACATAATGATTTTTGAGAATGATGGTAATATTATTGTTAAAGAGCCAGTAAGCTGTTGTATCTGATGTTCCCTTTTGTAGTGTTTTAAAGCGCTCTTTACGTTCCGGTTCTCCGGCAATTTTTATCAGTTCTTTTTCACTCATACCCACCCTCACTTTGGTGATATCCTTTTTGGTTTCTTCCTCCGGCTGCTGTGCCCAAAGAGAAAACCCGGTTAAAAGTAATATCACAATCATATATAGCCGCATAAAACTATGTTGAATAAACGAAAATACCGGCCTGTATGGCTCTCTTACAAAAATGGAACTTTTACCACCTTTGCTTTAATGGCCTTATCACGTATTTCAATAAATATTTCAGAATCAGCCTTGGCATGCTCCGTTGATACATAACCCATACCAATAGCCTTGCTTAGTGATGGAGACTGGGTTCCTGAAGTTACCTCTCCGATAATATTACCGGCAACATCTTTTATCTTATGAAACTGACGAGGTATACCGCCTCTTTCCACCATCTCAAAACCTACCAGTTTTTTACTCACACCATTTTCCTTCAGATTTTTGTGATAAGATGAGTTTGTAAAATCTTTAGTAAATTTAGTTATCCAGCCTAAGCCTGCCTCAATTGGTGAAGTTTCATCATTTATATCATGTCCATACAGGCAAAACCCTTTTTCCAGGCGCAGGGTATCTCTTGCACCTAAACCACAAGGCATGATATTAAATTCTTTGCCCGCCTCAAAAACAGCGTCCCACATTTTACGTGCATCGGCATTTGCCATATACAACTCGAAACCACCTGCACCTGTATAACCGGTATTGGAAATAATCACATCTTCAATACCCGCCATATTACCCATGGTGAATGTATAATATTCCATAGCCGACAAATCAACAGCAGTTAGTTTTTGCAATGCTTTAATGGCATTCGGTCCTTGTACGGCAAGCAAACTCATACCTTCACTCATGTTTAACATCTCCACACCGAAGGAATTGTGCTTGCTAATCCAATCCCAATCTTTTTCTATATTGGATGCGTTAACCACCAGGTAATATTCATCTGCCTTATATCTGTAAACCAATAAATCATCAACAATTCCGCCCTTATCATTAGGTAAACAACTGTACTGCACTTTACCATCAGTTAATTTAGACGCATCATTTGAAGTTACAGCCTGAATAAGATCAAGTGCCTTTTCCCCTTTTAACCTAAACTCTCCCATATGGCTAACATCAAACACACCAACACTGTTTCTTACAGCCAGGTGCTCCTGAATAAGATTTGTGTATAAAACAGGCATGTTGTATCCTGCAAACTCAATCATTTTTGCGCCAAGCGAAACGTGAAGGTCATTAAGTGCTACGTATTTCATATTAAGATTTGTTGTGATTAATGGGTTAGTAAATATGGTTCAAATAAAATCGTTTCAAACTAATTCTGCAATGTTTATATTCTCCTGTCAAACCAGTCCCTCCTCCTTGTCATTCTGAGATCCTGCAGCAAACTTGATTTAACATTGATGGTAAAAAGGAAACTTTGTCTGTATCCCACGGGAATCCAGTTTAGTTTAAACTCCCAGCAATGCAATTGCCTGATAAAATCAATAGAAGTAAAGGTTAACTCCTTATTTTGAATATCGTAACCGGAGGAGTAGCCTATTTTCCAGTTTTTAGTGAGGTTGATATCGCCACTAAAATTTAGTGTCTGAACATAGTTGCTCTGTTTGGAATCATTCAGGTTATTATACTTTCTGTATGTTACGGTATAATTGGTGGTTAAGCTCCAGGGTATATCAAAATCATAATACTCATTCGGATTATCATTCAAATACCTGAGTTCTCCTTCGTAGGTCTTTTTACCAGAGGTTTTGGGCTTAAATGTTTCGGGGCTAAAACTGGCGGTTAAGCCAATATTGGCATCAGTAATTACCCCAAGGCTTCGTTTATCATTGAGATAAAACCTGTTTACACGTGTTATCGATTTATAACCGGAGGAAGAAACAATCTCTTCATTTAAATACGGATCGAGATTGGCCCCCATATTTAACTGGATATTTTTAAAAAGACGGGTACGTGCACTCAGGTTAATAACGCTAAGGTTTAATGAGTCTGCAAAAATATTATAGGATGCTCCGGCCCTGATACTTTCAAAAATCTGAACCTTTGTTTCCTTTCTGGCTGTGTCCTTACCCTGCATTATTTTCATCTCCAGGTTATTATCCAGCGAGAAGCCAATGTTTCCCTGCCTTCCCATACCAGGACCACCAAATATTCCCTGTTCAAATTTTGAATATTTAAATTCCTTACCTGAAGTATCTTTATACGATTTATAGTACCCCCATTTGCTTTCGCTAAAATCAGGAGTGTAAGTAAAATCAAGTGTAGGTGTAATTACGTGCCTGATAGCTGCAATCTTGCTGTTCTGGAATTGTTTCATTCCATAATATCGGGTACTAATACCTACTCTTGGGGAATATGTCCATGCCCTTTCAAAACCATTTACCCGTTTGGTAACTACCTGGTTGGTGAGCGGATCAACACTTTTGTCAATGGTTTGAAAATACCAAAGCTCATTCAGACCAACACTTGCCGATAAGGTATAAAATTTAAATAATTTAAATGATGTCTGAATGGGCAAATCGTGTCTGAAACCAAAGCGTGCAGCAGTATCAAGAAAATTAAAAAACTCGTTACCACTGCGTCCTTTAAACAGAATACTGTCTTTGGTATTCACATCATTCCTGAAACTCATGGTATAATTGGTGGTAATATTTTCATACCATTTATCTGCTGTTGGTTTTGAACGTTGCTTAAGAGGTGCAAAACTGGCCACAGTAAAAGTAAAATCCGGAAACGAAACGGAAACATCCCTTGTTTGTGTGTTCTGAGCCATTCGGGCGTTGGTAGAAAAATTATACTTACCGTTTTTAAACGATTTGCTAAAAGCAATACTGGATGTAAGCTGATTGGTGGTAATATTATTCGGATTATAAGAGTTATTATTCAGGTAAGAATTACCCTCCCTGTTAACACTTACCACATTCACATTGGCATTAAAATTCGTATTGGGTCTTGCTTTGGGATCAGAGGTATGCATCCAGGTAAACTGGAAATCCTTTGACCGGGAGTATCCGGGATCTTCTTCATTGCCAAACTTATTATCGGCATAATTGAACAATAAATTCCCTCTGAACCTGTAGCGGTTTGCATAATTAAAACCACTTCGCAAAGCCCAACTGGTATTGGTAAAAAAATCTCCAGTTAATCGTAAGTCTGCTTTTTCACCAAGGCCAAAATAATAACCACCATCTCTTAAAAAAAAGCCCCTTCCAAAAGAACTGCCATATTGAGGAATAATGATCCCTGATGATTGACCACGCTTTATGGAAAATATACCAAAAGGCAGAACCAGTGGCGTTCTTACATCTTCGATAACCAGGTTAGCAGGTCCGGTGATTACCTTTTTTTCGGGTATTACTTTTATGCGGGAAGCTCCAATGTAATAATGTGGGTGTTCCAGTTCGCAGGTGGTGTATTTAGCCCTTTGCACACCCATGGTATTTTCCTGATCCTTTACCACCTCCGAACCATGTATATACCCTTCCCCTTCTTTGGTTCTTAATTCACTCAGATACCCTCGTCTGGTTTTGTAATTGTATTTAATGCTATCAGCCCTGTAATCAGTTCCCCCTTGTTTAAACAGCGGTTTGCCTATCCAATTGCCATTGCTGTCTTTGGTACCTTGGGCTATAACCAGGTTTTTGTCCAGCTGAATTTTAATAAAATCAGCAGTTAGTTCCATATCTTCAAAATTCACTTTGGCATTTCCGTAGAGATATACTGTTTTCTCATCTGCGTAGTATGGCATAGAATCGCGGGCAAAATACTTCACCTTTGCGTTTAGTGCCGAGGGCGACTTGATAAGTTTTACCGTATCCATTGGGTCGAAAAACACCAGGCTATCATCAGTTAAAATGAGGGAATCGGCCAATAAAGGTTGTTGCGGAGCGTTCTCCTTTTGAGAAGCCTTTATTTTTTCCTTGTTGCTTTTTACCGGTTTGGTTTGCTTTTTGTTTTTGGGAACCTGTGCATAGGCAACTGAACACATCAACACCAAACAGGGCAAAAGTTTAATTGCCACAAATTTAAGTATTGCAGGGGTTTGATTAATCTTGTAAAGTGTATACGTCAATGAGCGCAAAGCTAATTAAAGTTAAAAACATGGTGAAATTTAGCCGCATAGGTTCGATAATTATTTTATCTCTTTTCCTATGTGCCTATAAACCATTGGGTTTGATTAGTAACAAAGTTCGTACCGTGGTGGTTGATGCGGGGCATGGGGGCCATGATGCCGGTTGTATGTATGGTGGAGCCAAGGAAAAAGAGGTAACATTGGCCGTTGCTTTAAAGGTAGGAAAAGCCATTGAAAAGGAACTTCCTGACGTAAAAGTAATTTATACCCGCGATACAGATGTATTTGTTGAGCTATGGGAGCGTGCAGGTATTGCCAACAGGAATAATGCCGACCTTTTTGTATCCATACATTGCAATGCCAATAAAAAGACGGAGGTTTTTGGAACGGAAACTTTTTCTATGGGTTTACACAAGTCGCAGGGCAACCTGGAAGTGGCCAAAAGAGAGAATGAGGTAATTTTACTTGAAAAAGATTACCAGGAGAAATATGAAGGTTTTGATCCAAACTCACCAGAAGCCCATATCTATTTTTCCTTTATGCAAAGTGCTTACCTGGATCAGAGTTTAAAGCTTGCTTCATTGGTAGAGCAAAACTTTACAGGTATTAAACGCAGCAGCAGAGGAGTAAAACAGGCCGGTTTAATGGTATTATGGAAAAGTAAAATGCCCAGCATTCTAATAGAAACCGGCTTTTTAAGCAATAAACAGGAACGTTCTTTTCTTACCTCATCCTCCGGACAGGAGGAGTTAGCCAGCGCCATTGCATTAGCCGTAGCCACTTACAAAAAAAGGGTAGAGTCAACCAAATAATTATTCAAACACGGCCTAATATGCTTATTACGTTGCTAAAGCCGTTTTTGCGCTTATTTTTGCCCCAAATTACCATGTTTTGAAAATTTCAAAAGAAACCAAAGTAGGCATATTCTCCATTATTGGCATCAGCATCTTAATTCTAGGCTACAACTTTCTTAAAGGTTACAGCCCGCTTAAAGGATACAATAAGTATTATGCGGTATATAACAATGTATCGGGAATTGTAAAATCAACCCAGGTTACCATTAACGGATTAAAAGTTGGGCAGGTAGAGGAAATTGGAATGCTGCATGAAGGCGATGCAAGCCAAATAGTGGTTACCCTGATTGTGTACAGTTCTATTAAACTTCCGCTAGGTTCACGTGCCATTATCAGTTCACAGGATTTGCTTGGCACCAAAATGATTGATTTGCAACTCTCCACCGCAACAACATTCCTCAACAATAAAGATACACTCGTGGGTGAGATTGAAGAATCTTTCTCCAGCTCGGTTTCCAAAATGATGTCGCCACTGAAAGATAAGAGTGAACAGGTACTTGTAACGTTGGATAAAGTTTTACAAAGCATGAATGATGTGTTTGATTCAACAGGAACACAAAAACTGGCAAGAGGTATACATGATTTTTCAGGAACACTCAGTCATTTAAACAATATTACCTCCAAATTTGACCAGCTCACTACTGAAGAGTATGACAGAATTAAGGCCATGTTTCACCATGTGGAATCGATTACCCAAAACATTAAAAACAATAATGAAACCATCAGCAGGGCGATGAAAAACATTTCAAAGATTACCGATTCGATTGCGGCTGCAGATTTAACCATGACCATAAATAACACCAGAAAAGTGATGCAAGAATTTGCCCTTACCCTTGAAAAAATGAACAAAGGAGAAGGGTCTCTTGGGAAGCTTGCCAATGATAGCTCGCTTTATAATAACCTGAATAAATCGTCTTCGGAACTTGCCAGTTTATTAAAAGATATGCAAGAGTATCCCGGCAGGTATGTAACCTTTTCCGTTTTTGGCGGTAATAAAAGGGCGGAAAAGTCTGATAAGAAAAGGGCGAAAGACAAAGGGGCGAAATAACAGGTTACTTAAGCAATTTCAAGCGTTCGTATAACTTACCTACAGGCAGTCCCATTACGTTATAAAAACAACCGTTAATTTTCTCTACTGCGGTATAACCAAACCAATCCTGTATTCCATAACTACCCGCTTTATCAAATGGCTTATATAATTTTATATAATGCCATATAGCCTCTTCGCCAATATCCCTGCAAAACACTTCGCTTTTATCAGAGAAAATGATTTTTTCCTTTTCTGTTTGTAAACATACCCCTGTATACACTTCATGTTTTTTTCCGCAAATGGTTTTTAACATCTCAAATGCCTCCTGCTCTCCGGCTGGTTTATTAAGTACTTTGCCATCAATCCACACAATGGTATCGGCTGTAACCAATACATCGTTCCCACTCAAGCTTTCCGGATAAGCATCAGCCTTTTTTCCGGCCAGATACATAGCTATTTCTCCTCCTGTAAGGTGGGCAGGAAAATCCTCGTCCACTTCGTACAATTTAATGATGTAATCCAGTTCCAGACCCTTGATCAGTTCCTGCCTTCGGGGGGATTTAGAGGCAAGGATGATTCGTTTATTTATTTTCATAACAAGGCATTTTCGTTCATATTAAAAAAAGAAGAAGCCCTTGATTCTATCCAGCTGTTACCTTTATATCCAGATAAAAAACCTACATGTCCTCCCTGCCTTGGGTATTCAACATGCAGAAAAGGATTATTAAAATCGGATACATCAGGAAAACAATCCGGATGTAAAAATGGATCATTCTCTGCACTTAAAAACAGCGTAGGAATTTTTATTTTATCAAGGTAGTTAATGCTGCTGCACTTGTTCCAGTAGTCCAATGCCCCTTCAAAACCATGCAGTGGGGCCGTATATCTTTCATCAAACTCATAAAAATCGGTAATGCTATCAATTCCTTCCACTTTTATGATATGAGGAAACATGCTTGATTTCATTTTCATTTTACCAATAAGGCTCTTCAAAAACCTTTGCATATAAACCTTATTATACCATTTCGACAAAACCTCGGCAGATGATTTGAGATTGGCCGGAACTGAAACAGCAACCGCTGATTTAATTTGTGGATGAATGCTTAACCCTTCTTCACCCAAATATTTTAGCAGCACATTGCCGCCAAGACTAAAGCCGCAGAGATAAATATTTGCATCAGGATCCGATGTAATTAATTGATTCAAAAACAATCTGAGGTCTTCAGTAAAACCTGAGTGGTAAGATCCCGGCAACCGATTCATTACACCGCTGCATGATCT
Source organism: Bacteroidota bacterium (assembly GCA_051715425.1). Taxonomy (GTDB): domain Bacteria; phylum Bacteroidota; class Bacteroidia; order UKL13-3; family UKL13-3; genus JAJTFA01. Next base: position 101,141 of record JBPXJS010000039.1, on the reverse strand, counting down.
GAAATTGAGGGCACAAACAGTAACATTCAACTGATTAAAATATGAGGCCATACCTTTAATGTAGGCTGAGTTGCTGCTACCTTCCAGACCATGAAGAAGAATGAGGTAATGATGAGAGCTGGCATCTATATAGTCTACATCAAAGAAATCAGTATCGGCAGTTATTATTCTTTTGCGCGTATACCTAATTTCTATTTTTCTGAATAATGCCGGATATATGGTAGAAAAATGAGCATTTCTGAAAAGACCCCGTGGTGAAAAAGTAGATTTTAATTCCTGCATATTAAAGAGGTCGTATGTTTAATTCGTTTCGGGTTTAATTAATCACTAATAAACCAGATAACCCTCATTCGAGTGGCACTACTTCTTCTCCGGCTTCGTTAATGAGCCCCCTTCTTCCACCCAAAGAGACAATGGCGAGACCATTTTTATACGCACCGATAAAATCATATTTAACAGGTATGTACTCTTCACCTTGTTCATTTATGAATCCGAATTTATTCGCAATTTCAACCTTTGCTCTTCCTTTTTCCCAAGGATAAATTGCATCATACTTACATGGAACAAACTCCTCTCCGGTTGTATTAATAAAGCCTTGTTTACCATCTTTCTCTACTTTGGCAATCCCATCTTTAAAAGGATATATTTTATCATAACCGGATTTGGGTTTCCCTTTTTTCTGTGCAAAACCAGAAACGGCAAGTGAACATATAAATATGAATGTAAATAAGTATCTCATCAGGAAAAATTTGGCCAAATATAAAAGATTATCTTTAAGTTGGTAAAAAAGCATCGGGTGTCAACATATAGCTTAAAGAACTGTGCATAACTTTACGGGGTTACAGCTAGTTAGAAATGGCATATATATCTTTACATCGCTAATCCGCAACTAAAATAATAATCTAACTAATCTATCAGTTTTTTTTCGAATATTTGCTTTAATGCCAAAACTAAAAATTAGCCTCCTAATGGCTAGTATATTTCTGTTTTTCAACGCTTTTAGTCAAACTCGGGAGCATCCTTGGGCATTTGGGTTGCATTTCGGTAAAACGGAGAATAACGGGGATTTGGGAGATGCGTCCTTTGATTGGGAGAAAGCATTTTATATGAATGGTGGTATTAAGTTGAGCCGATATATCAGCCGCTCATTTGATTTTACTGCACATATTAATGCAGGTGAGTTAGGATATTGGAGATCAGGCGATACCATCACTTATCTTGGTGGCAGGTACGTTGGTAATTTTTATGGCAATCACTATAATGGCTTTATTGCTTTACGCTACAAATTTAACAATGGTTATTTACTTAGGGAAGATGCCCGGATAGCCCCTTATCTATTTCTGGGTTTAGGTCTTTCTCACCTTTATGGCCCTCGTGTATGGGACTTTTTCTATCAAAAACAGAAGGCATATAGCGCTGAATTTGCTCATGATATGATCATTCCCTCTGGTATTGGGATGATGGTTCGTTTAGATAGCAGGGAAAAGGCCAGGTGGCATGCATACTGGCAAACATCCTTTTCATATAGCGATCATGACTCACGAGACGGTATTTCCATCAGGAATAATGACGGTTATATGCTCCACCAGATAGGGGTAAGTTATAACTTTGGCAAACCTGCCAGAAGCAGCGATAGTTGTTGTATAAAAACCATTTATGTTATCCAGAATATTGACCGCGATAGCGATGGCATTGTGGATCAGCTTGATGCGTGCCCTGACACACCAGGCACATTAATGTCACGCGGTTGCCCGGACAGAGATTTTGACGGTATTGCCGATAAATTTGACCGTTGCCCGGATGTACCAGGTATGGTTAAATACCAGGGTTGTCCGGATACAGATGGTGATGGAATAATGGATGCGGATGATAGCTGCGTAACCATTCCGGGTGTGAAGCAATTTAATGGTTGCCCGGACACTGACGGAGACGGAATTCCTGATAATCAGGACAGTTGTGCTACCGTAAAAGGAATAGAAAGGTTCTTTGGTTGCCCGGATAGTGACAATGACTCTTTACCGGACTATTTAGACAGGTGTCCGAGAGAGGCAGGTCCGGCATGGAACAAAGGTTGTCCGGAGATTAAAGAATCTGTTCGTAAGTTATTTGAAAGAGCATTAACAGGTATTCAATTCCAAACCAATAAAGCTATTATATTACCCAAATCGTTCCCGATTCTTAACAATGTGGCCAAGGTAATGTATGAGAACCCTAGTTATTACCTGATTATTAACGGACACACGGATGATCAGGGAGATGATGCGAAGAACATGAAACTTTCTGATGACAGGGCAAATGCGGTGAGGATGTACCTGATTAAAAAAGGTGTTAAACCAGACCGCATGGAAGCGCATGGATTTGGAGAAACAATGCCAATAGACAGTAATGAAACCCCTGAGGGCAGATCGAGAAACCGAAGGGTAGAGTTTAAGGTTAAATTTGAAGAACTTGACAAATAAAAAAGAGGCGCTACCTGCGCCTCTTTTTTTTATCCTTTCCTTTAGCGTTTTTATCTTTTTTCTTAGGGGCTCTTATGTTCAGAACAGCGGATAACTCGAGGTCTATTTGTCGTTTTACCAAATCTGCGTTTTTTACCCGCACTTCCACCTGATCCCCCAGCTGGTATATCTTTTTAGAGTGTTTTCCTATAATCCACATATTGCTGTCGTCAAACACATAATAATCATCCTGCAGAGTTGCCAGCCTCACCATACCCTCGCATTTATATTCGGTGATCTCTACATACATGCCCCATTCAGAAACACCCGAAATAATTCCTGTGAATTCTTCACCAATAAAATCCCGTATGTATTCTACCTGCTTGTATTTTACCGAAGCCCTCTCCGCGTCAGCCGCCTGAACTTCACGTTCGGAAGAATGTTTGCACCGCTCCTCATAAGATGCTTCATTTCCCGATTTACCTTTATTGAGGTATGAAAAAAGCAGACGATGAGCCATTAAATCTGGATATCGCCTGATTGGTGAAGTAAAGTGGGTATAAAAATCAAAAGCCAGTCCATAATGTGATGTTTTTTTGGTGGTATAGTAGGCCTTCATCATGGAGCGCACTGCCATAGACTGGATAATATTCTGTTCAGGTTTGCCCTCTACCTGCTGTAATAGTTTATTGAATGATAGAGCAATTGCCTTTTGAGAAGTGGTTTGGATACTATAACCGAAACGGCCTGCAAAACTGGAAAACTGTTTCAATTTATCTTCACTTGGAGACTCATGCACACGGAACACAAAAGTTTTTTTCTGCTTACCCTCGCTTAATCCAAAAACATATTCTGCCACCGAACGGTTGGCAAGCAACATAAACTCCTCTATTAACTTATGCGCGTCTTTTCTTACTTTTTTAAAAATACCTACAGGTTTAAAGTTTTCATCCAACTTAAACTTAACCTCTTCCGTTTCAAAATTTACGGCTCCGGTTTTAAATCTTTTATCTCTTAACTTTTTTGCCATTTCATTTAGAAGGAGGAGCTCTGCTGCTAAATCTCCCTCACCAGTTTCTATTCTTACCTGAGCCTCCTCATATGAAAATCTTCGTTGAGAGTAAATGACCGTTTTGCCAATCCACTTATTCAGTATTTCAGCCTCCTCATTCATTTCGAAAACAGCGGAGAAGGTTAATTTTTCTTCATTTGGCCTGAGGGAGCACAAACCGTTTGATAATTTTTCAGGAAGCATTGGAACCGTTCTGTCTACCAGGTAAACAGAAGTTGCCCTGTTGTATGCCTCCTCATCCAGCAGGCTTCCTTCCTCTACGTAATGAGAAACATCTGCTATATGAACACCTATTTCCCAATTACCATTTGCCAAAGGTTTAAAGGAGATCGCATCATCAAAATCCTTCGCATCTTCAGGATCAATTGTGAAGGTGAGCGTTTTCCTGAAATCTTTCCGCTTTTTAATTTCCTCGGAGCTGATGGTTTCAGCTATTTTTTTTGCTTCGGCCTCCACCTGCGAAGGAAATTTAGTTGCGAAACCAAATTCAGCTATAATGGCATGCATTTCCGTTTCATGGGTTCCGGGCACGCCAAGTATTTCCAAAATTTCGCCAAATGGATTTTTATGTTCAGGAGTCCAGTCAGTAATTTTTACAATTACCTTTTCTCCATTTTTTGCTTTGTTTAATTTATTAAGAGGTACATAAATATCAGTATACATCTTTTTGTCATCTGCCACAACAAATGCATAGCTGGCCGACATCTGAACAATACCGGCAAACTCCATCCGGTTTCTCTCCATAATTTCCACTACTTCGCCAGTTGGTTTTTCACCAATTTTCTGAGCAAACAGGTGAACCTTCACCCGATCCCCGTCAAGAGCCGTGTTTAAAAAATCAGGAGCAATATAAATATCATCAGAAAGCCCGTTATCAGCTATCAGGTAACCCACACCCCTTTGGGTAAGTTGCATTTTCCCTTCAATAAACTGATGAACATATAATGCCATATATTTTCCGGGAGCCAGTTCTTCTATGATACCATCCTTCTCCAGTTTCTTTAAAATGCGGATTAAGGCTTCGCGGCCTTGTGTGCTGGTAACATCCAGCATGGCGGCTATCTGTTTATAATTATACGCTTTCTTCCGATTCGACTGAAATATTTTTTCAACCTCTCTTTGCAAATTTTTCAGGTTATTCTTCATGTGCCTGTTTTTTGTTTAACCAAATTAAATCAAATAAATTTCATTAGCAGAAGGCAGGCGGATAATCTTATCCCAAATCAATCAACAGGAAGTATTTATTTATTCTTAAGCAATACAGGTTATTCGCTCACCTTTGCTTTGAAGGCTTCCGGTACAGCTTCGGTTTTGCCACTGGAATAGTTAAAACAAACCATACCTGTTTTTGCTTCACAAACAACCGTATCATCACTTAAACGGGTAAACCTGTAGTATAAATCAAAACTGCGTGCCCCTATTTCGGCAACTGCTACCTCAATGGCCAATACATCGCCATAGAAGCATTCTTTCTTATAAACAATGGCCGTATCGCCCATAATTACTGAACTTCCGGCAAGATCTTTCTCAGAATAACCCATGGATGAAAAAAACCTCATTCTGGCCTCCTGCATGTATTTCAGATAACTATCATTGCTCAGGTGGTTTCCGTAATTGATATCATCTATACGTACATCAATTTGGGTACGATAGGAAAATGTTTGAGGCAATATCAGTTTAATGCGCGCCATATTGGGGTATGCAGGTTAATTAAAGCCTTCAATATTAATCTTTATGTCAATATTCTACATTTAATTGGATAAAAAACGGTTTGAATTTTTGTGTTTATAGTGAAAAGTTTATTTTACGCCTTCATAAAGCTGATTGTGCTCCCCTGATGAACTGGACGGAACTCTTTTTCTGGATTTGTATTGCCATTTTGTTTTACACATTTGTAGGTTATGGCATTGTGGTTTGGGTATTGGTGAAACTTAAAAATTTTATTATTACTGAAAAAGAAATACAATCCTACTACGAACCGGAAGTATCTCTTATTGTGCCATGCTATAACGAAGCCGGGGTGCTTGATGAAAAAATTAAAAACTGTTTTGAACTGGATTATCCAAAAGAGAAGCTGCATATTGTATTTATCACCGATGGGTCTGATGACGGAACGAATGAAGTGCTTGCCGGATATACCGGAATTACTGTTTTGCATGATAATATCAGGCTGGGCAAATCGGTAGCAGAAAACCGGGCCATGAAATATGTAAAAACGCCTTATGTTATTTTTAGTGATGCAAATACCCGGCTTAACAAAGAAGCCGTAAGAGAAATGGTTAAACATTACCAGGATGAACATGTAGGAGCCGTTGCCGGAGAGAAAAGAATAGTGAGTAAAGAAAAGGATTCTGCCCCGGCTGCCGGTGAAGGTTTTTACTGGCGATACGAATCCCGTTTAAAAAGACTTGATTCCGAGTTACACTCTGTGGTAGGCGGTGCAGGTGAACTTATATCTTTCCGTTCAGATCTTTTTCAACCACTGGAGGAAGATACCCTCCTTGATGACTTCGTGCAATCAATGAGAATAACGCTAAAAGGATTCAGGGTTGTTTATGAACCAAATGCCTATGCTGAAGAGAGAGCCTCGGCAACGGTAAAGGAAGAATTAAAACGAAAAGTACGGATTAGTGCAGGTGCGTGGCAGGCCATGAGCAGGCTGGGTAAAGCGTTTAACCCGTTTCATAATATCATTATTGTATTTTCTTTCATTTCTCACAAAGTGCTTCGCTGGACCTTAGCGCCATTGTCACTGATTGCCATTATTCCCTTAAACTTTTACCTTCACAGGTATACCGGAGGCATCTACACATTCATATGGATTTCTCAGGTTGCTTTTTATACTTTTACCATATTGGGCTGGTTGCTCGAAAACAACAAGGTACATATTAAACTGCTCTTTATTCCTTACTATTTCTTTATGACCAACTGGTGTATGTTTGTTGGTTTTTTGCGTTTTATTAGGGGAACCCAAACCGTTAACTGGGAACGTTCGGCACGAAGTACCGGCTAATTTTTTTCAGGTCTGTACTTGCTCAATTTTAAAATTTTATCGCAATCTGTATCTTCCATTAATTGTTTTAAAGTAACCTCGGGATATAATTCCATATACCTGGAAACAATGCGCAGGCCGGTCCAGGCTCCTATTCCCGGTGCTGATTCTGCCGGAACACCATCAGCTGATGTAAAAGGGCCATCATTAAAATATCGGATAAAATGGGTAGGTTCATTTTTGTATAACAATTCCTTATCAATATAATGAGTCCACATTTCAGGCTCATTATCGTAACACCATTGCAACTGTTTTGCCGAGCAACCCATAATCAGTGTATCGTGTACCTCCGGCAGCAGTGCTTTTGCAAAGTATCGGATCTTTCCTTCATAAATCATCATTGAAAGAAAACGTTTGTCGCGGTAAGTCTGATCATCATACTTCCCGATAGCGATTGCTTTAATAGCATTGGGTAAAATATATTCGTACCTGAGCTTTTTGATCATATACTCTGGAAAGTCGAGCGTTTTATAAAAATGTCTGTGGGTTTTATTCATATACATATCCAGCCCTATTCCAATAATGGTATCATAGGTTACATTGGCATAACCATACTCTGATAAAAAAGTAACAAAAGCAGGAATACCGGCATCGGGAAATTGCGTTTTATATATTCCCATGGCCTGAGAAAGTTCATTCTTTAAACCTGCTAATTCACCAAATGAAGAGTCTATGCTAAAAGCGAGTTTTCTGAAAGGGGCATACCCTACCACCATTGACATTGGCTTTAGAAACAACGGATCTTTTTCATCCTCTTTCATTGCCAGTATATCCCTTGCATACGACAGATAAAAGAACCCGTATTTATTATACAAAGCCTGCAATCCAAACTCTTTCTGAGTGGTATCAACAGCAAACAGATCCTTTTCAAACCTCATTAAATTTACAGGAACCGGGTTACCAGTAAATTTGCGTGGTGTAGTATTTTTGCAACCATTGCAGGAAGCCAGGAATACCAATGTGCATAACACCCAAATGGCCGGGTGGTTGTTTTTTTTATCTTTGAATCTGAACATGGAACAAAAATATATGAAGCGTTTAACATTTCTTACCACCTTACTCATTTTAAGTACAATTGTGAATGGGCAGGTAAAGTTTGGCTTAAAATTTTCTCCTCATATTACCTGGGTAACCGTTGATAATAAAACCACCACAACGAACGGAGCAAGAGTAAATCTATCTTATGGTTTAATGATGGATTATTACTTTACCGATAATTATGCATTTGCCACTGAGTTTGGGATTACCACATTTGGAGGAAATCTGGCTGTTCCTTCTATCAAAGCAACTGAAATCAGTTACAAAGGCACCAACTTTGCCAATACAGGCGATCTTTCCTACGATTATAAACTTCAGTATATAACTGTTCCGGCAATTATCCGTATGCGAACAAAAGAAATTGGGTATCTGAGGTATTATGCAGAGTTTGGGTTTGGATTTGGTTACCTTTTCCGTTCAAAGGCAGACGTCAGTTTTGCTGATCAATCGCTTACAAACATGAATATTAATAACCCCGACCCTGAAGATAAGTTTGAAATTTTGCCCTCCAGGTATTCTGATAAGGTAAACAACCTGCGGGTATCTATGATTGTTGGAGCAGGCATTCAATATAATTTATTTGGCAACTCGCTTTTGGTTGCAGGTTTAAGATACGATAACGGGTTAAACAGTTTTACCTATGATGATCGCTGGAATTCAGCATTGAATTTTATTTCATTAACCGCTGGTGTATTGTTTTAATTATCTTCGCCACCGTTTTGTCTACTCTTCATATTGCAATAGCTCAACTCAATTACCATACGGGTAACTTTGAGTATAATACCCATAAAATAATCAATGCCATTCAACAGGCAAAAGAGGAGGGTGCTGATCTTGTTATTTTCTCTGAATTATGTGTTTGCGGATATCCTCCCAGAGACTTTCTTGAGTTTAAAGATTTTATCAGACAAACCACAGAAAGCATTCATCTGATTGCTGAATCATGCATCGGAATTGCTGCCATAGTTGGTGCGCCAACCGTAAATCCGGTGCCTGAAGGAAAAGACCTCTTTAATTCTGCTTTTCTGCTTGCAGATGGCAAAATAAAAGAGGTGAGAAATAAAACCCTTTTACCCAACTACGATATTTTTGATGAGTACCGCTACTTTGAACCCAACAGAACATTTAACACGGTTGAATACAAAGGTTTTAAAATAGCCCTTACCATTTGCGAAGATTTATGGAATATCAATGATAATCCCCTTTACATCATTAACCCCATGGATCATTTGATGGCTTATGGGCCTGATATGATTATTAATATTGCTGCATCTCCTTACTCCCAATCTCAAATTCAATCAAGACGGCAGGTTATGATTGATAATGTGAAGAAGTATCAAATTCCGCTGTTTTACGTAAATCTAACCGGAGCTCAAACACAACTTATTTTTGACGGGGGTTCAATGGTATTAAATGCAGACAGTACCGTTGCAGATGAATTAAATCATTTTGTTGAAGACGGAGGTATTTACCGGATCAATAAAACACCTGAAGGTTCAGAGATCAGTGTAGTAAAAAAACACCTTCAGAAAGAATACAAGGAGGAGATAGAAAATATCAGACAGGCATTGGTGCTTGGGATTAAAGAATACTTTACCAAACAGGGATTTTCAAAAGCCATATTGGGTTTATCAGGCGGTATAGACTCTGCTGTTGTTCTTGCATTGGCAGTTGAGGCGTTGGGCAAAGATCATGTGAGAGCAGTGATGTTGCCATCCCGTTTTTCTTCACAACACTCCATTGATGATTCATTGGAAATGGTGAAACAGCTTGGTGTACCTTATGATATCATCTCTATTGAGCAAACTTTTTCTGCCCTTCAGGATACGCTTGCTCCTGCCTTTAAAGGTACACCCTTTAATATTGCGGAAGAAAATATGCAATCGCGCAGCAGAGGAGTTATACTAATGGCATTGAGCAATAAATTTGGCTATATACTACTTAATACATCAAACAAAAGCGAGTTGGCTGTTGGTTATGGAACATTATATGGAGATATGTGCGGAGGACTTTCTGTAATTGGCGATCTGTACAAAACAGAGGTTTATGAGCTTGCGCGGCATTTCAATAAAGATGTAAATACCATTCCCATAAATATTATTACAAAGGAGCCTTCAGCCGAGTTGCGACCGGATCAAAAGGACAGTGACTCTTTACCGGATTATCATATTCTTGATAAAATACTCTATCAGTATATTGAAGAACGTAAGGGTCCGGACGAAATAATACAGGCAGGATTTGAAGAGGCACTTGTAAGGCGTGTTTTGCGCATGGTGAACAGCAATGAGTGGAAACGGCTACAGGCACCACCCGTATTAAGGGTTTCTACAAAAGCATTCGGCCCGGGCAGGAGAATGCCTATTGTGGCAAAATACTTATCCTGATATTATTCTGGTTCAAACTCCAGCTCATCAGAGTCTGTTTTCTTTTCTCTGATGGTGGTATCTTTTCCTATTCCCAGCTCTTTTTTTAGCACATCTTTAATGTTTTCCTTCTCCTTTTTTAAATCCTGCTTAATCTTGTTTTTCACCCCCATTTTATCGTAGGTAATTTTTAGGTTGTTTGCCGGACCTTTCATCGTCAGGTAAAGATACATTCCCCTGCCACTTTCCTCCTCTTCTCCAAATTCATTATCCACGGGTTTTCTTTTCTTTTTGAGCAATTCTGAGAGTTTTATTTTAAGCTTATAATCCAATTCATTTAAAAATGTATGTGTACCCGAAACGGTTAGGTTTAATGCATTATTCATCACATCCATTTCGGGAATGGTAATTACTTTACCCCTGATATCAATATTGTTTTTTAAAGAGGCAAATCTCAGGTTTTTCAAATCATCAATATTGGCAAACTTCGAGAGTTTTTGAAGCGGTGTATAATTGTTTATTTCCCCATTGTTTATGTTAATCTGAGAAGTAACGTAGAGTTTATCCATATCGCATTCCCATGTATTGCTCCAAACAGAAGTCAGATCAATATCTGCTGATAGCTCCCCTTTCAGGTTTTCGTGCGTTAATTCCTCCTGTGAAAAATTATTACATTGCCTGAACAGTTCTGTGATATTTACGTTACCCAATTTGCCTTTTGCTGATAATAAAAAGCGGCCATCTGTTGCTGCATTTACCTGGCACTCTCCGTTGATTTGTCCATTCACAGCTTTTGCCTGAATATTCTTAAAATCTACATGGTTATCGATCCACAAAATATCGGCAGAAACCTTCTCTGCCCTGAATTTGTTGTAAACAAACTCATCTATGGCGGCATGGGCATTTAAAGCTATTCTTTCAGGCAAAGCAAAGGGTGTGCTTTGTTTTTCTTCTGCAATGCCTGATGGCAACATAAAATGATTGAGATCAATATAACTGGAATGGTATCTGATATCGGCTACCAACTGTTGTTTGCTGAATAAATAACCAAACACATGTAATAAACTTCCGCTGATATTTATATCAGACTTCTCAAAGGTTGATTGCAGGGAGTTAATTTTAAAATCACCTCCATTCACTGATAAGTCGGCCTTCAGCAACTCTATATCCTCCTTAATATCCCTGAATGAAACATCTTCGAGATTCACTTTAATGTCACCGGATGAGGTGACCTGTGAAATATTGTTTTTCAGATCATCCAAACGCCCCCGAAGGCTTAATTGGGCATCAATGCTTCCATCCGCATCTTTGATAAACTCCACTCCACTTAGCTTAATCAGATCATTTGCTTCCAGGTGACAGGTGAGAGAAGTTTTAATATAAGGATTCGAAAAATTACTAAGTTCCAGGTCTCCGGAAAAAACAGATTCATTCAATTTACATTTTAATGGGTTAATCTTTAACACCCCATTGCCGTTTACATAGGTAAGGGTACCCTTACAATCAATCTCCTCCAGTTCCACATTTCTTTCGGTTTGTTTAAGCTTCCCATCCTTTACTCCAAAGGAAATATTTACAGCAGGGGTTTGCCTATCATTATAAATCCCTTTTATCGTACCAGCAAAATATACATCACCGTTGCTTTTCCATTGATCTGTAAGCGAGGATTTAAAAGGCAAAATAGCCAGCAGCGCCTGTATATTGGCTTCTCTGGCATTAAATGTAAGGTCGATACCGGTTTGTTTTTCCTGGTTATTTATTTTACCGGTAAGCACCAGACGAAGCGCATCAATAGAAATATTTGAGGTTTGCAGGGTTAACTCTTTTAAACTGGTATTGTATGCAAATCCTCCTTTTAAACTTAGTTCCTTATCTTTAATCAAGGTCAATTTTCCACTTTTTACTTTTTCAGCAAATAAATCCCCTTTTACATCTACAGATGTTGTATGGTTATCAATTGCAAAACCGCCACTTATGTGATGTACCAAACCGGAATACAACTGCTCCATACTCCTGTCATCGTAAAATATCCTGATATTATTAAGCTCTATCTGTTGAAGGTGCAGAAAAAAATCAGCAGATTCAGATGCACTATCGCTGGCAAGAATATCATAGTTGGCTTTGCCCTTTTTGGTTACAAATACATGAACACTCCCGCTATCGATATTGATTTTCCTGATGCGGTAATTTTTATTAAATATATCAATGATATTAAACCCGACATAAATATGTTGGGCATCCAGTAAGTGAATATCTCTTTTAAAGGCATCAGCCACCTTCACACGTTCAAGATCAAGACTTACTTTAGGAAAATTGTGATAAAAATCGATTCCTATTTTTTCAATGGTTATTTTGGTATGCAGGGATTGATTGAGCTGATTGAGTAGTTGCTGTTTGATACTTTCTTTATTGAACACCACATAAACAACACCCAATACAGGAATGGCCACAACAACCAAAATAAAGTAAAGCAGCACCTTTTTCCATTTAGATTTAGGGATTTGAACTGGTGTTATGGGATCTGAACTCATGGTATGAAATAACTTACTAACGCGCCAAATTATGAAATTCAGGTGTTTGCACACCTTTTTCAAAAAAATTTAATCAAAGTTTGCATTTTATTTAGTCCGCTCTATATTTGCAGTCCCCAAATGGAGGCATAGCTCAGCTGGTTCAGAGCATCTGCCTTACAAGCAGAGGGTCACAGGTTCGAATCCTGTTGCCTCCACCAAACCACCGAAAGGTGGTTTTTTTATGCGCCATGTATAAGGTTTACATCATATATTCTCCTACAAAAGATAAATTCTATGTTGGATTTACTGGTGATGACATAGACAATAGAATCAGGAAACACAATACCAATCATAAGGTTTTACTGGAGGAAAAGGCGACCAGCTATTAAAACATATGGAGAAATTTGATAGCAGAACAGAAGCAATGTTTATGAGAACGGCAAATAAAGTCGTGGAAATCACGGGCATTGATAGAAAAACCAATTATTGGTATTGAATAAAGCTTAGGTGTAAGGGTTGACTTACAGCACGAAAGGTTTACTCTTCATATTCCCGAAAGAAAAAAAGCCACGATAAAAATCGCAGCTTTTTCAGGTGGAGATGGCGGGCATCGAACCCGCGTCCGGAGAAGGAATGATCACGCTTTCTACACGCTTAGTGTTGCATTGTTTTCGTGGCTGATCAGGCTGCAACTCTTGCCAAACCTGCCCTTATCCTCTTAGGTAGTTAAAATAACCAAAGGCCGGCTATAGTAACGCTTTTCCTGTTGATGCCCCTGATGCAGAAGCGGGTAAGCTAACCCCTGCGGGACAATGGCATTTGCGTAATCTTCCTGATTAGGCAGCCATAGCGAAGTTAGAATCGCCAGTTAAAGTTTTGAGTATTGAGATTAAAGCGCCAATATCCCAATGCGCTGCGTGCTTACATGTCAGTTGCACTTCCCGTCAATTCCAGTCATCCCCATAAATAAAGAACATTATAGGCCACAAAGATACGTCCGGATTATGAATTATGCATGATTAGCGGCATTTACATGGTGAATTAAATATTTCCTGATCTATTTCCGGGCGCTTTTCTGCAAGCCTGTTTGACACATTTTTCAAAAGGGCCACTGCAGTTTATTGCAGAAATTTTATGAGACAGAACAAATCAGCTATATTTGTCACCTATGACAAACGAACAGTTTAAGGAATTGAAGTTAAGGGTTGAGTCCCTGAGGAGGTATCTTTGACGTTGATGGAAAATTAGAAGCCATACACGAAGAAGAAGAACAAAGCCATGCACCCGGTTTTTGGGATGACCCCAAAAAAGCAGAAGTGGTGCTTAAATCTATTAAAATAAAGAAAATCTGGACAGATGCCTACCAAAAAGTGCAGGTGGTATTTGATGATTTGGCCGTGCTGCATGAATTTGCTTCTGCAGGTGAGGCAACAGATGAAGAAGTAGATTCCCAATATGCCAAAGCGTTGGAAATTACAGAGGAACTGGAGTTTAAAAATATGCTCAGCAATGAGGAAGACCAGTTAAACTGTGTAATTAATATAAACTCAGGAGCAGGTGGAACGGAAAGCCAGGATTGGGCAGAGATGCTGATGCGCATGTATGTGATGTATTGCGATAAAAGAGGTTTTAAAGCGGCAGTGATTGATGAGCAGGCAGGAGATGGCGCAGGAATAAAATCATGTTCTATTGAAGTGCAGGGCGATTTTGCTTATGGATACCTGAAAGGAGAAAACGGGGTACACCGTATGGTGCGCATTTCTCCCTTCGATTCCAATGCCCGCAGGCATACCTCATTTGCTTCGGTATATTGCTATCCGCTGGTTGATGATAATATTGAGGTTGAAATTAAGGATGCAGATATTGAAATCCAGACATCACGCTCTGGTGGTGCAGGAGGACAAAATGTAAACAAGGTGGAAACCAAGGTGCAGCTTACCCATAAACCAACAGGTATCGTTATTGTTTGCCAGGTGGAGCGCTCACAAAGTGCCAATAAAGACAGGGCAATGAAAATGCTTAAATCCCAACTTTACGAGATTGAGCTTAGAAAGCGTAATGAGGCAAGGGATAAAATAGAGGCCGGAAAGAAAAAGATTGAATGGGGAAGCCAGATACGGAACTATGTATTCCACCCATATAAATTGGTAAAGGATTTAAGAACCACCGTAGAAACATCGGATGTGCAGGGAGTTATGGATGGAGATCTGGATCAGTTTATTAAGCCATATTTGATGGAGTTTGCCAAACATTAACAAAAATGGAACTGATAGGCTGGAACGATTTTGAAAAAGTAGAGATAAGAACCGGAACAATTATAGAAGTACTCGATTTTCCGGAGGCAAGAAACCCATCCTATAAACTTAGCATCGATTTCGGACCATTTGGTATCAAACAATCTTCTGCCCAGATTACCAAATTATACAGCAAGGAAGAACTTAAAGGGAAACAGGTAATTGCCGTTGTTAATTTCCCTCCTAAACAAATAGCCAACTTTATGAGTGAATGTTTGGTATTGGGGTGTGTGGGTGATAATAAAGAAGTTACCCTGCTGCACCCGGGCCTGGCAGTTGCCAACGGAACCCGAATAGCCTAAGAGGTAAGTTGGGTAAAAAAAGGTATCTCTTCGGTAACTGCTTCTTTTCCTTCCGAATAGCGGCAATAATAGTGTTTAAGGCCATTGGTAATAAGAATATGGCTGCAACCAAATTGAGAGTTATAAACAGCAGCCTGCAAAAACGTATCTTTTGAAAGGGAAATGTCAGGCGATTTACATTCAGCCAGCAGCAGGGGTTTACCTGTTTTATCAAACACCAGAACATCAAAACGTTTTTGTAACCCATTCATTTGCAGCCCCCTTTCTACAGCAATTAAAGAGGACGGGTATAACCCATCCTGAATCATAAAATGAAGCAAATGCTGCCTTACCCACTCTTCCGGTGTAAGCACCACGTATTTTTTCCTGATAATGTCGAAAACATAGTTTCTGTTTTCTTGAGATTTCAGTTTAAAATTGTATGCTGGAAAGTTTAACTGCATTCCGCAAAGAAACAAAAAATACATGTCTGCCGACTTCAATAAAATAATGGCCGATTTAAAAGCCAAAAAATATGCTCCGGTTTATTACCTGTATGGAGAGGAGCATTATTTTATTGATGAGATCAGTAATTTTATAGAGCACCATGTACTTACCGAAGCCGAAAGAGGATTTAACCAAACCGTATTGTATGGAAAAGATTCAGATGTAAATACCATTACCGGAAATGCCCGCAGGTTTCCTATGATGGCTCCATATCAGGTGATTATTGTGAAGGAAGCCCAAACACTAAAAGGGTTAGACGAAATGGAGTCGTATCTGGAGAAACCGGTACCCTCCACCATTCTGGTTATATGCAACAAATCGGCTAAATTGGATAAGCGCACCCGGTTTTATAAGGCTGTAAGCAAACATGTGGTATTTGAATCGAAGAAACTTTATGATAATGCCCTGGCTCCGTGGATTGAGCAATACCTGAAAGGAAAAGGATACAGCATTAGCCAACGTGCGGCAACCCTCGTGGCAGATTCTCTCGGAAGTGATTTGGCTAAAATTGCCAATGAACTCGAAAAGCTCATTATTAATAAAAATGACGATAAGGAGATTACTGATACAGATGTAGAGCTTAAAATAGGCATCAGCCGGGAGTTTAATATTTTTGAACTGATGAATGCGGTGGCCAACAAAAACTCTTCACGCGCGTTCCATATTGCGCACCACATGAGCAAGGCCAAAGATTTTTCTATTATTGCCACCCTCATTAATATGAATACTTTTTTTAACAAATCATACCTTGTTAAACAAAGCAAAATACGCGATCGGGCGCAACTCCAGAAAGAATTTGGGTTTAACTATTTTCAGGCCAACGATTATATGGCCGTAGCCAGTAAATATTCAGCAGAAGAGCTGGAAAAATGCATCCGCGTCATGCACGAATATGATTTAAAAAGCAAAGGCGTTAATAATATTTCAGCCACCCAGGATGAATTGCTGAAAGAAGTATTGATTAAAATTATGATGGGGTAATTACCTGCTATCAGGCCCTCCCATTACCTCTGTCCACATCTTCACGGCTTACCTTAATCAACGGACTTGATGCTTTAATTTTATTCATTAACTCGTCTAGCTGAGCTGTGTCATACACTTCCAATTCTATTAAACCTTCAAACATTCCCTCTTTTGAAGAAATCTGAATGGCATGCATATTAATCTGCAACTGTTTGGAAATAATATCAGCAATGGTACTAACAATACCAACGCTATCAATACCCTGCACTTTAATGGTGGTAATAAACGCCTGAGACACTCCGGTTTGATTGGCCCACTTGGCTTTTATTAAACGGTAACCGTAGTTACTCATTAAACCGATGGCATTTGGGCAATTGGTGCGGTGAATTTTTACGCCCTCACCTACTGTAATAAATCCAAATATTTCATCACCGGGAATGGGGTTACAACATTTGGCAAAGGTGTAAGGCAGCTCTATTTCTTCGCCAAGTATTACAGCATCTTTTGCGTAATTTCCGGAAGCCCGTGCAATGGCCTGCTGTTCTTTTTGTGTTTTAACCTCCTGCACATGATCGATGCGCTGTTTTTTAACGTAGTCAAGAATCTCAGCTATATTCAGCTTGGTTTTATCGAGTTTATCGGAAGCTATCTGATAGTACAATTCTGTAACATTAGGCAAATGAAAATAGTATACAATATCCTGTAAAGCTTCGCTTGAAAACGGGATTTTATCCTGAGCAAACTTTCTTTCGAGTACCTCTTTTCCCATAGATGAGGAGCGGAGTTTCTCCTGTTTCATCCAATCACGGATTTTTGATTTGGCTTTGGCCGTAACCACATAATGCAGCCACTCTTCTTTAGGTGTTTGTTTGCTGGAACTTAGCACCTCCACCTGATCGCCATTGGAAATTTTATGATTAAGCGGAACAAGCTTATTATTAACCTTACCACCAATACATTTTGAACCCAGCTGAGAATGAATATCAAAAGCAAAATCAAGAATAGTGGCATTGGCCGGCAGTTTTCGCAAATCGCCTTTAGGGGTAAAAATAAAAATCTCCTCGGCAAACAGATTCAATTTAAAATCATCCAGAAAATCGAGGGCATTTGATTCCGGGTTTTCTAAAATTTCCCTTACCCTGGCCAGCCACTCCTCTAATCCTCCATCCTGAACCGGTTCTGCACTTTTATCTTTGTATTTCCAATGTGCCGCATAACCTTTTTCGGCAATCTCATCCATCCTTCTTGTACGGATCTGCACCTCTACCCATTTACCCTTTGGCCCCATCACCGTGGTGTGTAGCGATTCATACCCGTTTCCTTTAGGGGTTGAGATCCAATCGCGCAACCTGTCGGGGTTTGGTTTGTAAAAATCGGTTACAATGGAATACACCTTCCAGCAATCTGCCTTTTCTGTTTCTTCAATATCAGAATCTATAATTACGCGGATAGCAAACAAATCATACACCTCTTCAAAAGGGATGTTTTGTTTTTTCATCTTAGTCAAAATCGAGTGAATAGATTTTGGCCTTCCCTTAATCTCGTACTTAAGCCCGGTTTCATTCAGGGCTTCAATAATTGGTTCACAAAACTGCTTTATATACCTGTTTCGTTGCGACTTTGTTTCCTGAAGTTTATTCTTTACAAAACGATAATTATCTGTTTCGAGGTATTTGGTAGCCAAATCCTCAAGCTCGGTTTTAATAGCATAAAGGCCCAGCCTGTGGGCAAGCGGAGCATATACATATTGGGTTTCGCTGGCAATTTTGAGCTGCGATTTTGGCGACATGGAATCGAGGGTACGCATATTGTGTAACCTGTCGGCCAGTTTTATTAGAATTACCCTTACATCATCACTGAGGGTAAGCAGCATCTTTTTAAAATTCTCCGCCTGTATAGATTTATCCTGCTGATCGAAAACCCCTGCAATTTTTGTCAGTCCATCAATAATTTTGGCTACTCTTTCCCCAAAGTTTAGTTTAATTACTTCGAGGGTAATATCTGTATCTTCAACGGTATCATGTAATAAAGCACAAATAATGGAGGTGGCTCCAAGCCCCATTTCCTCGGAGCAGATTTGTGCTACTGCCAGCGGGTGCAGAATATACGGTTCGCCAGACTTTCTGCGCATGGTTTTGTGCGCTTCGAGTGACATTTCAAACGCCTTACGGATTTGCTTTTTCTCCTCCTTATCAAGTCCTCTTCTGCACGATTTAAGCACATTCCGATATGCTTTTACGATCTCTTTGTTCTCTTTTTCTGAATCAATTGCCTGCATACGACCGAAAATTAAGCATTTCTCATGTATTAAAGCAATTATTTGTATAATATATAAATTGTTTTACCTTTGCCGTCCCTTTAGCGGATGTGGCGTAATTGGTAGCCGTGCCAGACTTAGGATCTGGTGCCGAAAGGCGTGGGGGTTCGAGTCCCTCCATCCGCACTAACTTTAAAATAAGACTGTTTGCAGTCTTATTTTTGTTTAAGTGCATATACGATGAACGTAACTTTTGAAAAAAAAGACAACCTGAATGGTACCATCTCTGTGAATGTGAGCACAACTGATTATGCTCCTGAGATGGACAAAAAGATTAGCGAGTACCGCAAAAAAGCCAATATCCCTGGTTTTCGTCCCGGTATGGCACCAAAATCCATGATTGAAAAGATGTTTGGTACCAGTATGCTGCTTGAAGCAGTAAATGCTGCCGCCTCAAAAGGATTGTTTGACTATATTGACCAGAATAAACTGAATATTCTTGGGCAGCCTGTTTTAAACGAGGACAGCAAGATTGATGAACTGGCTAAAGACAAAGATTATACATTTAAGTTTGATATCGGTTTAGCACCTGATTTTACCTTAAACGTATCTGAAAAAGATGTGTTTACCAGGTATCAGGTAGCCATTGATGATAAGATGATTGATGAAGAAGTTGATCGTTTACGCAAACGCTTTGGAAACCTTACCGATGTTGATACTGCCGCTGATAATGATGTGGTATATACCATCATGACAGAACTTGACGAAAATGGCGCTGTTCTGGAAGGTGGTGTACATTCTGATTCTACCCCCATCCTCACTTCAAGCATTAAAAGTGAAGCTGTAAAAGGCCTGTTTATTGGCGCTGAGAAAGGAAAAGAGTTTACGGTTAATGTTTTTGAATTGTTTAATAACGATGAGTCGGAAATATCTCATGCATTAAACGTAAACAAACAAACTGTTGCTGATATAGGTGCCAACTTTAAGGTTGTTGTGAAGGAGATTAAACGTAATGAAACTGCTGAATTAAATCAGGAGTTTTTTGATAAAGCATATGGTGCAGGTGTAGTTAGTTCCGAAGCGGAATTACGTGAAAAAATTAAAGCTGAACTGGAAAGTTATTTCGGTGGGCAGGCAGATCACCTGATTGAGCATGAAATGATGGATACCATTGTAGCCAAACAACAAATTGAATTACCTGATGCCTTCCTGAAACGTTGGTTAATTGATCGCCACCCGGATAAGTTTAATGCCGAAAACGTTGATCATAATTATGGTCATGAGGCTAATTATCTTCGCAATCATTTGTTTGAAGAGAAATTGCTGACAGAGAATAATGCTAAGGTAGAAGAAGCGGATATTAAGCAGGCTGCCATTAACTATACCAAAAACATGTTTGGAGCTTATGGCAATAGCGGTATAAGTGATGAGATGCTGGAAAGTATTGTAGAGCCAAGCATGAAAAAAGAAGATTACCGCTCCCGCATGATTAATATAGCGGTATCCAATAAGGTAAGAGAGATTCTGAAATCAAAAGTTACCATCGAAACCAAATCAGTTACCTCTGAAGAGTTTTTCAAACTAGTACAGGATCACAACTCTGCGCATCACCACGATCATTAATTGAACCCATACATACAAACTAAAAAGCCGGCCATTAGCCGGCTTTTTAGTTTCGGACACTTATATATTAATTTATTTTTCTTTTTCCCTAAGTTCAATTATCTTTATTTAACAATTCGTTATTCAACTGCTGTTTTAACCAACCGGTTGTTATGAAAACCATATTAATCATAGAGGATAATAAAGAAATCAGGGAAAACATTACTGAAATTCTTGAACTTGCTGACTATAAAGTTATAGCGGCATCCAACGGTAAAATTGGAGTAGAAACAGCCCTGCAGGTTATTCCCGACCTCATTCTTTGTGATATTACCATGCCCGTATTGGACGGCTTTGGCGTGCTGCTACAACTTAATAAAAATCCGCTAACGGCTGGCATACCATTTATTTTCCTTACTGCCAAAACAGAATCTGACCAGAAAAAATTCGGAATTGATTTAGGAGCCGATGATTATATTACCAAACCCTTTGAGAGTGACCTTTTACTTGCCAGTATAAAAAAGAGAATCGAAAAGCACGAAAAAATAAAATCTACCTTAAAGCAGGAGTTACTTGATTATATTAAAGAGTTGGAAGATATGCTTCACATGACCTCACACAGGGTAAGATCTCCGCTGTGTGCTTGTATGGGGTTAATGGATATTGTTGATCACGAAAATTATGTACCCTCTGAAGATGATATGAAGAAGATCCTTATTCATATGAAATCGGGTATTGCCGAGCTTGATTCGTTTACCAGAGAACTTACTACATTTATGAATGCGGCACAACTCCGAAAGAAGAACAAACTGGGGATTCAGGCTAATTTCTAATCTACTTACAGAACCATATTATTTATAATAAAAACGCCCGGTGAATGAAATCACCGGGCGCTTTTATTATAATCCCTTACAAATGACTACTCCTTTATCAGCTTGCCTGTAACATCTACACCATCAGCTTTTACGCTAACCACGTAAATTCCTTCCTGCAATGATTCGAGATCGTTTAAAACAATTTCATTATCTCCGGAAGTAACAGGAATGGCATAGGTTCTCACCACTTTTCCAAAAATATCGAACACTGTAACTGATGACATTGATGCTTTTTCAGCCACCAATGAGAGGTTCAATGTGTTTTTGAAAGGATTTGGATAAGCAGCGAGGCTTCCTCCTAATGTTCTGGTAAAGTTTACCGCCCTCACAGGAGAGTATTCAAAGCTGCCATCAGCATCTACTATTTTTAAACGGTAATATGCTGTTCCATTGCTCACCACACGGCCAACGCCTAAATCTGTATAAGTATAACCTTGTCTTACAGATGAGTTTCCTGAAGCTCTTACCTCTCCTACCTTTTCAAACCTTCTTCCAGACTCTGAGCGCTCTATTTCAAATCTGGCACTATTTCTTTCAGAAGCTGTGGTCCAGTTCAGGATGGCATTCATTGTGCTTTTGTTTGCCTCAAAAGTGGCAATATTAACCGGCAATGGCGATAAATCCGATGTACCGGTAAAATCAGAGAAGCTATTCAGACCTGTAACAGTAAAGGTATAATTTACCGTATCCACAGTAGTAAGTGTTGATCCGTAATGAACCCAGCTACCATTAACGCCTGTTGTTTTCTTCGCCATTTTAATATCGGTTAAAGATGGAACTGTTCCAATATGGCGTGGATCATATTTTAAAGTCAGATCATAGGAATACGATGATCCGCCAACTGCATTGATTCTCCAGAAAACATCCATATAGTGCGCACCAATGCTGTTTCCGTTATTGGTAGGATCACTTATAATAGCTCCGGGATGATAGGTGGCCGAAATAGATGTAGGCAGAGAACCTGTAAAGCCCCATGTGAGCAATGCAACAGTATCCACTGCATCTATGATACGCTGGGTGGAAGTATAATTAATAGAATCAGAGATAACAGCGTTTACCGGATTAATTGTAGGCAATACCTCATACGCTCCTATATCAGGAGTTCCGCTTCCAACCTGGGTGCTTCTTGGTGCGCCTGTTATATCAGTGCTAACAAGATTGGTTTGAATGGCACGTCCGTTTACCCACCAGATAGAAGTATTATTCTCTAATGGCTTACAACTAAGTGCTGTAGGGAAGGAAACATTTGAATAGTATGAATTGATGTCGCTTCCAAAGAAAATAGCATTTCTGAAGTTGGTATAGAAATTAGCTGCGGTATAGTTAACCCCGTTAATGTACAGGGCATTTGCAGTATTCGAATAATACACATTATTATTGGCAACGTTTGTTCCGGAAACTGCGTTTGCATTTGCAAGATACAATGCATAACCCTGATTCATGTTTACCAGGTTATTTACAAACCTTACATTGTTTGAAGCTACTATCTGAGGTTGAGCCCCGGTTGTATTTCCGCTAAAATAATAACCATAACTTCCCGTGCTGGTTGACTGCATCCTTATGGTATTATTATAGAAGTTAGCAGAAGACGAATTGGTAACACTAATACCATAACCAGCAACAGTAGGACTCATCATGTTTATCACATTATTATTATAATTAGCCATACCGGGATCTCCATAATAACCACTTGTTCCAACAAACAAACCATAGGTACCAGCATAATTGTATATGGTATTGTAACTTACGTTAGCATTTGCGGCAACACCAGAAAGGTAAATACCATAATAACCGTAAGTTGGAAGACCGTTTATCAAATTATAACGAACCAAAGGATCCTGCCTGCTGGTAAGATAAATACTCGCCCAATAAGCGTTATTCACAGTATTCGAATCAATCCTGATATTTGGACTATACCTGTTAATGATATTCTGCCCGCCAAACATAATGCCGTATGATCCATTGTTAATGGTATTATTTACGATAGTAATATCGGTGGCATTATCACCGGCCGGTGCGAATATAACTGCATACTGATCTGCTGTACTTGTTGTGCTTAAGCCATTTAGTATACAATTTCTGATTTCAACAAAAGAGCAATTGGTATTGGTTGCTCCATTTTTGTTAAATGAGAAAACGCGTGAAAATGTGGCATTGGTATTAGCAATGGTAAGATCACGGAAGGAGATATATGAAGTACCCTCCAGCTTAATGGTGAAGTTGGTAGGGCTGGTTGCCGTGCTCGAAGTAATGGTTACGTTAGCTGAATTGTTGGTTGCAGATTTAAACACAATGGTATTTGTACTGCTGGTACCACCGATAACCGGAATAAAATATTGCCCGTTATAAGTTCCGTTGGCAATATTAAACACAACCGGGCCATACACCCCACCACAGGTAAGTTTGTCAATCGCTGCCTGAATAGTAGTGAAATTATTTGGCCCTGAACCAGAAGGATCAATTGTAAAATTACCTGTTAAACCTCCGCAGATACTTGTATAGGATGTATCATTCAGGTTTTGCGGATCAGGAACTGAGTTAGGGTTGGATGTCCACATTTTAATATTTACCAAACCATTGCCGAAATTATATTGGTTACTTGTACTTCCCGGACCACTGGTTGCATTAAATGTTACTGTATCTGTATTACCTGGCAGAATCATACCGGTATAGGTTTGTGTGCGTACAACGGTATCAATACCATAAGAAACCTGAACTGAAGTAATATTGCTTGTTCCAAAATTTCTGATTACAGCACGCAGGTTGTTTAAGCCTGGTACCAGAGGAGTTACCGGATCGAGAATAGCAATAACACCTGCATCTTCAGGTGGTTTTGTAAATTCATATACACCCAGGTCTGGCGAAACAGCACTTCTTGGATTACCATCTATATCATCTGTTACGGTTCCTAAAACTAAACCTGCGCTATCCAGTTGCGGGCTTATAGATCTTAGATTGATAGATGAGAAGAAGGTTGGATTTGAAAATATACTGTTGGTATCTGTATTAGGAAGCAACAGGTTCATGGCATTTTTGTACGATGTAAATAATGGGTAGATGGTATTTACGATACGATAAGGATAAGCCGAAGTGCTAAAATGAGCATTATAATTAAACACCACACTCGAAACTGTCATGATCGCTGTATTGGTGAAATATGAAACCATTGCACCATTAGGTGCAGTAAAAATATTGTTATGCACCCGGAGGTTATTATATAATGCACTGTTGGTGGCGTAACTGTTGTAATAAGCACAACTTATATAGCTGGCATCAGCACTTGTATTTTTAACTGCATTGTGAGCGATATCTGTATATGCGTTATTTACATCATATATACCATAAGATTGATTTGTACCTGCTCCTACCTGTACCATGTTGTTGGCAATAATATTGCGGTTGGTAACGGTACCCAAACATTGAGTAAAGTTTATACCATAACCGCCAGGTTGAGAATGGATATGGTTTTTAGTAACAACAATACCATTATCTGAAAGCGCGAAATACAAAGCATAAGGAGTGGTGAGTACATTATTTCCTGAATTGATAACAGTATTCTTGCTCACCACAATCTGATTTTGATAGTACGCATATAAGGCATACTGGTATGCACTATTAATAACCGAATTTGTAACCTTGTTACCTATTGCTTTAGGTGCCGAGTTGTTATAAAGTGTAATACCATAATACCCGCCAATTACGGTGCAACTGTCAACGGTTAAATAATTGGCATTATTACCTGCCTGATTTACTGTTGTTAAATTGGAAGAAGAAACGATACCGGCAAAACCTGTTAATCCTGTTGTAATTAATGGCACTTTAACTGAGCAACGGATGAAGTAGTTACTGTCTGCAACATTAGTAAGTAAAACACCAAACGCACCAACACTTCCGGTACTTTCAATAGTGAGGTTTCTGAATGTAATATGTTTGGCACCATTGAGCAATACGGTAGCCCTTTGTACTGAACCATCATAAACTATTCTGGTAGTTGCTGAGTCTGCACCGTTAAAAATGATATTGTTGGCTGCAGATAATCCGCTGATTAAAGCACCATTAATACGCACATACTCATTATAAACACCGGGAGCTACGTTTATTACAACCTGCCCTCCAACACCGCATGTTTGAAGCGCATTTATCATTGAGGTAAACGACTGAAAATTGGTAGAACTTGCAGGCGCGGCTGAATTAATAGTAAGTGTGCCTGAAACCGGAGTACAGAACATTCCCGTGATGGTATCATTTTGAGGGAAACTGTCCATTACATTATTTGGCAAACTAGACCAGGCTTTAAAATTGTAGAAGCCCGGATTAATAAACGTATATGTTCCAACAGAAGCTGTGCTGCTATCCCCAAAACCGAGAGGGCCACCTACCCAATTATATGGCGTTTGCAAAGTTCCGTTTACCTGCCAATCAATAGTGGCAGCAGTTAAGGTTCCGCCTCCAAAACTTTTTAAAATCACATCCACATTTGCGGTTCCTAATGTAACCGGGTTTAATGGGGAGGAGAAACGAGTCAGAGAAGCATCAGCTCCCGGAACAAAAAACTCGTATGCTCCCAAATCAGGAGTTGTTGTTCTTGCTGCTCCTGTTATATCAGTTGGAACCACAGTTAATAAATTGGTACCAACATTATTTAAGGAGTCTGTTCCTGGTTGAAGGAAATGTTGGTTTGAAGAATTTCTAAATCTTGGATTGGCATACACGCTGTTTTGGTCAAACGCATTTGTATTTGCAGTTTGCCAGGTGGCAAGAGTAGCATAATCAGTAGTAACCCATCGGCCAACATTAGATATACCGGTACCCGTTCCTGTTACAAAATAGGCATTATTATTAGTAATAAACGTAGCAGGAGAAGTGGTTACATTGGTATTAAGCCACATGCCATAACGTGCCGCTGTTCCTCCCCTGTTTATGTAAAATATATTGTTGCGCACTGCATAATTATGCGTGGTGGCTGCCTGTGTTGTGTTATAATAGGCATAGGTGATACCACTCGCAGTTGCGGAAGGGTTATGAAATGAAACGGTATTGTGGTAGCAATGGAAGTGATAGGTATTGGCATTATAAATTCCATAATGAACGCCATTTGCAGCAAAATCATATATCATGTTGTTTCTAACAATACCAGGATTTGAACTTATCTGAAAGGCTGAACTAAAGTTTAACCCATAGGCAGTGCTGGTATTGGTAGGTACACCTTTATAAATATCGTAGATGCGATTATTTTCAATGGTATCACCATAGTACCCCGATTGAAAATTCATCCCATAAAAGGTAGTAAGGGTGGTTCTGGCAGTTGTCATATAAACGGAATTGCCCCTGAATACATTTCGGCCTCCATAATTGGAATAATACCCATACACGTAAGGATTAATCATTTCATTATTGATAAAATAATTGAATGAAGAGGTAGAAAGGTTTGCATACTCCGTAGTACCGCCAAAATAAGATACCCCATAATATGGCCCTCCTGTTGGATTCCCTATAAATCTGCAATTTCTGATGATGTTTCTTATCCCATTGTGGAATGAAGTTGATGCGGAGGTACTGTTAGGCAATGCAGAGAAAGCCATAAATGCAGTGTAAGTGGATGAAGTACCAGAGTTAGTGAAATCTATTATCACGCTATCTACTATATTGGAATCTGCTCTGTTAGAGAACATCATTCCTATACCATAAGTTGTGTTTAATGTTTTAATGGTAAAATTAGAGAACCTCATATTGTCGGCACCATTTAAACGTATGATATGGCAATTGTTCACATCCGGATTCGCCTGAATGGTGTTTCCATTACCAATGATAGTAATGGTATTGGTAGCATTTGAGCCAATGGCTCTTAAAAATTGTACTTGTCCTGTATACGGCCCCGTGCCCGGGGTAATAGAAAGCGTAACAGGACCTGTTATTCCACCAAAGGATACTGCATTGGCAAAGGATACCAGGGAGGTAAAGTTAGTAGCGGTAGCAGCTGTATTCTGATTAAGGGTATAAGCTCCACCTGGTACCGTGCAATAAATATCAGCTATGCTTCCCTGATCATTTAATGTATTTTGATCTGTTGTACCATTGGGATTGCTGGTAGAGGCTACAATGGCTATTCCCTGGCCAACAGTTGCTGTTGCATTTCCAATATTAATGGAAGAAGTTACAGCACCTCCGGCCAAACTTCCTGTCCAGCTATAAGGTGTTTGATTCACTCCGTTAATACTCCAGTTTATGGTAGCAGAGGTAATGGTATTAATACCAGAGTTTCTGATTACCACATTAACAGGAATGGTTCCGGCTGCAAATGGTGCGGCCGGCATGATGATGGACGATATGCCTATATCAGTTGTAATAGTAGGGGTGAATTCGTATGCGCCAGGATCTGGTGTAGTTGTTCTTGCAACGCCAATAAAATCAGTAGGCGCGTAGGTTAATAAGTTGGCCCCTTTGTTATTAATGAACCCTTCCTGAGGCGCAAGATTACCAGTAGAAGCGTTTACAAAGTTAGGATTCATGTTATTTGAAAGGGCATCGAACAAACCACCATTAGCTGTGCGCCATTGCGCAAATGTTTGAAAGTTGGCATTGTAATAACCAATGAAATTATTTGAAGCGGTACCCCCTGTAACACTATAAACATTATTATTGAAGGTATACAGATTACTCGACAAATTAAGGTTTACGCAATGTTTCATACCCGTTCCTCCCCTATTGATAGAAATAATATTGTTTCTGAAATCAACTCCAATTCCACTTATTACACCTGAATGGTATAATCCGATTGTAGGGTTTGTGGAGGTGGAAGCGGCATGGTCGATAGCAATTGTATTGTGGTAAATACGGAAGTTGGTAGATGAAAGTATATATATTGGATAAACAGGTCCGTTGGAACGTATATCGTAAAAAACATTATTGGTAATAACATTCTCACTACCGTTTGGTGTGTTGGTAGCAATTGGATAGATACCATAATATGTATTGGTTGTAGTTGTAGCTCCTCCAAAAGGGTTGGTGAAAGTGTTGCCTCTTATGCTATCTTTTGCATTTGCATTAATCATGTATATACCATACATGGTGGTAAATCCTGTTTTAGTTGGGTTTCTGAAAATATTGTTGGCAATAAGAGTAGAATTTGAATATGCCAGATAAATACCATAGCCATATACATTCTCAATGATATTGTTAAAAATACGATTACCTGAGAAAGTCACACTGCTTGCTTTTGGGATAATGGTCATTGCATAATATGGACCACCGGCAGTCGTATTTCCTTTAATATAATTATTT
The DNA here is from genome assembly GCA_051715425.1 of Bacteroidota bacterium. Classification (GTDB taxonomy): domain Bacteria; phylum Bacteroidota; class Bacteroidia; order UKL13-3; family UKL13-3; genus JAJTFA01. The sequence goes on along the minus strand of JBPXJS010000039.1, from coordinate 72,605 downwards.
GAAATGATGTTGAACTGCCCGTTTGCACCATTGGTAGTTGATGATGTTAATGAGTTACTCATAACAATACCAACAGAACCGGTGGATGCACTGGTAACCAAAGTATAATCTATGGTGCAACGGTTTATGGTATTTGAATCGGCATTTTGATAGAAATGCACGCCCCAGGCATACGTACCTGCGGTATTGAGGTGCTTGATAACAAGGCTATCAATAGTTACATGCTTGGCTCCCTGCAACCTGATAATAGAATAATTTGTGGTAGTACAATTGAACTGAAGGGTTCTGCCATTTCCATTAAAAATTACCCTGTTGGTGGTGCTTGCTCCAGGAATTGCTGGAATAATTACCTGTTCGGTAAGGGTGGTGATTGCACCTGTAAAATCAAACGTAACCGGACCACTAACACCAAAAGGTGCGGCATTGGCAGGCCCTCCATCACTTCGAACATTAGCAGTTGTAAGATAAGTAATGGCTGAATTCAGGTTTCTGAAATTAGTAGCTGAAGCCGCCTGAGTAGAGTCTATGGTATAAACTCCGCTAAGCTGTGTTGCATTGGCAACTGTTGTGGTTAAACCTGCGAAAACAATCAACAGGAATAAGTGTAAAATGGTTTGAGTAATTTTTGTTTTCATATTTTTTTTGCTATTGATTTTTGTGAAATAAAGGAGGCTAAACCTTTAAATAAATATTAAATATTTACCAAAAAAACGAACCTGATGTTTTCTTAATAATGTCTTAATAAAAATGATCGGCTGAAAATGCATATAAACAAGCGAAAAACAGATGCAAACACAGAGGGGAAAAATAAATAGTGAACCCGAAGATAACAAAAACAGCTGCAACAAGCCTTAACTTATTACAGCTGCGCATAATTTATGTATGGTTTTGATTATAAAGTTCCTCTTCTGGCCTGTTCTGCTTCAATAGATTCAAACAATGCCTGAAAATTTCCTTTCCCAAAACTTTTAGCCCCTTTGCGTTGAATGATTTCAAAAAACAGAGTAGGCCTGTCTTCAACTGGTTTGGTAAATATTTGCAGCAAATAACCTTCTTCATCACGGTCAACCATAATGCCCCATTTTTTAAGTATGGCAATATCCTCGGCTATATCTCCCACCCTGCTGTGAACAGTATCATAATATGTTCCCGGCACATGAAGAAAATCCACTCCCCGTTTTTTCATTTCGCTTACCGTAAATACTATATCATCTGTTGCCACAGCAATATGCTGGCAACCGGGCCCTTTGTAGAAATCAAGGTATTCTTCAACCTGTGATTTTTTCTTGCCTGTTGCCGGTTCATTAATTGGAAACTTAATATAACCATTACCATTGGTCATTACCTTACTCATTAATGCTGTATATTCTGTGCTGATATCTTTATCATCAAAAGTTACCAGATTAGCAAACCCCATCACATTGGCATAAAAATCAGACCATTTGTTCATACTACCCATTTCTACGTTCCCTACCATATGGTCAACATACTTTAATCCGGTGTACCCGGGGTTGTAACCTGTTTCGAGCTTTTCAAACCCGGGAAGAAATATCCCCCTGTAATCTTTACGCTCCACAAATATGTGAACCGTATCGCCATAGGTATGGATACCACTTAAGCGAACTTTACCATCTTTATCTTCCATAGTTTGTGGCGGCATATATGGCTTTGCCCCACGACTGGTGGTTTGATTAAAAGCATCATACGCATCATCTACCCAGAGAGCAATAACCCTAACCCCGTCACCATGCAATCTCAGGTGATTGGCCATATCGCTTTCCGGATCAAAAGGAGTAGTAAGCACCAGGCGAATTTTTCCCTGCTGCAATGCATAAGATGTGCGATCGCGCAAACCTGTTTCAAGGCCGGCATAAGCCAAATCCTCAAAACCCAATGCTGTTTTATAATAATGTGCAGCCTGTTTTGCATTTCCCACTATTAATTCCACGTAATCGGTTCCTTTAATCGGAAGAAAATCCTGAGCCTTGTCAAATATTTTTTGACCGCTGTAAGAAAAGTTCTTTACGCTTGTTAAATCTGTCATTGTTTTCTTATTTATTAAAGTGATGAATTGAAATTAATGTTGTTTTAATATGTTTCACCCTACACGCCAACCTCACTGTTTTTATGTACCCATGATTGATAATATTCCGGCAATTCAATCTGAAGCGCTTCAGTTGTTATTTTAACCGGATTAAAAGGATCAATCATTACAGCCAATTCATTGGTTTCTTTTTTTCCGATACTTCTTTCAATTGCGCCAGGATGCGGGCCATGTGGAATTCCACCGGGATGAAGCGTAATCTGCCCTTTCTGAATATTATTCCTGCTCATAAAGTCTCCATCCACATAATACAACAACTCATCACTATCTACATTGCTGTGGTGGTAGGGTGCAGGTATGGCATCCGGATGATAATCATACAATCTTGGAACAAAAGAGCAAATCACAAAATTGCGACCCTGAAATGTTTGATGTATGGGAGGCGGCATATGTATGCGTCCGGTAATAGGTTCAAAATTAAAAATGGAAAAAGCATACGGATAAGAACATCCATCCCAACCTACCACATCAAAAGGATGCGTTTGGTATGTATAAGGATAAATTAAACCACGCTTTTTAATCTTTATCAGAAACTCTCCTTCTTCATCATGGGTTTGCATGTTTTGCGGCAGCCTGAAATCTCTCTCACAAAATGGCGAATGCTCCAGGTACTGGCCATATTTATTTCTATACCGCTCGGGAGTTTCAATAGGGCCATAAGATTCTACAATGAGCAGCTTGTTTTCTTTAGTTTCAAACTCAAACTGATAAACCGTTCCTCTTGGTATAATAAGGTAATCTCCATATCCAAAAGTAAGATCACCATACATTGTTTTTAAGGTACCCGATCCTTTATGAATAAAAATCATTTCATCTGCATCAGCATTTTTATAGAAATAATCCTCCGTACCATTTATTGGTGCAGCCATGCCAATGGTCATATCATTATTAACAAACAGCACCTTGCGGCTATTGATATAATCTGCTTCCGGTTTAATATCAAATCCCATAAAACTCCTGGCTTTTAAATTGTCTTCTATGGCAATAACAGGCCTTAAAGAAAAAGGCTCACCATAATCCTTTACCATGGTTGGGGGATGCAGATGATAAACCAATGAAGAAAGGCCTCCGAACCCTTCGGTACCAAATAGTTCTTCATGATAAAGTTTTCCGTTTGGCTGGCGAAATACAATGTGGCGTTTTGCAGGAACCAATCCTACCTGACGATATAATGGCATAAGCTAAATGAATAAATAAGTTGAATAATAATGCAAGCTAAAAAAGGTGCCTAATGAGCGAAATGACTTAAGTCATTTAATTTGATGATTTTAAGCAGGAATTCACCCGCCTCTCGTAGAGTTGTTGATTGAATGTTATGGGTTCTTCTTTGAAACCCGGCCAGACTTTTACACCTTTGAGCCATGGAATCATACTTTGAATTTGATATTACCTGCAATAATGATATACGTGAGCAATTGATAGCAGAACTTGCTGAAGAAGAATACGAAGGTTTTGTGGAACATGAAAACGGTTTCTCTGCTTATGTACCAGGCAATGCTTTTAAACGGGAGGTATTTGAACAACTGTTGTTGAAGTATGAAATAAATCCTGAAACCGTACCGCAACGAACGATTGCCCAGCAAAACTGGAATGCCCAATGGGAGGCAGGGTACGAACCGATTATTATTAATGATGAAGTGGTCATTAAGGCGCCTTTCCACCAGCTGGAAAAATCATATCCATGGGAATTGATTATACAACCTAAAAATACTTTTGGCACAGGCCACCATGAAACCACACAATTAATGATCCGGCTTATGTTTCAGCAACAGTTTAATGGCAAATCTGTTTTTGATTATGGATGCGGAACCGGGGTACTTGCTATTATGGCATCCAAATTAGGGGCACACGATGTTTATGCCATCGATATTGATGAGTGGAGTATTGACAATGTTCCGGAGAATATGAGATTAAACGAAGTAACCAATATTGTTTTTGAAAAGGGAGATTTAAACATAGTGAAACAACAATCTTTTGATATTATATTAGCCAATATCAACAAAAATATATTATTGGATGGCTTTAAAACGCTTGGCACCTTGCTTAAAGAAAATGGTATTCTGCTTATTAGTGGATTTTACGAAAGTGATCAACATGATCTGGTGAACGAAGCACTAAAATACGGATTACAATTCAGACAACATATCACAAAAAACAATTGGGAGGCTATTCAATTTACCAAGGTATAACTTCAACATATGTCAGCCAAAAGTGAATATTTTCTTAAAAGTGTCTTGAATACTTAAAAACACCTATTTAACTTTAAGGTTCATAATATTAAGTTAAATTTACCCAAATTTTTCTAGTCTTTATGAACAATCTTAAAATTACTCTACTTGCCTATTTAATTATAATAGGCAACGTTACCATGGCTCAGGTTTCAGGTAACAAAAACATCCCTGGTGATTACGCCACCATTGCAGCAGCACTTACTGATTTAAATACCAATGGCGTAGGCAGTGGAGGCGCAACAATTAATATTGCAGCAGGTTTCGCTGAGGCAGCTCCCTCAGGAGGACTTTCATTAGGAAGTGCAACACTTAATGCTTCACTTTCATTAACAAATCAATTAATCATTCAAAAAAGCGGAACAGGAGTTAATCCACTCATCACCGCATACGTTGGCGGTACTGGTGTACCAACAAGTGCCACGCAAGATGGGATATTCCGTATTTCGGGATCAGATTATGTAACTATTGACGGTATAGACCTGATTGAAAACGGCTCCAACAGCACCAACCCATCTACCATGGAATATGGATACGCACTTTATAAAGCAAGTGCAACAGATGGATGTCAGAATGTAACAATCAGAAACTGTGCAATTACGCTTAACCGCATCAATAATGTGAGCGGAACAGCTCCTGCTTCAGATGGTTCAACGGGAATTATCGTGATGAATGCAACAGCAACTGCTGCTACAACCAACTTAACAGTAACGGCTGCAAGTGGTGCAAACTCCAACAATAAATTTTACAGCAATACCATACAAAACTGCCATACGGGAATTGCCATCATTGGTTTTGGAGCGGCCTCCCCATATACCCTTGGTGATACCGGAAATGATATTGGCGGAAACTCCCTTTCTACAGGAAATAATATTCTGAATTTTGGTGGAGCACCAGGATCAGCCATTGCTGCTGCCGGTATCAGGTCATTAAACCAATGGTCTCTTAATGTTTCATATAATACGGTTAACAATAACAACGGAGCCGGTTTAAATCACCCCAATATCCTGCGTGGTATTTATATAAACACTGCTGCCGGAGCCAATACTACCATTACATATAATAATGTAACAGTAAAAGGTGCAGGTACCACCCAACAGGTTACCGCTATTGAAAATGCTTCAGGGTCTACCGCAGCAAGCAATACAGTTAATATCAGCAATAACAGCGTAACAGATTGCAGCTACAGCACCGCCACATCCGGAGTGTTTTATGGCATATATAACACAGGTGCTCCATTCAGGATTTTGATAAGAAACAACACATTAACCAACGATTCTTCATCTGCGGCCAGTGGTTCTTATTACCCTATTTATAATACCGGTTCAGCAACCAATCTGATAAGCCTTGACAGTAACCAAATAAATGGAATTATACTTGGTGCTCCTACCACTTCTTTGGTTTTCAGAGGAATTTACAATACCGGTAGTACCACTGCAACCACTCTAAATATTATTAAAAATAATTTTCAAGGAATCAGCTATTCCGGAGCTGGGTCTGGTGAAACCGATTTTATTTACAACTCAGGTACCAATACCAATATTAATATTAATAACAATACATTTACTTCAATAAGTATTAATACTTCAGGCACCGCCTATTTTATATACAATAGTGTTACTACCCCAGCCACCTTTGGGCATAATATTAATGGTAATAATATTGTTACTTCTTTCAGCAAAACCCTTTCAGGAGGCACCGTTTATTTTTATTACAATAATGGAAGTTCGGTTACGGGAACATTGACGACTTCTCAAAATAATAATTTTTCAAATGTAACACTTACAGGTGCTACGATTCTTGCGGGCTGGCAAAATACAGATGGTGGTAGCCCGAATAAAAATATTCATAGCAATATATTCTCTAATATCACAGGGGGTACTGGTGCATTGGTTTGTGTAACTTTAGGCTATGGTACCACTACAAACTATTACAATAACCAGATTTTTAATGTAACTGGAGCAGGCAATGTAATGGGTACTTCTATTCAATCATCCGGCACCAATTACAACGTTTATAACAACACAATATATAACTTAAGCGGAACCGGAGCAGCATCCACGGTAATTGGTATTCAGCAAAGTATTGGAACAACCAATACCATGTATGGAAATAAAATATATGACCTGCAATCATCCGGAGCCAGCGGAATAGTTTATGGTTTAAATTTTACAGGTGGAACAACATATACTACGTATAACAACCTTATTGGAAATTTAAGGGCAACCACTTCAAGTGGAACCAATCAGGTAGTAGGTATAAATATTACCGGTGGCACTACACACAATATTTATTTTAACACCGTTCGTTTAAATGCTTCAAGCACAGGTGCCAACTTTGGTACATCAGCAATTTCTGTTTCTACCTCACCAACAGTTACACTTAGAAACAATATCTTTATTAATAACTCCACACCGGCCGGTACCGGATTTGCTGTTGCATACAGAAGATCATCTACAACACTTACCACCTACGGAGCTTCATCAAATAACAATATATTTTATGCAGGCACCCCCGGAACAGCTAACCTTATCTTTAATGATGGTACCAACAGCGATCAAACCATCGCAGCTTTCAAGTCGAGGGTAAGCACGCGCGATGCAGGTTCTTTAACTGAGAATACCACTTTCCTTGATATTACAGGAGCCACTGTTGACTTTTTACATCCGGACCCTACCATCCCAACATTTGTTGAGAGCGGTGCTGTAAATATTGCAGGTATTACAACAGATTTTGACGGCAATACACGTCAGGGAAACCCTGGTTACTCCGGTTCCGGATCTCAGCCAGATATCGGAGCAGATGAAGGTGCATTTTTGCCTATTGTAATGGTTTATGATTCATCAAATGTTGATCAGAATACTACCAATGTGCTGTTAAATACCACCAATCAGGCCATCATTGCCTTCAGGGTGCATGTGAGCAACAGTGCTTCGCCACTTAGTGTTAACTCTATAAAATTTAATACAGCAGGTACAACCAGTGTAACCGATATTACCAATGCAAGGGTATATTATACTGGTTCAAGTTCTACGTTTGCCACAACCACACCTTACGGCACTGCGGTGGCTTCACCAAATGGTACCTTTTATGCTACCGGTAGCCGCATGCTCAACAATGGTGCAAACTATTTCTGGCTGGCGTACGATGTTCCTTCAACAGCAACGCCAAATAATTTGATAGATGCAAGGGTAGATAGCGTACTGATTGGTTCTACCAATTACTCTCCTTTAAATGGAGACCCTGCAGGTGGCAGACAGATACAACCTGCACTGGTTGACTCCAGCAATGTTGATCAGATCTCGGGCGTATTATTGCCTAATACAACAAACCAGCAGATATTCAGAATAAGGGTTTATACATCTAACAACAATGGTGTATTAAATGCTACCTCCTTTAAATTTAACACCTCTGGTACCACCGATGTAAATGATATTTCCAATGCTAAATTATTTTACACCGGTGCTACAGGTACATTCTCTGCAACAACTCAGTTTGGCAGCACCACTGCCGCACCTAACGGTACATTTTATGCTACCGGAAGCAGCACGCTCCTTACTGGTATAAATTATTTCTGGTTAACTTATGATATTAAATCAACCGCTACGCTAAGCAATCTGGTTGATGCCAGATTAGACAGTATACTTGTTTCTTCTATAAACTACACACCAATCAATGGTGATCCTGCCGGATCAAGAAACATTGTAGGACCGCTCTTAGGTAATTATAATATTGGTTCAGGTCAGGTATACACTACCATTACAGCAGCCGTTGCAGACCTTAACTCGAGAGGAGTAGGCGGACCTGTTACGTTTACATTAACAGATGCCACTTATCCTTCTGAAACTTTCCCGATAGTGGTTAATCAATTTAGTGGTGCATCTGCCACAAATACGGTAACCTTAATGCCAGCTACCGGAATTACCTCAGATATTACTGCAACAGTTAACGCTCCACTTTTTGATTTAAACGGAGCTGACTATTTCCGCATTGACGGACGCCAGAATGGAACCGGTGCAGGATTTAATCTTACTATTCAAAATAACAATACCGGAGCTACTTCATCAGCGGTAAGATTTATTAATGATGCAACAAACAACAATATTGTTTATACCACCCTAAAAGGATCAACAACAACTGCCGCCAATGGTGTCGTATTATTCAGCACCGGTATTTCAACAGGGAACGATCGCAATATGATAGACACTTGCAATATTGGAGACGGAACCTCATTACCTACCACTTTAATTTCATCACAGGGATCAACAACTGATAGTACGGTAATGAATAGTTCGATTATCATCAACAGGTGTCAACTGTTTAATTACTGGAATGCCGCGGCTGAATGTAATGCCTTTAAATTATCAAGCGGAACCAATAGCTGGATCATTTCCAATAACCATATTTATCAGACAGCTCCGAGAACAGCAACAGGAACTGTTCAGCAATACCCATGGAATTTGCAACACTCCGGCAATTTTAATGCCCTCAACAATATGCAAATTACAGGTAACTATGTTGGCGGAAGTGCTCCTTATTGCGGAGGTACTCCATGGACGGTGAGTGGAGGAACAGCATCATGTTTCAGTTATGTGCGTGGAGGAAATTTAGTTGTTTCCAATTTCAGTAACAATACCCTAACCAACTTTAACTTGTCAACCGCAGCAACAGCAACAGGATTTCCAGGACTGTGGAGTGCCGCATGGCATCTTGATGGTATGTACAATATGAATGGCAATACCATTGGAAGCCTTACAGATTCGAATGCCATTGTTGTGCATGGTACAGGAACAACAGGTGCCACATTTGGTATTTGTATGGCAGGCACCACAGCAGGTACCTATTCATTCTCCAACAACAAAATTGGCGGAATGAGAACGACTGTTGCTGCTGCTACATCTTATCACAATCTGATAGGCATAAGCATTTCAGGAGCTACAAACACGGTTACTTATGTGTTGAATAATAATACCATTGGTAACGTGCTTCCTGATAATATGCTTGCTTCCACTCCTTCAACCTCTACTACATCGCAAAATGTAATTGGTATTCAAAATACAAGCAGTGCAAATCTGAAGTTACTGAACAACACCATCAGAAATTTAAGAAACAATGTAAATGCTGCTACTTCTGCCGGATTTACGCATGGTATTAGCACAACAGCAGGGATTGACACCATTACCGGCAATACCATATACAACCTGGTTAATGCTTCACCGTCTCAGCTTAATACAGATGCATCTGCTTCTGTTAATGGTATTCATATAGCTTCTGCCACATCTGGTAACTTTATTTCACAAAATACTATTTACAACCTGATGCAATTAAACACAGCAGGTTCAACAGTTACGGTAAATGGAATAAATACAACAAGTACAACAAACAGCACCATTAGCGGCAACCTCATACATAGTTTGACTACTTCTGCCTCAGGAACTAACTCCAGTATAAACGGAGTAAATTTTGTTGGCGGAACCAATACGAGCATTTTCAACAACATGATTCGTTTAGGCATCGACTCCTTCGGATCAGCCCTTGTAAATACCCCTGTAATAACAGGATTTAATAAAAAGGGAGGAAATATAGCTATGTATTTCAACTCCATCTATCTGGGTGGAACCGGAGTAGGAACCGGAGTAGCCAATACTTATGCCTTTAACAGGACTGTAACCGGAAATGATAGTTTACTGAACAACATTTTTGTAAATGAACGTTCCAATGCATCAACAGGCGGAAGTCATTTTTGTATTTCTATTAACAATAACACCACCCTCCTATCTAATGCCAATATTTACTGGGGATCAGGTGCTGGTGCATCAGTTGGACGTGTAAATACAACAGGAGCAACTACATTAAATGCATGGAAAATTCTTTCAGGAGTGGATGCAAGCAGCGGATTTGGAGATCCTAATTTTGTTTCCCCAACCGGTAATGCTTCCACTATTAATCTCCATGTATCTGGAACCACTCCCGCAGAAGCTGCAGGTATACCTGTAGTTAAAGTAACAACAGATTTTGATGGCCAGTTGAGAAGCAGCGTTGGCCCAACCGATATAGGAGCTGATGCCGGTAATTTTACCGCTCAGGATATTTTTAGTCCTGTTATTTCATTGGTAACTACCATTACAAACACATCAAGCGTATCAAACAGAACCCTTGTATTTAATATTTCAGACGCAACTGCGGTACCTTTAACGGGAGGCGTTTCTCCGATATTGTACTATAAAAAATCTGCAGCAGGCAGTTATAATACAGCAACCGGATCACTTACAGGTGGAACCCGTCTTAATGGAAGCTGGTCTTTTGTGATTTCTGCAGCAGCCATGAGCGGATTAACTAACGGAGACTCTGTATATTTATATGTGGTGGCTCAGGACTCAACCGCATCCGCTAATGTAAGTTCACTTCCTGCAGGAGTTGAAGCGACAAGTGTAACTGGTATCATTAACCCGCCTGCAACACTTCTGGCATACAAAATTCTGCCAGGGCTTTCAGGTAATATCAATATAGGCGCATCTCAAACCTATACTTCTTTAACCGGAACAGGTGGTGCTTTTGATATGATAAACAATTCTGTTCTGGATGGTAACATAACCTTAACTATTACCAGCGACCTTACTGAAACAGGAACTGTGGCGTTAAATACCGTTTCAGAAAACGGGGGCAGCCGCACCATTACCATAGTTCCGGATGCGGCAATTGAAAGAACCATTTCTGGTGCAGTGGGTACTACCGGTATGATTAGAATGAATGGGGCTGACAAGGTTATTTTTGATGGCAGATTTGCCGGATTAGGCCGATACCTGAAATTTGTGAACAACAATACAACAGGTCCGGTTTTCAATTTCTTAAATGATGCACATTCAGATACTGTTCGTTATTGCACCATTCTGGGTAATAATACCTCTAGCGGAAATGTACTTTTCAGCACAACTAACGTGTCATCAGGAACCGGAAACGATTCCAATGCCATTATGAATTGCATTTTCAGAGATACCATTTCACTGCCAACTACACATATCAACTCCACAGGTACCGCAACTGCAGGGCTTGAAAACAGCAGCAATACCATTTCAAATAACGAGTTCTCGAACTTTAGTGCAAATGGTATAAACGTTACTGCAACAGGAAACGGAAATGAGTGGGTAATCAGTAATAATGCATTCTATCAAACATCATCAAGAAGCACACAACTTTCTGTGATTCGGGTTTCCGGTGGTAACAACCAAACCATTTCAGGTAATTCAATTGGAGGTTCAGCCGCTAACAGATCCGGTGCTCCTTCTACCACAACCACTACCACCGGCACCTGTTTTACCGGTATATTAATTAACACAACAGGCGGAACCGGATATATGGTAAGTAATAATACCATTGCCAATATTTTCTCTAATACCAACGGTACAGATCACTCTTTTGTAGGAATTGATATAACAGGACCTTCAGGTACAATTACCGGCAATACCATTGGTGGTGGAGTAAATCCTTATGATACCGTAAGAAGTGATGGAGACTCCAAAATGATCAGAAGCAATGGTGGAGGCGTAGTTACAATTTCGAATAATTTAGTTGCTTTCTGCAGCAATCAGTCAGTTGGTAACGATTATATGGTAGGTATAGAGGCCAGTGCCGGAACAACCACTATTATTAACAACACAGTACGCGATATTACTCAAATTAATAGCACAAGTACATTTGCAGCTTATACCTGCACCGGTATTTCTTTGAACTCAAGCACAGGTAATAATATAGCCAGCGGAAACACCGTATATAATATTGTAAACCGTTCATCTGCGGTAACCAGCAACTTTGCTATCGGAATTGGAAAAACAACAGCAAGTACGAATCCCGATATTATTTCAGGAAACAGGATTTATAATATCAGCGCATTGAATACAAATACAGGCACTTCTTCTGCAATTGTGAGCGGTATTTATGTTTCAGCAGGTGTCGTAAACGCTTTCAACAACCAAATTTCTTTAGGCGGCAATATGTCTAATGAATCAAGAATAGCCGGTATACGTGATGAAAGCACAGGCACCAACAATTACTTCTATAACTCCATATTTATAAATGGTTCAATGGCAAGTGGCAATAATAATTCTTATGGCATTTTCAGAAACACCACTTCCACCCTGAATGTTCGCAACAATATTTTCTACAACAAAAGAACCAATTCAGGATCAGCTACCGGTATTCACCTGGCTACAGGATCTGCCACCGCAACCGGTATTACTGTTGCATCATCCAACTACAACCTGCTTGTTGTGAACGATACTTCGAGAATTTCTGAATTCCCAAGTACCATCACTTACGGTGTGGATGCTTACAACAACTCCCTTTACACCCCAAGCGGAACATATAATACCAACTGGATGGAATCTCCTTCAAACCTTCCGGCCCAAACACTGTTTACAGATACAGCAACCGGTAATCTGGGTATTGTTACCACCAATGCCAATAGCTGGTATGTAAACGGAAAAGGTATTCCTCTTGCAGGATACACCGGAGATTATGCTAATGCTTCTGGTGTTCGCTCTACCTCTCTTTCTGCAGCAACTACTGATATCGGATCCGTAGAATTTAATACGGCAACTGCTCCTCCATCAGCACTCGCATCAGCTGCACCTGCACTAAATGCTACCACCAACTACTCCTTTGCCAACAGAAGAATTGCCTCACTTGCATGGGGTGGTTCCGGAACTGTTCCAACTTCTGTTGACGTAAAATTCTATTCAGGTGTAGTGGCTCCGAATCTTACCCCATCCAGAACTCAGTTTAACAGTTATATCAATACCACACCAACAGGTGGCAGCGGATATACCTATCAGGCCAACCTGATTTACGACTCTGTTTATCTCGGAAATGTAAGCGGATCAGTTAATGCACGTCTGGCACAATATGGTGCACCTTCCTGGTATTTACTTCCTTCCGGAAACGTGAATCCTGTAGCAGGAACCATTTCGGGTGGAGCCATTCATTCTGTATTTGGTGTATTTACCGGAACAGATATCAGCAATCCTTTACCTGTTCAATTGTTAAGCTTTGAAGCCAAAGCCAATGGCAATGATGTTGCCCTCAACTGGATTACTGCTAGTGAATTAAATAACAAAGGATTTGAAATAGAACGCTCATCTGATGGAATCGAATTCTCCAAAGTAAAATTTGTAGAGGGTAAGGGCAATACCAATAAAGTTTCTAACTACTTAACCCTTGATATCGATGCCTTTTTATCAGCACGCAGCAATACACTCTATTACAGATTAAAACAGCTGGATGCAGACGGTTCATTCTCTTACTCTAACATAGTGAGTGTATCAAAAAGTGAGTTATCTGGTTCTATTGTACTATATCCCAATCCGTTTAACAGGGAACTTCATATTGCTGTTAAATCTTCTAAAGAAACAAGTGCTGTTATCAGCATGATTGATATACAGGGACGCGAATTATACCACAACCCGGCACAACAAATTCATAAAGGAGAGAACACCATTTCTATTGATATGGTAGCCAACCTTAAAGCCGGTATCTATTTTATCAGCATTCAAACGGGTGAAGAAACAAGGGTTATTAAAGCAATTAAAGCTGATTAATACCTGCTCCTGTTTCAAATTTATAAAAAGGCCTGCTCAATGCAGGCCTTTTTGTTTTTCAATTTATAGTTTTAGTTTGCATCCGGAAAACAAACATCATTATGTACAACAAAATGAAACTGTACCTGCAGAAAGAACTTTCAGAAATTGAAGCGGCAGGCTTATACAAAAAAGAACGCATCATTGCATCTGAACAGGGTGCTGAAATTACACTAACAACAGGCCAGAAAGTGTTAAACTTTTGTGCCAATAATTACCTGGGGCTTTCCTCACACCCCAGGGTGAAAGAAGCAGCAAAAAAGGCACTGGATACACATGGTTTCGGAATGAGTTCCGTACGTTTTATTTGCGGCACCCAGGATATTCACAAAGACCTGGAGAAGGCCATTGCCGATTTTTACCAGACAGAAGATACCATTTTATATGCCGCTGCATTTGATGCAAATGGTGGCGTATTCGAACCCCTGTTTCAGGAAACGGATGCTATTATCAGTGATGAACTGAATCATGCCTCTATTATAGACGGGGTAAGACTTTGTAAAGCACAACGCTACAGATACAAAAACAACGATATGGCCGACCTGGAAGCACAGCTTATTGCGGCAGATGCCAAAGGTGCACGTTTAAAAGTGATTGTAACAGATGGCGTATTCAGCATGGATGGCTATGTGGCTCAACTGGATAAAATATGCGACCTGGCCGATAAATATGATGCATTGGTGATGTCGGATGAATGCCACAGTGCGGGATTTATAGGCAAAACAGGCAGAGGTGTACCAGAACTCTGCAATGTGATGGGTCGTGTGGATATTATTACCGGAACCCTTGGCAAAGCGTTAGGTGGAGCCATGGGCGGTTACACCACCGGAAGGAAAGAAATTATTGATATGCTGCGCCAACGTTCGCGCCCTTATTTATTTTCCAACTCCCTGTCGCCTGCTATTGTTGGGGCAAGTATAGAAGTGTTTAAACTACTAAATGAAAGTACCGCTTTAAGGGACAAACTTGAAAACAATATAAAACAGTTTAAAGCAGGTATTAAGGCAGCAGGATTTGATATCAGGGGAGGCGATTCGGCTATTGTTCCGGTGATGTTGTATGATGCCAAACTTTCACAGGAATTTGCCAATAAACTCCTTGAAGAAGGAATTTATGTAATTGGATTCTTTTATCCGGTGGTACCCAAAGATTTGGCCCGCATCCGTGTGCAGCTCTCTGCCGCCCATGAACCAGCCCATATAGAGCACGCAATTGCTGCATTTACCAAGGTAGGTAAAGAGTTAGGGGTAATCGGGAAAGCAAGTGCTTAACATTTTCTTAACAAACAATTGATATTGCATTAACCCAAGATTAACCTTTGGGTAACCCCTCCTGAAAGCGGAGAACATAGCTTTGCCGGAACTTTAAGTATTTACTATGAACAAGTTTCGTCAAAGCTATTTTTATTTCCTCCTGTTGGTGCTCTTTAGCATTACTTCTGCAATAGCAACCGCACAAAACAACGGGAAAATCACCGGAAAACTTACCGACAAAAAAACGGGAGAAGAACTAATTGGTGTATCTGTGCAGATTGAAGGAACTTCTGTAGGTACTGCCACCGATTTTGAAGGAAAATTTACCTTGAACCTTGCCCCTGGTACGTATAACCTGGTATTCAGTTATATTTCATATAACAAAAAAGTGGTTAAAGGTATTGAGGTAAAGGCAAAAGAAACCACACCGGTAAGTATTACCCTGGAAGAATCAACCAAACAACTTAATGAGGTAGTTATTCAGGTGGAGGCCAAAAAGGAAACCGCAAGTGCATTACTTATTCAACAAAAGAAAAATGTAGCCATTTCTGACGGGGTATCGGCTGATCTGATCAAAAGAACTCCGGATGCCACCACAAGTGATGTAATGAAGCGTGTTAGCGGCACCTCCATACAGGACAATAAGTTTGCAGTAATCAGGGGATTAAATGACAGGTATAATACTGCCTATATTAATGGTGCACCGCTTCCAAGTACAGAATCGGACAGAAAGGCTTTTTCGTTTGATATATTTCCGTCCAACATGATTGATAATATGGTGATAACCAAAACCGCTTCTCCTGATTTACCTGGAGACTTTGCCGGTGGAGTGATAACCATTAATACCAAAGATATTCCTGAAAAAAAGTTTATCAATTTTGGAATCAGTTCCAGTATTCATAGCATCAGCACCTTTAAGGAAGGATACCGTGCCAACGGTGGTAAAAACGACTGGCTTGGTTTAGATGATGGAACCCGTGCACTGCCTGGTGGTATTCCTCAAAGGCTTGCTTATGAAAGCAGCACATTGGGAGATAAGTATCAGAATAGTTTTAAATTTAATGATAACTGGAGTGCCAACAAGGTAGCATCCAATCCGGTAAATACCACCATCAGCTTATCAGGTGGAACCAACTTTAAAATTAAAGAAAAGCAAGAGCTGGGCTTTATTGTTTCCTTATCAAGGTCTGAAAATTTTAGGAATACACCTGTTGAGCGAAATAGATTTAACAAGCCGATGGGTATTGATGAAAACCAATTCAGATCCAAATATCAGGACAGTATTTACAAACGGGAGATCCTTATTGGTACTATGGTTAATATGGGTTGGAAAGCCGGTAAAAACCACAAAATTAGTTTCAAAAATGCTTATACCATCAATACGGAAGATCAAACCATTTTCAGATCAGGCCATGATGATTTACTGGATCCGGATCAGAACCCTTTAATCAGAAACACCTATTTCATCTATCAGGAAAATAAACTGATGAGCAACCAGCTTATTGGTGAGCATTATATTGTACCATTGAAAGTAAAAGCAAAGTGGGTATTAAACAATAACAATATCTCCAGACAGATGCCTGATTTCAGAAGAGCATCTTACCGATCTACCTACGATGCATTCAATTCAGAATACAGCCCATACACCCTTCAGGTAGGACCAAATATAGACATTACCCAAACAGGCAGGTTTTATTCCGATCTGAAAGAAGATATTCAAAGCGCAGGTTTGGATTTGCAGGCACCTCTTAACTTCTTAACTTTTAAAAAGCTTAAAACCGAACTTAAAATTGGTGGATTTATACAAAGAAGAGAACGTGATTTTCAGGTTCGTGCATTCGGGTATAAACTTAGGCAAATTGTAAAACCCGGAACTCCTTACAACTACCAGGATTTTATTACACAAAGCAGAGATAATATCTTTAATAAAGCCAACTTTGCTGAGGATACTTTCTACATGGATGAGCGTATTAACCCACAAGATGTTTATACAGCAAACTCCCGCCTGAACTCTGCTTATATCATGTTCGATCAGCGGATTTTCAGCAGATTTCGCGCTGCTTACGGAGTGAGAATGGAAAGTTATAACCAAAAGCTGAATTCGTTTGGAAGTGCCGGTGAACCTGTAAATGTAGATACCACTTTTGTTGATTTTCTCCCATCTGTAAATTTAACTTATGAATTAACCGAGAAAGTAAACCTAAGGCTTTCCGGTAGTCAAACTCTTGCCAGACCAGAGTTTAGAGAATTAGCTCCTTTTGCGTTTTACGATTTTAACCTGAATTCGGTTGTAACAGGAAACCCACATTTGAATAGAACCCGCATTCAGAATTATGATTTCAGGTTCGAATATTATCCGGGAGAAGCTCAAATGATTTCCGTTTCGTTATTCTACAAAAAATTTGACGATGCAATAGAGCAGGTTTATGAATTTACCGGAAGTGACGCTACACTTGGATATACCAGCGATGCTGATGCAAAAAATTACGGTATTGAGTTTGAAATCAGAAAAAACTTCGACTTTATAGACAAATGGCTTAATACCAAGTCAGCCAAAAAATTCTCCGTAACGCTTAATTATGCGTACATCGTTTCAGAAGTTATTCTTGATGAAAGCATTTCGAAATCACAATTTGGAACAAGACCACTTCAGGGACAATCGCCCTATATCCTAAATACCAGTTTACAGTTCTATGATCCAAAATCTACACTTGCGGCTGCCGTTTTTGTGAACAGAATAGGCAGGAGAATTGCATTTGTAAGAGAGAAAAACGGCCTGGTACCTGATTTATGGGAAAACCCAAGAACGGTAGTTGACTTCTCCATCTCTAAAACTTTCTACAAACATTTTGAGTTTAAATTTACCGTGAGTGATTTACTTGCTCAAGATTTGGTATTCTATCAGGACAATAATGACAATGGAAAGTTTGATGATATTTCCACCAATATTGAAAGTAAAAATGGCGCTATTACGCCAAGAATAGATCCCAATGTTCCAATTGCTGAAAAAGCAAAGTATGACAATACCATATTCAGGTATAAAATGGGAATCAATATAGGAATGGGCGTTGCATTTAAATTCTAATATTTACCTTCATCTTTTTTGTATAACCACTGCATAGTCAGTGGTTATTTTTTTTACAAACCACCCCTATCCAAGGTTGAATAGTAACACAGATTTAACATTAGATTAACTTTCCCCTCATGCCACGGAAATAGGTTTGTTTCCGAAATAAAAAATCCATGAAAAAACTAATTTACCTGATTACATTGCTTTCACTTACCTCACTTGTGGTGAAAGCACAAAAAGCCAGAACCATTCCGGCTGGCGAAATTACAGCCAACACCACCTGGTATAGTGATACCATTTACACATTGGATGGTTATGTGTATGTAAAAAATGCAACCCTAACCATTCAACCCGGAACCTTAATAAAAGGTGGTGATGCTGCAAAAAAATCAACCATTATTATAACACGTACCGGAAGCATTGTTGCCAACGGAACTTCAACCCAACCTATCGTATTCACCTCATCTAAAAATGCCGGAAGCCGTGCTCCCGGTGATTGGGGTGGTATTGTGATATTAGGACAGGCACCTATAAACAGGCCAACAGATTGTTCTACCTGCCCTGGTGCAACCGTTGCGGGAACACTTCCAGGAATTCAGAATAATATTGAAGGTGACCTTGACAATGCTAACGGAGATGGTTTATACGGAGGAACAAACCCTAACCACAGTTCAGGTTCGCTTTCTTACGTTCGTATAGAATACGGTGGAGTGGTAATTACTCCGGGTAATGAAATAAATGGCCTAACCATGGGTGCAGTAGGTAGCGGTACCACCATTCACCATATACAGGTAAGTCAGGCGAATGATGATGGCTTTGAATGGTTTGGTGGTAATGTAAACGCTAAATACCTTATTTCAAACCGGAATGTCGATGATGACCTTGACGTGGACTTTGGATTTACAGGAAAAGTACAATATGCTGTTGTATTAAGAGATTCAAACTGGTATGATATCGGATCTGGTCCAACTACCAATGGTTTCGAATCAGATAACGATGCTACAGGTTCAGAAGCACAACCATTCACTGATCCTACATTCTCTAACATCACGGTGGTAGGACCTTTATCAACCGGAAATCCACTTGGATTTAGTAACTCCTTTCAAAACGGTGCACGTATCAGAAGAAACTCTTCTACTTCTATTTTCAACTCCATTATCATGGGATGGCCAGCAGGCTTATTTGTAGATGGAAGCCGAACAGGAGCAAAACTATTGAATGACTCTATGATGTTTAAAAATAACATACTTGCCAATCAGAATAATATCAATAATTCATCTACCAATGCATCTTCCGTAAGAACTAAAGTGATGCAAAACGGAACCGATACCACCAACCTGGTTAGCGGTATTTTGGTTGCACCATTTAATTATACCAATCCTAACTTTACCCCTTCATCAGGTTCGCTCGCTAATTCAGGAGCTTCATTCTCCGGCAGCAGAATAAGTGATCCGTTTTTTACCTCAACCACTTTCAGAGGTGCAATGGGAACACAGGACTGGACAGAATGCTGGTGTAATTTCGATCCTCAAAACAGTGCTTATACAACCGCTCCAATCAACAGGGGATTTGCCTATAACGCAGGCAACGATTCTACCATTTGTGCAGGCTCATCACTTACCATCGGGCAATCTTTAACAGGGCCCTACAAATACAGCTGGACTCCTTCAACCGGACTAAACAATACTGCTATTGCAAGACCTGTTGCCAACCCAACCACTACAACTACCTATTATGTAACAATAAGAGATAGCATTACAGGTTGTTCTATGATGGACAGCATAAAAATAACTATCAATGTAGTACCAACTGCTAATTTCACATCTGCAAATGGTGCAAGCGGATTGGTTAACTTTACCAATACCTCAACCAATGCAACTTCTTACACATGGGATTTTGGTAACGGACAAACATCAACATCTGCAAACCCATCAAACACTTACGCAGCAAATGGCAGCTATATTGTGAAATTAACAGCAATCAATGGATCATGTAGCAATAGCATCTCTAAACAAATAAATGTAAGCGGAATCAATTCACCATTAAAAGCTATTTCAGGAGATATTACAAGCAATACCACACTTTACAGAGATACCATTTATACCATGAATGGTTATGTATATGTAAAAGGTTCAACCCTAACCATACAATCCGGTACTATTATTAAGGGTGGTGCAAACAAAGGAACATTAATTATAACAAGAACCGGCCGCTTAGAAGCAAACGGAACACAAAACCAGCCAATTGTTTTTACATCAGATAAAGCTGCCGGTAGCCGTGCTCCTGGTGACTGGGGAGGAATTGTAATGCTTGGACAAGCTCCTATAAACAGACCAACAGATTGTTCTACCTGCCCTGGTGCAACAGTTGCTGCCACATTGCCTGGTATTCAAAACAATATTGAAGGCGATTTGGACAATGCCAATGGTGATGGTTTATATGGCGGAACTGACCCTAACCACAACTCTGGAACGTTATCTTTTGTACGTATTGAATACGGAGGTATAGTAATTACACCGGGTAATGAAATTAACGGACTTACCATGGGAGGAATTGGAAAAGGAACCACCATACACCACGTACAGGTAACACAGGCTAATGATGACGGATTTGAGTGGTTTGGCGGAAACGTGGATGCCAAATACCTTATATCGAACAGAAATGTTGATGATGATTTAGACGTTGATTTTGGTTATTCAGGAAAGGTACAATATGCTGTAGTATTGAGAGATTCAAACTGGTATGATATCGGTTCAGGTCCAACAACCAACGGTTTTGAATCAGATAATGATGCATCAGGTTCTGAAGCTCAGCCATACACAGATCCAACATTCTCTAACATCACAGTTGTTGGTCCACTGGCTACAGGCAACGCACTTGGATTTAGTAACTCTTACCAGAACGGTGCACGTATCAGAAGAAACTCTTCTACTTCTATTTTCAATTCAATCATTATGGGATGGCCTGCAGGTTTATTTGTAGATGGCAGCCGCACGGGAGCCAAATTCCTTAACGATTCTATGATGTTTAAAAACAATATTCTTGCAAACCAGAATAATATAAACAACAGTTCAGCAAACGCTTCTTCGGTTAGAACCAAAATTATGCAGAACGGAACTGATACCATGAACACAGTAGGTGGAGTGCTTGTTGATCCGTTTAACTACAATACACCAAGCTTTGTACCTTCAGCAGGTTCACTGGCCAATTCAGGTGCATCATTCTCGGGTTCAAGAATCAGCGATCCATTCTTTACTCCGGCTCCTTTCCGCGGTGCTATGGGTAATCACCCTGACAGTAACTGGACCAACTGCTGGTGTAAATTTAACCCGCAAACAGAAAATTACAATTCAGCTCCGGTAAATTATCCTGCACCACTAGCCAACTTTAATGCAGGTACACCAACAGGTAGAACGGTAGTATTTACCAATAACTCTTCACAATCTACTTCATACTTCTGGGATTTTGGAGTGAGTAGCAGCAATGCTGATACTTCAAGAGATATGAATCCAACATTTGTATTCCCTGCCAATGGAACTTACCAGGTAAAATTAACTGCAAGAAGTACCTGTGGAGCCTCTACGCAAACAATAGCTGTGGTAATTAACGATCAGTCATCAAACCCTGTTGCCAACTTTACATACACACAGAATGCAACAACCGGTTCACGCGAGTTTACCTTCACAAATACTACAGATGAAAAAGGATTTACCACCACTTACTTATGGGATTTTGGAGTTACAGGTTCAACTACCGATACATCAACACTTAAAAATCCGGTATTTGCTTTCCCTGCAAATGGAGTATATGATGTAAAATTAGTTGCAATGGGCCAATTTGGAAGCGATTCTATTACCAAAACAATTAATGTACTTGCTACTTCAGTTAAAGAACAATACCAAACTTTAACAAACCTGATTGTTTATCCAAACCCAACCAATAATGAGGTGAATATTGACTTCACCCTTAATAACAAAAGTTCATTAAATGTTACCGTGCTTGATCTTACTGGTAAAGTAGTGAAAGAAATAACACGTAACCATTTTAATGCAGGTACTTATAATATCAATTTTAATGTATCTGAACTCTCTACCGGAATGTATTTCATCAGAATGGAATCTGAAGGTAGCACCAAAACATCGAGACTTGTAGTAGTAAAATAAAAAGCGAGTCGCTTAAAGTTACAGAAAGCCTTCCTTCGGGGAGGCTTTCCTGTTTTATAGAATGTTGGAAACAGGAGTATACTCTACAAATCCCGGCATTCCATTAATAACAAATCCCCCGTAAGATGTTCTATGGTAACCGTACCATCGCGTTCCGGTTCATTGCTGCTCCCGCTTCTGTATCCAATTTTCAGTTCTTCGTTATTCAGGTTATACTTTAATCCTGAGGTAACAATCCCTGTAACCGTACCCACCGGCATTATAGACAAAACAGTACCGGCAGTATACCACTTTTTAAACAAGGGAGGCAGAGGAATAATCTTGGAGTAATCATCGTACATCACCAGGTTAATCTGCGTTTTGTATCGCACCATATCCGTAACATTGGTAAGGTTATGATCGGCCCTGCGGCCAGTTGCCCAGATTATATTTGCTGCAGTAAAACCACGTGCTATCAGAAATTCAATCCCCTTTTGCAAATCTGTTTTATCCTGATCAGGGGTGTGAATAATTTCCACCGGCATTTGTTTATTTAGTTGCTCACGCGCATGGTTATGGCTATCAAAATCACCCAGCAAAACATCTATTTTTATTCCCAGTTCAAGTACCCTGTTAATAGCCCCATCCAGCACCACCACAAACGGACTCCATTCCAGCAACTGCCCTAATAATTCATTGGAGCACATCTCTCCATTGGCAATAATTAAAGCCGGCTCCTGCCCTTCTCTTACAATATGATGTGACGACATGTATTTCTATTTAAAACAATTAAACAACCCTATATCTTTTGTAAAAACAAATAATCAGCACCAAATATACCATTTCAAATAAATTACTTCTCTTTCTGCTACTATGCAACTAACCCAAGGCCGCTGGAACGTTATGAAATGTTGAATGTTTAATTTTAAATGTTAATGAAGTACTGATGAGTGAATTTAAAACCAGACAATGATATTCAGACAACTACAGCCTTGCAGAACAAACAGTTCCAATGACCAGTGACGATTAACAATTGACTAATGACTCCCGCGTTGCAGGACAGGCTGTTCCCAATGACCAATGACAATTAACTAATGACTCCCGCCTTGCGGGACAGGCAAAGACTAATGACGATTAACAATTGACTAATGACTACTGACCAGTGACAATTGACCAATGACTAATGACCAGTGACAATTGACCAGTGACAAATACTGACTATCTAATAATGACATCATCAATAATTTCTTCACCTGCAAACTGATTGACCAGCTCCACAATTTTGCTTCGGGAATAGGTAAGTTCGTTTCTTAACGGGGGTGACTCAATATGGAGAAAAAGTTTCCCCTTACTCAGATAAATTTTTTGTGTGTTTTTGGCAATCAGGGTACCAACCAGTTTTTCCCAATTATTAACGATATTAATTTCCGTAAGCTTACTTTTCATAGGCTTGGCATCCATTAATTCTTTAATCACCTCCTGTATGGTTTGTTCGTTTGATTTTCTGGCCATGCTCAAATATCGCTAATTGTTGCGTTATCAATCATAAAATATTTCACCTCAGCGCGGAGTCCTGAAAATACTTCCTTCAAACGAGGTAAGTGGGTATCACTTACAAATATTTGCCCGAAGGTATCTTCGGAAATCATTTTTAATAACTTGTTTAACCTTTCAGCATCCAGTTTCTCAAAAATATCATCCAGCAACAACAGCGGTTTAACTCCGGTTTTTATTTTCAGGTAATGATATTGAGCCAGCTTTAGTGCGATAATAAAGCTCTTTTGCTGCCCCTGCGAACCAAATTTTCTAAGCGGATAATCAGCAATGGAAAACTCCAGGTCATCTTTGTGAATGCCTTTGGTTGTTCGCCCGGCTGCTATATCCTGTTGTTCACTTCTTTGTATCAGCAATCCCAATTCTTCATGGTTTAAATCGCTTGCATAAAAAACATTTACCCACTCGTTGGATGAAGATATATGCTGATAATATTCCCTGAAAACCGGAATAAACTCATCCAGAAAACTACGCCTCTTTTCATAAATGGCCAATCCTGATTTTATAAGTTGCTCGTTATACGTTTCGAACAATAATGGATCAAAAACCCCTCCCTCCTGATATAATTTAAGCTGACGGTTTCGCTGATCTAATGTGCGGTTATAAGCAAGAAGGTCACTGAGGTAATATTTATCTGTTTGGGAAATAAGGCCATCAAGGAACTTCCTGCGTTCTTCGCTTCCCTCATGAATAAGCATAATATCATTTGGTGAAATCATCACCAGTGGGTACTGGCCAATATGATCTGCAAATTTTTTAGGTTCATTATTATTTACCTTCAGTATTTTTTTTTCACCCTTTTGTACAAAAATCCGAACTTTCTCTTCCATCCCGTTTCGCAGATATAGCCCCTCCAGGCTCATCATATTTTCGCCATGCTTTATATTTTGTATATCAAGCGGGTTAAAATAACTTTTGGTAAAACTCAGATAATAAATGGCATCCAGGAGGTTGGTTTTGCCCGAGCCGTTTTTGCCTACAAAACAGTTTATACCATCCACGCATACCATACTTGCATGGGTGTAATTTTTAAAATGCTCTATATTCAGTAAAGTAAGGTGCAGGGCGGTTAAATTAAACGGCCTGCAATTTAGCCCATAATTTCAACCATGGCTTATTTTAGTCATCCCCATTAGGCACTTTAGAAACCTATATCCTTGAGAAACAAGCCATTTGTATAAACACCAATGTTCTACTCATTATAAAATATTGATTATCTGAAATATAGATTTTCTTTGCCCAGTAAAGTTTTTTCATAAATTTGCGGTTCTTCAAAAATGGCAAAATCTAAATTTACCAAAGAAACATACCTGGCCTGGTATGAGCAGATACTGCTGATGCGCAGGTTCGAGGAAAAATGTGCCCAGTTGTACGGACAGCAAAAAATTAAAGGTTTTTGCCACCTGTATATTGGTCAGGAAGCGGTGGTTGCCGGTACCATGAGCGCCATACGCCAGGATGATAAACTGATAACTGCATACCGCGACCATGCACACGCTTTGGCCTGTGGCATAAGTGCCAGGGAGGTAATGGCTGAATTGTATGGCAAAGCTACCGGTTGTTCCAAAGGAAAAGGTGGTTCCATGCACATGTTTAGCAAGGAGCATAACTTTTTTGGCGGGCATGGTATTGTAGGCGGACAGGTGCCACTTGGTGCCGGTATTGCCATGGCAGACCAGTACAGGGGCGGAGATCAGGTAACGGTTTGTTATATGGGCGATGGGGCAGTAAGGCAGGGAGCTTTGCATGAAACCTTTAATATGGCTATGCTGTGGAAGCTACCTGTGATTTTTGTTTGCGAAAACAATGGTTATGCCATGGGAACTTCTGTGGAGCGCACTACCAACGTAATGGATATTCATAAAATTGGTGAAGCCTATGAAATGCCTAATGCGGCTGTTGACGGAATGAATCCGGAAACCGTGCATGAGGCTATTGCAGAAGCAACAGAGCGTGCCCGCAAAGGAAACGGACCTACTTTTCTGGAGATACGCACTTACCGCTACCGTGGCCACTCCATGAGCGATCCTGCCAAATACCGCACAAAAGAGGAAGTAGAGGAGTATAAAAAGAAAGATCCCCTTGAAGTAGTAAAAAACACTATAATTGAAAAAAAATACGCTGACAGCAAATGGTTTGATGAACTGGAAGCGCGCATAGAAGCCGAGGTAAATGACAGTGTGGAGTTTGCAGAAAACTCTCCATACCCCTTACCGGAAGATTTATATGCTGATGTATACTCGGAACCTAATTACCCTTTCATAAAAGAATAAAACAACAGAGAAATGGCAGAACATAAAGAAAACAAAGAACTGGATTTAGACAAAACACTTGCGGATACCACCCATAAGGTAGAAGACTTTTACCATAACAATAAAAAGCAGATTAATATGGCCTTGATAGCCTTTGTTGTGATTATTGGCGGTTACCTTGGTTATAAAGAACTAATTGTAAAGCCTATGGAAACAGAGGCTCAAAATGAAATTTTCCGTGCTCAGAAATACTTTGAAATGGACTCCTTTAACCTGGCACTGACAGGTAACGATAAATTTAAAGGATTTGAAGCTATTGCTGATGAGTATGGTGCAAGCAAAGCCGGTAATCTGGCTCACTACTATGCTGGTATCTGTAACCTCAGAACCGGAAAATATCAGGAGGCTATTGATCACCTGGAAAGTTTCAGCACAGAAAACAAACTGATTGGGCCATTGGCCGAAGGTGCTATCGGAGATGCCTATGTTGAACTTGGAGACCTTGATAAAGGTGCCAAACATTACCTGAAAGCCGCCCGAATGAGCAAAAACAAATTGACCTCGCCTGTGTTTTTGAAAAAGGCCGGAATGGTGTTTGAAGAAAAGCAGGAATTTGGAGAAGCCGTGGAAGTTTATACATCCATTAAAAAAGAGTTTGCAGAGAGCCAGGAGGCACAGGATATAGACAGGTTTATTGCACGCGCCACTGCAATGAAAGAAGGTAACTAATCTATTTAAATAATATATT
Source organism: Bacteroidota bacterium (assembly GCA_051715425.1). Lineage (GTDB taxonomy): Bacteria > Bacteroidota > Bacteroidia > UKL13-3 > UKL13-3 > JAJTFA01. The sequence continues at coordinate 45,622 of JBPXJS010000039.1, read as the reverse complement.
CATAAAGCCGGTATAGTTAACTATGCCGGCTTTTTTGTTTATTCGTTTAATAAGAAACTGCTTACATGAAATATTATATCATTCTGTTGTTTGTTTCAATCTTGCTTCTTTCCTGCGGCAGAGAGGCGAAATCTCCGTTATCCAGCAATGATTCAGCAGGTATAATACTACCTGACACCTCACAAATTCCGGATGATGAATTTGGGCTGTTAGTAAAATACGGTCGTGACTTGATGCTAAACACCGCTCTGTATATTGGTCCTGAAGGAACAAACGGAAAGTTTTTAGGCAACAAAATGAATTGCACCAATTGCCATCAGGATGCAGGCACCAAACCATTTTCGCTAAACCTGCTGCGCGCACACGAGCGTTACCCTCAATACCGCTCTCGTGAAAACAAGGTACTTACATTGGCAGAAAGAGTAAACAACTGTGTAACCAGACCTCACAGTGGCAAACCGTTACCCCTCGATAGCAAAGAAATGGTTGCTTTTCTCTCTTATCTTAAATGGATTAATTCCTTTGTGAAACGATCAGAAAAAATTACCGGAGAGAAGAACCTGGAAATAACCTTTCCGGACAGAGCCGCTAATCCTGAAACCGGAGCAACCTTATTTGCTAAACATTGCGAAAGGTGCCATGGAAAAAACGGGGAAGGTATTTTTTTAGCAGATAGCTCCACTTACCAATATCCTCCTTTATGGGGTTCTTTTGGGTACCAACCCGGATCCAGTATGCATAGGGTAATTATGCAGGCAAGGTGGTTAAAAGCCAATATGCCTTATGATTTGGCAAAATGGAATAAACCGGTATTAACGGATGAGGAAGCACTGGATATTGCGGCATTTGTAAATGACGACCGCATACATCACAGACCCAATCCGGCAAATATGGATTACCCAAATCCCAACACCAAACCTATTGATTATGGCAAAGGGCCATTTGCAGATTCTTTTTCAGAGCAAGAGCATAAATTCGGGCCATGGGGACCTATTATTAAAGCCTGGAAACAAAAGGGACTTAACCCCAAATACTAATTGCGCAATACTTAACGGCAAACATGTAAGTCTTACCCCTTATCACGTAAATTAAAACGGCTGCCCCTAAATAGAGACAGCCGCATTAATTATTTGGTTATGGTGTGAGCAGTTATTCTTTTACCACCTTAATTGTTTGCCCTCCTGCTTTCAGGAAATATGCTCCAGGCTTGCAATCAATATCAGTCATTTCAAATCTTCCTGATGTTGTTACCTGTTTTCTTAGTATGGTGCGTCCGGCAATATCTGTTAATTCTATTGTCTGACCTTCGGTTACATTATTCAATGTAAGATGTGCTTTGAAAGGATTAGGGTGCACGGTAATATCAGCACTTCCTTTTACAACAGATTTACTGATCATTACTACCTGACTATACTCCGTTTTACCATCAAAATCATTTATTCTAAGTCTGTAGTAAACAACTCCGGCTTTATTAAACACATCCTTATCAGTATAAGCATAACTGTTCAATTCACTGCTATTTCCAACAGCCTTTACCTCTCCGGCTTCTTTAAACTCACCGGGTACCAGGGCACGCTCAATGGTAAAGCTTTGGCAATTTACTTCGCTGGCAGTTTGCCATTTTAGCAAAGCATCGTTGCCTGCACTTTCTCCGGCAAGGTTCACCAGTTTAACAGGCAATGGATTGGTATTATCTGTTCCGGTAAAAATGGAAAACTCATACAAATTCGGAGTGCTTAGTACATTTCTCAGGGTATCGGCAACACTTGAGGTTCCCTGATAAATAGTCCATGGGCCATTTGTGCTTTTCTTTGCCAGTTTGATATCGTATTCTAAAGGATTTGTTCCTATCCATTGATCTTTATAATACATATTCATGGTATAGTTATAGAATCCGGCCGGTGCATTTACATCAAGGTACATGGTCATATTATTGGTAATACCGCCAAGATATGGAGGTGTGGTGTTTGTATATTGTCTCACTGATACAACAGATGGCGCAGTTGCAAATGCATCATAAACTATTGTACAAACGGTATCAGCTCCGATGGTAAACACTTGCGTACCTCCGGCAACAGGAACAGCAGGGGTTGCCAGACACAAAGGTGGAGTTGAAACTGGAACCACTTCATATGCACCAAAATCTGGAGCTCCGTTTGTTACATTTAAAACGCGCGGTGTTCCAGCATAATCATTAACGGGCACAGCAGGGAGAATAACACCGCGGCCGTTAATAGCCCAAACATTTGTATCTGAAGGATTAGGAATCACATTGTTATTGGCAGTAAACCCAGGCCTTGATTGAATAGAATTAAACTCATAGGTATTTCCTAAACCTGCCTTTGCTAAACCAAGATTGGCATATGTAGCTGCAGGAGTTCCCTTTTGAACCAATGTTGTGCCACTTGTAAAAAGGAGATTGTAATCACTATGGCCATAAAGAGGATTATAGTGATAAACTGCATATCCGGTACCAAAATTGGCAAATATGTTATTCTTTATAATATTTCCGGAATAGATAGAAGAGCTATAATAGAAATATCCGGCATAACCTGATGTATTGTTTACAATAGATACAGTATTATTGATGATGGTAATGTTACTTGCATAACGATCGTAAATACCATAACAGGTTGAACTTAATCCAAGAGTAATTATATTATTTGCGATTAATCCCCTTGCTGTGCCAAAGCCATCACAGTACTCTGTTCTGATCCCATATCCTGATGCAGTTATAGAGTAAATCCTGTTATTGGTAATTTCTAAAGCGCTATCTCCATAGTAACAATACATACCATACATAGATGTGTATGCCTGCGTAGTACTGATATTGTTTCTTCGAAGTTTAAGATTGCTTGTATAGTAAAAATAAACCCCCATATAATATTGGTTGGTAAACTGGTTACTATCAACTAAGATATTATTCATAAGCTGAGTAGTGCTTGTACCGAACATATATATACCAAAAGAGCCACCGGAAAAGATGCTGTTTGCAAATCTTAGATCAGACCCGCTAAAAGGGGAGCTAAATACAATTGCATTATTACTGGAAGTGGTAGCAATAGTAGGTGTTATCAATTTACAACCAGAGAATGATGTATTTCCACAGTTACCGATTAACTCAACAACTCTGCCATAAGATGAACTCTGTGCTTCAAAACGTATGTTTGTAAAGTTGAAATAACTTGCATTCATTATTTTTAACACATAATTATTACTTACACTTGAATTAAACCTAAGCACAACTGAATCTGCTACCCCTGCCATAGATGTAAAAGTAACTGTATTGTTTGCTGATAGCCCTAAAACGTTGCTTAATACAAGCTGCTCCGTATAAGTTCCGCTCTTGATGTTAAATACAACGGCACTGTCAACTCCCCTGATTTGCAAAGCGTTTCTTGCTGCATCAAAAGTGGTAAAATCTGAAGGGGCAGCACCAATAATATAGGTACCTTTCATTGGGGTGGCCAGTATGGCATTTAAAGTATCATTCAGTGTACTACCATCTGCATTTAAATTAGGAGCTGAGGTATACACTTTAATTGTATTGAGGGAACCCTGTCCAATAGTTATTTGTTGGGTACCTGTAAAAACAAATGATGTAGTATCGCACGGTGCCAATAAGCCTGACCATGGAGAACTTACCACTGTACCATTGTTGAAGCGATAATTCAGGCTAAGTGAACCGATATTATTTCCGCCATAGTTTCTAAACTGCACATGCAAATCCTGAGTTCCTTGAAGCACCGGGAAAGATGGAGCTAGAATGGCTGTAATGCCGCCATCATCAGAAGCAGCAGGGATTTCATAAGCACCAATATCAGGAATCGCACTGCGTGTTAATCCATTCCTGTCGGTAGTAACAAGAGCAATGGTATCTCCGTTTAAACAACCATTTGAGGTAACCAGTGTGGTATCATTTTGAAATCCCGGGTTCTGTACAATGGAGTTTTGATTGAATCCTGAAGCTCCCGGGAATGCCGATTTGGTAAGCCAGGATCCCACATAAATATAATTTCCAGCTGTATCTGGTTTATAATAATTATTGTAGTTCAACTGTGAGGCAGCACCACCACTTAAATAAAGCGGGGTACCTAAACTACCTGATTTCGACACAACAAAATGATTATTTCTAATGCGGTTGCCAGATCCACCTGACAAATAAAATGCCGAGGATGTAGTAGTTGTTGTAACCACATCATGGATAACGCTATTGTGATAAATATCGAAATTACCTACTGAATTTAACTGAATTCCATAAGGAGAGGTAGCCTTATACCCACCACCAAACTCATTATTAATCATCTGACCCCTGTTACCAGCCGGAGCTGTGCAGTTATACATATACATGCCCGAGTACCCTGAGTTCCATACCCTGTTGGCATTTATTTTTACAGTTGCTGATCCGCTTACATTTACCTCATAAAAATACAATGCATAACTGTTTGTATTGTCACTTCTCATGCGAACGGAGTTGCCGGAAACCTCAAACCCATTAACAAAAGTCAGGTTAACTGCAAAGTAGTAAGCGTTGGTAATGGTATTATTACGTATTTTTAAATTGCTCGATGGTACGGGCGTAAAATAATAACCATAGTAATAGGAATAATGCCATACGCCAGAATATCCGTTGAGAATACTATTAGAGTCTATTTCAATATCATATAATGTAAAAACATCATAGTAATTAAGTGCGGTATTTGAACCCGACATCACCACTCCATTATAACCATCGCTGGTTGATGTATATGCATTGGCATGGATAAATTCTATTTTACAGTTTTTTACATGGATATTTCTAAGTCCGGTTTTGCCAATGTGCACTCCCCAGCCAAAACTCGAATTTGTACTTCTCAGGGTAAGGTTATTAATCCTGATATGACTTTGCCCTAATCTGATAATATGACGACTGCTGAAGGCATCTGTATGCAGAATAATGCATGAATCTTTATTGGTTCCCTGAATGGTAATGGTGTTTATTGAATCTATGCCAGGGATCACGTTATCAAATGCTGCCTGATCAATATAAGTTCCCGGATGCACCAGGAAGGTAACCGGGCCGGAAAGGCCTGCAATAGTTACTGCAGTTGCTGCATCACTCAACTTATTAAACTGAGGATTGGATCCACCGATATTATATGTTCCGGTAAAGGGTAAATAATAGGAAGCACGAATAGTATCGTTCGTTCTCACACTATCAAGTACACCATTTGGCCCTGAAGAATAAACAAGGAAATTATTTACATTTCCCAAGGTGGCCTGCTGTGCACCAGTAAATGTAACTGTTGTGGTATCGCAACTGTTAAGTGATCCTGTCCAGTTGTAAACAACAGGTGTTCCACCATTAAGCACATAGGTTAGTGCAAAAGAGGTTAAGGTAGCAGAACCAGCATTCCTTATAAAAACATCTACTTCGGTTGCCCCGGCAGATATGGTACCAGATGGTTTGGTAATAGCAAAAACCTTTATATCATTAGCTACAGCGGTTGGCTCATATGCTCCCATTACCGGAATAGAAGGACGTGGACGACCATAAAAATCTGTTGTTATATACCCTATAGTTGTGCCCCGGAGGCAAGCATTATCTATATTAAAATTGGTATCGTTTATAAAGAGTGGATTAACAAAAAGTGAATTGGTGTTTTGACTACTGGCACCGATAAAAGAACCTGAATTATAATTTGCACCTATATATACCAATACCCCGTTTGAAGTATCTCTTCTGTAGAATGCATTGTAATTTATGGTATCAAAGCATGAAAATGCCGATGCATACAAAGGCAAAGCCGGACCCGTGGCAGAAACTGATGCAATATTATTTATGAAACTATTACCAGAACCTGCATTAAAATACACGGCACTGTAGAGGTTGGAATTGGCCGTTAAATCATGGTTGAATGTATTGTTATGCACAGACCACTGGCTGCTGCTTGTGAAATAAACTACCCGCGAATATTCGTATTTAACCCCGCCACCTAACATATTATTATAAAACAATCCTTTGTTTCCTGCAATATTATTAGCAGATGACAGATAAAATGCATACTGCCCGATTCCCACAATTTTATTAAATGCTACTATATGTCGATTGGGTGCTGTACAGGTTGAGTTAATCAAATACACTCCTATATTGGTGGTATTGCTTACCCTTGGCTTGATGTAATTATTTGTATACGTTACCCCGTTTACATAAGTGAGGTAACTTCCATAATAATAAACATCTGTAATATGGTTGTTTCTTATTTTTAAACCCACATGCAGATTGGACGAGGCGCCTGCCGCCATAATCCCATAATAACCTGCCCTGATAATATTAGAGTCAATTTCAGTTCCGTCAACGCGGGTACCGGTGGTGGCTGCAGTTGCGCTATTGTTAATAGTAATAGCACTAAAGTTGGTGGAGGTAGAAGTTGCACCTGTTCCTGTTATCTCCACAATACAATTCTTAATCTTATTGTTGTTGGAATTTAACCCCATGATATGAACAACCCATGCATACGTTGTTCCTGTACCCCTGATGGTCATATCCCTGAAGGTTACATTTGTACATAAATTCATCCTAAGCGTATGTCTGTTATTGGCATCCGATGATGAAAAGGTAAAAATAGTAGTGGTTTTACCTGTACCTTGAAATACCACTGTATTGGTAGTTGAAGCTCCAGTAATGGCAGGGATGAGTACCTGCTCTGTGTAGGTGGCGGAAGAAAGTAAAAAAACAACAGGGCCACTTACACCAAGGGCTCCGCTATTGGCAGGGCCGGCATCAGCCCTTGCACCGGTACTGGTCATATAGGTAACAGCCGACCTGATGTTTTGAAAATTGGTAGCTGAAGCAGCCAACGAAGGATTAATGGTGTAGGTACCACTTAACTGCAATGCTTCCGCATAATTAAACAATACCATCATGATAAAAAGAAAGAGAGTAAATTTAGGTTTCATATACTTTAGTTTAGGTTAATTTTAAGTTTATAGTCACTAAAAGGCTATATCTAAGGTATAGTTTTAAGTATAAAAAACAAACCTTAACTTAAATTTAACTTTTGTTAGTATTTGAAAAGTATCTCCTTCCCGCTCATACCTGATTTTAATATCAAAGTTTGCTGAGTATTTCTGCCAAATTTATAGGTATATGATTTATTGGGAGCCAGCGTAAACGACATCAGGGGGTAGGTGGTTCCTTCTTTTTCAATGCTATAAAAATCTTCACAGGTACCTATATTGGTTACTTTTATTTCAAGTTCACCTGATTGATTGGTGATGGTGTCTGCTATAACATGATATTGGTATAGTGAGGTATAATAAAACACCCTATAATTTACCAATGGTCTCCAATAGGTTTTATGTTTGCTCCATCCATCATTATAAAAAGTATAAGCATGGAAATTAAGCTTACCCTTCTTTTTCATTTCAAAAAAATGCGATTGGTTGCCCATCCCTACTAAAATATCGCCTTTGGGCATTTCCTGCACAGAACCCATTTGAGGGGTATAAAAATCTTTTGAAAGTATTCTCCTGAAATAAAAACTATCCACCACTTCATTGGTCTTATTTATTTCATCCCCTGTTTTTAACTCTACCCACCCAGAACCGGTTTTTTGAGTACCGTTGTTAAAAATCATTAAGTGTCCGTTACGCAATAATACCGGACAATGTTGCTGCGAAAAATTCAAAGCACTCTCCATGGAATCTGAGAAGTTTATTTTTTTTGCCCCATACATGTACAAAATGGTTTTGGTTTTTTTATCGATCTTCATTACGGTATTAAATGTTTTAAAACTGGCATATACCAGATTTTTTGCCTCATCTACCGCAATTCCGTTTAAATGACCTAACCTGTTGGGGTTAAATATGTACATGTCGGGCTGAATATCAAATTGCTTTTTCAACTCAGGCAAAATATTAAACCGCCAAACTTCTTCTCCATCTTTGTCATACTCTATAATGGTTTCACAAAGGGTGGAGATTGGCACCTTATCCAGCAGTTCAGCATCCTCTACCAGCTCTACTTTTTTCTTTCCTGCAACTATGTAATGCCCGTTTTTGAGCTTCTCAAACTCATGATGATAATGCTCATTATTCTGTTCATTCTGATCTGTTGAAGGGCCCATCCATACCACTTCTCCGTTTAGCAGCATTTCCTTTGCGATGCTGTTTCTATTGTCCAGCATTGTTATTGTCCCCTGATTGGTGAGGTTAATATCCCTTACTGTATGATCCTGCTCATAGTTTAAATAGTAAACCGGCTTACCCTGCATATTTATAGCCAGTTTTAACCCATCAATAAATAAAATTCCTTTACGTCTCTTATTGCTTTTTTTCTTCCACACAATTTTCTGCAGGGAAGTGTCGAGCAAATTACTGGTGGTTATGGAGAATCGAAATTCCTGAGAAGCATAAAGTTTTTTGCCCCCTTTATATGCTTCATAATACCAGCTATAGTTTTGTCCGAAATTAAATATACCATCTGCAATAAATGCTCGGTGTTTGTTTTTAATCACCTTTATCGGAGTGCAGCTGTCCGACCGCATATTGCACGTTTTAAACACAAAAATATATTTACTGGCTCCTTTCATCTGAGGAACTTCAAACAGTATTTGCGTATAGTTTAAGCTTATCCCGTCAGCCGGAGTGATTTCGCTCCCGTTTGAATACAAGCCGGTAATTCCGATTATAAGAAGTAGTATCGTTTTTCGTAGATCCATCTTTCTTTTTATGAACAACAACTGAAATTCCTTTGACCAAAATTAATTCTCATCAAGGCCATTAATTAACAAATCTAAACTACAACAACAATTGAATAGTTACTATTCTGTTTTAACAAACAACTTCCTGATTTTTTTTAACGGCCCGCTGCAATAACTCTCGTGGCAATTCACACATTTTCCAATCATCAGGTTGTAATATTTCACCTGCTCATTTTTATGCGAAAACAGGGCAATGTATGCCTGCTGAAATAAACGCGCATTTTCATAAAACAAAGGCTCCAGCACATTTGGATCTGTAGGTTCGGCCAGATAAAAACGGATAAACGGAAATTTTAATGAGTCAATAGCCTCGCCTCTTTGCAACTGAGCCTTCATGCTATCGGCATTCTGTGCCAGTTGCCGCATCATTAATGCCATTGGTTTGGGATTATTTGGATCTTTGATGGTCTCGGGAGCGCAAGCCGAATCTTTATCCGGAGCATTATTTTCCGCGTTGGCAACATCGGTTCCTTTCTTGCTGTTGTTGTTACATGCAAAAAGTAAAGCAAAGGCAAACATCGCGACTAAAACAATCAGTTTTGGTTTCATGTAGGTTAGATTAAGGTATTGCAAAATAAAAAAGCCCGGCAATTTTCCGGGCTTTTCTCTGTGCGTTATACTGAATTATTTAATAATCACTCCATTTGCTTCAAACACCAGCTCTTTCTCCGGAGTTTTAATGGCTTCAATCTCTTCTTTTGATTTTCCTGCATCTTTGGCATACTCTTTTAAATCAGCCACAGATGTTTCTTCTATTTTAGCTATACCATCAACAACAGCTGTTTTTCCGGATGCATCTTTCGGTACAAAAAAAGCATAGTCTTTAAATGTAACACGCATGGTAGTTCCATCTGTATTTTTCAAATCCATCCAACATCCTTTTTTCTGGCATACAGCATCAATAGATGCACTCAGCTTCACTTTCAGCTCTGTTTTATCGCCCATCAGCGTTTTCAGCTCCTCTATACCAACGGCACTATCGGCTGTAATTTTATCCCCAAAAAATGTTTCTGTTGCAGTTGTAGAATCAGCCGCCACATTAGATTGCTGGTTTGGCTTATCAGAACTACCACAAGCCCATAACATAGAAACCGCAGAAATGATCAGAATTGCTTTTTTCATTATTTCTTTATTTAGTTAATGTAGCAAAAATAAACCATTTTCATTCTTATATCATATATTTTTGTTCTATACAGATGCCCCGCCTTATCCTTTATATATTATTTACACTGCTATGCCAGAACCTGAAGGCAAGTCATTATCTGATTTATTTTAAAGACAAGGGTGATATATCAAACCTCACCCCTTCTGATTGCCTTTCGGATAAGGCTTTGAAAAGAAGGTTGCGATACCATATCCCCTTTTCTGCTTCGGATATTCCCGTAAGCGCCATGTATCTGAAACAAATAAAAAGTACCGGGGCCTTGGTAATGCAATGTTCCAAATGGCTCAACGCAGCGCTTGTAGAAGCCACCGGGAACCAAATGGCTGCCATACAGTCCATGCCTTTTGTTCTTGCGGCACAAAAAGGAAAGTTTATAAAAACAACCCCATGTGAAGTAACTAAACAATATGCCACCCCATTCGATACCCTCACAACCACATCCAACCAACTGGAAATGCTTGGGCTCGATGTGTTGCATGCATCCAATTTTACAGGTAGTGGCATCACTATAACCTTTATGGATGGAGGCTACACGGCCGTAGATGAGGTTACAGCATATAAACATTTGTTTAACAACAACCGGATTATAGCTACCAGAAATTTTGTAGAAACCAACAAAAATGTGTACAAAACAGGTGGTGAAGGCGAGCACGGTTGCAGGGTATTCTCGGTTACAGCCGCTTTTCAGCCTAATCAATTTCACGGATCTGCTTATAATGCCTCTTTCATTCTTGCGGTTACCGAAGATGCTTTTAATGAAAGCTCGGCCGAAGAATTAAACTGGGCCGCTGCAGCTGAGTGGGCTGATAGTATAGGTACAGACATCATCAACTCTTCTATAGGTTATTTCTCGGGTTTTACCAGTGGCACCGGATATACCTATGCCGATATGGATGGGAAAACCACCCTTGTTACACAAGCCGCACAGATAGCATCATCAAAAGGTATTCTGGTAGTGGCCAGTGTGGGTAATGAAGGGAATAAAGCCTGGAAATACCTGATTGCACCGGCTGACGGGGATAGCGTGCTTGCGGCTGGTGGAGTTGATGCACTGAAAATAATTGGTGCTTTTAGCAGCCGCGGACCATCAGCAGATGGAAGAATAAAACCGGATTTGTGTGCCAGAGCTGACAATACCATTCAAATTGGCTCCAATGGAAATATAATATGGGGGCTTGGTACTTCATTTTCTGCCCCCCTGCTAAGCGGATTGGCAGCCTGTTTATGGCAGGCAGATACCTCGCTCACCAATATGCAGCTTTTCTCCATCATCAAACAATCAGCCGACAGGTATACCACCCCGGATAATTATTACGGATATGGAATACCGGATGGGGCCAGGGCATTTGAACTCATTAAAGGGTATAAATTGACAACCCCAAAGGTAAGACCGGGAGGTATTAAATTATTTCCCAACCCGCTTTCCGGTAATACATGCTGGCTTGCTTTTGATAACAACACGATGGAAAATGCTGATCTTGAAATGGAAATCACCAATAACATAGGACAGGTAATTAACCACTTGTTTATCAATATAAATACACCACGTTTAAAAGAACATGAAATAGAAATTCCCGGCATCAAACAAGGCCAGGGTATTTATTATATAACCATCAGAAACCGGCAAACCGGTGAACTGTTGCTGAGGCAAAAATTATTGATTTCAGAAACCTTTTAATGGAAAGAGAGAAAAAAAACTATATTTGCACCCTGATGGTCTCGTGGCCGAGAGGCTAGGCTAAGCTCTGCAAAAGCTTCTACAGCAGTTCGAATCTGCTCGAGACCTCCATCAAGAAAAGACCTCTTATCCTCGGATCGGGAGGTCTTTTTGTTTAATATTGCCCCATAATTCCAGCTTAGCATGAACTTTGAAACTTACAAAGTTTTATACCTTGACGATGAACACCAGAACCTCGTTTCATTTCGAGCGGCTTTCAGGCGTTTTTTTGATGTTCATATTGCCAAAGATGTAAAGGAAGCCCTGGAAATACTCCATCAATTTCCTATACAGGTGGTAATTACAGACCACCGCATGCCCGATATGAGTGGGGTTCAATTTCTCGAGAAAGTAATTGCCACCCATCCGGATACCATTCGGATGATAATGACTGGTTATAGTGACGTGGAAGCTGTAATAGAGGCCGTTAACAATGGAAGGGTGTACCGATACATTACAAAACCCTGGGACAACAAAGAATTAAAACTTACCATAGAAAATGCTTTTCAGTTATACGACCTGCGTTTACACAACCAAAAACTGTTTAAAGAGCTTCAACAAAAAGTAACAGAGCAGGAAAAAACACTTAAGCTCTTTCAAAAATATGTCCCGGAAAGTGTAATCAGCAAAACACTTGAAGCAACTGAAGATTCTTTATTTGACGGGGAGCATAAACTGGTGAGCATCTTGTTTTGTGATATCCGGAAATTTACCCGGATTGGCTTGCAATTAGCCCCTAAAGAGGTGGTAAAACTGCTCAACTGTTATTATAATGTAATGAATACCTGCATTAAAAAATACGGAGGCAGTATTAATCAGTTTGTGGGAGATGAGATTTTTGCCATTTTCGGTGCCCCGCTTGGTTTAAAGGATCACGAGTGGAAAGCTGTAAATTGTGCTAAAGAAATGAGAAACAGCCTTTCCTTAATTAAAGAGCAAACAGGAATAGAAGTATCAGTTGGCATTGGCATCCATGCAGGTGAGGTAATTGCCGGAAACCTTGGCACAGAAGATAAAATAGAATACTCGATTACAGGCGATTGTGTGAACTTTGCCAAAAGGATTGAGAATTTAACCAAGGAGCACCCTAACCAAATTCTGGTGAGCGAAACGGTTTATAACAAATTAAAGGATAAGGTGACCTTATCCCCTCACCCTCCAGTAATGGTGAAGGGTTACGATATTCCCATCAATACGTATGAGGTATAATCCTTTATGGATTGTCCTAGACTATCATATACCTATTATTTATGCCATTAAAACAAAATCACCCGGGTAGGGTGATAAATCTCACCCCGGTACGGTTTTTTCTTTGCACCATGAATGACCACATTTTTATGAAAAAGATTTTACTAATCGTTCTTCTTGTTGCCCAAACATTTCTGGTAACAAATGCCGAAGAACAAAAACGTTTCTCCATTAGCGGAATAGTTAAAGATACCAAAAACGGGGAGGAACTGGTTGGGGCTACCATTGCAGTTAAAGAGCTTAAAACCGGTGTTACCACAAATGCGTATGGTTTTTATTCTATCTCCCTGCTTCCCGGAAACTACACCATTGAGGTAAGTTATTTAGGATATGAAACACAACAGCATAAAATAGAACTTACTGCTGATGTGAAACTGAATATAAGCATGGTGGAACAACAAAGACAACTTAAAGAAATAGTAATTAGCGAAAACAAACAGGAAAAACACGTAAAACAAACCAAAATGAGCGTGGTAACCATGGAAATGAAGGAAGTGAAAAAGATTCCTTTATTGATGGGAGAAATGGATGTGATTAAAGCTGTTCAGCTATTACCGGGAATACAGGCTGCCGGTGACGGAAGTACCAATATGGTTGTACGTGGCGGCAATATTGATCAGAACCTGATTTTGCTGGATGAGGCCATTGTTTATAATCCCTCACATGCAGTTGGCTTCTTCTCTGTATTTAATGGAGATGCGGTAAAAGATTTCGATATATACAAAGGTGGTATCCCTGCTCAGTTTGGCGGACGTATTTCTTCTGTAATGGATGTGCGCATGAGAGATGGCAACCACAATAAATTTGGAGTGTCAGGCGGTATCGGTGTATTATCAAGCAGGCTAACTGCCGAAGGACCTATCTCAAAAGACAAAGCTTCCTTTATTGTTTCAGGCCGCAGAACTTATTTTGATTTGTTTATGAAAGCCAGTGCTGATGAAGCTGTGAGCAAGAGCGCAGCAGGATTTTATGACCTGAATGCAAAGGTGAACGTAAAACTTAGTGAAAAAGACCGGCTGTTCGTTTCCGGTTATTTTGGAAAGGACTATATAACGGTTGCCGGTATTTTTAAAAATGGTTGGGGAAATCAAACAGGAACCATCCGATGGAATCACCTCTTCAATAAGAAAATATTCTCCAATACTACACTCATATTTAGCCGTTTCAACTACAATTTTGGTTTAGATATCCCAACTCAGGAATTTGATTACGATGCCAATATTACCAATATCAGCTTCAAAGAGGATATGACATATTATATCACCCCTAAACACACATTGCGTTTTGGCACATGGCTTACCTACCATTTATTTAAACCAGGCGAACTCACCCCATCTAATGATAATACCATTTATATTCCTGTTGAACTGGACCGCACAAAAGCTTTCGAGCAAAATTATTACCTCAGTCACCAATATGAAATAACAAACAAATTAGGTGTAGAATATGGAATCCGCTTCTCGGCATTTAGCAATGTGGGCAACAACAACACCACCTATGTGCTCGACCAGGCACGCACCGGAATTCTGGATTCTGTAACCCAATCAAATGGTCATATTTATAATACCTATTTCAACTTTGAACCCCGGGTAAACGTTCGGTATTCATTAGACGAAAACAGTTCCATTAAATTATCGTATAACCGTATGGCCCAATACCTGCACATGGTGAGCCCCATTACTGCAAGTACCGGTCAGGATATGTGGATCGCTTCTTCTCCCAATATCAAACCACAAACCGGAGATCAGGTTGCCATCGGCTACTTTAGAAATATAGGTAAACTGGAGGCTTCAGTAGAATCGTATTATAAGGAAATGAATAATGTGGTTGATCTGAGAGATAATGCCAATGACCTGTTGCTGAATAAAGCTATTGAGCGTGAGGTAAGGCAGGGAAAAGGAACAGCTTATGGAATTGAGTTTATGTTAAGAAAACCTCAGGGCAGGGCAACAGGATGGGTTAGTTATGCCCTTGCAAAAACCGATCGCAAAATTGATGGGGTGAATGATGGTAAAGTATATCCGTTCCGTTTCGACCGCAGACATAATATCAATATCGTAGCCTCTTACAGTTTTTCTGAACGTGTTAGTCTTTCCGCCAACTGGGTATTTGCATCTGGTGAATCAGTAACCATGCCTGTTGGCAGATTCGAGTATGAAGGCCGTGTGGTTCCAAAGTTCTCGTCAAGAAATGCGTACAAAATAGATCCTTACCACAGAATGGACCTTTCCTTAACCCTATACCGCAAAAAAGTAGAGGGCAAAAAGTTTAAAAATGAAAGCTCATGGGTATTTTCTTTATACAATGCTTACGGCCGCAAAAACATTTACTCCATTACATTTAATGAAAAAACAGAAACCCTTAAAGACGCTAACGGAAATGTGATGAAGGATGAATTTGGCAACGAAAAAATAAGGAAAACGGGAGAAACAGAAGCCATAAAAACTTACCTGTTCACCTTTGTTCCGGGTATCACTTATAACTTTAAATTCTAATTCCATTCTCCAACTTTTATAGCAATACCAAAATGAAAAAAATATTATACATACTTGCCATGGTTACCCTGCTGGGATCATGTACAGAAAAAATGGATATCGATCTCGACAATTCAGAACCAACTTTGGTTATTCAGGCCAACATTATTGATTCTTCAACGACAGGAAGAACAGGAATGATTGTGCGTGTTTCAACAACTGCGCCCTATTTCAGCAATACGCCTAACCCTGTTGTGCCTGATGCGGTTGTAAACGTTTCAGATAATAAAGGCAATAACTATTCACTTGTTCATAGCGGCAATGGTTATTATTATCCCAATACACCAGTGGCCAAAGCAACTCCGGGCGATATTTTTACCTTAACAGTTACACATCAGGGAAAAACATACAGCGCGGTTTCCCAACTAAAATTTACGTATCCAATGGATTCCCTTTCATATAAATATAAAAGCGGGCAACCATTTTATGAAGATGGTTATTACCTCACCATGCATGCCAAAGAAGATATAGCACCAGGAAATTATTACAGGTTCTTCTTCAGAAGAAAAAACGCGCAAATGGATTCATTATATGATTTTATATCAGTAGCCAATGATGATGCCGTTAATGGGAAGTATATCAACCTGGAGATAGACATTCCTGCCTCGCAGGGTGATAGTGTAGAAGGAATTATGTATTCCATGACCAAAGAAGCTGCAGAATTTTACAGAGCACTGCAATTGCAAACAGAAAATGGCGGAGGGCCGTTTGGCTCAACACCGGAAAACCTGCCAACAAATATTAAGGGAGGTGCCTTTGGCTGCCTCAATGTAAGTTTAATGACAAGCGCCAAGGTATATATTAAATAAGCACATTTTTTCATAGGTGTATAGGTTCAGGGAAGTCCGGCATAAGCTAATTGTGCCGGCTTCTTTGTTAAATAAAAAACATTTGTATATTTCATCTGGAATGAAAATCAGGATTCCCTTCTTATTTCTGCTGGTATGTTTTACCTTTAACCTTGCATCTCAGACTGCAAAAGCACCTGTATTTTATGTTAGCGATACAACACCCGACCGGTACTGCATTATTCCGGAAGCCACTTTCGTAAGTTACTATAACGATCAGACAAAAAAACTTACCATTGCTGATATAATAAATAAACCCGGGTTGTTTTCTCCTGCGGTAAGCAACGTGCACAGCGTGCTTGATGATAACAATACCAACTGGCTTCGTTTTAAGGTTTCATCCGCACAAGATAAAAATGTTATTCTTTTTCTGGGTGCATGTACAGATGTAAATGTATTTATTATAGAAACCGGAACGGATAGCGTAATTAAAAAACAAAGTGGTTCTCTGGTTCCCAGAAGCAAGCGGGATATCAAGGAGCTTCCGGATTGTATTCAACTTGATCTCAAGAGTGGGAAAATATACGATATTTATGCTGCCTACAGCCAACGGAATAAAAATATCGGGGTGGCCAAAATGTATTTGCTGGATACAAATTTTGTATGGCGTGGCGAAGTAAAAAGGCAGGTGCTGATACTAGGCATGTTTACAGGGTCTTTAATGATAATGCTGCTGTTTTATCTAGCCTTCTTCACTACTTCAAGAGACAAAACCTACCTGCTGTATGCGGCCTATATCTTGTGTATCATTGGCATTTATATTCAACCTCAGTTATATATTCACGACATAAGCAACCTGAGCAGCGAGTATCCTGAAATTACCTCTACCCTGCTTGATATTCTTGCCCAGCACATTATTGTTTTCTATGCCTTATTTATGCGAAGTTTTATCAATACTCCAATCTTGTTCCCCGAAATGGACAGGTATATAAAACGTTATATTTTCATCCGTTTTATATCAGCTCCTGTTATCATATTTACCAACCTTTACTTAATTACCTTTCCACTCTCACAAATTGGCTACTTAATAGATATTGCAATGATGTTATACGCTTGTGTGGTTATTGCAAAAGGGAAAACAGCCATAGGTAAATACCTGGTTATTGGCACTGGATTTTTTGGAATTATGAGCTTTACCGGGTTATCTGTAATGATGTACTGGTTGTTTTTTAAAGGAGTGGAAAATATGCCTCCAATGTATCATCTGCCAGATCAAATGGTAATGATAGGGATTTCCGGTGAGCTCATTTTGTTCTCCATTGGTTTAGGTATGCGCACCAGGTTATTGAGTTATGAAAAACGAACCACACAGGAAAAACTAATCGCACAACTGAAAGCAAATGAACAGCTGCAAATAGATATTAATAAAAAACTGGAAGAAAAAGTAAACAACCGCACTTCAGAAATAATGAGGCAAAACAGTGAACTAAATCTGGCGCTCAAACGGAATGAACTGCTCGCTTCCATTTCACGAAAATTTTTGACCGCCAACTTTGAGAATGCCGCACGATTTGCCCTTAAAGAAATCTGCGTGGTAAATGAAGTGGAGAGAAGTTATCTCTTTTTCTTTAGTGATGACCGCAAGCAAATGTTTTGTTATGGAACCTGGAATATTGATACGGTACCCCGGCAACTCGAAATGTATGATGAGTGGCAACCTGTAAATACGATACCGGAAACAGCTTCCAGACTGTTAAATGGGGAGATAGTGAACATCGCGGATGTAAATGAACTGGAAGATGGTCCGGATAAACGCCTATTTCAGATTGACAAAACAAGGTCTATTATCTGTGTTCCAATCATTATCAACAATCAGTCTATTGGTTTTGCCGGTTTCGACCATGTAAATACGACACGTGTATGGTCCGAAAATGAAATTATTACCCTGCGCATCAGTACCGAAATTATTGGCGGCAGCTATGTGCGCTTAAAAGCCGAAGAACAAATAAGGCATCAACACGAGGAAATAGTGAAACAGAAAAACAAAATGGAGGAATCTTACAGAGAACTCCAACGTACACAATCACAACTCGTACAATCTGAAAAAATGGCGTCACTGGGTTTGCTCACTGCAGGAGTTGCGCATGAAATTAATAATCCCATTAATTTTGTTTCATCTAATATTGATCCGCTGCAGACAGATATTGATGAACTGATGGCGCTGATACAGGCATATGAAACAACACTTTCCTCCTATGGAGAACTGCCGGAACATCTGTTGAAGCTTAAGCAGCAAATTAAACCTGATCTATTAAAAGCCGAAATAGCCGACCTTGTTAATGGTATTGCCGAAGGAGCTAACCGCACAAAGGAGATTGTTTTAGGGTTGCGCAATTTTTCCCGTGTGGATGAAATGGAATTAAAGCAAACCGATATACATGAAGCGCTTGACTCCACATTGATGTTGTTGCAAAATAAAATTCGCAACAGGATCAGTATCGTTAAAAAGTATACAGATTTACCTAAGATAAAATGTTATCCCGGAAAATTAAATCAGGTATTTATGAATATTCTTACAAATGCCGTTCAGGCAATTGATAAAGAAGGATCCATTGCCATTTCCACCACACTTCAGGATAAAATGGTATCCATCTCCATTAAAGACACGGGTAAAGGCATGACGGAAGAAACACGGAAAAACATATTTGATCCGTTTTTCACTACTAAAAATGTAGGAGATGGTACCGGCCTTGGTTTATCCATCAGTTATGGAATCATAGAAAAGCATAAAGGGAAAATACAGGTACTTTCGGAACCAGGAAGAGGTAGCGAGTTTATTATCATGATACCGGTAGATATAAGCCATGAGTAATACAGGTTTAAAACTAAATCCATCCAAAAACAAAATCCCCTCAACCGGTAAAAACATGGTTGAAAGGGAACGGCTTATCTATGCGCTGAATAACCATTTAAACCGGATTAACTTTATTGTAGCACCAGCCGGGTTTGGAAAATCAACCCTGATTATTAACTGGCTGCAAACGCAAACAAAACCATACACCTGGTTTTCAGTTGATGAAAATGACAACGAGCCAAAACGTTTTTTCTCTTATCTGATTCAATCCTTTTCCAAAATAAACCATGAGCTAACATCCGAAATAAGTGGTCTTTTGCAAAATGATATGATACCGGAATGGGTTGATATTATTAACCTCCTTATTTATCAGTTGGAAGAAAACGGGGATGAAATGATTCTGGTGATAGATGATTTTCACCTCATCACTCAGCCGGTAATTGCCAAAGCCATCAACTACCTGTTTGAACATATTCCGGCATTTATACATATTGTCATTCTTTCCCGACAGGAATCTGTTATTAATACATCCCGTCTCAGGTTAAAAGGTGCCTTGTTTGAATTGCACGAAAACGATTTGCGTTTTTCCGAAGAAGAAACAGCCATGTTTCTAAACCAAACCATGATGCTCCAGCTCGATAGGCAGTTTGTGCAACAACTCACCCAAAAAACAGAAGGCTGGATTGCCGGTATGCAAATGGCAGCCATTTCCCTTCAACACACCAATGATGTGGGTTCTTTTATTGATAATTTCAGGGGAACCAATAAACTTGTGGTTGATTACCTGCTTGAAGAAGTATTGGCCGGACAGGTTGATCATGTGCAACAATTTTTACTTATTACCTCTGTTGCTGATAAATTTAATGCGCAACTTGCCGAAGAATTAACCGGACTAAACAACTGCTCTGCTATTATCTCTTCAATAGAAAATGCACAACTCTTTCTGGTATCTCTTGACGATGACCGGAACTGGTACCGATACCATCACCTGTTCAGGGATCTGTTGCGCAGCAGACTTGAACAAACATTACCGGGAAAAACGGATGAACTGAATGCAAAACTGAGTACCTGGTTTGAAAGCAAAATGGAAATAAGTGATGCCATTTCTTATGCCCTCAGACTAAAAAATAAAACAGCAGCATTAAAATTGTTAGATCACCATGCGCAGGGGTATTTTATGACCCATAGTGATCTTTCTGTTTTTGAATCTTATGAATCCAGGGTGGCAGAAGCAGATAAAATGGCCTACCCGGGCATTCTTATTGCCAAGGCATGGCGCAAGTTTTCAAAGTTTGACCTGGATGGAATTGAAGCACTCACCAATATGGCAAGTGCCGTTTTAAAAGATGCCGGATATGCCAAACAAAAGGAGCTTGAGCTTGGCAACAATATATTGGCCATAAAGGCTATTTCCCTGAGATTATCAGGAAAACTAAAAGCCGCAGAAAAAGCATCGAAAGAAGCGCTGAATAAACTTCCTGCCTCTGATTTAACCATGAGGGGCGTTCACACCTTTAACCTTTCTCAGATATACACCAGAACGGGTAATTATGAAGAAGCCGACCGTTATGCTGCTATTGCATACCATACCAACTTAAATGCCTACAACTACTATGTCATTTCGTTGATGCAGGCCGCTAAAACCTTTACCATGTATGAGCGGGGAAAGCTTGATGAGGCAAAAAGTATTGCAGATGATGCGCTTGCATTTATCCGCGAAAAACAAATGGAATCACTCCCCTCAAACAGTAAATTATATTTTACCTTAAGCCTTTTACAATACCAGCTCAACCAGTTGGAAGAGGCCATGAACCGGGCGGAAAAATCAGTGCAGGCAGCATTAAGAGGAAATGATATCCTGATGATTTGTAACGCTTATCTGGTAAAGGCTCTTGTATGTTGCTCGCTTGGAAATAAAGAAGAAGCCGAAAAATTGCTTGCTGATGTTGAGGCTAAACTCAAAACCATTCCTACACAAAACCTGGTTGAAATTACCTCACCGCTCCTGCTTCTGGTTTACCTTTGCCTCAATCGTTTCGATCAGTTGAAAGAAGCTTATCAGAGAATTACTTTTGAAAAACATGATGAGTATTCGATGGCAAAAGGGTACGAGGCTATCTTTATTTCAGAATGGTTATTACGAGAAAACAGGCTTGATGAGGCGGCACGCATTATCGGGTGGATAGAAAACCAATCTGTTTCACCTGCCCTAACCTTGTTTCATCTGCACTTCAGTTTAAATAGAGCAATTTGGTTTCTTAAGTCCGGGGAGTTTTCCAAGGCCGATACCCTTTTCAGATATTGTATCAGGCAAGGTTTAGCTACCAAAACCGTCAGGATTTTTCTCGACAAAAAGGATGGAACAGATCAGTTGATGGCATATATCCGGCAAACAGGTAACCTATCCGATGAAGAAAAGAACTTTCTTCAACTACTCGATAAACAGAATACACCGGATACCCATATTTCCTTTGTGCCTAAATTTATGCAAAAACTGGTTGAACCGCTTACCGACAGGGAGCAGGAAGTACTTTTTTATATAGAAAAAGGCCTTAGCAACAAACAAATTGCCGATAAAATGTTTGTTTCTGTAAATACCATCAAAACGCATATAAAAAACCTGTATGGTAAACTTGGCTGTGAAAGCCGGTCAGGAGCGCTCGAAACAGCACAAAAAACAGGTATTTTAAAAATCACCCACCCCGGGTGATAAAACTCACCCTTTTGTGCCTGCAATTTTGTATCGTTAAAAAACCGGCAAACATGGCACATCTTAAATTATCATCATTTTCCACTTACCCGATATATCGGTTCATTATTAACGGTGAACTAAGCACCGATGAAACCTTATTGTTCGAAAACATGAACCAGTTCACCTCAGATGAATCGACTCTTCTGGTTGGTGAAATCACAAATGACCAACTGTTGCAGCAAACCCTGCAAACCATTAAATCCAACAATCTCTCTTTACTTTCAGTAGAAATGATATGAAACGCAATCTGATTACCCTTATTTGTTTTTTATTGTCTGGCGCACAGGCATTGTTTGCCCAGCAGAAAGACAGCACCACCGAAAGGGTGGCACAGGTTTCTTTTATTTATCCTGTTGGTTCTAATGGAATAGAGTCGTATAAATACCTTAACCATTTTTCCTTAAACCTGCTTGGTGGAATAAATGGTGGCGTAAACGGATTTGAATTAGGTGGCCTTTTTAATATCAATAAGGGAAATATAACAGGTGCCCAGATTGGTGGATTATTAAATATAAGCTCTGGCAATGTAACTGGAGCACAAATTGGTGGTTTGCTAAATGTAAATACCGGTACCGTCATCGGCAGTAAGACTTCAGGCATTGTTTCTTTACAGGGTGGTGATGTAAAGGGTAGCATAGGGAGTGGAATTGCTTCTGTAAGCAAAGGAAATCTAACAGGATTTGAAGGAAGCGGCATAGTAAATACAAGAGAAGGAAATGTTAACGGGATGCAGGCTGCCGGTATAATAAATATAAACAAAGGCAATGTAAAAGGGTTGCAATCGGCCGGAATAATAAATATAAGTTCAGGTACGGTAAAGGGAATTCAGATGGCACCCATTTTAAATATTGCCTCAAAAGTGAATGGCTTACAAATTGGCCTTATTAACCTTGCCGATAGCAGCGATGCCCCTGTAGGACTTGTTAATCTGTCAAAATCAGGTAATATCCGGATTACGGTAAATGGCAACGATTTGGGCACAACTACAGCTGCTTTAAAAAGCGGAGGACGCAGAACTTACGGTATAATAGGTTTTGGTTACAATACATTTGTTAGCAATATCAGGTGGTCAACCACGGCCGGATTAGGCATACATAGTTACCTTTCACAAAAATTGCTGATAGACTGGGAACTGGCAGTAACCAATCATTACAAAAGATTGGATGTGCATGATCGCCTAAATCTGCTTGCCGGATTCAGGCCACTGCTGGCATACAATTTCACAAAAAGAGCAGGAATTTATGCCGGGCCTTCAATAAATTACTATATTACCAATGCCGCACAAAACGATGAGGTTCCATCCTATACGGTTTGGGACAATAAATCATCAAAAAACAACCAATACATCTGGTTAGGCGCTGTGGCAGGAATACAGTTTAAAATTAACTAATATGAACAGTGAAATTTTAGTAACGGCAAAAAAATACATCAGTCATTTAAACCAAAAATTTACTGATTACCATTTGTATTATCACAATCTTAAACATACCACGGTGGTGTATAATGCATCACTTAAAATAGCCAAACAGGCAAATCTCACCCATTATGAAAAAGAAATCCTTTTACTGGCTGCCCTATTTCACGATATGGGCTGTTACATTAATTATTACGACCACGAAGTACACAGTGCGGAGCTTGCTGTAAGTTTTCTGCGTGCATGTAATTATTCAGCCAAAGCCACCAGGCAGGTAAAACAACTCATTCTGGCAACCAGGTTATCTGCAACACCATCAAATAAACTCGAAACACTGATGCGTGATGCCGACCTTGCCGGATTAGGATCGGCAACTCCCTTGTTTGAAGAACGCCTCCGGATGTTAAAAAAAGAATGGCAGGTATATCAGGATGAGTTTTCGGATCAAAAAGAATGGATTGCCTTTAATATCCATTTTATGAGGAAACATCATTACCGGTCAAAAGAGGCACAACAATTATTTGGTGCACAAAAGGAAAAGAATGTAAAGTTGCTTCAGCAAATGCTCATCAGTTCCACTGCGGATCTTCCGGTGAGTTAGCCATATAGGCATAATCTTCATCCAACCCTTTTACCACATTGGCCCACATATGCTCCAGGTCATCATCAAATATCAAACTTGTGGGAGCTTTGCCAATCCACCAGGCGCGTTGTTCCATCTCTTCCTCCAACTGCCCTTCCGCCCAGCCTGAGTAGCCAACAAAAAACCTGAATTCATTGGGCTGAACAGTGCCCCTGGCCAATAAATCATTAATCAGTTCAATATTACCACCCCAATATATTCCGTTTCTTATGGGTTGAGCCCCGTCAATTAATTCGCCAACAGTATGTATAAAGTGCAGGGTGTTGGGTTCAACCGGGCCTCCGTAAAAAAGGGGGAAATCAATATCAAGTAATCCGGGAACAACCTCATTGCTTCGGATATTTAAAAGCCTGTTTAAAATAAAACCAACAGTGCCTTCTTCATTATGCTCTCCAAGCAAAACCACCGTTCTTCTAAAATGAAGGTCGGTAAGAAATGGTTCACTTATCAGCAAATCACCCTTTACTGGCGGGCCAAAAGATGGTTGTATCAGTTTGTGTTGGATATTCATAGCTGTTCCTCCTTCCGTATTGTTTTAATTAGACCGGTAATCACAACAATAAGGTTGCTTGTTACAAGCAAAATACCCTGTTCAGGGGATGAGATATACACCAAACATCCACAACATGTTTGTTGCAGGAATATTTACCTTTGCATCAAATTAATAAACATGGCAACGGATAACAAAACTATTGCAAACCTGAGGGTGGATTACAGTCTTAAAAAGTTTGACGAGGCTGATCTCCTAAAAGACCCTGTTGAGCAGTTTAAAGTATGGTTTGATGAAGCGATTAAAGCAGAAGTGAACGAACCCAATGCCATGACCTTGTCCACCATAAAAGCCAATGGTTACCCTTCATCCAGAATTGTTCTTTTAAAGGGATTATCGGATCTGGGCTTTGTTTTTTTCACTAACTACCAAAGCAATAAAGGATTAGAGATTGAACAAAACCCGCATGTAAGTATTGTTTTTTGCTGGCTGGAATTGCAAAGGCAGGTAAGAATAGAAGGTAAAGCATTTAAAATCAGCAAGGAAGACTCAGATACTTACTTTCACTCGCGGCCTGAAGGAAGCCAGATTGGTGCCCATGCTTCACCACAGAGTAAACCATTAAAAAACAGACAGGAGTTGGAACGTATGTTTGCCGAATTTGAAGCCTTATTTAGCAAAACACCCATCATGAGACCTGAATTTTGGGGAGGATACGTGGTTGAGCCACATGCAATTGAGTTTTGGCAGGGTCGTCAAAACCGCCTGCACGACCGCTTTTTATTTACCAAATCTGCTAACCATTGGGATTTTACGCGACTTGCCCCATAATGGGTGTATTTAAATAAGGCCCGCCTGATAATTTTTATTTAAAAACATGAACCGTCTATAAAATATATCTATTTTTGCAGCGTTATAAACCGCACTAGCGGTTATTTGATATGCAAAATATTATTTTGGTTTTCTTAACGGGTTTATTAGTTGTTATTTTTGGTATCCCATCCATTATAACAGTAGCTAAACTCAAAGGTTTATACGATAAACCCGATGCCCGTAAGCTTCATACACATAAAATACCAAGACTTGGTGGTTTAGCCATTATAGCAGGTTTCTCTATTGCAGCAAGTATTTGGGGAATCCCTGAAGGTATGCCAAGGCTACAATATTTGCAGGCTGCACTCATTATTCTCTTTTTTTCAGGGCTTAAAGACGATGTAATTATTTTATCCCCTGTTAAAAAACTGATGAGTCAGGTAATTGCAACCGGAATTACCATTATTGGAGAAGATATCAGAATAAGCAGCTTATACGGTCTTTTTGGAATTGATACCATACCCATGTGGGCCAGTTGGGCACTTACCTTTTTTACTATCATCGTGGTTACCAATGCTTTTAATTTAATTGACGGGGTTGATGGACTGGCTGGTGGTGTAGGTTTTATTATAGCCACAACGCTGGGGTTATGGTTTCATTTTATCGATCAAACAGGTTGGGCTATTATGGCTTTTGGCCTTGCCGGAGCTTTACTTGGTTTCCTTGTTTTTAATTTTAACCCGGCAAAAATTTTTATGGGCGATGCCGGTTCTCTCACAACGGGATTCCTGCTAGCCATTTTTACCATTAAGTTTATTGAATTTAACAGCCCTACTGCCGAAAACCTTTATAAAATCAGCTCAGCCCCTGCAATTGCAGTGGCTATATTGATTATTCCATTATATGATACCTTACGCGTATTTATATTAAGAGTGGTAAAGAAAAAATCACCTTTCGAAGCCGACAAAAACCATATGCATCACTTTTTGCTTCGTATGGGACTGGGGCACAAAGAGGTTTCTCTTGTGATGTATATTGCCAATATTGTATTTGTGCTGGTGGCGTTCCTGATGAAAAACAATACTACCGCCATGCTTTTGCTTATTATCAGCACGCTGGCTGTGGTTTTATCTCAGATTCCTGTGTATGTGCTCAGCCACCGCCTTGCTGAAATTGAGGCTGAAAGCAGCGAAACACTCGCCAAGGAATTAGGAGAAAAAGTAAAGATCAACTCCGATCTGAAGAATTAACCTGAACCAGATACGTTTTTAACTGATTAAAGGCTTTAGCCCTATGGCTTATTTTATTTTTTTCGGCCAAAGAAATCTCAGCCAGGGTTAAAAAACTTCCTTCCGGCACAAAAACCGGATCATACCCGAATCCATTTGTCCCTCTTTGTTCTTGTATAATTTGCCCTTCCAGTTTGCCTGAAAAAACAAACTCCTCTCCGCTTATAATCAAACAGATTACCGTTTCAAAAGCCGCTTTCCGGTTGGTTTTATTACTCAAGTTTTTTAGCAGCAGGTTTATATTATCCTGATCGTTTTTCTGAGGACCTGCATATCTGGCTGAATATACACCTGGCTCTCCATCCAGTGCCTCAGTTATTAATCCGGTATCATCGGCAAAACAATCTACCTTATACTTTTGGTAAATATACCGCGCTTTAATTGCAGCATTCTCATACAAAGTTCTCCCATGCTCCTCCACATCATCTGCACAGTTCATATCTTTTAAAGAAAGTATCTCAAATCCACTACCTACCAATGCATTAACCTCAGCAGCTTTATTGGCATTTTGGGTTGCAAAAACCAGTTTCATATTCCAAGCAAGGCTTTAAGACTTATCCATAATTTTAGCTTAAGTTCCTTATCATCATGGTAAGAGTTAATGGAATGAACACGAACATACTTCACTCCTGAAAGCTCTCCAGTTTCATACAAACCGGCATTAAATCCTGCTGCTTCAGCATAATCAGTACATCCCCAAAATACCACGTATAGGGGATTTAATTCATTCAATAACCTGCCGGCATCTGGTGTATTGTTCACAAACAAATTTAGAAGGGCCACATCATCCCAGCTATACAACATCGCTTTCTCTATCAGGTTTCCAATCATCTCCCTGTCTTTATCCTGCAACTCATCAGGTTCATGGTAAAGAAACAATAATCTTTTGCCATTGCCGCCTTTAAATATCAATGGATTCTCATTTTTTTTACTTTCTTTGACCCCTGAAGTTTCAGGGTCGTCAACTAAAATAATTTTATCGTACAGGTCTAATATTTGTGGATCAAAAACACTCATTTCAGTAATGGAAAATACAACGGCAATTTCTATAAAAATAACCAAAACACCACATTCAAGAATTAATGATTGTGATTTTGACAATATTCAGTTCGGAACCATATTTTCTGATCACATGTTCCGGTGCGACTTTGCAAATGGAGAATGGCAGGAACCGGAAATTTTACCTTACGGAAATATTACCCTGGCTCCTTCTTTATCAGCCATTCACTACGGGCAGTCTATTTTCGAAGGGATGAAGGCTTTTAAAGATCAGCAGGGAAACCCTCAACTGTTCAGGCCGCTTGATAACTGGAAAAGACTAAATGTATCAGCCCAACGCATGGCTATGCCTGATGTGCCTGAAGAAATATTTATGGAAGGCTTAAAAGCCTTGGTGCGCATAGATCAGAATTGGATACCGACCAAAGAAGGAAGCGCTCTTTATATCAGGCCATTCCTATTTGCCACTGATGATTTTGTTGGTGTTCGTCCTTCAAAAAATTTCTCCTTTATTATTTTTACCTGCCCGGTAAACAGCTACTACCCAAAACCCATTAAAGTACTTGTGGAAGAAAAATATGTACGCGCCTCACTTGGTGGTGTTGGTTATGCAAAAGCGGCTGGCAACTATGGGGCTTCTATGTTACCTACTTTGGAAGCCCAGCAAAAAGGATATGATCAGATTGTATGGACCGACAGCAATAACCATGAGTATGTAGAGGAATCAGGAACCACCAACTTGTTTTTTGTTATTGATGGTAAAGTGGTTACTCCGGATTTACACGACACCATTTTAAACGGTATTACCAGAGATTCCTGCATTCAAATTTTAAAATCCAACAACATTCCGGTTGAAGAAAGAAAAGTATCCATTAAAGAAATAATAACTGCTGCTGAGGCCGGAAAACTGGAAGATGCCTTTGGAACAGGCACCGCAGCATTGATTGCCAAGATTGCTGCCATCAACTATAAAAATAAAGAGTACGTATTACCTCCTGTTGAAGAGAGAAAAGTATCGAACCTGTTGTATACCACGCTTGAAAATATAAGAACTTCCAAAACAGAAGATACCTTTGGCTGGACTGTAAAACTGTAAGGGTTTGCCTTTCTTTTTATTGACTTATTTATACAAGGATCGCTTCATTACAGGCTGTTTAATTATCAAAGCGGCAACATAAACTCCACCTGATAACCTTCTCCTGGTTTAGAAGAAAACGACAGTTTATACGGATGTTTCTTTTTCTGATAAAACAGATGCAATCGTTGTCTTGTAATCATATTGCCTCTTGAGGTTTGTTTTATCTTTAATGTTTCCATATCGGCTCCTTTTCCATTATCCTTTATCTCTATTTTAAGATAATGCTCATCGGCACTAAACGTTAAAACCACTTTTGATGAATGGTCTGACCCTGAAAAACCATATTTAATAGAATTCTCTATAAACGGTTGCAACAGCATACTTGGCAATACAATCCCAATGGTATCTACTTCTTCTGCTACCTCAATAGTATACTCAAGCCCTGAATAAATCTCCTTTTGAAAGCGCAGATACTTCTCTGTAAAATCTATTTCTTCTTCGAGGGTACAACTATTTACCTCCGATTTTAACAGCACTGCGCGGAAGTAGTCGGAAGTCTTTTTAAGAAAAGGAATAATTTCCAGTGGATTATATTGTGATATCCTGTTGCTGATAATCTGAAACGTGTTCTGAACAAAATGAGGATTGATTTGAGAGCGCAAAGCCTTCATTTCATTTTCCAGCGCTACCCGTTTTAATTGCTCTGTGCGCTTAAAGGCACGAATCCGCATCCATGCAATAATTACCCCTGCTGATATAAATACCACCACCGCTAATAACCTGAACCACCACGTTTGCCACCATGGAGGAGTAATGATAAACTGATATTCAACAGGAGGCGACCAGCTTTCACTATTTTGTAAAGCCGCACGTACCATAAAAACATAATTGCCCGGAGACAGATTATTATAAGTAGCCGGTGTTTCTCCTGCATCAATCCAAACATCGCTGCCGGGAGCCAGCCTGTACTGATACCTAAGCTTATCATTTGTACCTAAATAAATACCATTATAATAAAAGGTTAGAAAATTATCCCGGTAAGCAAGGCTCATATTCACAGGCACATTATCGAAGAGCAAATCAAAACCCCGTTCCTGCCATTTTACAGATCTTGTTTGAAGCCTGATATCGGTTAATTTAATATTGGGAAACCTGTTGCCAGGTTTAAATAGCTCCTTTACATTAATTTTATTGGCTTTATGTTCAAAAAGTAACACCAGGTTATTATCACCATCTATATAGGCCCCAAACATACTATTGTAGTCTAATGAGGGGAACAACTCTTCACTAACTACTTTACACTTTACACTTCCATCAGTGGCTAATTGTATTACCGAAACACCTTTGTTTTTATGCAACAGGTAAATAATTCCGTTGTTGCCAACATAAAAATTGGAGGCCGTATTGGAAAACAATCCGTTTTCTGTGGTAAGGTGATTGATAAGGCTAAGTTTTCCTTCAGGCGAAGAACGGAACAGGTATAGTCCCATATCATCCTGATTCAAAAAAACCGTATCGTTTCTGGCAAACACATAAGAAATATTGGAGCTCAACAATCCATTTGCAGGTGAAACATTCCTTACCTTTTTTTCATCGAAGTAATACAAGCCATTTAAAGCAGATGCCCAAATATTTCCATATTTATCTTCCGTAATATGGTGAACGATTGCTTTAGAACTTACTTCATTAATAGGCAAATCTTTTAAAGTGTCGTTATCCAATTCCTGAAGCCCAAACATACCAGAAGCATAAAGTCTGTTGCTTTTACTTTTTAATGTTGCCTCAAATGGGATCCAATAGGGGTAGTAGATATCCCTCAGTGCCTGATCTTCCAAACGGAACACCCCGTAATTAGTTGAAAAACATCCCTCCCTCTTTTTTATATCGTACCAGAATGAATGCACATCTGGAAATTTTTGTTTCGACTTTTCAGGCAGTTTGTGAATCTCTTTTACCTTTCCATCAGCGCCCTGCGACAGAACAGAAAACTGCACTTTATCATAATAAAGCACTGTGGATTCCTGAGGGTTATACATAAACGTGTTGGAATGATACGGAACCTTGTGCAACAAACTTTCATAAATAGGTTGCAAAAACACCTTAAAAAGTCCTGTTGACGATGAAACCCAGATATTCTGAAAAGAATCTACGTAAATACCATTAAACGTAATATTCGGTTGTGAGAATTCTTTTGGAACAACAGAACTCACTGTCCCTGAAGTATCTATTTTATATATCTTATCGGCAACTGTATACACATTACCATACTGATCAGTACACATATCGGGCCTGTAGCGTTTGGCGGTTGGGAACTTTATTGTTTGTGTGCATGTGTTACCGTTTAGCATATACACCCCGTCAGATGCCGAAACCCAATACTGCTTTTTACCTTTCCATTTTCCGGATACAACCCGCATGGTTTCCGCAGTCAAAATCTGACTGGCTTTGGTTTTTAAATCGGTAGTATACAATCCATGGATCCCCCAAACATACTGATGTTCCTGATCTCTGTATATGGCTGAGGCTGTTCCCTCCGGAACCGGAATATTTGCTTTCCCAAGTTTGCCATTTCTGATCTGATACACTTCACCAGGGGTATTCAGGTAAATAATGTCCTTGTACACAAAAATTCCTGCTATCCAGAGTTTATAAATAAGCGAATCGTTGGTAACAGGAACTGCTTCATGAACACCATCAAAATAATAAACACCGTTGCTTCCGGTTGCCACTATCAACCTGCCTGAGTCGGCCTGGTAAAGAATGGTGGTTATGGGGGCATTCCCTATTCCATTATCCTTTTTAAAGCTTCTGAAATTACGCCCGTCAAACCGTTTTAAACCTTCCACCGTGCCAACCCATAAAAAACCATCCTTATCCTGCATGGTACAAATAGGTTCCTGTATAGGTGAGTTTGTGGAGTTATATAGTTTCGATTCGTGTTTTTGATTCCAAACCTGAGCGGATGAATGCTGGAAACACACCCCAACCAACACATAACTCACTATGCCGGCAATCCGGAACCATTTTCTTTTACATTTTAGCATTTCTTACTTCATTTACTGACACAAATAGGCGGTTCATTCTGCTCTCTTTTTAGCGCTTTAACCCGTTTTTATCTTTTTGTGCTAAAACTTAAACGACCAGAAAAGGTGGTTAAATAAACCAAAGGCTTGATTTAATAAACAGAACGCTTAACCATTATTTCTTGCCAGAATTAGTTTTAGTTTTGAATCGACTTAGAAAGTTAGCTGTGCATGTAAATTAACTTTTGTTGGTAAGGTTAGTTGCACAGCGTTAGTAATTTTCATAGGTTTTATAACTGTTTGTTGGTTTAACCCCGGAACGCACTTCCGGGGTTTACTTTTTAAACTACTCCAATAGTTCTTTTAATATTTCCTCCTTACGCATGGCTGAAATTTCCAGTTTTACGCCATTGTTCATCTCCAGTGATGTTTTACCACTTTTATCCCTCAGGATATTGGCCACATAACGCTTATTTACCAAATGTGATTTGTGAACCCGAACAAAATCGGGATTCTTATGCAGCACATCCGCATATGTTTTTAGGTTCCTGCTGCTTAATTGGCGGGTTCCATCTATCATATAAAATTGCGAATAGTTTTCAGTAGAAGAAATATACATTAATTGTTCTAACTGAATAACCATGGTTTTACCCACTGTATTAATAAATACCCTCTTTGGAAAGGTAGTGGCCTGTTGGATATAATTGCTAATCAGTTCTTCTATCTGGCCTGCCTGCCCTGCAAATTTTTCCCTTTGCTTTTTCCAGTTTTCAATGGCGTGTTCAATATCTTTGCGTCCTGCAGGTTTTATAATATAGTGCACTGCGCATGCTTCGAAAGCCTTCATCATATACTCTGTATGCGATGTTAAAAACACAATACTCGTGTTCATTCCCTTTATTTTATCGGCAAGCCAAAAACCATCTTTATCCGGCATTTCAATATCTAAAAAGGAGATATCCGGTTCGTGCATTTTTAAAAATGACAATGCATCCTGCGCATTGGTAAATCCTCCCAGATACTCAATATTCTCACAATTCTCCGCCTCCTGGGCAAAGGATTTTATTGTTCCTGCTTCATCATCTACGTGAATAATCCTGATAGGTTTCATTGCTTAGTTGGTTTAAGTAATTGGGAATCGTATTTCAACACTCTTTATCCTTCCTGTTTTTGAGCCATATGAGAACTGGTTTTGGAGACCACAGTGCCAATTGGCGTTACTCTGGTATATTTTAAGCACCACAATAAATATCTCATATTTTCAACATGAATGTTTATGTGGCAACACCAAAGTGACCAATAAATATGATTCTTAAAATAAAGCATTACTTATATCTTAAAAATTAACTGATCAATATTATTGTGTGCATTCATTTTTAACCATAACATTTAAACGTTCTCGCTGTTAAATAATAAACCCGTAAAACAAAGCTGAACAAACAAGAACGGATCATATTTAGCAATGTACGACTATTTAGTCCATTGAACGAATGAATCTCATCATTAAACGGATTGTTTATGTAAATAGCATAAATAGCTATATTGTTGTTCAATCTTTTGATCATAATGAATAGTTAGCAACTCTGGTACGCCTGCAAACCTAAAATGCTACACGGTGTGTCCGTTCCTAAACCTTTATTATTGCAAGCTGGTACCCCCCTTTCGCCTGCTGTTATTGCCACATTTAATCTGAATATATTTATATAATAACATAAAAAGGGTTGCTGATTTAACCGGTAATTTCGTTAAGTATTTCCTCTTTGCGGTTTGGAGAAATCTCCAGCCTCATGCCATCAATCATTTCTACAAAAACCTTATTATTCTTTTCCTTAATAAGATGAGTGACGAACCTTTTATTGATAACATGAGATTTATGTATGCGGATAAAATCAGGATGTTCCTTCAATATATCTGCAAAATTTTTAATATTCCTGCTGCTGCTGTGAATGGCTCCGTCTGCAAGCATAAACTGAGAATAATTATCCCGTGATGTAATATAAATCAGATGCTCCAGTTGAAGAACCGTGGTCTTACCTACTGTATTTAAATACAACCGTTTAGGGAAAGTATTTTTTTGGCTCATATACTCATATAAATGTTCTTCAAAACGATGCGGAGTGAATGTAAACTTCTCCTTTTGGTGTTTCCACACATCAATGGCCCGCATTATTTTATCTTTTGTTACTGGTTTAAGAATACAATAAAGGGCACTGGCTTCAAAAGCTGCCAACACGCCCTTGTTATGTGATGATAAAACCACCAGGTTTACCGGAAGATCACGTATTACCGAGGTTAAATAACCAAGCTCTGGTTCTTTCATTTTATCATCTAAAAAAA
Organism: Bacteroidota bacterium; assembly: GCA_051715425.1. Lineage (GTDB taxonomy): Bacteria > Bacteroidota > Bacteroidia > UKL13-3 > UKL13-3 > JAJTFA01. Next base: position 11,734 of record JBPXJS010000039.1, on the reverse strand, counting down.
CCAGATGAACATCATTGGCTCGCAGAAAGGAAACCACCTCTGAAACCTCTGCAAACCCACCAAGAAAATGAACACCATTGCAAAAAGCTACTTCTCTTACAAAGGTCTTTCGTGCTTTTGCCACCGAATCAACATGAATAATTCTAATTAATTTCATTTGTTTTAGCTAAGAAGCATCTTCCTGTTGCAATAAATAATGAATGCATACCGGTTTTCTTATATTCCTTAGGATGTAATCACAACAGGTATTTAAGAATAATGCCTGCGGCAAATATCAGCGAGTGTTGTCTCAAAAAACACTTACAACATATTGGTTAATTTAAACTCAACTTCTATTCGTTTAAAATAGTACTCCGTTAGTTTTAATTATGTTAATCACCTTACATGAACGCTAAAACCGCTATTTTCCAGTCTTTCTGATCGTTTTATACTCATAATCTATATCATACTATTCATAATGCTAAAACTACTGCATGAATAAAAACAGGACTTAGTTCAACAGAAAGCCGGTTTCAAATAATAAATTTGATTGTTCCACGAACACCAAACGTTCTTTCCCGTTTCTTTCTAACAAACACCGGTTAACAGAATACCTCCCTCTTCCAAACAAATAGAAGTACTCTTTAGAAACTAATACTGACTAACCAATTACATCAAACCATACCTCTATCACTAAAATCCAACAAACCATGAAACAATTTGCCCGCATTCTTATCACGTTCACCCTTCTCTGCATGGCCGCAGAATTTAGCCTCGCCAACAATATCAGTGTTAGCTCTGTTATTATTACAGGTCAAAATACCACAGCAGGTGTAAACAACTCAAACAACTATACATTGATCCGCTTTAGTTTAAGCTGGGAAAACTCATGGCGCATTTCTTCCGGGGCCTCTAACTGGGACGCGGCCTGGGTATTTGTAAAGTACCGGGTTGGCACAGGAAACTGGCAACATGCTTACCTTAACAATACTGGTAATAGTGCAGGAACAGGTACCGCTGCTTCGGTGCAGGTAGGGCTCAAAAATGAAGGAAGCAGTTTTAATGCTATTTCCAATCCTGCCACGGGTGCATTTTTTTACAGAAGTGGAAGCGGCAGTGGTAGCTTTGGTGTTACCACGGCACAACTCCGCTGGAATTATGGAGCAAATGGAATAAACGATAATGACACCATCGATATCCGCGTATTTGCAGTTGAAATGGTATATGTTCCTACAGGAAGTTTTTATGCGGGCGATGGCACTTCTACAAATGTAGCCGCCCAGTTTCGCAACGGTTCTACCAATACTGCATTACAAATAACCTCAGAATCTGCCTTAACTCTTGGAGGCACTTCCAATGGTAATCTTGCCAATAATAATGCTACCGGTATGAGCCCGGCAGATGATTATAACAATACCACCACACAAACCCTTCCTGCTGCATACCCTAAAGGATACACCGGTTTTTACTGCATGAAATACGAAGCCAGCCAGCAACAATATGTCGACTTTTTTAACACATTAACCAATACCCAAAAAGCAAACCGGGATCTCACGGATGCCAATCACAAAAATTCAGATGCTACAGTCACAAGAAATTACATCAGTTGGAGCAGTGGAGATGCTACTTTAAACTCAGGCAGCACAGGTGATATTGCATGTAATCATATCAGGTGGATGGATGCCGCAGCCTACATGGACTGGTCGTGCATGCGGCCAATGACAGAACTGGAATTTGAGAAAGCCTGCCGTGGAAACCAAACCGTTGTGGCCAATGAATATGCATGGGGTACAACCAGTATTACACCGCTAACAAGTGTGAGTAATGCCGGTTTGGCAAGCGAAGCTTCTGCAACAAGCAACGCCAATGCAAATTATGGAGCCAATTATGGCGGCCCGCTAAGGGTTGGTATTTTTGCCGGAACCTCTAACCTGCGTGAGAGTGCCGGTGCCACTTATTATGGCATAATGGAAATGAGTGGAAATCTTTGGGAGTTTGCTGCTAATACAGGAGCCAGTCTGGGCAGGGCATATACAGGTGCCCTTGGAGACGGTGTTTTAGCAAGCAGTGGTAATGCAGACGTGGCAAACTGGCCTGGCATCAGCAGCGGTGAAGTATCAACTGTAACAGGATCATGCATCAGGGGAGCTTCACACAATGAAGCTACCACTTATCTCAGAGTTTCTGACAGGGTAGATGGAAACTATTCGCCAAGTACAGGTGTGGCAAATGTTGGTTTCAGAGCGGTAAGAGCCTTGCCAACAAGCACTGCTGAATAGGCATGAACAATCACCTTACCTTATTCCTCCCTTTTATAAAGCCTTTATTAAGCTATGAGAAATTTTTATAAATACCTGTTTACCTTTACCTTTTTGTATCTGGCTTTTACAGCCCGGGCGCAATACCAGGGTGGTAACGGGAAAGGAAATACCACCTATGAACTGGCCTACAACCTGCCCAGTGGTAGTCCTGCAAATTCCAATATGCACCTCAATTTTTATGTGCAACCTTCTACAGATATATTAACCTACAATACCTTTTCAGTAACAGTAGAGGTGTTGGATAATGGCAACAACAGAGATGTAAATGCAAGAAACAGCATAAGCCTGGATATGTCGGCCAACCCCGGAGGTGCCACCCTATCAGGAACTAAAAGATTAAATGTTTCTTCCGGAGTAGTTACTTTTAGCGGTCTTACTCTTGATCAAACCGGATCCGGATATTCCTTTTCAGCATCATCTAACGGAATTACGTCAGCCACTTCCAGCTCATTTATGCTTTATAAAATGTTTACTGGTGGTAATGCTGCCGGTGATGCAAATGAATACCAGGCCTATCTGAAACCAAGCGGTGATCCTGCCAACAGCAACCGCCACCTTAATTTTCATGTGAACCCGGCCACTGATGTATTAACTCATAATACCTTTTCTGTTACTGTAGAAATTCTTGACAACAGCAACAACCGCGACCTCAATGCCCGCAACAGCATAAACCTTGGTATGATAACAAACCCCGGCAATGCAACCCTTTCCGGTACCACCAAACAAAATGCAACAGCGGGTGTAATTACCTTTAGCGATTTAAGTCTTAATCAAACCGGATCTGGTTACACTGTAGGAGCAACTGCCAATGGCATAAGTGCCGATACCACCAGCAGTTTTATGCTCTATAAGATGTTTACCGGTGGAGACAATGCGGGTGATCTCTCTGCACTTAAAAGTTCATCACTATTAAGCAATACCTGGCTCACCAGCGGAACATCATCCTTTACAACTGCCGGCAACTGGAGTGGTGGAGTTTTTCCAGCAAGTGAAACTGCCACTATTCCTTCCGGTGGTACACAACCGGTAATAAGTTCCGGTACCGCAACCATCAGTTCCGGAACCACCATCAATATTAAATCAGGGGCATCGCTTACGGTTAATGCAGGTACCACACTGGTGGTAAATGGTACAGTAAACAACAGCGGCACGCTTACCTTTAAATCAGATGCCACAGCAACAGCTAGCCTTGGCAGCAGCAGCGGTTCTATAACCGGTAATATTACTACTGAAAGATATATACCTGCCGTAACACGCAGGTATCGCATGCTGGCACCACATATCAGCAACTTTACGTATGATCAGTTAATTGACGATATTTTTGTAACAGGACCAAGTGGTGGCGTGGGTTTTGATGCTACACCGGGATTTACCAGCAATCCCAGTATTTATACCTATCAGGAAAGCACGGGTGGTGCCGGACGCGGATGGCAGGCTGTTAGCAACACTGCCAACAGTTTAAGCAGTGGTTTTGGAGCCTTGGTTTTTGTCCGTGGCGACCGTACCCTCTCTGCCCCGCAATGGTATACATCAGGCCAGTTTCCTGCACAAAATGCCGTAACATTAGATTATACCGGCACTGCTGCAATGGGCAATATTTCTCCAACCATCACATACACCAATACAGGCTTTCCATCATCTGACGGATACAACCTGATTGGTAATCCTTACCCATCGGCTATAGACTGGAGTTTGGTAACACGCAACAATATAAGTGCATTTTATTATATGTATAATCCTGCCTCCGGTAGTTATGAAGCCGATAATTATATTATTGCAAGCGGACAGGGTTTTATGATACAGGCAACAGGAACCAGCCCGAGTATTACTTTTACCGAAGCATGTAAAACGGCAGACCCAGCAACGGAGTATTTCAAATCAGCAGGTGCTCCTTTTACCATTCGTTTAATAAAAGATTCACTTAACAGCGACAAAGCAATCATCAAATTTGGCCCTCAGTTTAATAAAGGGTACAACAACAGTGAAGATGCAAATAAACTCGGCAACTCCGTTGTAAACCTCAGTTTGTATGCCGATACACAGGCGGTTCAGATCAACGGATATCCATTGCTTACTGCTGTATCTGATACATTTCCAATATCAATTCAGGCAACAGCGGGAACATATCAGTTTCAATTTAGCAACCTTAGCCACATACCTGCAGGTAAATCTGTATTGCTAAACGATAAGTATACCAGCAGTTCAACCCTTATTACAAACCAATCACTTCTGCCTGTAAGTATTACATCAAACCCATTATCAGCCGGCAAACGTTTTGATCTGATTATCTTAAACACCAGTGCGCTTCCGGTAGAGTGGTTAAGTTTTTCAGGTAGTGTAAAACAACAAGATGCCTTATTGCAATGGGCTACAACGAGTGAAAAAAACAACAGCCATTTTGTTGTGCAGCGCAAAAAAGAAACAGAAACAGATTTTGTAGATTTGGTGCAGGTACCCGCCTCTAAAAACAATACCAACAACTATAATTTTACGGATGAAGGCATATTTTCTGCCACCACTATGGCTTACTACCGCATTAAACAGATTGATTTTTCCGGAGAAACTGCATTCAGTGAAACAATCACGCTGCATGCTGATAAAAATCGTACACCTTTATCTGTCATTAGTGTTTTCCCTAATCCGGCACGTTTAAGCACCACCGTAAGTGCTGATGAACAAATCAATTCCATTCGTTTATTTGATTGCAATGGCAAGCTTGTTTTTGAAAAAAATAATATAAATAATAACAAGACTGATATTGATTTAACCAATATAAAAGCAGGCATTTACCTGCTGCGCATGAACAACAGGGAAGGCATTAAAATGATAGTAGAATAACGTACATGGCAGGCTATTCAACACCTGCCATGTTTATACTGCTAAACTATTGGTGTATCACTATTAATCTGCCGGAGAAAAGTTTATCCCCGCCAGCGGTTTCTGTTTCATAAAAATAGATCCCGTTTTTACATAAGGTAACGTCCCACGTGGCTTTGCCATTTATTATAAACAACCTGCCAACTTCTTTACCCTCCATGTTCCTGATGATGATCCGGTTTGCCTCTTTATCCGCTAAATTAAAATTAAATATACTCCCTGAAGGGTTAGGGAAAATGCTCACCTTGGCTGTGGTATTTTCACTTATGCCTGTATTCGTTTTTTTAATGGCAAGGATGCAGGCTCCATTATCCTTGCTGTTGGAATCCAACGAAGCATCGCCACGGATATAGGCATTGGCGCAAACCTGAATATAAGGCAGGTTTCCAAAATTCATTTGAATTTGCCTGATGGTATCCATTATTGTTTGCCCGGGTGCTATGTATCCCACAAAACTCTGTTGTCTCACAAATTTACCGTCCACCATCAATTGTACTGATATCGAGTCGAACGGGACAATTCCCTGAGCGCCCATATTTGAAATACGATAATCAAAATTAAAAGCTCCACCTTCTTTTATAGTAATGTTTCCTGTAAGGCTTGTAGCGAGTGCAATATTCTTTTTGGGCAATACCAATGGCGATAACATCATCTGCAGCCCATTGTCTGATCTGGCTGAATCCATTGTGATATCTCCGCGAATATTGGCTGCCATATAGCAGGCAAATATTTGTTTACCATTAAATTGAACCAGAATATCCTTAACCGTATCAATTACACTTTCCCCTGGTGCCAGATAATCTTCAAATACCCGGTGAACCTTCATCACCGGAGTGGCATCGCTGCTAAATAAAACAACAATGGAATCAGAAGGAATGATGGATTTGGAGCCTTCGTTGGTTAAACTATAAATCAGGTTAAAGGTACCGCCATCTACAACGGATGACTTATATAAGCCAGGTGCTATTGTTTCATAATCGGCTTTTATTGAAATGTTTTTTAGCTGTGCGTTTGCATAAAACGACAACAGGCTAAATAAAATAATGGTAATGGTTTTTGTAGTTGTTTTCATAAGAGTAGTAATTAATTAAATGAAGGAATAAGTTGATGAGGCAGATGGTACCCTACTGGCAAAAGTTGCATGAGTTGTTTTAGCCTTCATTTTTAAAAGAAGGCTTCATACACTCCCGAAAATAATTAATCCCCTCGTTGTTTTTCTGATGGTGTATTTCCACTTCTGCTCCGTCTTATCATATTTCAAATGATGATAAAAATACCCGTAAGGCCTACATAACACTCAGTTCTGAAACTTTAACACCAAAACCGTTTTTCCTAAAAACAATCGCTAAAAATCCACCCGCAGACGTTAAAAAAGAATTCGACAAACCGCTGTTCATGCTTAAATATCCGCCAACTAATGCTGGGTATTTTTTTGTGTGCAAAAAGGCACAATTAACCATTTCAACAAACAAAAACGTGAGTTAAACCAACAGAACCATCTTTCTAATAAATCATTGAATTTATTTCCATGTTTTGTTTCATGATTCCGCTTATGTAATCCGCTGTTAGGCAAACAACAATCCGTTTGCATCATTAAACAGCTATTAAAGCTTACCTATCCATTTGTTCTTAATAAAAGGCATTCATACATAAATTAACAACTAAATATAAAATAAGCCAATAAATACGTATGCCTTGCACGCTGAATCTGCCAAAGTATGCGCGACTTAAGTTTAACACAACAAAACGATTGCTGCTTGTTTTAAAAAAGAGCAACTCATTGTATAAGCGTAAAAGCAATTAAACGATCAGAAATGATAGTTTAACAAATGAAACAGGTATTTAAACAACCCATTAAGGCTGCTAAACGGTTCAACCCCAATAATATCAAGGCTTCAGGATACCTTTGACAGGCGTTACAATCAGCTTGAGGGCTAAACCATATTTCTCTTAAGAGGATAAGAAACGTAAGAATACTATACCTGCTTAATAAACCATAACAACACTTTTATATGAGAACATTCAAATTCGCTTTCCTGCAACTGGTGGTTGCATCACTTCTTGGCCTTCATGCAGAAGCCAACAATATTGCTGTAAACTCAGCCGTACTAACCGGTCAGAATACTTCTGCCGGTGCGGATCATGCCAACAATTATTGCCTGGTTCGTTTTAATCTCAATTGGGAAAACTCCTGGCGCTCGGCAAGCGGGCCATCTAACTGGGATGCTGCATACATATTTGTAAAATACCGTATCGGCACTTCTGATTATTCTTTAAGCGGAGCAAGCAGCAGTGGTTCTGTGATTACAGTTGGCAGTACCAGCGGATTGCGGGTGGGCATGACCGTTGAAAAAGCTTCCGGAACAGGAACATTACCTGTAAATACGGCAATTACAGCCATTAACTCAGCCACCACTTTTACCATTAATACCACTCCTTCCGTAGCTCTAAGCGCTGCAACTTTAACTATTACCCGTGTATGGCAACATGCTTACCTCAATAACAGCGGGCACAATGCAGGCAGCGGCACAGCAGCCAATGTACGCTCAGCCTTGTACAATGAAGGGGTTGCATTTAACCAAACCACCAACCCTGCCCTTGGTGCCTACATATACCGCAATGCTTCCGGATCAGGAACGTTTAGCGTAAGCAACGCCCACCTGCGCTGGAACTATGGAGCCAATGGCGTGCTGGATAATGATATTGTAGATATAAAGGTATTTGCGATAGAAATGGTGTATGTACCTCAGGGCAGTTTTTATGTTGGAGACGGGCGTACTTCAGGTTTTAATGCCAGCTATAAAAACGGTAATACAAATAACCCTTTGCAAATTACATCAGAGGGAGCAATTACCCTGGGTGGTACCACTGCAGGCAATTTAGCTACCCAAAGCGGGGACGGTGTAAGCTCCCCTGATTTTAATTCAGGTTCAACAAAAACGTTGCCGGCCGCTTTTCCCAAAGGATATAATGGGTTTTATTGTATGAAATATGAACTCACACAAAAACAGACCGTAGACTTTATAAATACCCTGGATCGTTATCAGCAGGGAAGACTGCTGCAAAATTCTTTAGGTGGTCAGAGTTATTCATCTGGTGTATCTACTGCTACTTCTACTTATGTTGTGCGTGCATCTTCAACTGTTGTCTCCAGAAATTATGTACGTATAGCAGGCAGTTTTTCGGCCACAGGTCCATTAACCAGCTATTGTGATGCAGATGGAGACCATATTGGAAACGAAATATCAGATGGACAATCTATACCTTGTGCATTAATGGGGTGGTGGCATGCCGCTGCGTTTCTCGATTGGGCCGGTTTGCGCCCAATGACTGATCTGGAATTTGAAAAAGCATGCCGAGGCCCTGTTTATCCGGTAACCAATGAATATGCATGGGGCAGCACAAGCTTAACAATTAGCACAGGTATAAGCAATAGTGGTAGTGCCAACGAAACCGGCACCGGTACCAATCCTAACAATAGCAGTACCGCAGGCCCTTTCCGTGCCGGATGTTTTGCATCAGCAGCAAACGCCAGCCGTGTGGTGGCAGGGGCAAGTTACTGGGGTATTATGGAACTTAGCGGAAGTTTGCTTGAATGCACGGTTGGTTTGGGCAATGCTACTGACAGGAACTTTACCGGAGAACACGGGAATGGAAGCCTTAACTGGGGGCTGGCCGATGTAAGCACCTGGCCTCATTATTCAGGTGGTATCATTACCTACACATCTAACGGATGTTCTCGTGGCGGGTATTCTAGTAATGACACCTATAAACAAATAAGCGACCGTATTTATGCCAATTCGAATGTCGCGGCAAGCGGCATTACTACTTATAGCGGACGTGGCATACGCACGTTGCCTGTAAGTGCTGAAGAGTAAAAACCAGCCACCCTAGAATATATATGATACAATTAATCAACTATTCCTATGCTAAAAACATATAAACTTAGCCATTGTATTATTGGCATATTGCTTTTGCTAAAAACCGCCCAACCTGTTCAGGCAAATAATATCACCCTGGGATCAATAAGTATAAGCGGGCGTGATACGGTAAACAATTACTGCAATATTTATTTTGACCTGAGTTGGGAGAACTCCTGGCGTGTAGCCACTGCACCAGCCAACTGGGATGCTGCGTACGTATTTGTGAAATACCGGGTTGGAACCACAGATCCGATAATGACCTGCACCAGCTACAGCGGAACTACTATAAATGTAAACAGCACCAACGGGCTTAAAGTAGGTATGGCTATTGAACATAACCAGGCTGTGGAGGGTACCGTTATTACAGCCATTAACTCATCTACCCAATTTACCATAAATCAGGCCCCCACTGCAAATATCACCGGTATGACTATATATGCCTTCAGGGTATGGAACCATGCGTACCTGAACAATACCGGAAACAGCGCAGGCACGGGAACAGCCGCTTATGCGCAGGCGGCCTTACACAATGAAAGCAATACTTTTCATGCCACAACCAATCCTGCTCTTGGGGCTTTTTTTTACCGGAGCAGCAACGGTACAGGTACTTTCAGTATAAGTAATGCAAGGCTTCGCTGGAATTATGGTGCCAACGGAATTGGAGACAATGAAGTGATACAGGTAAAGGTATTTGCATTGGAAATGGTAAACGTACCGCAGGGAGCATTTTATGTGGGCGATAGTTCATCAACTAGCAATTACGGCCAATTTATAGAATCGGGAACAAATAAACCTTTCCTCATCAGTTCAGAGAACGCAATTAATTGGGGAACCACCCTCACCAGTTCAACCGGTATGTCACCTGTTGATAATTTTTCATCTAATATACCGGCTGCTTTTCCCAAAGGATACAAAGGATTTTATTGCATGAAATATGAGATTACCCAGCAGCAGGTTGTAGATTATCTAAATAGCATGAGCCGTTCTCAACAAAGACCTATGGGGACGATTGCAATAGGCTTTGGTAGTACAAGCCGCAATTTCAAATTCAACTTAACAAACAGCAATTCCGTTCTGAGGCGAAACGGGGTAAGCACTCCGGCAACATTGGCCGCATTTGGGCCGATTACATTTATGTGTGATTATAACAACAACGATACTGGAGGAGAAGCAGATGACGGGCAGGGAATTGCCTGTACAGACTTGTTTTATAGAAATATGGCTGCATATATGGATTGGGCCGCCATCCGTCCAATGACAGAACTTGAGTTTGAAAAAGCATGCCGGGGACCATTATATCCGGTTGCCGGGGAATATGCGTGGGGAAGTACGTACAACTTGGAAAGCAATAGTGTTACCTATTCGGGTAATACCAACGAGAGCCCGGTATCCGGAAATTATTATTCAAAGATTTACCCCTTGCGTGTTGGTTCAAATGCAATGCCTTCCAATAGTATAAGGGAAAATGCAGGAGCCAGTTATTATGGCATTATGGATTTATCAGGGGGCCTGGGAGAAATTACCGCCTCCGTTGGAAGTACTCTTTGGAGAAACAATTTTACCGGTGAACACGGCAATGGTACCTTACAAAGCTCTGGATTGCATGATGTGGCTACATGGCCTTCATCTTTAAATTTTGTGACCACGAGAAAGTCAGATAATGTTCTCAGGACCTCAGATCGCTCCGGAGTAAATATTTCCACCATTAACCAGGGGGCAAACTGTTCAGCAAGAGGGGTGCGGACCCTGCCATCAAGTACACCCGAGTAATTTTATCACCCATCAATAAAACCAGTTATGAATAAGTTAAGATTTTTTTTATACCTACTCATTTGTTCTCATATGCCGGCTAATTTGCTTGCACAATATGCAGGGGGAAACGGCCGGGGAGATATTCAGATGACATCCGAATATTTATTTATGAATGGTAGCAGTGGTAGCCCCAGTCTTTCTTTTTACACGGAACCAGCTTCAGAAATAATAGGTGGGGTTGTTTTTTCGGTAAGTGTTGAAATACTTAACGGCCAAATACTAAGGGATACCTCATCTTCAGCAAGCATTACGATATCTTTACTAAATAATCCGGGAGGGGCAACCCTATCTGGCACAACAACCGTTTCAGCAGTAAATGGCCTGGCCACATTCAGTGACCTGAGCCTGGATGAAGGAGGAAGCGGATATACCCTGCTTGCCACTGTAAGTGGTGTTACTTCAGATACAAGCAGTGTTTTCCTTATCTACCAACCCTATCAGGGAGGAAACGGCAGAGGAGATTCTTCTTTTACTATAAGCACCAGCTACCTGGATGGCTCATCAGGCAATGCCACATCCATTGCATTTTATGTGGAACCGGCCAATGCTATTCTGGCTAACACCGCCTTTGCTGTTTCAGCCGAGGTATTAACCGGCAAAGGGCACCGGCAGCAATCTGCAACCAATTCCATCACCCTCTCTCTGGCTTCAAATCCGGGAGGTGGAAGTTTTACCGGAACTACTACGCTGAATGCGGTAAACGGACTGGCCTCCTTTAGCGGACTTAAAATTACTCAGTCGGCAATAGGATATACTATCAGGGCAAGTGCTGCAGGACTTACCGCAGATACATCTATTTCGTTTAAGGTATATTCCAACTCC
>JBPXJS010000038.1:0-224496 GCA_051715425.1 Bacteroidota bacterium | reverse complement strand
ACCGGTATTAACCTTAAACGGATTACCGGTATTGCGTATGGAGGTAAACAAAACATATATAGAACCAGGAGTAACAGCAACAGATAACCTGGAAGGCAATATCAGCAGCCGGTATGTGGTAATGGGTACAGTAAACACCTCGCAGGTGGGATACTATGAACTCAAATATTATGTAACGGATTTATATGGCAATACATCAGATACCGCCATCCGCATTGTACAGGTAGAGATTAACCAAACCGGCCCAAGCATTACCCTTAACGGAGCCGATACGATGATGATTGGAGTGGGAGCAACGTTTAGTGATCCGGGAGCAGTGGCATTGGATAACCTGGGCAATAATATCAGCAGCCAGGTTGTAAAACTGGGAACGCTTGACAACCAGCAGTTGGGTTATTACAGCCTTATCTACCGCATTACAGATGCCTTTGGATTTATGGCACAAAAAGTAAGGGTGGTTGAGGTAAAAGATACCATGAAACCAAGCATCGAACTTCTTCCTGGTATCATTAGCATAGCGCATCAGATAGGCAGTGCATATATAGATAATGAGTATATTCATGTAACAGATAACTACTGGAAAAATATTGTACCAACCCGCACAGGTACCATCAATGTAAATGTACCGGGCACCTACAATTTACTCTATACTGCTACAGACGGATCAGGCAATATGGCCAATCCATTCCTTGCAGTGGTAGAAGTAAAAGACCGCCAGGCTCCAACCGCAGACTTGAAAGGATTGGAAGAGATGGAGATAGAAGTATTCAGCACTTACAATGAACCAGGATACAATGCAACAGATAATTATTATCCAAATGTAAGCGTAAGCACCAGCAGCAACCTTAATACCAGTGTACTTGGTAACTACACTATTACCTACAATTTCTGTGATGCAGCAAACAACTGTGTGGTATTAATCAGAACTGTGAAAGTGGTTGATAAAACTGCCCCGGCAATAAAACTCATTGGAGGAAATCCATACTTGTTAGACCGCTTCCAGCCGTTTGTAGAACCAGGATTTACAGCAAGCGATAATTATTATCCGGAATCTTCGCTTACTGTAACAACAGATGCTTCCCAAATTATTAACGATGTGCCTGGTTTGTATTATGTGAAATATAATGTTACTGATTTGTCAGGAAACAAAGCAAGGGAAGTAAAAAGATTGGTTGAGGTATTGGATATCAATACGGGAATCAGCAAACTGGACAAAAACAAGTCAGTTTATATTTATCCAAATCCATCAGAAAACGGATTAATCAACATCATTAGTACAGCGTCATCCATTAAGCAAATTCGCCTGGTTGATATTTTTGGAAAGTTAGTATCGAGCAATTCCTATTCTGGATTAAATGATGTACAGCTTAATCTGTCGGACCTGAGCAAAGGGATGTATATGGTGGAGTTAACTGATGTGGATGGAAAAGTGAGTCTCAATAAAGTGATATTGAAATAAAGTAACAGGTTATTTTAAAAAGGCTGTCTCCATTTTAGGGACAGCCTTTTTTTTATACAAAGTGTTAATTGGTTGGTTTAATGTAAAGGATTCTGAAAGCCTTTTTTAAAGATGCGAGGCAGCGAATAAACTATTTTGATTGGTAGGTTTTGAACCAGCTTTTTATCTTCATGGAAAGCACACCCCATACTGCTTCTTTTATAATGCCACCACTTATTTTAGATTCTCCCCTGGTGCGGTCAGTAAAAATAATAGGAACTTCTTTAAGCTCAAACCCATGTTTCCAGGCAGTAAATTTCATCTCTATCTGGAAAGCATATCCCCTGAATTTAATCTGATCGAGTTTTATTGTTTCCAGAACTTTTTTAGAATAACAAACAAAACCTGCTGTAGTATCCTGGATGTTCATTCCGGTAATAATGCGCACATACATACTTGCAAAATAAGAGAGCATCACCCGGCTCATGGGCCAGTTAACCACATTTACACCGGTTATATATCTTGATCCGATGGACATATCCGCCCCAGCGGCACAAGCCTTGTAAAGCCGGATAAGGTCTTCAGGATTATGCGAAAAATCAGCATCCATTTCGAAAATATAATCATATTGATGCTCCATGCACCATTTAAAACCTGCTATATAGGCTGTTCCGAGACCATTTTTTTCTTTTCGCTCAAGGATATGCAAATGCGGAAATGATGACATCAAACGTTTTACGATATCTCCGGTTCCGTCTGGAGAACTGTCATCAACAATCAGCACATCAAACTGATCAGTTAAGGAAAAAACCTTCCTGATCATCAGTTCGATGTTTTCTTTTTCATTATAAGTAGGTATGATGACAATTCTTTTGTCCAAAATTGTAAAATTTGTTCAAGTATAAGTTTTAGAGCCTAATTAATCAATTCAAATAAATAATGAACACAGCCATTTTTCTCGACAGAGACGGAGTAATTAACGAAGAGGTTGGCGCATATATTACCACTAAAGATGATTTTAAGGTATTGGAACATGCCATAACCAATATTAAAAAATTTAATGAGGCGGGAGTAAAAGTAGTGGTGATTACCAACCAGGGTGGAATAGCCAAAGGAATGTATACAGAGCTAACTCTTAAAGAGATACACGAAAGTATGGTGAGTGAACTGGCAAGAGCAGGTGCATTTGTAGACCTGATTTACCATTGCCCGCACCATCCGGATTTTGGCAGGTGTTTGTGCAGAAAACCAGCCTCATTACTGGTTCAAAAAGCAATAGCCCGGCTTCATATAGATCAACATAAATCGGCATTTATCGGAGATAAACAACGTGATATGGATGCTGCTTCAGGTGCAGGTGTGGCCGGTTATTTAATAGATTCAAACCAGGACTGGACAGATATTGCTGATGAAATAATTCTAAAAATGAGGCAATAAAGCTATTTTCGTGGCCATGATGCCGATAATAGCCCCTTCCATACTTTCCGCTGATTTTGGTAATCTTCAGCGTGATATAGAAATGATTAATGCCAGTGATGCCGATTGGTTTCATGTAGATGTGATGGATGGCGTGTTTGTTCCAAACATTTCGTTCGGGTTTCCTGTAATGAAATCGCTGAAGCAACATGCGAAAAAAACGCTTGATGTTCATTTAATGATCGTTGATCCTGACAGGTATATTAAAATGTTTGCCGAAGCAGGAGCAAATATTTTGTCGGTTCATTATGAAGCCTGTACACACTTGCACAGAACTTTACAGGCCATAAAGGCAGAGGGGATGAAAGCCGGAGTAGCCATTAACCCGCATACATCGGTTGAATTATTACGAGATACCATAGCTGATATAGACCTGGTGTGTATGATGAGTGTGAATCCCGGTTTTGGCGGACAAAAATTTATTGAAAATACCTATAAAAAGTGCGCGGCACTCAAAACATTAATTATTCAGCAAAACAGCAAATGCCTGATAGAAATTGATGGCGGTGTAAATGAAATGACTGCTCCCGGTTTGTTGAGTTCCGGTGCCGATGTGCTTGTAGCAGGCAATTATGTATTTAGTGCTGCTGATCCAAAACAAACAATTACCTCTCTCAAAAATACCAACCCACATACGCAGCAGGCCTGATATTCGTTGAACACATATTGATACGCAAACGTTTTTTATTTCTGCTTCTGATGTTTGCAGCTTCTGCAACGTATTCTCAAAATGCTGTTATTTATGGTTTTGTGCTCGATTCTCTGGGAAAACCATTAGCAGATGTGAATATTGTGCTTATAGGAACAAGCCGCACCACCATTACCAATGATGATGGCTCATATAAACTTGCGGTTGATTCCAATAGAGTAAATGAACTGGCATTCTCCTATGTGGGCCGCCCCAGCAAAAGAGAAACTGTAAAACCATTGCGCCAAAATGAGCGGTTTAGGCTCGATGTGAGAATGGGATTTGGCTATAACCTTAAGGAGTTTGTTTATACAGAAGAACTAAACCGCGATAAGGTAAGTATGCAAACCATTGACCCTAAAACGGTAACAACATTGCCAAATGTTTCCGGTAGTTTCGAGTCCATATTAAAAACACTTCCGGGGGTTTCGTCAAATAATGAAATGAGTGCCCAGTACAATGTGAGGGGAGGAAACTATGATGAAAACCTGATTTATGTAAATGATATTGAAATTTACCGGCCTTTTCTTCCGCGCAGTGGGCAGCAGGAGGGGCTTAGCTTTATTCATACAGAACTGGTGCACAGTGTGAGTTTTTCTGCGGGAGGTTTTGAAGCACGTTATGGCGATAAGTTGTCTTCTGTTCTGGATATCAAATACAGGGAACCTAAAAAATTCGCTTCATCTGTAAACCTGAGTTTACTTGGGGTGCAGGCTCATGTGGAAGGATCAACAAAAAACAGAAGATTTACCTATTTACTTGGTTCCCGCTACTGGACCAATCAATACGTAGTAAGTACGCTGGATACCAAAGGATCTTATCAGCCATCATTTACAGATGTGCAAACCCTGCTTACCTATCATTTAAAAGATAACCTGAATATTAGTGCGCTTGCCAGCTATGCACAAAATAAATATATGATCGTTCCTGAAACACGGGAAACAACTTTCGGTACGGTAAAGCAGGCCCTGGCATTAAGGATGTTTTTTAATGGAAGCGATCTCATGGAGTATCGCACTGCCACAGGTGCATTGTCGCTAAACTATCAGCCAAATTATAAAACCAAACTCAAGTTGTACTCCTCTGCATTTTATTCAAATGAAAATGAATACTTCACCATAGAAGGCGCATACCGACTGGAAGAACTCGAAACAGATTTTGGTAATGATAATTTTGGCAAATCGCGTGCAAGTAAAGGAATAGGATATTTTCTGAACCATGCACGCAATAACCTTCAGGCATGGGTTTACAATGCAGGGCACCGTGGTTATTTTAGTTCTGGTAAACATTATATCCAGTGGGGAACACAAATACAGGGAGAGCAAATAAAGGATAAAATGAACGAGTGGGGTTATATCGATTCTCTTGGCTTTGCAAAACCAACATTGGTAAACGGAGAAATAGTGGTAAATGATTATATCTCTTCTGCTAATTCACTTAACTCATACCGCGTTAACGGATATGTCCAAAACAGCCAAACCCTGAACCGCGATTATAACCTGATTGTTACTTATGGTATCAGAAGCAATTGGTGGAGTTTAAATAACGAAAATATTGTTAGTCCGCGCGCTCAGGTATCTTTTGAACCAAACAGAAAACATAACCGCGCTGTATTATTAAAACAAAAAGAGGGTGTGGTAAAAAGAGACTATTCATTGAAAGCAGCAGTTGGTATGTATTACCAACAACCATTTTACCGGGAGATGCGTAACTTCAATGGAAGTATCAATAAAAACATCAAAGCACAACAATCGGTGCATTATATAGCCGGTGGAGATTTAAATTTTATTGCATGGGGAAGGCCCTTTAAGTTTTTTGCAGAGGCTTATTATAAGGATATGAAAAACCTTATTCCTTATGAGATTGATAATGTTAGAATCCGTTATTATGCCGATAATATTGCTGAAGGATATGCCACGGGAATCGATTTACGCGTGAACGGAGAATTTGTGAAAGGCACAGAAAGCTGGGCCAGTTTATCGGTAATGAGCACAGCCGAAAAAATACCTTCGGCAAAAATAACAGATGCGGCCGGAAATCCTTTGCAGCCGGGTTATGTAAGAAGGCCAACAGATCAGCGGGTAAATGCAAGTATTATGTTTCAGGATTATATGCCAAAGTTCCCTTCCATCAGGGTTTATTTAAACCTCGTATACGGAAGCGGGCTGCCTTTTGGACCACCGGATAGAAACCGGTATGGGGATACCCTCACCATGCCAAGTTACAGAAGGGTTGATATAGGTTTCTCTAAAGTGTTAACAGATGAAACAGATAAGAAAAAAACGGGATGGAAACGATACTTTAAATCGGCCATGATTGGTATTGAAGTATTTAACCTCATTGATATTAATAATACCATTTCCTACCTGTGGATTGAAGATGCCGAAGCCAGAACATGGGCGGTGCCTAACTACCTTACCGGTCGCAGGGTTAACCTCAAAGTGATGATGAAATTTTAATCCTTCCCGAAGGGTAAATTATTTCCCTTTAAAAGGAATATCAATAGCATCTCCCCACAACTCTTCAACACCATAAAACTCTCGCTTCTCTTCCTGGAAAACGTGTACAACCACGTCAATATAATCAAGTAAAACCCATTCCAGATTTTCATAACCTTCCCTGTGCCATGGCCACTCTTTAAATACCTTATGCACTTCCTCTTCCACAGAATCTGCTATGGCTTCTACCTGCTTATCTGATTTTGCATGGCTGATCACAAAAAAGTCGGCAGATGCGGTACTAATTTCCCTCATATCCAGAATACGTATATCTTCTGCCTTTAATTCAAACATTCCTTGAGCGGCAGCCTTTGCTAGGGCCATACTGGTGTACGACTCAACTTCCGGAACTTTGGTTTTAAGGCGTGTAGCGGTTTTTTTTGCTGCCGTTTTTTTGGGAGCAGCAGCAGATTTAATGCTTTGTTCTTTCTTAGCCATTTGTATATCTTTGGTGCAAAGGTAATCATTTTGAAACATCACATCGGCTCTTCCATTATTTGGCTTGATCAGATAGATTCTACCAATAATATTGCACGGGAGTGGACAGACTCCGGAAATATTAATGACGGAACAATTATCTGTGCCCATTACCAAACAGATGGCCGTGGGCAGGATAATACCAAATGGGTATCGGAAGCCGGTAAAAATCTGGCATTTAGCCTGATGTTGTTTCCTCATCAACTGGATCCGGCAGAACAACTGAAGCTTAATATTTCTGTGAGTCTGGCTGTACGCGATTTTGTAAATTATTATGTACCCGATGCAGCCTGCATTAAATGGCCTAATGATATTTATGCAGGTAATCAAAAAATAAGCGGTATTCTTATTGAAAACAGCATTCAGGGAGAGAATATCCGCCAAAGTATCTGTGGAATAGGCATCAATATCAATCAGGATTCATTTGACTCAGAAAAGCCCACTTCTCTCGCCATGCTCACCGGTATTAATCACAATATCGAACAATGTCTTCATAAATGTGTTGATTACCTGAATACACGTGTCAACCTGATGTATAATTACTCATTGCATGAACTAATCAGTCAGTATGAGAAAGTCATGTACCGGATCAACCAGTATACTGAGTTTTTATACAACAATGAAATGCTGCAGGGAATTGTTTCAGGAATAGATCAGAACGGGTGCCTTAGATTAGAAACTCCTCAAGGACCCCGGTTATTCAGAAATAAAGAAATAATCTGGCTTCAATGAAACGTTCTCTGGTTATTGATGCCGGTAATACCCAAATTAAATTTGCCGTTTTTGAAGGCATGGTATTAAAGGATACCAGGGTGATAAATATTGCTGAACCCGAGTTATTAAAAGCTATTGCAGCCAAAGTGGATTTGTCTGTTATATCTTCTGTTTCTCTTGACGTTACAGGCATTACAGCATTTTTGGATCCGCTTGTTCCTCTAATTATTTCTTCATCAACCAGGCTGCCTTTTGCCAATAAGTATGCCACTCCTGAAACATTGGGAACCGACCGGCTTGCTGCAGTTGCTGGCGGCTGGGGCAGATTCCCCGGTGAGCATGTACTGGTAATAGATTGTGGCACGTGTATTACTTACGATATCATTACCTCAGGCGGAGATTATTTAGGAGGAGCTATTTCTCCCGGGGTCAATATGCGCCTCAAAGCGATGCATGAATTCACCCAGCGCCTGCCTTTGCCAAAACTAGAAATTCCGAACAGCTATATCGGGAACTCCACCGCCAACTGCCTGCTTTCAGGAGCCTACTATGGTGTTGTAAATGAAATAAACCAAACAATAGCGCGTTATGAATTGGATTTTCCCGGTTTAAAAACCCTGATTTGTGGCGGTGATGCCGGGATATTGGAGAAACAGCTAAAAAACAACATATTTGCAGCCCCCAATCTTGTGTTGGAAGGGTTAAATCAAATACTTTATTTCAATGTTTAAAAGGGCCCTTTGCCTCTGTATTTCTGTAACGATAGGTTTTTTTGAGGTTACGGCTCAAAATCTGACCAAATCTCCCTACTCCTCACTAGGTGTTGGCGATATTCACTTTCCGGGTACAGCAAAACAATCTGCCCTGGGCCAGCTCGGTCAGGGAATTCGTTCATCTTTTGAAATTAACTCCCTCAATCCCGCATCTTATGGTGCCCTAAAAGAAACAGTGCTGGAAGCAGGAGCTCTTTATAGTGTTGGTACCATTTCCAGTTCAACTTCTGTAAGTGAGGTTGATAATTTCTCGTTCGGCTATTTTAAACTGGCTTTCCCGGTATCTTACAAGCTTGGCTGGGGCATGGGTTTTGGCCTGGAACCATATAGCAATGTGGGGTATGATGTGAGCAGCTCTCTGAAATTTCCAGATTATGATGCGACCTTAAAACAAGTTGGAAGCGGTGGACTTTCGCGTTTTTATGGTGGCACAGGTATCGCATTTATTAAAGATAAAAAAGATTCCTTTAGTTTTTCAGGTGGGGTGCAGGCATCTTATATATTTGGTTCCAATGAAACAAAACAAACCCTTATTATTCCGAGGGAGTTCAACAGGTTTAATACGGAACAACAAACCAGAACCATCATCGGTGATTTTCAATTTCAATATAGCCTTCAATACCATCAAAAATTAAAAAATGATATCACCCTTGTTGGTGGCGCCAGTATGTGGCAGCAGGCCAGATTAAATGCCAGTCAGGAGTATTTTGCAAAATCTATGGGGCTTGGTGGTTTAGTTGGCGTGGTAGATACCATTGCATACGTGGAAAATTCTGATATTACCATATTGCTGCCTTCTTCATACGCACTGGGTTTTGGTATGGAAAAGAAAGACAAATGGTTTGCCGGTGCTGAGGTTTCCTATCAGGCCTGGTCTGATTATCGCCTAAACGGACAAAGTGATTCATTAAAAAATGCAATAGGTATAAATCTCGGGGCATCATACATTCCCAATATCAGCAATTTTAAAAACTATTTTAGCAGAGTGGAATACCGCGCTGGTTTGCGCTTCGATAATGGCAACGTAAATGCAAACAATACAGATATCGTGAATTATGCCTTTTCATTAGGTGCCGGTTTGCCTCTTGGCAAGTCTAAAAACAGATTAAATGTGGGCCTGGAGTATATGGTGAGAGGAACACATGATAACAGCCTTATAAAAGAAGAATATTTCCGTTTTGTACTGGGAATTTCTGTGAGCGATAAGTGGTTTAACCGCTACAAATATGATTAACCGTTTTGTTTGTATATGTGTTCTTGCGATGCTGGCCTCTTGCGGGGGAGAAGATGTGGAACGTGTAAAGGTAATGACAGACAGAAGAAACCTGCCCCTTGAAACAGGGAAAAACATGGTGATTAATTACACGGATTCAGGGTATGTAAAATCCAGGATTTTTGCTCCTTTAATGGAACGTTATGCAAACGATGAGCGCAATGAGATGGTAATGCCTCAGGGACTTACCGCCTACTTTTTAAACAGAAATAAAAAAGTAGAAAGTTATCTAAAAGCAAAATACGCGGTAAGAAACGACAGGGAGAGAAAAACAGTTGCCAGAAATGATGTGATTTTGGTAAACAACAAGGGCGATACCTTAAGAACAGAGTTGTTAAACTGGGATGAGGTAACACAAAAAATATACACGGATAAATTTATTCGCATCACCACACCTGATCAGATTATTATGGGTGATGGCCTTGAATCGAATACGGAATTTACAGAATACAAAATATTTAAAATTAGGGGAACCATTAGTTTAAAGAACTAACGTGAAAAAAATTATTTTTTACAACTGGCTGGTCTTAGCAATTTCATCATTATTAACCGGTATCTATATCAGTATTTTTGAGCACGTCATTAGAGATAAAGGATACCTCTATTTTATTTTAGCATTGATTTTCGGGATAGTGTTTTATATTCAGAAAAAACGAGGCCTTAAATAATCAAACCATGTTACCCAAAAAACTTAGCCTGCTCGATTGTGTGATGCTTATTATTGGCAGCATGATTGGCTCTGGTATTTTTTTGGTTCCTTCTCCCATGAGCCGTGATTTGGGTTCTCCGGTTATGCTGCTGCTGGCTTGGGTGGTTACTGCCCTCATCACCCTGATGGCTGCATTAAGTTACGGAGAACTGGCCGCAATGATGCCGAAAGCAGGAGGACAGTATGTTTACCTTCAGAAAGCATACAACAAACTATTTGGCTTTTTATATGGGTGGACCCTCTTTACGGTAATACAAACCGGTACCATTGCGGCAGTAGCAGTTGCATTTGCAAAATTTACCGGTGTGTTTTTACCTGCCATATCGGATAAAAATATAGTTTTAGATTTGGGCTTTGTTGCCATACAAACCCAACAGGTTTTGGCCGTTACGGTTGTTTGGGTATTAACCGTGTTTAACTTCTCCAATGTTAAAAATGGAGCACTGTTACAAAATGTGTTTACTTTCACAAAAATAGGCGCCATTGTTTTTCTTATCATTTCCGGACTTTATTTTGTTTTAACGTCAAATCCGGCTCCTGTAAACTGGTCGTTACCTGATCAGGTGGGAAGCTATTCATATATTGGCCTCTTTTGTGCCGCTATGGTAGGTTCAATATTTTCATCCGATGCATGGAATAATGTAACGTTCACCGGAGGAGAGATTGACAGGCCACATAGAAATCTGCCATTATCTCTGCTTATCGGAACACTTTGCGTTTCTATTTTATACGTTTTTATCAACTGGATTTATATATCAGCTTTACCCTTTGATGCTATCCAAACGGCACCTTCAGACCGTGTGGGAACATTGCTGTTAAAAACTGTTTTCGGAGAAACGGGGATGTTTTTGATGGCAGCTTTTATTATGATTTCCACTTTCGGATGTATTAATGGCCTTACTTTATCTGGTGCAAGGGTTTATTATGCCATGGCACTTGACGGGTTGTTTTTTAAAAGTGCTGCAACCTTAAACAGTCACCAATCACCCCGTTTTGCCCTTATCATTCAGGCGGTATGGACATGCCTGCTTACCCTAAGCGGCTCTTACAACGACCTGCTGGATTATGTGGTATTTGCTGTATTAATTTTTTATGTACTCACTGTAGCAGGAGTATATATTCTGCGTATTAAAGAACCTCAAACAGAGAGGCCATATAAAGTTTGGGGTTATCCTGTTTTACCGGCTATATACATTGGTGCGGCATTATTTATTTGCGTAAACCTGTTAATATATAAACCGGATTATACCTACCCGGGTTTAGGAATTGTATTGGCAGGTATTCCGGTTTATTATTTAATCAAAAAGAAATAATACGGTTTTATTTTGAGGCAAGCAGTTGTGCTGTTTCTACCAGTCTCAGAAATTCGCTCCTGTATCCATCAGGATCTTCTCCTTTGGCACTTTTGCCGGTTTCAATAATTTCCTCATAAGTAATTTTTCCGGCATGTTCCGATTTTCTCAGTTTCATTGCAAACATGGCAACACAAACAGCAAATCTGATCTCTGAGGAAGCATCCTTAAATGTGGTTTCTGAATCGAAAACCGGAATATCAAAACGGGTGCTTTTATCTTCATTCGGTTTTTTATACCGCACCTTTATGGTCATCATCTCCTTAGAAGCCGAAGCAGATACAGCCACAGTTTGCTGGTACTTCAGGTCATCAATTTTTGCAGGTTCTGTTTCTTCTTCATCTGTTATCAACTCATAAATAGCAGTTACGGTATGTCCGGCACCAATCTCTCCGGCATCTTTTTTATCATCGTTAAAATCTTCTTTGTTCAGCATCCGGTTTTCATATCCTATCAGCCTGTAAGATTTTACATAGGCCGGGTTAAACTCAATTTGAATTTTAACATCCTTTGCCACGGTAACCAAAGTAGAGCCGGCTTCTTTTACCAGCACTTTTTTACCTTCAAGTAAATTATCAATATAATTATAGTTGCCATTTCCTTTATCGGCAAGTGTTTCCATGATGGCATCTTTCAGGTTACCAGTTCCAAAACCAAGCACACTTAGAAAAACACCTGTGTTGCGTTTTTCTTCAATAAGTTTTTGTAACTCGTTCCTGTCAGTAATACCAACATTAAAATCACCATCTGTGGCAAGTATTACCCTGTTGTTTCCGTCTTTAATAAAATGTTTTACCGCCATTTTATAAGCCAGTTCTATTCCGGCACCACCTGCTGTTGATCCACCTGCACTCATCTTATCAATGGCGTGTTTGATATCTTCTTTGTTTCGGCCACTTGTTGCTTCAAGCACCAGCCCTTCGGTTCCGGCATATACTACTATAGATATTTTATCCTGTGCCCTTAATTGATCAACCAACAGGCGAAGGCAGTCTTTCAGTAAATATAGCTTATCTGTTGATTCCATAGATCCTGAAACATCAATAAGAAAAACAATATTGGCTGGTGGAGCCTCACTCATTTTTATTTCCGGGGCCTTGAGGGTAATATGTACCAGTTTCCTTTTTTTGTTCCATGGCGATTCGCACACTTCTGATTTAAGTACAATGGGATGCTCTGAAGAAGTTTGCACCATATTGTATGGAAAATAATTAATCATCTCTTCTATCCTTACCGCATCAGCTGGTGGCAACAAATTATCGTTCAGGTAACGCCTCACAATGGCATAACTTGCTTTGTCAACATCAACAGAAAATGTGGAAAGAGGCTCCTGCTTTACCGACTTAAATTTATTTTCACTAATAGGCAGGTATGTTTCATTATTGGGTACGGTTACCGGTGCCGATACCTGGGTATTTCCATTGCCTGCAACCCTTACCCCATCAATATAATATGCGGTTCCGTTTATCCTTGCTCCACGGAAGTTGGGTCTTTTACCAGAGCGGGAATCCACTCCGGCAACTGTATTAGCTACCATGTTTGGACTGCGCTGTGGTAATGCCATTATTTCTTTTGATGTTTTTGTAGAACCAGCTTTCCCATCAGGATCAACTATCATTCTTTTATTAATAATTACTACCTCATTAAGAACCATAGTTGTGGTTGCCTTCATAGAAAGATTCAGGACGGTTATTTGGTCGGCTTTAATTTCTATTGTTTTCACAAGCAAAGGAACGTAGCTAAAGTTGGTGCAGCGAAGGCTGTATGCTCCGCTATCTATATTCTTAAATACATATAAACCGCTATCGTCAGAAAATGATGTGGCTATTACAAGGTCATTCTTCAGCAGTGTTAAACTGGCATAATCGATTGGTTTTTTTGTTTTTGAGTCAATTACTTTCCCCCGGATTTCGCCTTTGGTGGATTTGATTTCCTGCGCGCGGAGGAGTGGGGAGCTGAATAATATCAGCAGCACACTGAAAAGAATGAGGTGCTTCATAATAGTAGGGATTAAATGAATAATTAAAGAACTCTACTTATAAAGTCTTTTTTTTGTAATCATAAGTTGTATGAAGCCAATTTTTTGTTTTGTATTCGTTTTCTTTCACCTCATTGCCCATGCGCAACAGGATACTTCACAGTTGCGTTTGTTCAGCTATGGATTAACCGCGCATAAGGGATTTATTTTTGCGCATAGTGAAGCCGTTCAGAATACCAAAGGATCTTACCCTTTCGGGTTGCAAGTGGATTTAAACTGGCAACTTACAGATGAGAAAACCTGGAACACTTGTTATTGTTATCCCCGCACAGGTTTTTTTCTTCAGTACTTTAATTTCGATAATGCCATTCTCGGACATGGATTTACAGCGGCCACTTTTATTGAACCTTATTTTTCTTATTCCAATCGGGTAAATATGGCAATAAAAGCGGCTGCCGGTTTATCTTACCTCACCAATCCCTATCATGCACAAAACAATCCAGCAAATATGTCATACAGCCTTTCCGTAAGTGGATTTGTTTCTTTAGGAATTGGCGCAAATATCAGGCTTACCCCGCGGTTAAACATAAGCACTTATATACATTACAATCATATTTCCAATGGAGGTATTAAGGATCCCAATAAAGGTATTAACTGGCCTACCGCTTCTGCCGGATTTGATTATGCATTGCATCCTGTTGTTTATCCTGCCAGAAAAAAAACGCGTTATATGGATTATAAAGGCAAAGCACCAAGGGTTGATATGTATGCGTTTTGGAGCAGTAAAACGGTGCAGGCAGGAGAAAAAGAAAGATGGATGATCTGGGGTGGGGGATTAAACCTGAGTAAACAAACCGGAGTATTTAATGCCCTCACTTTGGGTGGAGAATGGAATATAGATATGTCACTGGCAGAAAAATTAAAACGCAACGGAAACAGCCATACCAGTAGCCAGAGGGTCGGCTTATTGTTTGGTCACGAGTTTTTAATGGGAAAAATTATTTTCAGTCAGCAGTTAGGGCTTTACCTATTTAATCCAAGCTCCTATTTTGATCCGGTGTATCAGCGGTATGGTTTATTGTACCGTTTTAATAACCATATTGGAGCAGGCATTAATATACTTGCGCACCGTCAGGTGGCCAATTTTATGGATTTCAGGTTTACCTATAGCTTCTGAGTCTTATCCTTTTCTCCGGCACGGATATTTACGGAAAGGCTGTTTTCTGAGGGAACCACCGGACAGGAGTATCTATGGGAATACGCGCAGTATGGATAATAAGCCAGATTAAAATCTATTTCTGTTTTTGAGGCGTTGGGTGCATATGAAATATCGAGGTATCTGCCTCCGCCATACGTTTCGCTGCCGTTGGTAATATCGGCAAACGGAACAAACAGGGTGCGTTGTGTGCGCATCTTTTCTGTTTGGTAGGCCATCAGAGAAAAGGGTTTGCCATCCATATTAAAATGAAGTTCGGCCACTTTCATATAAGGCCTGATATCGCCTCCTGTGTGCGCCATATCAAATGGTGTTCCCGAGGGCAGCCAGTTAATAACGGCTTCCACCTTATACAACTCGCTAACGGGGAAATGGGTAATTCCTTTAAACTGCTTTATTTCTGCTGCATTTAGGGGTGACGACCCTGGATCAAGCAAGGAAGCGAGCTGCCTGTTGTGTTTTTGCTCTGTTTGGTTTACGTAATCAGATTTAAGGCTACAGTATGAAATTGACAACAATAGGAGATAAATACCAAATAACTTTCTCATAAGCCCGCAACGGTATTTTCCTTAATCAAGATCAATTTCATGTGATTGCAATACCTCTTTGCTGCTGCCGGAGTTTTTATGTACAAAAGCAAGTGCTTTGGTATTAGCCTTTTTAATAATTACAGGATAGGTTTTGGTAAGGTCGGGAGCCGGAATATTGTAGATATATCTCTTCTGGATCACACGTCCGGAAATAAGACTAACACCTGTCTTGTTTAACACATCTCCTGTATAAAGGGTAAACATGTCTCTTAATACATGGTTATGTGTATACGCTTCATCAAATTTGGTTACCGTATTTCCACCTATTGTTTCCTGATATTCCTGCACGTCAATAATACTGTCTTCAAGAAGCATAATGCTTAAATAATTGGTATCGGTTTGCTCCTGTGTATACCTGATTTTAATATCAATTATAATCTGATTATCGGGACTTGGAATTTGGGTTAATTCTATATTTACAGGAGAAGTAAGTGCGTCTCTTTCCGTAGCCTTCGATGCCCACACTGTTCTGTCAATTAATATCTCCGACATATCTGTAAACTTTACCCGATCAACACATCCGCGTGGCAAAGAATTAGGGATTCCAATGATTTGCTCACAAATGGATTTACCAGCATTGGTGCGGTAATCCTGTTTGCTCTTGGGGCTTGATACCGGATTTACAAAACTTCCCAATGATCCAATATTGGGGTGTATAACCACTATATTTAACCTGCCGTTTAAATTGTTGCGAACCTCTTTTGCAATTTTTGTAGCGTCAGGGCAATTGGGGCATCTTACTCCGGAAACATCTTCAAGCAGGGTTACCTTTCTTTGTGGTGTTACCACCGAGTTATCTATATACGATGTGTCGAAGGCCACCTTGGGCGGGTTGTAGTCAATAAATGGCGGCTCTTCTTCGCATCCGGCAACAAGCATTATGCTTATTATCACAAAGAATAAACTTACTGGTTTAAATGCTTTCATGGTACAAAGTTAAAAATTTGTAGTTAAAGTGATGCGCCCACCGCTAAATGCCGGCTCCACGCGACAAACCCCACCGGTGCAGTTTACACCCTGAGGTTGTTTTAAAAATGCGGCTGTAAGGCGGGTGGTTTTGTAAGTATAAGCTGCAAAAAAGTTATAGTAGTGAATGTACTCAAATGTTTCTCCCGGTTCCGGCTTGTTTACGGTACCATGCTCAATATTCACCAGATCACCCGCTGCAAACGACCAGTGAGGGGCAATATTAAACTCCACCAGGGCATTCACAAACTTACCAAGATCCTGGCTGGTATGCATATATTGCCATTCAAGCCTTGCAGATCTAAGGGGGGTAAAACGGTAACTAAATTCTCCAAAAGGGGTAATTGCGTTTACATAAGGTGCTTTTTCCTGTGGTTTTCCTTCAAACAATACCTGATTATAACCGATGAGTTGTAATCCGGCCATCATTTTAAATTCCTTGGTAAACTTGTATGATGCATCAATATATACCTCACTAAAAAGTTTGGTTGTTGAATCCCATTTTAATTCAGGCATTCCTCCTCCAAAGTCAATTCCGCTTAATCTGTTCACGGCAGAGGTATTGATATTAATTTGTGTTTTTTTGTTCGGCTTTAAGGTTACTTCCAACTGAGCCACATTTTCTCCAAGCTCCTGTACTACGGCATTGTAGCGGGCAAGCAGCCTGTAAGTGTTTTGGCGGGTTAATGCCGGTGCATAGTTAATAACTGCACTGTTTGGAAATGGTTGTATTTCCAGCGGGTTTACCCTTAAAGGGAATGTTTCAATCCGCCTGAACTGGGCATTAATTCCTATACCTTTTGTGGCAAATGATAAACTTCCGTAATATACATTTCCTCCTTTTTTTATCAGGGTATTGGAGTAATCAAGTATGGCTTCCGGTGTTTTATTGCAGTACTCCAGATAAAGGGAGAATTTTTTATAGTTCAGCGTATTGTAAAGATTCCACGCATACACATTGTAAGTTGGGTTAAACCTTTTTTCAATAGCATAACTGTTAATGGTATTGGCAATCTGGCTCATGGTGTTTTGATCCAGTGTGCGATTTACCACCGAAGCCCCAATACTCGTATTCAGGTTGTCATTTACCGGAATGCGGTGTTCTATATTAATTCCTTTTATTACCGGTTCCCTTGTTTCAAACCTGAACTTTTGCCTCCCGGTAAATGCTTTTATCCTTGTGTTTTCGGTAGGGTCATAAACAATCCGTAAACCTTGTACGGCAAAGTCAATACCAATAGTACGGTCTTCATAAGAGCGAAAAATCATACCTGTACCAAACTGGTCGTAAAAGTATCCGGCAGTAATGGTAAACTTGTCTATTTCTTTTGAAATCTCCCAGTATCCTAATCCCTGATTGGTATATGCCTGCTGCGGGTTAAAAAGTGGAGAGTTATTAAACATATCGTACCTGAGGGTAACATTAAAACCTTTCAGCTTATAGTTCATGTATAGCCAACCCTCGGTTGACGATTTTTCTCTTAAATATTGGGTGGTGCTGGCTCCGATTTTATCATCGCGCTGATAAAACTGGGTATTCATTTGAAAGTTTCCGGAGAATTGTCCTTTTTCAGTTGTTTCAGCGCCCTGCTGAGCGTACGTGTAAAAACCTGATATAAGTAAACTGAGTCCGGTAATTGTCTTTTTCATCTTGGGCTATTAGGTCAACAATAATAACAAAATCACCACATCTTAAAAACCCCTTATCCATTTTTATGAAAAGGCAGTAAAAAAGGCGGGTCAGTTAAGCCTGCCCGCCTCTTTTCAATAGCTTGTTATTTATTGTATAATAAGTCGTTTTACGCCAGTGCCTGTAGCCGTTTTTAACTGTAGCAGATAAAGTCCTTTGGCGAGGGAGTTTGTTTCTATTTTAATCTTGCTGTTACCCTCAAAGGTTGCAGGAGGCAATACCACTTTCCCGCTCATATCTGTTATGGAAACAGCTTCTATCATCTCTTCTGCCTCTACAGTTATTAGCTTATCGGCCGGATTAGGGTACATATGAAACGTGATGTTTTTAAATACCGTACCAACTGATGTATTCATATTATTGGTAAGAATAAGGGTAAAGGTATCTGCAGAGGTTCTGGTATACAATCCGCTTGTAGCTTTTACAATCCATCTTGTTGTTATAGACTGTCCCGGATTTACGCCCTCAGCATTAAAAATACTTTTAATAGCCGCATTGGTTAAAGTAAATATGGAGTCGGCTCCGCTATTGGCAGATGCTCCGGAAAACAATGGGGTGCTAAAATTCCCTCGGGCACTATCTAACAGCCAGGTATATGTTGGATTTGCCACACCACTGGCCGGTATTGCATGCTGCCAGTTAAAGGTAATACTTCCTGTGTCAACTGAAATAGTGGTATTTTGTAATGGCCTGTTTAATGCAAAAGCTTGCAAACTGTCAAAAGGAATAATGTCTGAAGCCGTGCGTGGTATGATATAATACCCGTCAAATGCAAAAGGTACACTGGTACTTGTGCTGGTTTGAGCTCCCATTCCGACAATGGAAAAAACAGAAGAACCAGGTAAAGGTGTTCCTGCTATTGCACTGGTGCTAATTATTCTTATAGTTAGTGTATCAAATGTTCCGGTTTTTATAACGCGAATATTGGTGTTGTTGGTAGGCCAGTTGTTCCCAGCCGGAGGTGTCACAAATTTTACCATATTGAGGCGTACCAGGTCATTCTCGGTATTTTCATTCAGGGTATTTACCACTACAGCGTTTTTAATAGCCTTACCTCTGGCAACCAAAATCACGGTATCAAGCGTTGTTAATTGAATCTGGCCACGGGAATGGCTAATTACACCACTTGCGGCAATACTATCACCTTCAAGTACATTATTGTATCCAAAATTTTTGGTGGTACTCAGCACCTGAATTCCTCCGGTGGCATCTCTCATCAGAAATTGTAAACCAGTGAATCGTTGGTTAAATCCATAAACCACTCCCCTTAGCAGAACAGATTTGTTTAAAGAATCAGGAACACCCGTTACCGGATTCACCGTATTTACCGTACCAATCGGATAATGCTGCGGAGGAGGTAGTGAGCTTCCGCTTCCTGCCGCATTAAACGAATACACCGAATCAAAATCTTCTACCACCCAAATTGAAATATGATAAGTTTTGGTATTATTCAGGTTGCTGATATTAACAAAGTTGGTATCCCCTCTGAATACCGCAAAGGCTAAAGAGTCTGTTTCCAGTTTGGTGCCAGATCCGAATGAGGCAGACGCATTATATCTGATGACACTTTTAACAGGTGTACCGTTATTTACGGCCTGATCTGCTTTTACAAATACCAATGTGGTGTATCCGTTATTTTTGTAACTGGCAGGTTTGGTCCAGCTTATTTTTGCACCGGTAGTGTTTATCCCTGCCATACTTACTGATGATACAGCAAGCGGTGGAGCATAATGCTGAAAAAAGCCCAAGGTATCGGCAGTTGAATAAAGAGAATCGGATTGTTTTACCACATAAGCCTTCAGGTAATATTTTTTTGAAGAAATGAGTCCGCTCATGGTAAATGAGCTTAAATCACCGTTGTAAACGCAATAGGCCTGGTTGTCGGTTTCGAGTGTGGAGCCAATACCAAACACACCATTTGCAGTATAGGAAGTATAATTTTTTACCGGAGTATTTCCCTGAATGGCTGAATCTGCTTTTGCAAATACAACCACATTGGTTAGTGCCTGACTATAGCCTGCCGGTAATGTCCAGCTGATTAATGAGGCAGTAACCTGTGTTCCGGTAAAGGTTAAATTAGTAACAGGGGAAGGTGGTAAGCCTGGCGTTGCAAAACTTCCGGTAACCGCGTTCGACCATGATGAATCGGCATCGCGCACCACAAAAGCTGCAGCATAATATGTTGAAGACGGATCTAAACCATCAACATACACATCAGCTCCGTCACCTTTATAAATACATCTTGCGGCTGTATCATGCTGATATCTGCCTGAGGAGGTACTGTTAAATAAAGAATCTGAGACATAGGAGGCAGGGTGAAGTGATGGAACACCAATATTAATGGCACTTCCTTTTTTAAGAAAAACAATGACGGTATGAATGCTGTCGGTATAGGCATTTTTAATCCACGCCAAATCTATTCTGGTTGGTGTTAAAGGTTTGGTTCCTGCTCCAATAGTGGCCAGCGGGGCAGGTGGGGTAATATTACTTTGTGTGGCACCATTGGTAATAGTTGCCGATGAGTAAGCGGAGTCTGATATTCTCACCACATATCCAAGTACATGATAACCGGTACCCATATTCAGATTGGAGATATTTGCAGATACACCGTCACCATTATATATGCAACGTGCAGCTGTGTCATGCTGGTAGCGGGAAGAGGATGATGAAGAAAAATTGGTATCAGCAAGGTATCCTGTTGCGTTCATATTTATGGTGCCTTGCACAATTGCTGATTGCGTCTTTACAAATACCAGGGTGGTAAAAAGGGAATCTACATAACCGGATGGTTTATTCCAACTGATGCTGGCAGAAGTTTGACCTGTATTGGTAAAAGAGAGAGCCGAAAGTGCAGGTGGGGGCGCAATGCCGCTGCCGTTAAAAGTAATATAAAAACTATCAACAGCCAATCCGTCATCGGTACCGGCAGCGTTAATATCTGCCCACTTGATGTAGAGGGTGTCGTTTACGTTAATAGTTAAGCCTGTTATGGTGTACGTGTAACCGCGTTGATTGGCGGTATCATTGCCAATTAGTGCCCGCGCGCTTCCTCCAAGTATTTTGCTTTGAAGGGTAAGGTTATGATCAATGGTCCAGCTACCTCCGTTTAATGAGCCATTATTTATTCCATACAAAAAGACAGAAGTATCGGCTGTAGTTCTTCCGCCTGCTCTCCATTGTTCCATGGTAAAGTTTATGGATACACTGGTAATAACCGAAGGAGTATTGTTTACAAAACGTGCCCCGATAATGGGTTGCGTGGTACCGCTTGCCAACGCACCTAATGCCCGGTTAGATGAAGAGGCACTGCCATAGCTGAAAGTATTACCTGTTGTTGATGAGCCAATATCCGCTGCATAAGTTGTGGTGCTGCTACCTCCGTTTTCAAAAAAGAGCCAGCCAACCGGCATCACAGAACTTGTGCCAGTTGAAACCAGAGCGTCAAAATTCTCAAAATAAGACACTCCGGTTTGTGTAATTATTTTTTGGCCTTTTGCAGTTAGGCTTAAACATATACAGAGAATAAAGGTGAAGGTTAGTTGGTGTAAACTTCTCATAAACAAATATTTTACGCAATGTAGGTTAACCTCAAACCATATACAACAAGGTATGTGTAAAATTAATGAAAGCTTAATAAACAAGGTTTTCCAGCCGTAATTTATTCAAAAGGCAAATAGATGCTGGGATCGCTGTCATATTTAATAAATATTCAATTACTTGCAATCCAATCATGTTAGACTTTTACGATTACCTGATTATTTTTTTATTAGGCTCCGTTGGAGGGTTTATATCGGGTTTCCTTGGTGTTGGTGGCGGCATCATCTATATTCCCATATTGGATTATTTCTTATCCAGGCTGGGGCTGCAGCAGGGTGCACTGGTAAAAGGAATATTGGCCAACTCCCTTTTTACCATTTTTTTTTCCGGGAGTATAGCTTCATATAAACAATATAAGTCGGGCAATTTTTATCCGAAAGAAATTTTACAAACCGCCATTCCGGGTATTATAACCGCTTTGTTCATCACATACCTGATACGCAATGGCAACTGGTATTCTAAAGAAGTTTTTAATTATGTTTTTGCGGCCATGCTCCTTATTATCTCTTTAAGAATGCTCTTGGCCAAACCTGTTATAAGCGATATAGAAAAAGAGATAAGCAGCAATAAATACCGCCTTACCGGTTTTTTTGCGGGTTTGGTTACAGCCTTTTCCGGTTTAGGCGGTGGTGTGGTAATGACACCGGTGTTTACCGACTTGTTAAAGCAACCTTTTAAGAAGGCCAGCTCAGTTTCAAATGGAGTTATTCCAATGTTTGCTTTGTTTGTAGGAATATATAACCTTAGCGGTGAGGAAGCACAGGTTGTTTATCAGTACCAGATAGGGTATATTGTTTTTCCTGTTGTTCTGCCTATGGTGCTTGCTTCCATCTTTCTTACTCCTGTTGGAGTTAAAATGTCTCATGTGATAAAACCACAGTTAATCAGAAACATATTTGCCATTTTTGTCAGCCTCATATTTATTAAGACCATTTATGAAATTTTTACACGTTAAACTAACCATTATTGCTTTCTTTTTTTATGGGTTTTTATACGCACAAACCCTGCCTGTATCAGATGCAGAAATTATTTCTAACCTGAAGAAGCATATCGGATACCTGGCCGATGATAAGCTTAAGGGAAGATTGGTGGGATCAAAAGGAGAGAAGCAAGCTTATGCTTACATCATCAGTTGGTTTAAGAAATCTGGTATAACCCCTGCCGGAACCAAAGGGTATCTTCAACCGTTTCTTATTCGTAAAAATCTGGCTAATCCTCATGCATCTGCGGCCGATTCATCAGGCAAGCCAATTAAGGGAAATAATGTGGTTGGGTTTATTGATAATGGCGCTGCTTATACCATTGTTATCGGAGCCCATTATGATCATTTAGGGTATAATGAGTATGGAGGATCTACCTATCGTCCGGAGAATAAAGAGGAGAAAATAAAGATACACAATGGTGCCGATGATAATGCCAGCGGAACGGCTGCTCTTATAGAACTTGCAGGAATTCTTAAAAAATCAGCGTTTAAAACATATAACTTTTTATTTATTGCTTTTAGCGGGGAAGAAGAGGGTTTGCTTGGTTCAAACTATTTTACAAAAAATCCAACACATGATATTGCAAAATTCAATTGTATGATTAATATGGATATGGTTGGCCGCCTGGATACAACCAAACAAAGTTTTGCCATTAGCGGAACAGGAACCTCACCCGTTTGGAACAAGTTGATGCCTGAAATAAATATAAACCAGCTTAAAGTAAAATATACAGAATCAGGCACAGGCTCATCTGATCATACCTCGTTTTATTATGTTCAGGTTCCTGCCCTTCATTATTTTACAGGTACGCATTATGATTATCACAAACCGGAAGATGATGAATTCAAAATTAATTACGATGGCGAGCTTTCTGTGATTAAGCATATTTATACCCTAATTGGTAAGCTTAATGCAGAACCAAAACTTGCTTTTACACCAACCAAAGAAGACAGTGCCACAAAAGTTTCTTTTAAGGTAACCCTTGGTATTATGCCCGATTATTTGTTTGAAGGAAAAGGAGTAAAGGTGGATGGTGTTACTCAGGGCAGACCTGCATCAAATGCAGGAGTTAAAAGAGGGGATGTATTGGTTAAGCTGGGAGAAATAGAGCTTAGTGATATGCAAACTTATATGAAAGCCCTTGGTAAGTTTACCAAAGGAGAATCAACGGAACTTATTTTAATAAGAGAAGGAAAAGAAGAAAAGTTGAAAGTTACTTTTTAAGAAGGCCTGCCGGAAATACCTTGGCAATAGCAAACACCTTGTATTTGGTTCCCCTCTCCGTTTCTGTACAAATAAAATGATCCTTTACGGCCTCTCCTTTTTTCATCACGATTTTGCCATTTTTTCTCAGCCTGAACAAAGCTCCAGCGGGTAGTTGTTCCAGCAGGGTATGTTTCTCTTTATCATACTTCATTAAAGCTTTCATTAAAGCCGCATCTCCGGAATGGGTGTATTTCGGATATTGCATATGTTTAATTAATGGGGCTTCAATATCTGCCGGAAATATCCTGCGCATTACAAACGGGCGCATGCAATCTTTAAACGCCTGTTTCCATTCAAAGCCATGTGCCTGATGTTTGGGACCATGTTTTTTGTATGCCACATGGTGAGCCAGTTCATGTATAAAGGTTATCAGAAAATCATATGGATTCAGGTTGTGGTTAATGGAAATCCTGTTTCCTTTGCCAAGGTGAGGGCTATAATCACCAAGTCTGTCATGCCGCTCAACCTCTATATGAAGATGCAACTTATACAGCATAATCAGCTCGCTGCAATACTCAACAGCCCTGGGAGGCATATACCTCTTGAGGATTTTCATCAACATCATTTTATGGTGTTGTTGCTCCTCTGTAAGTTCACCTGATATAAGGGAATGATATTTCACTATGGCAATGAAGCAATTTTTTTATAACTTGTCATAAAAAATAACCTATGGAAAATGCACAACCGGTAAACAAAGAAGATTTACCATCACTTCATTTTGTTTCATATGATGTGCTTGAAACCCCCGAACAACGGGCTAAAAGAAAGAATAACCTGGAGGATGCCATGAAGGTAAGTAATATGGATAAAGCAAAATCGATTATTTATTTTGTTACCAACGATGGGGTAAAATTTGTAGAAACTACCGTTTGGGCAGCCACAGATGAAACTGTTGTGTTTAAAGGCGGAGTTTCTATCCCGACCTCCTGTGTGCTAAAAGTACTGTAACAAAAACGCCCCGACCAGCGGGGCATTTTTGCGTAATCAATCAAACAAAAACATGGCAACCTTAAATCAAAGTTGCTCAGTTTTTCAGATATTAGAAATTCAGAAGGGCACCTGCGGAATGATCATTACCCACTAATTCAACTGCGTTTCCGTTCTCTTTCACTTCAGCCTTTTTTGTACCACCAGAAGTAGCTTTTGGCTTGGCCATTTCGCCCAATCCGAAGACTTCAAATTTAACGTCTTTTGCAAACATCCCCAAGGCTACAGCTTGTTTTATTTCGTTGATTGTCAGGTCTATTTCAAATTCATCCGGGGAAATTCCCCTCGGGCTTACTGCGAAGGGAATTTTGTGATCCATGCAATAATCAAATGCAATTTGAATGTTCTTTCTTTTAGCCAGTAGGGTTACTTTTTCTGCCATAATATTGTGATTTTTTTATTTAAATAATTAATAATCAGTGCCTTTTTTTTAGGAAGTCTTTCCAGTAAAATTACGTTTTGATTCAGGCTTTATGTATAAAAAAAGCGTTTTTAGTTTTTAACAGCCGCAGCCTGAAACCAACGTGATATTAACAAAATCATTTGCAATGTGGAGTAGTGGTGGATAAGCCATGGTTTATGCACAGCCCAAAGGCAAGCCTGGTGAGAATTTTAAAAACTATTTATTTGTAAGTGTTTGATTATCTGAGTAAAGTAACGTTTCCCCGTTTGGTTACCGAGGTGCCATCCCATCCGGTATAACTTACCAGATACACGTAAACATCAGATTTGTTGTTAGTTGACGAGTCTTCGCCCGTCCATTGGATGCCTTTGTCGCGGGTTTCAAATACCAACTGTCCCCAGCGGTTATATACCCTTAAGTAATAATCTTTAACAAATACATCCCGTATTCCCCACTCATCATTTACACCATCATTATTGGCGGTAAATGCATTTGGAACATGTAGCAGGGGAGATTGAATAAGGGTTATTTCGTTTGAAACACTTTGAGCACCATAATATTCAGATCCACTTTCAGGATACGCTTCATTGGCCTGAATAATATATTGGTATATACCCGATCTTCTGTTCAGGTTCTCATCCAGTTTGTTCAGGTTCTGTGGTTTTTCGGTATAAAAAATGGTAAAAGGATTTTCATGATCCTGCCTTTGTATCTGATAATGTTTTGTTCCATTATCCCAAAAATCATAAGCCGACCAGCTTAGCCGGTGCTCAAATGGATTAGAGATACCTTTTAGCAAAATAGAGCAGGCAGGCTTACCTGTCACACTTATATTATCGCAGGTATCGCGCATCATCAGGTGATAGCAGTATGATTGCTGGTGAACATTAACCTCTTCATCCATGTAAGTGGTATCACCAATTTTAAAATAGGATTGTATCAATTGATAAGAGGAATCACCACTTTTGGTTTTGTACAAATAATACTGGGCAAAGTCTTTCTCAGGAGATTGTGGCCAAATAATTTTAAGTCGTTTATTTTCTTCAACCGTTACCGTAATCAGCTTTTGTTGCCGCGGTTCGGCCACCAGCTGGTCCTGGGTTCCAAGCGTATCAGATGGAACACCTTCAAAACCACATTTATTTACGGCACGCATCATATAACTATAATTGATGGTGCGGTATCCAGGTGTTAGGGAGTCGAAATAGGAATCACTGAACGGTTTTACCATGGAATCATAGCGTGAGTAAGGTGTTTCACCAACGGCACGGTAAATATTAAAATGGCTGAAATACGGGTTATTGCTTGACGTATCTCCAAAATAAAATCTGGTGGTAAGATTGTCTCTAAGGTACATACAAAGCAGGTCTGTACTGTATACAAGAGGCATAGGTTTAACTGTAACCGTAAAGGATGATTTGTTGGTTTTAGGAAAGGGGCATCCGTTATCTGTTACATTAATGGTATAAGTTTGAGGACCTATTCCGGTAATGCTGCAATCAGTTTGCCAGCAAAATCTGGTGCGAACCTCTTTTGATCCTTTCACACGTGTTTGTTCCACCTTAGGCATAAAGGCAGAATTGGAGTCGAGTAATGGCCCGGTAATTTCCATATCAAGCGAATCTTCTGGGTCGTTGGAAACGATATCAAAACAAATCTTATTGGGAATTTGTACTTCAATATTGGGAGGACTTGGAGCCCCTGTTTCGGTAACAAATCTTATTTCAGGAACAGGATTAGGTGTACAGGTAGTAACAAAAAACTGTAACTCCAGCCGAACCTCACCTAATTTTTTTCCAAAACGGAACTCCTCCACCCTGATGGCGGCAACGTGCACTCCGGGAGTTTTGGGATTAACCGTTAACTCTCCGGTTGCCGGGTTTATTGATAAAGGTGGTGCCCCCTGTATGGAATTGTTATCGCCATAGCCGGCACTCCAGTTGATGGTAGGATACGGGCCTTCATGTGGTAAGTCCGGCTTAGGTTCTGCCTGTGAAGCATAACCATTGATGGGTGTAACCATTGAATAATAGAGGGAGTCCCCGTCATCGTCTTTAAAGTTGAGGTTATAGGTAAACAGGTTGTCAATACACAAAAAGGTATTTGGGTTATTTGTAAAATATGGGGTTGAATTTTTTATCAATGCCGGAGGTGGAATTTCCATATACAATGAAATAGAAGCGGCTTCCGGATTAAGAATATTTTGGATAATATGGTTCCTGCAGCACCTTTCGTATGCAAAATAGTATCCCGCTGAATTATTGAATGTGGCCGGATTAAGGATAATGGTTTGGGTATATAAACCTACTTCGGTGCAGGTTGTTGGCAGGTTCGAACAATTTGGACCAAAAAAATTCAGGGTTTGCCTGCTAAGAAAATTCATTGAATAAGAGGCCTTCATCTGATGTGTGTTCTTATCAAAAATGGCAACGCTGGCCGGGTCATCAAACTCTGCTCTTCCGTTTATACAATCTCTAAGTACCTTTAATGTGAGCTGGTATTGATTGCCGCTGATCCATTTTAACGTAAACGCACCTCCAACAATATGGGTAGCACTAACGGTTCCAAATTGCAAAAGAAATACGAGTATGGCGAGGTGTTTTTTCAGGCCTAAGGGTTTTAAAATCAGACACAATATAACAAGTTTCCGTTGCATTAGGTAGAATTGATGAAAAAAATTACCTTGTAGCATAATATTATACAAATGAAACTGAGAAGATTTTCCTTTATTACTGTTACGATGTTAGCAGTCTCTTTATTAACGTCTTCCTGCATGGGATCCTGGAAGGTTACAAAATCTCTTTATAAGTGGAACGAAAAGGCAACAGATAACCGATTCGTAAACAATGTGCTCTTTTGGGCTTTGCATGTCACATTTGTCTATCCAATTGCAGTTACTATTGATTATTTTGTTTTAAACTTAATAGAATTCTGGACAGGCTCAAATCCAATTTCAATGAAGGCCGGTGAAAAGGAGACTCAGGTCGTAATGAAGAATGGAATAAAGGTGGAAATAACAGCTACCCAAAACCGTCTTGATATCAAAACGCTTGAAGGGAAAGATGCCGGTCAGGTTTTATCAATGATATATTATCCGGTTGATGGGTCATGGAACCTGCTGAAAGATGGAACTTCCACCAAAATGTTTTCTACTGAACAAAATGGTCAGGTAATATATTACAGGCAAGATGGAACTGCTTTTATGAAGCCATCGGAATTCCTTTGCAGCAGCAAATACTAATTTAACGCAGAGCATTATCAAAAAAAGAGGCTGTTTCAATTCCTGAAACAGCCTCTTTTACTTTTAAAAAGGGGTGAAGTAAATTACTTGGCGTAATTCACAGCTCTCTTCTCCCTGATTACTGTAATTTTTATTTGTCCGGGATAAGTCATTTCTGTTTGTATTCTTTGAGAAAGATCCACAGAAAGAATATCGGCCTGCTGGTCGGTTACTTTTTCAGATTCAACAATTACACGCAGCTCTCTGCCGGCCTGAATAGCATATGCCTTTTCTACACCTGCATAACTCAGCGCCATTCCTTCCAGATCCTTTAAACGCTTCATATAGTTTTCACTATCTTCTCTTCTTGCACCCGGGCGTGCTCCGCTTATGGCATCGCAAGCCTGAATAATTGGAGAAATCAAAGCGGTCATTTCTATTTCATCATGGTGAGCTCCGATGGCATTTACCACATCCGGATGTTCCTTGTACTTTTCAGCAAGTTTCATACCCAGCAAGGCGTGTGGTGTTTCAGGATCGTCATCAGGCACTTTTCCGATATCATGTAATAGTCCTGCACGTTTGGCCAGTTTTACATTCATGCCCAGCTCAGCAGCCATGGTGGCACACAAATTGGCCACTTCTCTTGAGTGTTGAAGCAGGTTTTGTCCGTATGAGGAACGGTAACGCATACGGCCAACCATTCTGATCAGTTCCGGATGCAAACCATGAATACCAATATCTATACAGGTGCGTTCTCCTATTTCTACAACCTCTTCTTCCAATTGCTTGCGTGTTTTGGCAACCACCTCTTCAATACGTGCAGGGTGTATACGCCCATCTTGCACCAAGCGGTGTAAAGATAAACGGGCTATCTCCCTTCTGATCGGATCAAAGCAGGAAAGAATAATGGCCTCCGGGGTGTCATCAACAATAATCTCTACACCTGTTGCGGCTTCCAGTGCACGGATATTACGGCCTTCACGACCAATAATCCGGCCTTTCATCTCGTCATTATCAATATTAAATACAGATACAGAGTTTTCGATGGCATGTTCTGCCGCGGTACGCTGTATGGTATTTAGAATTACTTTTTTAGCTTCTTTTCCTGCCGTAAGTCTGGCCTCGTCAACCAGCTCTTTTACCTTACTCATGGCCTCCGTGCGGGCCTCTTCTGTGAGCGCTTCAACCAACTGTTTCTTTGCTTCTTCTGCACTTAATCCGGCAATTTTTTCAAGTTGTTTAACCTGACTTTGTAGGGCTTTTTCTGCTTCTTCTTTTTTGGTTTGAGCCAACTCCAGCTGTTTATTCAGGGTTTGGCGCAATTGATCAAGTTCAGAATCTTTGCGCTGTGTTTGCTCAATTTTTTGGTTAAGGGTTTGTTCCTTTTGTTTGATTTTGTTTTCAACATTTGCCACCTGTTGATTGCGCTGCATCACTTCTTTTTCATGCTCGGCTTTCAATTGTAAAAACTTTTCTTTGGCCTCCAGGCTGCGATCTTTTACAATCATATCGCCCTTGGCTTTGGCTTCTTTTACAATTTCTTCTGATTTCTTTTTTAATAATGATTGGTTAATGGCGTACATCATGCCGGCACCGGCACCTAATGCGACCATTCCAACAATTACCACTAAATAAATTTCCATACGGTTTTGGTTCGTTAATTAATGAATAAATAGTATGGTTATTTAAGCGGGATAGGAGCTATAACTTTACCTCGGCAAGCAACTGTTCTATTTCAGTCAGCTTATCCGATAAGCTTTTGTCCTCCGTGAGGTTACTGCTTTTTAATTGCAGCAACTCCGTTGTCAGCTCAAGCACAGTCATGGCAAGCATGTCCTGTTTATCCTTAACGGCAAACTCCTGCTGAAGGTGCTTTAGTTTGTCGTTAATGAGCTTGGCAGCTTTTCTGACGGTTTCTTCCTGTTGGGATGTTACTACCAATGGATAAAACCTGTCGGCTATATTTATCTTTATAGATAATTCTTCCAAAGCTATAGCTATCGATCGCTTAATAACCTAATACACTCGTCAATATCGTGGATATACTCATTCAGTTTCTTTTTCAGTTCCTGAATATTACCCCCGGAATCCCGAAGTGATTCAGCAAGTTTAACGATTTTATTCTTTTCTTCTAATGAAGTGATGGTATTTTTTTGATCTGTGATTTCTGCCTGAAGCCTTTTGTTTTCATTCTCAAGCTCATTCATACGGCTTTCAAGCTCCTTTTTCTCCTCAAGTAGTTTCTTTACTTTAAGGCCAATAACGGCTGATATTTCTTTAATATCCCTCATGAACCCCGTAGTTCAGCACCCAGCTCTTTCTCAAAACCCTTAATTAGCTTGTTCATCGTGGTATCAATGTCCTGATCAATAAGGGTTTTATTATCGTCCTGAAGAATAAA
The DNA here is from genome assembly GCA_051715425.1 of Bacteroidota bacterium. Lineage (GTDB taxonomy): Bacteria > Bacteroidota > Bacteroidia > UKL13-3 > UKL13-3 > JAJTFA01. The sequence continues at coordinate 193,798 of JBPXJS010000038.1, read as the reverse complement.
ACTGATGGCATATGACTTTTTACCTTTCTCAATTTTATCACCCTCATACACATCAAAGGCATTGATATTTCTAATAAGAGTGGGGGCGCTTTTTAAAGCAATACGTTCAATATCAGCGTATCTTATACTTTTATCAAGTAATAAAGCCAAATCCCTGCGAACGGCCGGAAATGGAGAAACCTGCTGAGGGTAAAACTGCTCTGAAGCTGCCAGTTGTTTTACTTCATTCCACCTTATATCGGCATAATACACCGGTTGATCAATATCGAATAATGCCGATTTATCTGTTTTTACTTCTCCCATCACAGCAATTTTTTTCCCTTTACAACTAATCTCGCAAGCTGTATCCAATAAGTCTGATGTGATATGATAATCAAAAGAAAGTCCGCTTAGCCCGGCACGGCTTAGCATATTTTGTAGAACCGATTTCAGGTTAAAATAGGTAACAGGTTTTGTGGCCACATTCCATGATTCCGGAGCCTGATTGCCAGTCATAAATAATGCAAAATGAGGCGTTTCTTCGTACCCACCGGCCTCTTTGGTGCGGTAAGTAAGGCCATATTCATAAGCCTTTATATCCCCGTTTTTTCGGTTTTTATTATACTGTATCATTTCCAGCCCGTTGTACAACATACCAATGCGCATAATGTCCAGATCGCTGCTTAGGGGATTAAGCATTTTTACGGCAAACTTCAATTCCTCTTCCGCATAATATGCCGATTTGGTTAATGAATTGGAAAGCATTTCCGTAAAACCAATATGGCTGAGGTAATCGGCCACCTTATTTCTTAAAATAAAAGCATTCTCATCTGCCGATTTGGCTAGTGTGGATTTTAATTGTTGCGGAATCTCGATTTTATTAAGCCCGTAAATGCGTAATATTTCTTCAGCAATATCAGCTTCTCGTCTCACATCACTGCGGTATGGAGGAACCAACAAATGCAATTGCGTGGCATGTTCTTCTGTAATCTTTATTTCAAGGGCTGTGAGTATCCGCTTTATTTCGGCAACAGGTATTTCCTGCCCAATAAGTTGAGTGAACTTTGGAAGTGAAAAGGTTATGGAAAAATGGCTCACCTCCTGAGGGTAAATATCGGTAATGGCCGAACTTATTTGGCCACCGGCAATCTCTAATATAAGGTTAGCTACACGGTTCAGGGCAGTTAAAGTGGCATTAGGATCGGTGCCACGCTCATAGCGGAATGATGCATCTGTGCTTAATCCGTGAAACTTGGCTGTTTTGCGTATGGAGGATGCGTCAAAATAGGCGCTCTCTATAAATATATTTGTTGTTGATGCCGAGATGCCTGAATCAAGTCCTCCAAAAACGCCTCCAATAGCAAGTGGTTTTTCTCCATCACAAATCATACACTCCAATCCACTTAATGTGCGTTCCACCTTATCAAGGGTGATGAATTTGGTTCCTTCTTTTACTTTCTTAACAAGTATTTTCTTGCCGGAAATCTTATCTGCATCAAACGCGTGCAATGGTTGCCCTAACTCATGTAATACATAGTTTGTGGCATCCACAATATTATTAATGGGTTGAACACCAATTGTTCTTAACCGGTTTTTTATCCAGTCAGGAGATTCGCCCACCGTGATTCCTGAAATGCTTATTCCTGAATAACGCCCGCAGTCTGTATCTGTTAGCCCTACCTGTATGTTTCCGGTTGTACTTTCAGCTAAAGGAATTGCTTTATTAGGTATGGAAAGCTCACAATTAACCAGGGCTTTTAGATCCCTTGCCACACCTAAGTGAGAAGCGGCATCTCCTCTGTTGGCTGTGAGTCCTATTTCAAGGGTATAATCTTCGTAAACCGGAAAATAATCGGTTGCTTTTGCACCGGTTTGGTATTCCGATGGCAAAACAAGAATCCCGTCATGGCTTTTACCAAGGCTTAATTCATCTTCGGCACAAATCATCCCCTCACTTAGTTCACCACGGATTTTGGCTTTCTTAATTTCAAAAGGCTCACCTTCCATGGGGTTAACGGTTGTTCCAACAGGTGCCACCAACACTTTCTGGCCAGCCGCAACATTAGGTGCCCCGCACACAATCTGAAGGTCAGTTTCTCCTCCAATATTTACCGTGGTAATTTTCAGTTTATCAGCATTCGGGTGCTTTTCGCATGTTTTTACTTCACCTATCAATATACCCTTAAGGCCTCCTTTTACCGACTCAAAGTGGTTAATACCTTCTACTTCCAATCCGCATCCTGTAAGCAAAGCCTCCAGTTCCTCTGGTGTATGTGTGGTGCCAATAATATCTTTAAGCCAGTTGTATGATATTTTCATGTTTTTAATGCTGATTCACCTTGATGAAAGATGACGTTTCGGTGGCGAAAATAATGATTTAACTGACCTCCTGAAAGGAAATTAAGCTACTTTTGCCGAATGAAAAAAACATTGGTTTTAGGAGCCTCGGTAAATCCGGAAAGATATGCCTACAAAGCCACAGTGATGTTAAAGGAATACGGCCACCCCGTTATTCCTCATGGTTTAAGAAAAGGTGATATTCTGGGTACAGAGATTGAAACAGAGCTTCCCATATTAAAGGATATTGATACTGTTACCCTATATCTGGGTCCTCAGAATCAAACAAATTATATGGAGTACATTGTTAACCTCCAGCCCAAACGGGTTATTTTTAATCCGGGTACAGAAAACCAGGTGTTTGAAAACCGGCTTAAAACTGCAGGTATTGAGGCGCTGGAGGCATGTACATTGGTTTTACTAAGAACAGGTCAGTATTAAACGGATCCATTGTGAATAAGATATTTTTTGCTTTGCTTTTGAAACTGCATTTTCGCATAACCCTTTAACCAGTAATAAAAAATGAATAAGTTACATGCTTTGGTTGTTGTTTTAGTTATTGTTCTTGCTTCATGCAATTCACCTAAAGAAAAGGCCATTCAACAGATTAAGCAGATGGAAGCCAACGATACGGTTTTCAGCCCTCAGGCTATTGAGGATTTAAAAGCAGCCTATCTCGATTTTGCTGCCAAATATCCGGATGATGAAATGGCGCCTGAATTAATTTTTAAAGCAGCCCAGCGGTGCAATGTAATAGCCCAGCACAAGCAGGCAATTGATTTGTTTCAAAGCATTATTGAAAAATATCCTTCGAGCAGGGTTAGTGAAGAAGCCCTTTTTCTTCAGGGTTATGTTTATGAAAACAGCATGCAGGATTACACCAAAGCCAAACAAACATATGAGCAGTTTATGCTTAAATATCCACACAGCGAATTGGCTGAAGATGCAAAGATGGCTATCCGTAATTTGGGAAAATCTCCTGAGCAGGCCCTGGAGGAAATATTAAAAAAACAGGCTAAAGATAGTATTCAATAACCAGCGTAATTGCCTGTTATCACTCGCTTTTCAGGGAGTCCCGAATAATTTACCTTGTAATCTCTTCATTTGTGCTACATTTGCACGGCAAATAATTGAAAGTATTATTTGCCATGATAAACGACCGATCTAAATTTTACGGTGAAGGATTAACATTTGATGATGTATTATTACTTCCCGCTTTCTCAGAAGTCCTCCCACGTGAGGTAAATACTTCCACCCACCTAACCCGCAATATCCGCATTAATGTACCGATTATTTCGGCAGCAATGGATACGGTTACTGAATCCAGATTGGCTATTGCCATGGCCCAGCAGGGTGGTATGGGTATGCTCCACAAAAACATGAGCATCGAACGCCAGGCCGAAGAAGTGCGAAAAGTAAAGCGCAGCGAAAGCGGAATGATTATGGATCCTGTAACCCTTACCGTTAATGCCACGCTCAAAGAAGCCCATATCATGATGAGCGAGAATAAAATTGGTGGTATCCCTATTGTTGATGATCAATTCAGGCTCAAAGGAATTCTAACCAACCGCGACCTGAGGTTTGAAAAACAAATGAGTAAAAAGGTAAGCGAGATTATGACCAGCGAACACCTGATTACAGCACCACAAGGAACAGATTTAAAAAAGGCAGAGTCTATTCTTCAGAAATATAAAATTGAGAAATTACCTGTAGTTGATAAAAAAGGTAAACTCATTGGCTTAATCACCTACCGTGATATCCTCAAACTTAAAGATAATCCAAATGCATGCAAAGATAAACATGGTCGTTTATTGGTTGGAGCAGCAGTTGGTGTAACTCCCGAAACCGAAGACAGAATAACGGCTCTGATAAAGGCAGGTGTTGATGTAATTACCATTGATACGGCCCACGGACATAGCGCTTTTGTATTAAATGAAATTAAACGCCTGCGTAAAAAATTCAGTAACCTGGAAATAATTGCAGGCAACGTAGCTACAGGGGAAGGTGCAAAAGCCCTTGTTAAGGCAGGAGTTGATGCTGTTAAAGTAGGTGTAGGTCCAGGTTCTATTTGTACCACACGCATTATTGCAGGTATTGGTGTTCCGCAACTAACGGCCATTTACGATTCGGCAAAAGCCATTAAAGGCAGCGGGGTGCCGGTAATTGCAGATGGAGGTATCAGGTATAGTGGCGATATTGTGAAGGCTTTGGCTGCTGGTGCAAGCACCGTAATGAGCGGTGGTATTTTTGCCGGTACAGAAGAGTCTCCGGGAGAAACCATAATTTATGAAGGACGTAAGTTTAAATCATACCGGGGAATGGGAAGTATTGAAGCCATGAAGGAAGGCAGTAAAGACCGATATTTCCAGGATGCAGAAGAGGAAATTGCCAAGCTGGTTCCTGAAGGCATTGTAGGTATGGTGGCTTTTAAAGGTAGCCTAAAGGATGTAATCTATCAGTTTATTGGTGGATTGCGTGCCGGTATGGGTTATGTAGGTGCAAAAAATATGGCAGACCTGCAAAAGGCCAAATTTGTAAAAATTACCGGAGCTGGTGCTAAAGAAAGCCATGCCCACGATATTACCATTACCAAGGAAGCTCCTAACTATAGCAAGAAATAGGATTAAACATTGGGTTATAAAACAGAAAAAGCGGGCAGGCCCGCTTTTTCTGTTTTATAATAATTTGATGATTATTTGGCGATCAAAATTTTCTTTGATACTTGTTGGTTTCCGCTGCCAATATTCATAAAGTACAATCCTGGCGAAAGTGAAGAGGTATTTAAATCAAACTTGTTTTCTCCTTTTTCTCCTGTTATTCCTTTTTCAAGTTGAATACGGCCTGTAATATCAGTAAGTTTTACACTAAGAGCACTGCTGCTGTTTAGCGCAAAAGTAACAGTTAATTTCTCAGCAGCAGGATTTGGATAACAAATAACTGAGGCATCAGGAATGAGTTGCTTGCTGTTTTCTTCCAATCCGATTAATCTGGCTGGTGCAATAGAGTCAACATTTCCATCAGGCCAGGCAATCATCAGCATCAAAGGATATTTATTTTGTGCAGCGGTATCCTTTTTAAAACCTGAAGCAAATACCAACGCGGCTTTGCCCTGATAGTTAATAAGGTTACCAAACATATCATCAATAAATGCATCAGTTACAGATGCTCTCACTTCAAAGCGGATATTCTCCTGTGCAGAGTGTACGCCATAACCATGAAACTCTCCGTATGCTTTATCTTTTGCCAGGAACTGAACCTGACCTACACCTTTAATAACCACAGATTGTAAATCCGTGCTGCCATGATAAAAAAGCAAATCAACATTTTTAGAGTTTAAAGCAGTTTTGTTCGCGCCTTTATAGGTAACAATTTTAAAAGTAATGTCTTTGGAATTTGGATTAGGTAAATACTTGGATGCATCACTTAGCCCTGTTGCAATCACGTAATAGTTGGTTGATGAATCAAGTGTGAGGGTAGTGGTATAAAATGCTTCAGCAGCTGAGGCACTTCCTTCAGGTGCAACAGCAATGTTGTAAGGATTAAAAGCATCCATTTTTAAAAACGGTGTGGCGCTCCTGAAAGCAAAATTATTAAGAGTTAGTGTACCATTTACATAAACGTCTACCCTTTGGTTGTTTGTATCGGCACTGTTGTGCACAATCTGAATATCGCTGGTAAGTTTAGAAAGGAGTTGCACGGTACCATCTGTAAAGGCAATCATTGGCTGCAATAACAGCGCTCCGGTTACGTTTCCGGTGGCCGATTTAAACCCTGAGGTTAACAATACCCCTGTTTTTCCGTTTTGACCGGAAAGCGAAATACGGTAAGTGCCAAATCTTTCTGAACTATCTGAATTGGTAATATTGATTAAGCCATTCGATGAACTGATATTCATTAGAGAAAGGTTGTTGTTATAAGAAACGTCATCAGCCAGTTTTAATAAAGAAGGGCTTATTCTGTTAATATCCAGCTTGGGTGCATCTGGTGTGCCATGATGTACAAACAGGTTTATTGTTCCACCTGCGCTGTACTCAGTGTAGCTGTCACTTCCGGCAAAACTAAACATCCTGTTTATTCCCTCTGGATTTGTAGCGTATTGGTTTGTATCCACTACTCCGGTTGTAACTCCAATATATGTTTTACCTGAAATAAAGGTTGCGCTAAATCTGCTGATTACATTGGTTCCCGCAGTATCGGGGCTGTTCTTTTTGGTAATGGTAACATCATAAGTGCCCGAATTGATGGTAAGCATTGGAGTGGCTTTTCTAAAATCAAGTGCAGTAACAATTTTTGTTGAATTAAGCCAAACATCAACTGAGTTTAAGATCACATCAGGGGCATTGTTAATTAATTGTACCCTGCTCACTTCACTTAAAGCAATGGCATTACCACCGTTGGTATCCACCAGAAACAGTCCAAAGTTTTCTCCGTTTTGGTTCTGTGCAGGATCATTAAATCCGGAAGCAAAAACAACTACTGACTTTCTGTTATAAGCATTAAACGGGGCTAAGTATGTTTTAATTACTGATGAATTGCCGGCCGGGCGAACATCAATTACAGTGGAGGATGCAGACGGGAAAATATTGCCTGTTGTATCTCCATATTTTACATTGCTTAGAATCGGGCTGTTGGGACGAGCTATCAGATCCGCACCGGCAACATCGGTCGCGCCATGTACAATAGTGGCAGCAACTGCGTTATTCGAAGCAGCAAGTAACACGTTTTTACGATGTACTATTTGTATTCCTGTTGCTCTGGCATCAGGGTTGGCCAGATAATTGGCAGGTGTATCTACCCCTAAAACCATAATAAGATTACCTGCGGTGCTGATACTCACTGTTTGAGAGAATAGGGTCATATCAGATGAGTCTGCACTGTTTCTGTCATTTATGCTAAACCGGTATGATGTTGCCGGTACAGTTAACAGCGGAGTGGCTGATCTGAAAGCAACATTATCAAACTTAGTTCCGTCAAGGTAAACGTCTACCGTATCCAGCAGCACTCCCGAGGCATTATGAATGACCTGCAGGCGACCATTTTGCGCATTGGATTTGCTGATTGCAAGTACTCCTGCCGCGATCATTAAAAAAGGTAAAAATTTCCTGTTAAAGTGTTTCATTGTATATTAATTTTTCGTTATCAAAGTTGGGAAGTGACAAATATATAAATACATTTCTTAAAACAAGTCCCGCCTCGCTAAAAGATAGTTGTCTCAGCGTGAAGATTATTTTGGCCTTCGCAAATAGATTGCGAAAGGAACCAATACTTTTGTCTATTATTTATCGAGATGATGATTAAGAATTATAACGAAATATTTGAAAAGGCTTTTAATCAGCTTAATACGCAGCAAAAGCAGGCTGTTCAGCAAACAGAAGGGCCTGTTTTGGTGGTGGCTGGTCCCGGAACCGGTAAAACTCAGATTCTTGCCGCCAGGATTGCGAATATTCTGCGCCAAACCGATACCCTGCCTGAAAATATACTCTGCCTCACCTACACTGATGCCGGAACTATTGCCATGCGCAACAGGCTACTGCAATTTATGGGGCCCGATGCATACAGGGTTGATGTGTTTACGTTTCATGCCTTTTGCAATACCGTTATTCAGGAGAATCTGGATTATTTTGGTTTGAGGGGCCTCACTGCCATAAGCGATCTGGAAAGGATTCAGTTTAGTCATAAAATTATTGACCAGTTTCCTAAAGGACACCCACTCAAGAGATATACAGGAGAAATTTATTACGAAACACAAAAACTGCTCAATCTTTATGATGTAATGAAAAGGGAAAACTGGGATCCCTCATTTATCAGACAGAAAGCAGGCGAATACCTGGCAGATTTGCCTAACAGAGAGGAGTTTATTTACAAGCGTGACTCCAAAGATGGTAAAAAAGGCCAACCTAAGCAAAAGGCAATCGATCAGGAAAACCTGAAAATGCAGCAGCTTATTGCAGCGGCTGACACGTTTGATACCTATCAGCAAATGCTCAGAGATCAAAACCGATATGATTTTGCAGATATGATCATTTGGGTAATTGAAGCTTTCAGAAAGGCGCCTGAGCTCCTTCGAAACTATCAGGAAAAGTATCTTTATTTTCTTGTTGATGAGTTTCAGGATACCAGTGGTTCCCAAAATACCTTGCTTGAAATATTGTTGTCATATTGGGAAAGCCCAAATGTGTTTTGTGTGGGCGATGATGATCAGTCCATCTATCGTTTTCAGGGTGCCAATATTGAAAATATCCAACACTTTGTAAATGCATATCAACCGGCTAAAATTACCCTATCCGATAATTACAGAAGTACGCCTCAGATATTAAGTGCTTCCAATTCACTCATCAGGCTTAATAAAATGCGCGTTGATCCGGATAAAAATCTGGTGGCTCAAAACAAAGAGATGGTTTCGTCTAACCTTGCTCCTCAGTTAAGGGCCTATCACAACCCTTCTCATGAAACAGTTGATATTGCAGAGGAAATAGAAGGGTTGCTCAGTCAGGGTATTGCCCCTGGGGAAATAGCCATTTTGTACCGAAATCACAGGCAGGCAGAAAATCTGATCAGGTATCTTCAAACAAAAAATATTGGCGTTCATGTAAAACGTAAGTCTAATATTCTTGAAGAGCCTTTTATTAAGAAGCTGATTACCCTGCTAAGATACATAGCGCTTGAAAGTAAAAAGTCTCACAGCGGTGAAATTCTTATTTATGAGTTGCTGCACTACGATTTTTTTGGAATTGAACCACTCGATATTGCAAAAATTTCTGTTGAGGTGTACAAGAAAAATTTCAATGAAAAAGCAACCTCCTGGCGCGAAGAACTTAAGAAAAGCAACCAAAAAGCACAGCCGGATCTTTTCAGCCCCATACCTCCGGCATTAAAAATACAACGCGCCTCTGCTTTAATTGAAGGATGGATAAAGGATCAGGCGAATTTAACCATTCAGCAACTGGTTGAAAAGATCATTACAGAAAGCGGAATTTTGGTAAATGCACTAACGGCTACAGATAAGGTGTGGCATATGCAATTGTTGCACACGTTTTTTAACTTTATAAAAGAGGAGTGTGCCAGAAACAGCAAACTTACCCTTGCTCAATTGTTTGTTGTTATTGATTTAATGGAACAGGAACACGTATCACTTTCTGCACAGCAGATAAGTTACTCAAAAGATGGTGTAAATTTTATTACAGCACACTCAGCCAAAGGACTGGAGTTTGCCTATGTGTTTATGATAGGATGCAACAGCAATGTTTGGGAAGGAGCCAGAAACAGAAATCAGTTTAAACTGCCCGATACCTTGTTTGAAATCAATACAGATGATGAGGCAGAAGAAAGCCGAAGATTGTTTTATGTTGCCATGACAAGGGCCAAAAAACAACTGGTAATATCTTACGCTATTAAAGATGATGGTGACAAGGCATTGGAAAAAAGCAGGTTTGTGGCAGAACTGGAGACCGAATCAAATCTGACTGCTATTGATTCCTTTGTAAAAGATGAAGCCCTGGTGCACTTTAACCTCAGCATTCTTAAATCGGAAACAAAGCAGGCTCCCCGTAATTTATTTGATAATCCCCTGGTTGATGAGTTACTGGAAAAGTACACCTTAAGTGTTACTCACCTCAATAATTATCTCAGGTGTCATACGGCCTTTTATTTTAATAACCTTATTCGTGTTCCGGCCCCGATGAGTGCAAGCATGACGTTTGGCAGTGCCATTCACTTTGCGCTGGAGCGGTTGTTTAAAAATATGAATGCACACGAATCCCGTCAGTTTGCTCCTGTTGAAGAGTTGGTTAAAGATTTTAAATGGTATATGCGCAAAAATCAGGAGGCTTTTACGGAAGTAGAGTTTAAAAGAAGGGTAGAGTATGGGGAGGAAATTTTGCCTGCTTACTATAACAAATACATTAACAACTGGAATAAAATAACCAGCGTGGAAAGGAGTTACCGCAATGTAGTGATGGATGGAGTACCCTTAAATGGCAAACTGGATAAACTGGAGTTTGACGGAAATCAGGTAAATGTGGTTGACTATAAAACAGGCCAGTTTAAAAATGCAGAGAAAAAATTCAACCGGCCTGATATGGAAAAAGCAGAATTGGCCGGAAAGGAAAACAAAGAGGCAAAATCCGAAGATGTTTTTGGAGGAGATTATTGGAGGCAGGCTGTATTCTATAAGATTTTAATGGACTATGACAAAACAAAAAACTGGGAAATGAAAACCACAGAGTTTGATTTTGTTGAACCTGATAAATCAAGCGGAGAATTCCTGAAACAACAGGTAAATATTACCAATGAGGATATTTCAATAGTGAGAAATCAGATTATTGATTCGTACACCAAAATTAAAAACAAGCAGTTTTATGATGGTTGCAATAAAGCCGATTGCCATTGGTGCAATTTCACAAAAGAATATTATGCAGGGGGCTTAGCAAGTTTGGAAGTAGCTCCCTTATCAGATGATGAGGGAAATGTTTAGGCCAGAAAATCGTGAAAATCCTGTTCCATTTCCAGGAACAATTCAACAAACCGTTTGTACTCCAGTTTAAGCGCAATATGCTCGCGGGTTACCCTGTCTCTAAGGTACTCCAAAGCAAAATTGGTCATTCGTTCAATTTCGTTTTCATGCGCCTTTACTTTGTGGCGTAACTCATCAATCACCTCGCGCTGGCGGATAAACTGATTTTGAAATTGCTCTACCTGTGGCATTAGGTTCTTTGGTGGTTTCGACTTCACAAAATCAATCATTTCTGATTCCATTACGTGAAGCTGATCCTTGTAAAATGAAAGGTGCTTAAGCCATGTCAGGTGTTCGGTTTCAAGTGCTGCAGAAGTCATGGTTTCCATATCAATATTATCGGCTTATAAAGGTAGTAAAATTTTTTAAACTTACTAAGTTGATGCAATTCGCCTCTTCCTAATGCTTGTTAGGTATGCCAGGGTTTTTTTAGCTTATTAAGAATTTGTAGTTTGATTATCAGTTATTTGTAATTTATAAGAGTCTCTTTTAAATCATTCTAATTGGATTACATTTGCATGCAAAAATTTAATCAAACTACTTACAAAATGGAATTCAGAATTGAAAAAGACACCATGGGCGAGGTAAAAGTACCTGCCGAAAAATATTGGGGCGCACAAACCGAACGCTCAAGAAACAATTTTAAAATAGGACCCGAAGCCAGTATGCCTAAAGAGGTAATATATGCTTTTGCATATTTAAAGAAAGCAGCGGCACATGCCAATTGTGATTTAGGGGTTTTGAGTGTAGAGAAACGGGATATGATCAGTAATGTATGCGAAGAAATTTTAACTGGTAAACTGGATGATCAGTTTCCTTTGGTAATCTGGCAAACAGGTAGCGGCACACAAAGTAATATGAACGCCAATGAAGTAATTGCCTACCGTGCTCATGTGATAAATGGTGGCAAATTAACCGATGATAAAAAAGTATTACACCCGAATGATGATGTAAACAAATCACAGTCGTCCAACGATACCTATCCGACAGCCATGCACATTGCCACCTATAAAATGGTGGTGGAAACAACCATTCCTGGAATAAAAAAGCTTAGGGATACACTGGCTTCTAAGACAGTGGCTTTTAAAGATATTGTAAAAACCGGCCGCACGCATTGTATGGATGCAACTCCTCTTACTTTAGGGCAGGAGTTTGGCGGTTATGTTCAGCAATTGGATAATGGTATCAGGGCTTTAAACAACGCACTTCAGATGGTTAGCGAATTGGCTCTAGGTGGCACAGCGGTAGGCACCGGTTTAAATGCTCCGCAAGGTTACGATGTACTGGTTGCTAAAAAAATTGCAGATTTTACCGGTCTTCCGTTTATTACTGCTCCCAACAAGTTTGAAGCACTTGCCGCACACGATGCTATGGTGGAAATGAGTGGTGCATTAAAAAGAGTAGCCGTTAGCTTAATGAAGATAGCCAATGATATCCGCCTGTTGTCTTCTGGCCCGAGAAGTGGAATTGGTGAAATTATTATTCCTGATAATGAACCTGGCTCTTCTATTATGCCCGGAAAAGTAAACCCTACACAACCAGAAGCCATTACCATGGTGGCGGCTCAGGTTATCGGAAATGATGTGGCTGTAACCATAGGCGGAACCAACGGTCATTTTGAATTAAACGTGTTTAAACCCCTCATAGCTGCCAATGTTTTGCAAAGTGCCAGATTAATAGGAGATGCTTGCGTAAGCTTTAATGATAAATGTGCCGCTGGAATTGAGCCTAATTATGATGTGATTAAGCGTCACCTGGAGAACTCCCTCATGCTGGTTACTGCTCTCAATCCGCATATAGGGTATGAGAATGCAGCCAAAATAGCCAAGAAAGCACATAAAGAGAATAAAACATTAAGAGAAGCCGCTCTTGAATTAGGGTTGCTTACCAATGATCAATTTGATGCATGGGTAAAACCTGAAGATATGGTTGGAAATCTATAATACATCATTGTAAAATATTTAGAATCAGTGGGTATCTGATTCTATTGCCTGTTAGATTACCTTAAAATATTGTTAATACAATATTTGATTTTATGATATTTTTCTATAACCTTGAATATTATATCAACTTAGATTATTATGAAAAAATTAGTACTACTCGCTTTAGGTTTCGGTGCATTCAATGCGTTTGCACAGCAATGGGTTAGCACATCACCCCAAAAAAGAAATGTGATTCTGGAAGAATTTACTGGCATCCATTGCGGTTATTGCCCCGATGGACATAAGATTGCTAATAATCTTGTAACAGCTAATGCCGGAAAAGTATTCTTAATTAATATTCATGCGGGTTCATTCGCGGTGCCTGGAACTGGCGAACCTGACTTCAGAACAACTGCCGGAGATGCCATTGATGCAGCAGCTGCTGTTACCGGATATCCAAGTGGTTCTGTTAACAGAGCTACTTCACCATGGGGGCAATCAAGAACCAACTGGACAACACTTGCAGGAACCGTAATGGGTCAAAACTCACCTGTTAACGTTGCCGTTAAATCAAGCGTTGATTTTGCTACCAGAAAATTAACTACTGAGGTAGAGGTTTATTATACAGCAGCAAGTGCTCAGGCTAAAAATTACCTTACCGTAGCGCTTACTGAGGATGATATTCTTGGACCTCAATCTGATTATGGTAACTACAACCCAACAAACTGGGTAGGTGGTCAATATCGCCACAACCATGTGCTTCGTCAGTTAATTACTGCAGGTAATATGGGCGAGATGATTGATACAACCACTTCAGGTTATTATATGTACAAAAAGTTTGAAACAACCATTCCGGCCAACTATAAAGGAGTTCCTTGTGCATTGCATAAACTCAATGTTGTTGCTTTTGTAACAGAAAATGCAAATGGCAATAATATCCTTTCAGGTGCTGAAGCAAAAGTAGATTTCGATCCTTCTTTAAAAGCAGACTTAAAAGTAACTGATCTAACAAGCAAGCCTACCATGTGCGCTTCAAGCATCAATCCTAAGGTTGAAGTTACCAATATTGGTGACCAAACTGTAGGATCTTTTGAAATTACAGCTATCATCAATGGCGCAAGCGTTAAGCAAACCGTTTCAACACCACTTGCCAAAAATGAAAAAACAACTGTTGATTTCGGAACCCAAAACTTTACATCAGGTGGCGATTATTCAGTTAGCGTTAATCAGCCTGCATTGATTAAAAATGCTGATAACAGCAAAGATTTGATTGATATTGATAATACAAACGATCAGGTAATGATTACCGGAACAGCTTTCCAAAAGGTTCCTTTTAATGCCAACAAAGTTTGGTGTGGTTTTGAAAATACAGCAAACTGGTCTTTGGATCTTTCTCAAAATTCTGCGGTAAGTGTTCCTGCTGCCAGCTCTACCAAAATCGGTGCTTATTCTTCTTCACAGGCGCTTAGGTTCTCCCTGCACAGTTCATGGAATGTTTCAGGAAAACCAGGTAATATTTTACTTGGCGAAGCTGATTTAAATGGTATATCTGAACCAGGAATTTCTTATTTCTATGCCTATTCAGACGGAGATCAAAATGGAACAGCACCAACTATTAAAGTATCAGTTTCTTCTGATTGTGGTGCAACCTGGACAGAAGTTAGTTCCGTAACACCTGCTGAAACCGGTAACCCTGCTGACCCAACCAAATTCTACGTTCCGGCAAGCAATGACTACAGACTTGTTTCTGTACCTCTTTCAAATTTCAAAAACACCTCTATCATCGCTAAAATATCAGGCATCCCTGGATCTACCGGAAATGCTCTTTATATAGACGAGATCGTTATTAGCTCTGTTGGTTCTCTTGCGGTAAAAGAAACAGCTACCAATGTAGGTTTTGATGTTTTCCCTAACCCTGCGTCAGGCATGTTTACCATCACATTACCAACCGCCACCAAGGCATCTTATTCTGTAAAAGACCTTACAGGCAAAGAAGTACTTGCTATGGATATGGCTGGAGTTTCTGCTGACGTAAACGCTTCTCAGCTTAAACCAGGCTTATACATTATTGAAGTTTCTGTAGACGGTATTACTACCTCTAAGAAGCTAATGATTAAATAATCTAACCATTTTCTACTGAAAGGCCTGCACAATCAAATGTGCAGGCCTTTTTTTTGATTTTCACCGGATTGCCGGATTTTTACGAAAATTTATTACATTTGCTATTAAATTGAATAGGTTATGAGAAAAATATACATCATTCTTTCTTTGTTGGCATTTGTGGTATCTGCAAGCGCCCAAATTACATTGTCAACTAAAAAGGTAAGTTTTAATAAAGCCAACTCTGAGGAAGATGAAAAAAAGGTAATGGTTTCTTACACCACGTCTGATCCTGATGATACGCTGATTAAATGGACGATTATTGAAAATACATTCTTATCTGCCTGGGGAATATCTTTCTGCGATCCGGTAGATTGTATCTCACAGATTAACCCTGGATTTAATAAAAGTTTTACTATTAAAGCTACCGAATCAAAGGAAATGAAATTTGGTTTGCTTTTTAATAATACCCCTGGAACCGGTAAAGTAACCGTATCTTTTAACAGTGTTAAAAATCCTTCTGTTATTGACACCGTTTATTATACAGCTAACGCATGGAGTACTGCAACAAAAGAGGTTGAAAAATCAAAAGAATTTTCGTTCTATCCTAATCCTGTGAGAGACCAGTTAACCATTAAGTATGCAGCCAAAGAGAATGTAAAGGTTGAAATATTTAATCTCATTGGTATGAAAGTTAAAACATACACACATGACGGAAACAGCACCATTATTCAGCTTTCTGATTTAAAGAAAGGTGTTTATTTTATCCGTGTTACAGATGGTGGTCATGTTTACTCTAAACAATTCAGCAAGATTGATTAATTAAGAATCGCTTATAAAAAAAGAGGCTTTCTCCGCGGAGAAAGCCTCTTTTTTTTGCCATGTCTTTTTTAGTATGAAATAACAGCAGTTCTGGTGGTGTTTTTCCTGTCCTGCCAGTTAATTTTAAATCCATAAGGGCATCCGCTTCCGGTTGATGGATTACCTGAAGCATCAACCCCAAAAGTAACCGTTATAGATTTGCTTAAGCCGTTATGAACTTTTATACCTGAAATTGGGCGGGTTGTGCAGATACTGTTAAACACTACAGGTTGGGTAATTTGGGTATAAAAGGAAATGCCTCTTCTGTTTGTTCCCCAAACCACCACATTTGAATAACCATTTATGGTAGTATCTCCTGCTATAGTTGCCGTAAGCACTCCGCTGTTATTGGTAAATGTTCTAATACGGGCTACCTGCCAGCTTCTTTTGGTTCCATTATCAAATGCAACTTCAGTATTACCACGAACTTTATGTGTTACACTTGGGTTTAACCATGCGCGACCTCCGCTTACGTTGGTAATATAATGGGTGCCGTTAATTACGATTGACTTTCCTGAGCTTTGTTTTGTAATCCTCAAATCTTTGGCATCAATCTTCATCACAGCTCCTGCATCGCTCCATTTAGTACCAGTAATTAACTGCATGGTAACTTCTCCGGTTCTCATTCTAAGACCATCACCGCTTAATCCGTTGTAAGTAATCACAATTTTTTTACTGCCAATAAAAGTGGAATCATCAATAGTAGCTCCTGAAACGGTAGCGCCCTTCCCAAATCCACTGGCACCTGCTACTGCATCGGCTTCATTTAATGAACTTTCAAGCTCATTATTGTGGGTACTTTCATCTGCCGACATTTCGCTCTGTTCTGTTCCGTCTTCAGTATCGTCATCATCATCACTTTTCTTGCAACCCCCCAGGGTAAGACCAGCAACAACCATTGTAACCAGCCCTAATTGAATCATTTTTTTCATAGTTTATGAATTAATATCGAAACTAAGATACCTATTCCATGAATAGGTTTAATCAGGAACAAAATTTTGTTAAATTTTTTATCAGAATTTCACATGCTTCTTTGATCTGTTGTTCTGTTATCGTCAATGGCGGAGCAATTCTAAGCCTGTTGGTTGCAAATAAAAACCAATCACTTATTAGCCCGTCAATGATGCAGGCATCAATTACTTTTTTGTTGGTTTCAAATGAATCAAGTTCCAGGGCAAGCATAAGCCCTTTACCGCTTATCGCTTTTACTCCCGGGTGAGTCAATAATTGTCTGAAAAGTTGTTCCTTGCTTTCAACCTCGTCAATCCATGAATGGGTGTATAATTCTTCTATCCCTGCTAAAGCGGCCGCACAAATTACGGGATGCCCTCCAAATGTGGTAATATGACCCAGCATCGGGTTTTCGGCAAGCAGCTGCATATGTTGTTGGGATGCTACAAATGCACCAATAGGCATACCGGCTCCCAAAGCTTTGCCCAATAAAAGGATATCAGGTATAACGCCATAGTGTTCAAACGCAAACATTTTACCGGTTCTGCCCATTCCTGATTGGATTTCATCAAAGATCAATACGGCTCCAGTTTGATCACATTGTTGCCTTAATGCCTGTAAAAAGGCTAGCTCAACTGGCACATACCCCGATTCTCCCCTGATTACTTCAATAACCACACAGGCGGTTTGCTCTGATATTTGTTTCAGCTCATCAATATGATTATGGGTAAGAAACTTTACTCCTGGCAATAATGGTCGAAAAGCATTTTTGTAATATTCTTCACTGTTAAGGCTTAATGCAGCGTGTGTACTGCCGTGGTAAGCCTGTTTAAAAGCAATAATCTCCGAACGGCCTGTAATTCTTTTTGCCAGTTTTAATGCCCCATCTGTAGCCTCTGCACCTGAGTTAACAAAATAAACACAATCAAGGCTTTGAGGCAGCATGGAGGTGAGCTTTGAGGCAAGCTTAACCTGTGGCGCCTGCACGTATTCGCCATACACCATCAGGTGCATATATTGATCCACCTGGTTTTTAATGGCTTGTTTCACCCTTTCATTTCCATGGCCAATGCTGCTCACGCTTATTCCTGAAATTAAATCTATATAAGGCTTTCCATCCTTATCAAACAGGTAAATACCCTCTGCTTTTACAAATTCCATAAGCAGCGGAAATCGGGTTGTTTGTGCCTGATGATGGAGGAAAAGCTCTCTGTTACTGATATGCATGCAACAAATATCGGTTATTTAAGGAAACAAAAAGAGCCGCACAGTATGCGGCTCTTTTTAACTAAAGCAATCAATTTTACCAACCCAGCAGCCATGCAAAAATGAGAGGCGCTACAATGGTGGCATCACTTTCTACAATAAATTTTGGTGTATGGATATCAAGTTTGCCCCAGGTTATTTTTTCATTTGGTACAGCACCTGAGTACGATCCGTAAGAGGTGGTAGAATCACTGATTTGGCAGAAATAACTCCAGAAAGGAATATTTTCCATTTCCATATCCTGATATAACATAGGTACCACACAAATCGGGAAGTCACCGGCTATACCGCCACCTATCTGAAAAAATCCAACACCCTTGCCTGATGAGTTCTTTACATACCAGTCAGCCAGCCAGGCCATATATTCAATGCCTGATTTCATGGTGGTGGCCTTTATTTCGTTTTTAATTACGTAGGAGGCAAAAATATTTCCCATGGTACTGTCTTCCCAGCCCGGAACCACAATTGGCAGGTTACGTTGCGCAGCAGCAAGCATCCACGAGTTTTTTGGGTCTATTTCGTAGTACTGTTCCAGTTCTCCGCTTAATAAAATCTTATACATGTATTCATGAGGGAAAAACCTTTCACCTGCCGTATCAGCATCTTTCCAGATTTTATAAATATGTTTTTGCAACCTGCGGAATGCTTCTTCCTCAGGTATGCAGGTATCCGTTACCCTGTTATAGTGGTTTTCTAAAAGATCCCATTCATCCTGCGGAGAAAGATCGCGGTAGTTTGGAACACGTTTATAGTGGCTATGCGCCACCAGATTCATAATATCTTCTTCCAGATTTGCACCAGTGCAGCTTATAATATCCACCTTGCCCTGTCTGATCATTTCTGCAAGGGATTTGCCAAGCTCGGCAGTACTCATCGCGCCTGCAAGGGTTACCATCATTTTGCCACCTTCTGTGAGGTGTGTTTCGTATCCTTTAGCAGCATCCACCAACGCAGCGGCATTAAAATGCTTATAGTGTGTTTCAATAAACTGGGAAATAGGTCCTTTGGTCATTTTCGTAAAATTTGGGCAAATATAAGAGCAACATATGAATAAAAAAGGAAGCCTACTGACTTCCTTTACTACATGCAATGTTACATTTTTCCCCTTCGTTCTTTCAACCGCTTTAACAATTGCTGCTTAAACTCCTGCTCGAGCATCAGGAGTCGGGCTACTTTCTTTGCCGGCAATACTTTTTTAAATTCTACCACATACTTTTTGGTAAGATCAAGCTGTTGCTGTTTCAGACTCAGTTGATCGGTCATAAATTTATCAGCATCAGCATCGGTGATATTTGTTTTTGCCTTCATCGTGTTCACATTTTCCTTTTCTTTGGCACGTAGCTTCTTAATCTGGCTTTCAAACTCATTGTACACTGGCCAGAAGTTTTTGGCTTCTGCGCTGGATAAATTAAGTTTCTCTGTAATGAAGGCAATTTTTAATGATTCCACCCTGTCATCTCCCTGTTCTTCTTCTTCCTGAGCCCACAGTTGTGGTAAACCAATGCCAAGCATAAGCACCAATAATAATGTTTTCGTTCTCATAATTCATCTATAATTAAATCAGCATCCGCTGTATTGATCAAATATTCTTCTTCGTCTTTTGTAGTGCTGCTTTCAGATTTTATTGCCATCTCCAGTAGCTTATGATCCTGTATGTCCGATACCTCAATATAATTAATGATTTCCTCATCACTTAAGGCGCTAAAATCAACAGGTGAAACTTGCGGTTTAGAAAGCCAAAGGTACAAACTGCCAAAAATTAGCAAGGAAGCTGCAATGGCTGAGGCATACTTAAGGTTGCGGATAATAACCAACCTTTTTGGCTGCACAGGTGTTTTAAGTTTTGCTTCAATCCGCTCCTCCAACTCATTAAAATAATGCTCCGGAACAGAAAATCCATTATTGCTGGTTTTATTCAGAATAGTTTCCTGCAATTGCACAAAATAACCTTCCGGTACCTCAAATCCACCGTTGGGATGAAGGTTTTGAATAAAACTGGTGTCAATATGTTCTTTATTTTCTGACATTTATCTAATCAATAGAGCATAAAACCTTATTGAGGTTTAATCTCGTTTAACAAATTCTTCAATTTTTTTCACAGCATGATGATAGGACGCTTTCAGAGCGCCAACACTGGTGCCTAAAATTTGCTCCATTTCCTCATACTTCAGATTTTCATAATATTTCATATTAAAAACCAGCCTTTGCTTCTCCGGTAGCCTCAAAATGGCTGTCTGCAATTTTCTTTCAGCGGTATCTCCATTAAAATAGCTTCCGGTTTCCAGTTTAGCCGTCAAATCATAATCTACATCATCAAGTGAAATATTGCGGCCACTCTTTTTTTTATTCAGAAACAATAATGATTCGTTGGTAGCAATTCTGAATATCCAGGTGTAGAGTTGGGCATCTTCTCTGAAGTTGATAAGGTTTTCCCAGATTTTAATAAAGGTATTTTGAACAACATCATCAGCATCATCATGGTCTATTACAATACGCCTGATATGCCAATAGGTTTTTTTTTGATACTTCTGAAGGATGGTTCTGAAAGCACTTTGCCTTGTTGCCTCCTTTTTAAAGGCTACGACTAACTCATGATCATTTATTTCGGCTGCTTCAGGCATAGGATTCAACGCAAGTTATGATGTTAAAACGGGCATATGGTTTAAAAAGAACCAATTAAATATTGTAATGGTCTCATTTCCTTTAACAAATGTTTTTCCAACAAAACCCTCCTAAAGCATAAATTTGGTCAAATTTGCAATATGGAACTCGTTTATCTATTCATTGGACTCATTATCGGATTTGCCTTAGCCTGGTTTATGAAGAAAGCATCCGGAAACGTTTCAGGTAATACTGCTGAAATGGAACAATTGCGCGAGCAACTGATAGCTGCGGGTAATGATACAAGCGCATGGAAAAGCAGGCAGGAAATGCTAATGGCCGACAGTGCTAAAATAAATGCAGAGTTAAATGCTGCAAGAAGTGAGATCATCAGGTTAAACAATGAATTGGCAACGGCATTAAGCAATGGACGAAACCTGGAGGAGCGGTTAAGAGACCAAAAGCTGGAATTGGAAAAGATGAATGAGAGGCTGAAAGTGGAATTTGAGAACCTTGCGGGCAAAATCCTGGATGAAAAATCCCAAAAATTTACCGAACAAAACCGCACCAATCTGGACGAGATATTGAAGCCATTTAATGAGAAAATTAAAGACTTTGAAAAGAAAGTGGGAGACGCGTATGACAAAGAAATGAGAGATAAAATCTCCCTGAGAGAAGAGGTGAAAAAGTTATACGAGCTAAATGCCAGAATAAGTGAGGAAGCACATAATTTAACAAAAGCCCTAAAAGGAGATACCAAAAGGCAAGGCAACTGGGGGGAATTAATTCTGGAAAAGGTGCTGGAAAGAAGCGGGTTGGTAAAAGACAGGGAATACCGCACCCAGGTAGTAACCAGGAATATTGATGGAGAAACCATTAAACCGGATGTGGTGGTTTTTTTGCCGGATAATAAACATCTTGTTATCGACTCTAAGGTATCACTTACTGCATACGAGCAAATGGCCAGTGCAGAGGAAGCAGATGTACGTGAACGCTTATTAAAGGAACATGTAAACTCTGTAAAAAATCATGTAAAATTACTCAGTGATAAGAATTATTATACTTCTCAGGAGTTTTCTACACCTGATTTTGTGTTGTTGTTTATGCCAATGGAATCAGCTTTTAGCGCGGCTATTCAGTCCGATAACGACTTGTTTAACTATGCTTGGGAAAGAAGAACAGTTATTGTTTCTCCAACTACCTTGTTGGCCACACTTAAAACGGTAGCCAGCTTATGGAAGATAGAAAGCCAAAACAGGTATGCCCTGGAAATTGCCAATCAGGCGGGTGCGCTTTACGATAAATTTGAAGGTTTTGTGAAAGATTTGCTCGAAATTGGTAAGAAAATGGATGACTCCAAACGTTCTTATGAAGAGGCCATGAAAAAAATTTCAACGGGTACCGGAAACCTCGTAAAACGGGTGGAAAATCTAAAAACACTGGGTGCAAAGGCAAATAAATCACTTCCTCAATCCTTATTGGATCGGGCGGAAGAAGAATAACCATTAAACCATTGGCATTATTTTTATTCATAGAATCAGAACAAAACAGATATTTGTAGCGTGAAACACATTTTAATCCTCTTTATTCTTACCGCTTCTTTTACCAATGTATTTGCACAAAAGGACAAGTCGGCTGATAAGTTGTTAAACACCATCAGCAACCGGTATAAAAAATTTAAAACCATAAAGGCCGACTTTACTTATGCGGTAGAAAGCAAAGCCGATAAATCGCAGGAAAAGCAGAAAGGAACCATATTTGTTAAAGGAAACAAGTTCAGGTTAGATATAGCGGGTCAGTTAATAATTTGTGATAACCAAACGGTATGGACTTACAGCAAGGAGGTAAACGAAGTTCAGGTAAATACGTATAATCCTAAGCAGGCTACCATCAGGCTTGATGATATTTTTACCATGTACGACAAGGGTTTTATCTATAAAATGGAAGAGGAAAAAAAAGAAGGCGGAAGAGATATTGCCATTATAGAGTTAACTCCTAAAGATAAGAAGAAGAATTTTTTCAAGATCCGGTTAACCGTAGATAAAACCAATCAAAGCATTATTAAATCAGTAGTGTATGATAAGAACGGAACCATACATACTTACATTATTACCAATCAGGTGCCTAATATTAAACTGGAAGACAAGTTTTTTACTTTCGACCCAAAAAAATATCCCAAGGTTGAAATTATTGACCTGCGCAACTAAGGTTTACCAATAATTCCCCTCACCCTGTAGTTTGACAGGCTGGAAAGGCGCAACCGTTGTTCCCCGGTAATCTCAAAAAAGCTGTCGCATACATACACTAACTTCTTATTGCTGTTGTACAAAGCATTTTTCTCTGTAAAAAGAACCGAGATTTTTACAGGCTCCTGTTTGAAGTAATAAACTTCCGCCAATTGCAAGTCTGATTTATTGTTGGTGGAGGTGTAACTGATTTTTAGCGTATCTCCTGCAAAGGAGCTGTCAAGCTCAAATCTGCCGGCATATGCAGGTTTGTTCAAATTGGTTTCAAAAAAGGGCTTTAGTTCTGTTTTCCAGTCGGGGTTTTCAATCAGCTGTTGCTCTTCTTTTTCCTCATAAAGCAAATTTTTCGTTAGTGTATGGGCTTTTTCTCCTAAACGGATTATTTCTTTATCAATAAAACCTGGTATATCAAAATATAAAGCTCCGTTCTCCGGTGGGGTATCACAACCGCAAAAACAAAAGATGATGAAAAGACAAAGAATTAGTCGCATAACAACACGTCCCCGGTCATTTCTTTCGGTACAGGTATATCCATTAAAGTTAGCAAAGTAGGGGCAATATCTGCAAGCCGGCCTGATTTTAATTTTTTATTAGTTTGGGGTTCAACCAGCAGGCAGGGAACAACATTGGTGGTATGTGCAGTATTCGGACTTCCGTCTTCTTCATTAATCATATATTCACCATTGCCGTGATCTGCTGTAATAAATAGGGAATAGCCTTTTTGCAAGGCTGCAGGAATAATTTTACCAAGGCAAGAATCTACTTTTTCTATGGCGCGAATCTCAGCTTCAACCACCCCGGTGTGCCCAACCATATCGGGGTTGGCAAAGTTTACACATATAAAGTCAGCTTCTGCTTTTTCAATTTCAGCCAGTGTAAAATCACAAACCATATCTGCACTCATTTCAGGTTGCAGATCGTAAGTGGCAACTTTGGGCGAAGGGGACATATGCCGGCTTTCACCACTAAATGGTTGCTCACGGCCACCGCTAAAGAAAAATGTAACATGGGGGTATTTTTCAGTTTCAGCTATTCTCACCTGCTTTTTACCTGATTGTTCAAGCACCTCACCCATGGTGTTGTTTAATTCAATATCAGGGAAAAGCACTTTTACCCCGTTAAACGTTTTATCGTACTCTGTAAGGGTAATATAGTTCAGGTGTAATTTGTGCATATTAAACTCGCGAAAATCCTGCTGTGTAAGGGCCATGGTTATTTCGCGTCCACGGTCGGTTCTGAAGTTGAAACAAATAACCACGTCTCCTTCCTCAATTGTTGCCTGTTTGTTGGCAATAAGCGGTTTTAAAAACTCATCTGTTTCGCCAGAATGATACCTTTTTTCTATTGCAGAAATAATATCTGTGGTATACTCTCCGGTTCCGTTTACCAATAAGTCATAAGCTGTTTTTACACGTTCCCACCGTTTATCGCGGTCCATGGCATAATACCGTCCAACAACCGAGGCTATTTCTCCTCCTGTTGTTTTTAAATGGTTTTGAAGGTCTGTTAAAAATGTTGTTCCGCTTTTGGGATCTGTGTCGCGCCCATCTGTAAATGCATGAATATAAAAATCTTTTACATGATGATCCTTTAAAATAGAACATAAACCCTTGAGATGTTCCAAAGAAGAGTGAACGCCCCCGTTGCTTACCAAACCGATAAGATGGATTTTTTTACCATGTTGATTGGCGTAAGTGATGGCATCATTTAACACTGGGTTTGTATTTACCTCCTTGTTTCGGAATGATTTATTAATTAAAACAAGTTGCTGGTATACCACTCTTCCGGCACCAATATTCATATGGCCTACCTCAGAGTTTCCCATTTGTCCTTCAGGCAGCCCAACGTCTTCTCCTGAGGTTTTCAACTCGGCATAAGGATATTTAGACACCAGTGCATCAAAATTTGGTTTTTGGGCAAGATTAATGGCATTTCCATTGTAAGGCTTTCCGTTGCCCCACCCATCCAGTATAAGTAAGATTGTTTTTTTCATGAGCCCTGCAAAAATAAGGATATAATACCAATAGTAATTTCAAATTAGCCCAAAGGACCTTTGACGTTTTATAATCTGTATAAATATCGCATGGTTTTGTTTGTATAAATAACATTTTTACTATTTTGCGGTGTGGCATAATTTTAGCCAGCCATTCTGCATGAAAGTGATGAAAAGATTTGTACTTGTTTTACTGATGATTAGCTCAGGCATTGTTTCAAAAGCTGATGTATTCGATGATATCCTTGCCGCCATGAAATCATCGAATGCCAGACAAATAAGCAGCTATTTTAATACCAATGTGGAATTAACCGTACCCGGAAGCGAGGGTGTATACAGCAAGCAGCAGGCAGAAATTATTTTAAAGTCTTTTTTTAATCAATACCCACCGGCTAATGTAACCGTTCAACATAAGGGTGCATCAGGGCAGGGAGCCAAATATGTGATTGCCATCTATGAATCGGCAAAATCCAAATACAGGGCATATATTTTTATGAAAGATTCTGGTTCAGGGTTTAAAATACACGAACTTCGCTTCGAAAAAGAATAAACCAACATGAACGAACTTCTGCTGAACCCGCTTGTAACAGCGTTAATAGATTTGTCGTTTGCAGAGGATATTGGATCAGGAGATCATACCTCGCTTGCGTGCATCGATCAAAAAAGTACCGGTACCTCAATTATTGTTGCCAAAGAAGAAGGCATTCTTGCCGGAGCATTCCTGTCTGACTATATCTTTAAAAAGATTGATCCTTCTCTTCAAATCAAACATTTGGCTGATGATGGCAGTGTGGTAAAGAACGAGCAGGTAATTATGGAAATAAACGGGAGTTCCATAGCCATGTTAACCGCAGAGCGTACTGTACTCAACTTTATTCAACGTTTAAGTGGTGTTGCTACCCAAACTGCCAGGTATGTAAAAATACTGGAGGGTTTGCATACACAAATACTGGATACAAGAAAAACCACGCCTGGTATGCGTTTGCTGGAAAAATGGGCTGTAAAAACAGGTGGGGGAGCCAATCATAGAATTGGGTTATACGATATGATCCTGATTAAAGATAACCATATTGATTTTGCAGGAGGTGTAAAGCAGGCACTGGATCGCACACATCAATACCTGAAGGATAACAAGCTCGATTTAAAGATAGAAATAGAAACGCGCAATCTGGATGAGGTGCAGCAGGTAATGGCTGTTGGGGGAGTAAACAGGATTATGCTTGATAATTTTACACCTGAACTTTTAAGGGAGGCGGTGAAGTTAATAAACGGACAATTCGAAACGGAGGCTTCAGGCGGAATTACCTTGCAAACACTGAGAGGGTATGCCGAAACGGGTGTAGATTTTATTTCATCAGGAGCATTAACGCATTCTGTGAAAAGCCTTGATTTTAGTATGCGTGCAAGATAATTGATGATAATCGTGGAAATAAAAAAGGCGGATTCTTAAACGATCCGCCTTTTTTATGTTTATCTGATGGAAAACTACATAGCCTGAGCTTTTAGTTTTTTAGCAGCTTCTATAATTTTAGGCAATACTTCAAATGCATCTCCAACAATACCGTAATCGGCAGCTTTAAAGAAAGGAGCCTCAGGGTCTTTATTGATAGCTACAATTACTTTGCTGGAACTAACACCTGCCAGATGCTGTATGGCACCGGAAATACCAATGGCAATATATAAATCCGGCTTAATGGTAATTCCTGTTTGTCCTACGTGTTCACTGTGTGGTCTCCAGTGCATATCACTTACCGGTTTAGAGCAGGCTGTTGCTGCGCCCAAAACTTCAGCCAGGTTTTCAACAAGGTGCCAGTTTTCAGGTCCTTTTAAACCACGGCCACCACTCACCACTATTTCAGCCTCAGTAAGCGGTATTTTTCCTGTAACGCGACTAACCTCAATTGGGTTGGTTAAAAGGTCGGTATCCGTTAAGCCGGCATCAGCATTGGATATGGAAACAGGCTTATTGGATTCTTCCAGATTAAAGGTATTTGGTGTAATGGCCAATACTTTTATAGGGGTTTTTAATTCCACTTCGGCAAAAGCTTTCCCGGAGAAAACACCTCTGCGAACCTTAAATCCATTAGAGGTATCAGGGAAAGAGATTACACCGCTGGCTATTCCTGCCTTTAATCCGGCAGCAACGCGCGGTGCCACAGACTTGCCTGTGTATGTATTGGAAATTACAACAACTGTTGCGTTTTCCTGTGCAGCTGTATTTCTGATTATTTTGGCAGTTGCCTCAGCAATAAAATTATTCAGCTTTTCATGTTTTACGGTGATTATTTTATCTGCACCATATTTAGCAAGTTCTCCTGCTTTTCCCTCATCAACATTGCCAATGGAAATAGCGGTACAGGTGGTTCCGGTACTTTTTGCAATTCCGGCAGCATAACAAACGGCTTCAAAAGTCGATTTTTTAAAGGTTCCGTCAATACTTTCAGCAAAAACTAATATACTCATTTTGTAGGTTGTTTATTTATAAATACACTATGCCGGCAAGGCATAAAGCAGTTTTCTGGTTATTAAATAACTTTGGTTTCGTTATGCAACATTTCAATCAATTTTTCTGCCTCTTCAGCAGGAATAAGCTTGCATGATCCTTTTGCGGCCGGAAGGTCAAATGCCACGGTGGCACTGGTTTTTTCAACACCGGCAGGCTCAACTACTTTTAGCGGTTTGGTTCTGGCCGCCATAATACCACGCATATTAGGAATACGGGGCTCTGTAAGTTCTTTTTGTGCACTAACTACCAGTGGCAATTTGCAGGTAAGTTTTTCCTTTCCCCCATCAATATCACGTTCCATGGTAGCTGTTCCATTCTCAATTTCTATTGATGTAATTACATTCACAGATGGTAAACCCAGCATTTCTCCCAATAATCCGCAAACCTGACCTCCGTTATAATCTATGGATTCGCGGCCTGTAAGGATAAAATCGAAGTTTTCCGCTTTGGCATAGGCAGCAATTTGTTCTGCTACAAAATATGCATCTGTCGGTTCGGCATTTATACGCACTGCTTCATGCGCGCCAATGGCCAAACCTTTGCGGATACTTGGCTCTGTTTCGGCAAGGCCAACGGTAACGGTTGTTACTGTTCCTCCTTGTTTTTCTGTAATCTCCAGAGCGCGGGTAAGAGCCAGCTCATCGTATGGGTTAATAATAAACTGTACACCTGCAGTATTAAACTTCGTATTGTTTTCGGTAAAAGTTACCTTCGTGGTGGTGTCGGGAACATTGCTGATGCAAACTAAAATCTTCATAAATTCACGTTTCTGAATGGGTGACAAAAGTAGTTAAATTTTGTTTTTAAAAAATGTCAAATCAACGACTCGAAAAATTACTCGAAATGCTTGAAAAACAACCCGATGATTTGTTTTTGCAGTATGCTTTGGGTATGGAATACCTTGGATTAAATGATATGCTGAGGGCTGAAAATGCCATGCGGAATGTGATTAGGGCAGATGAGCACTACGTAGCTGCATATTACCAACTGGGTAAAATCCTTATTGGCAAACAGGCAGAGCAGGAAGCAGTATCAGTTTTGGAAATGGGTTTGAAGGAAGCAAAATTAAAAGGAGATAACAAAACCACGAATGAATTCCGAAGCCTGCTTGATGAGATCCTTTTTTAATAAAAACGCCTGAATTAAAAAGGCCTAATTTTCCGGAAGATACCCGAACCGGGTAAGCTCACTCTGTTGATGTATGGGGTAGGTTTTGCCCTGATGGAGAAAATACAAACGATCGCTGGCAGGGATAATATACCTGTATAGATGATCTGTAATGATCATTCCTTTATCCGCTCTGCAATCGTTTATAAGTGTAATGATCTGATCAATATATAAGGGCATCAGGTTAGAGAAAGGCTCATCAAGAATGCAGAAATGGCTTTTGCTTTTTAAGATCACAAACACCTCAAATAATCTGCCCTCACCTCCTGAAAGTTCACCAAAAGGGTGATGTATTTTTGATAGAAACACGGGGAAACGGGATAATAGTTGCTCTTTTTCTATTTGGTAGTGTTTGAGCACGGTTTGTAATGATAAATATCCAGGAATAAACGATTCCTGAGGAAGGTATTTGATCATATTTCGCCTTGCGTTTACAGAAAGGTGTTTGCCGTTTATTCTCACCGATTGCTGATATGCTTTCATGCTGCCAAAAACGATTTTCATCAGGCTGGATTTTCCGCATCCATTTCTCCCCAAAAGTCCTATCACTTCGCCCTGCGAACACTTCATATAAATATCCTGAAGCACCTTGTGGAGGCCAAACTCCAGATATAAACTGTCGAACTCGAGGGTGTTTTTTATATCCATAAAGCGGTGCACCATTCAATTAGTAAAAACAAGGAAAGATCCAAAACCAATGCAAATGAAAACAGGTGTCGTTTACGCAGCCCCAGGTTCATATAATAATAAAGTTGGTGATTCCTGAAAGATTGCCAGAAATAGAACAATAACAGATCTATACATATTTTGAAAATAAAAAAGGGGATAGCTGGCCTGATATCTTTATAATGTAGCACAATGGCGCTGCAAGAAAAGGTAATCAAAAGCATGGGTATGCTCAAGCTTCGAAAAAATAGCCATAGCACTCCTGTTTGTTTCAGCATGTTTTCCAGTACGCAAGTATAGTGCCACTAACGGCAAGCCGATATATTGCTCAGCAATTAAAATGGAGGAGGGGAAAAGTCTTCTTCATCATGGCTCATATCATTTAATTTAGAGCTGATGGTGATGGTTCCCGGATTATCAACCATCATGCCTGGATTTGGCTGATAATCGAATTCACTAAGGTCTTTAAATTTGGTAATTTCATGTACAAAACGGACATGCACTTTTCCTACTTCGCCATTACGGTGTTTGGCAATATGTAGTTCTGCAATTCCATTGGTAGATGTTCCATCCTCATACTCGGTAATGCCGTAATATTCCGGACGATAAATAAACATTACCATATCGGCATCCTGCTCAATAGAACCGGATTCCCTCAGATCTGATAACATTGGAATAGCAGTGGTACCACGTTTTTCAGAAGCACGGCTCAACTGGGCAAGCGCAAGTACCGGTACATCCAGTTCTTTTGCCAAACCTTTTAATGAGCGGGAAATATAACTTACCTCCTGTTCACGGTTTCCGTTTTTATTATTGGCATCATCACCGCGCATAAGCTGGAGGTAATCAATAATGATTAATTCTATATTATGCTGCTCTTTTAGCCTTCTGCATTTGGAGCGTAATTCAAACACCGATAAAGCCGGTGTATCATCAATAAATATGGGGGCTTCGTTGAGGCGGGCAATTTTGGTATTTAACTGATGCCATTCGTGCTCAGCCAGGGTTCCTTTTTTCAGTTTTTCACCGGTAATTTCAGCTTCACCTGAAATCATACGGGTTACCAGCTGTTTGCTGCTCATCTCGAGGGAGAAAATAGCCACAGCTTTAGGAACTTCGGTGCTTAAAGAAGCGTTCCTCGCCATGGAAAGTACCAGAGCCGTTTTACCCATTGCAGGACGTGCAGCTATGATAACCAGATCCGATTTCTGGAATCCGGAAGTGATACGGTCCAGTTTGGTAAAACCAGATGGAATACCGGTAAGACCACCTTCTTTTCCCTTCAAAGCTTCAATATCACGGATGGTTTCCTTGATTACATAGTTCATTTGCTTGTAATCTTTTTTGATATTTCCCTGTGATATTTCAAATAGCTTACGTTCCGCACTATCCAGCAATTCAAAGGCATCTGAGCTGTCTTCAAAAGCCTCTCTTTGTATTTCGGTTGAAATCCGGATTAACTCACGTTGAATAAATTTTTCAGCTATAATGCGGGCGTGGTACTCAATATTGGCGGCAGATGCCACCCTGTTGGTGAGGGATGTGATATAATAAGCTCCGCCTACTATTTCCAGTTGCCCTCTTTTTCTTAACTCTGCAGTAACAGTTAAAATATCTATGGGTTGCGCAGTACTGAAGAGGTCTTTAATTACCTGAAATATGATTACATGGTTTTCTTTGTAGAAACTTTCAGGTTTTAAAATATCGGCAACAATCGTGATGGCATTCTTTTCCAGCATCAATGCTCCAAGCACAGCCTCTTCAAGGTCTGTGGCCTGTGGTTGTAATTTACCTGATTCCAATATGGAGATTCTGTCTGGTGTTTTAGTCTTTCTGCGGGTATTTTCTGCCATTTTATATATGAACTCCTTCCGGTCTGTTTGCTGTTATTACTGCTCCCGAAATTACATTGCTTCCTTTCACTTTGTATCAGATTTTACTCAAAAATGAGTTATGCACAGCATTAAAAAACATGGTTGACGATATGTGGGTATGTATTATTGAAAATACCTAACCCCCTGCTGGCCAATAAATATTTTTCCACAAACAGGTCACTTGATATTGTGGTTTAGAGAGGTTAAATTACTGAGAATCATTTCCGGTTTATTGCAGGTTTAGTAAGGCTTAATAATTTTTTAACACCAATTGTGGGATAGTTGATCATTGACAGCAGAAAGTGCTGAGAATAAGACCATGACCCCGGTATGCTATATTTTACTGTAGGTACGGCCCGTTTACTCCATTCATGTGTTTGGTTTGCAATCGGTTAATCGCTCATAAAACCACCTTCTTTTTATATAATACATTGGTGATATAATTTTAACCTTATTCTTAAGGGAAAAATACCATATTTGTACGTTTTATATGATTAAAAGAGCAGTCTTTAATATTGCAGCAATTGCATTAGCAACCATTGGATATGCCCAAACGGGATTTCAGCAAAAAACCAATAATGCAGGCAGGATTCAATTAACAGCCAGTAATGCGGGCACCATAGGCAGACCTCAGGTGAGGAGCAATGTATCAGGAGCCCCATCTATGGCTTACCCTACCAAAGGTCTTGAACATTTATTTGAATCAGGATTTTGGATTGGGGCATTGGTAAACGGTCAAACACTGGTTTCTACAAGTGCCAATGATGCTTCGGCCGGTTACTCAACCGGTGCTGCAGGGTTTGAGTTTTCTCCGGTTGCTCCACCAACAGAACGGTCTAAACTTACCTCCAGTCCCAGTTACTCATCCTCTGCAATTTCACATCAGGATATTATTTATCAGTTTTCAGATGAGTCAACTGTAGTTCCGGGAACATCTATTCCCATTGGCGGGCATACCAATCCGCTTTTTGCCAAAGTGAGAATGGAAACGTATGCGTGGAACTTCTCTTTTGCTGATTTTTTTGTGATATGTAATTACGAGATTACCAATAACTCAAATCAGAACTGGGATTCTGTTTGGATTGGCCAGTGGGCCGATCTTGTGGTAAGAAATGTGAATGTAACGCGCGATGCCGGTACCGCCTTCTATAATAAAGGGCGAAACGGGGTGGATGCAAAGTACAAAGCCGTTTATGCGTGGCTGGCAGATAATAATGCAGATGATGCCAATTATATCCAGTCGTATGGTGCCATGCAGTTTTTAGGTATCGACTGGAGGGGTTTGTTTTTTAATCCGGATAAGCCGGATAGCCTGCTGAGTCTTGGGTACCCTGCACCTCAGGTAAATTACAATTTTTGGAATTTTAACTCTGTTACTCCGCCTTTTATCAGCCCTCAAACAGATTTAGATCGTTACAATAAATTAAGTTCAACAATTGACACCAGTTTATTACTTGGCGGATCAGGACCAACCAATGGTGTGCCCAATAACTGGATTCAGTTGATATCAGCCGGACCTATTCCGAGAGTGGCACCCGGAGAAAAGTTTAATTATGTGGTGGCTTATGTTTGTGCAAAAAAACTGCTCAGACAGGTTCAGGGTTCAGCCATTACCACAACAGCAGAAAGCAGAAAAGAGCTCACAGATCATTTTGCCCGTGCGCGTTCTACGTATGTGGGAGAGGATGTAAATGAGGATGGAAAATACAAACCCGAACTTGATGCTAATGGGAATGGTAAACTCGATCGTTTTGTGTTACCAGAACCCCCAACCGCACCCAAGGTAAAAATTATTTCATCAGACAGTAAGGCCGAAATTTATTGGGATGCATCATCGGTTCTTTCGGTTGACCCGATTTCACGTAAACAGGATTTTGAAGGATTCAGGTTATACAGAAGCAACGAAGGTGATGACCTGGATCAGATTCTGGCAGATAACAATAACCTGGTTGCACAATGGGATTCCACAGGAAATGGCATTGGGTACAATAATGGTTTTGACGCAGTAAAATTAAGTAGTCCGGTATTTTTTGATCAGGATCCAACCCCTTATACTTTTAAGTATACCATGAATAATATGAAGAATGGCTGGCAGTATCAGTTTGCCGTTTCTGCATTTGATAAGGGCGACCGGATTCTGGGAATAGAATCATTGGAATCTTCATTAATAGAATCTGAATACAGGGTATTTACCGGCACAGGTCCGAAAGAAATTGGTGAAGATGGCACCGGTAATATTGGCGTATATCCTAATCCTTATAAAACAACGGCAGCATGGGATGGAAGTACATCAAGAACCCAGAAGATTTATTTTACCAACCTCCCCGCAAAATGCAGCATTCGCGTTTATACCTCAAACGGTGATTTGGTTGCCACACTGGAGCATGATGCCTCAACCTACGTTGGAGATGATATAAAATGGTTTGAGGTTTATGGAAATAAAGAACGCACCATCACTTCAGGAGGAGAACACGCGTGGGATATGCTTTCTACCTCAAAAACTACCCTTACAACCGGGGTATATTTGTTTACAGTAGAGGATAAAAAAACGAATCAGGTGGAAATTGGTAAATTCGTGATCATTAAATAAGAAGAAACCTTATAAAAATTTAATAAATATATGAGAAGAGTACTACTAACATTATCGGTTTTGGCATCCGCTGCGGTGCTGAAAGCCCAGAATCCGTACCCAATTATTCCAATTGATACGGTTCAATTTGTAAGCCCGTCAAAACTGGCTGCAACACCTATAAACGATTCCTCGGATTACATTTCTCCGATGAAAAATCTTACCTACAGGGATACTGTTAGATTTGATGGAATTGTGGCCATGAATCCCAAAATTTACGGACTATCAACAAACCGTAAAGCTGCTTATATTCAGAGAAAAGGCGGAGGACCATGGAGTGGTGTGCTGGTGATGTGTGAGCCTGCCGGAACCGGAGCAACACTTACCCAGTTAAATACAGAGACTAAGTTTTATGATAATTTCGTAACAGGCTATCCTGTAAGGGTAACTGGTGTTATCAGAAGCTTCCAGGGCGATAACCAGATTAACCTGATCCGTAACAATCCTTCATGGTTAAATGAAGTGGAGCAACTGAGTTTAGTGAAAGATACCCTCGTGTATTCGACTGTTACAGTAGATTCATTGATGACAGGAAACCCAACTACTGGATGGGTTCAGAAAAAAGTAGAAGGTGAAAAATGGGAAGGTGTAATGGTTCAGATTAATAACGTAACTGTTTCCGGAAGAACACCAAGTGGTGCTACCAGGTGGAACTGGCAGGTTGTGGATGATAATGGAAACGCCCTTGATATCCGCGATATATCTGCTTATTTCAGAAATGATGACAATGAGGATACAGTACCAAAGATTGCTAATACCTTTGCTCCTCCGGTAATCGGAACCAGAATAGCCTATATCCGTGGAATGATCACTGAATATCAGGTTACGGGAGTAAACAGATACGGTATTGCTCCAATAAACCCATCAGATATTGGTCCTGTTACCTATACCTCTCCAATTGTAGAGTCAACTTCACGTTCTCCAATTGTAGCCACTTCAACTGATAGTGTTTTTGTTACAGTAAAAACCAAACAGGGAAGTGCACGTATTACCGGTGCGGTTTTAAATTATGCTGTTGGGTTGGGTAATAATACCTTTACACCAATAACCATGACCCGCAATCTGTTACCAAATGACACGATGGTTTGGTTTGCCAAAGTTCCAAACCAGGTTGCCGGAAGTGTAGTAAAGTATTGGGTTAAAGTAACCGATATTAATAATATTTCTAAAAGTCACCCTGATAC
Source organism: Bacteroidota bacterium (assembly GCA_051715425.1). GTDB lineage: Bacteria > Bacteroidota > Bacteroidia > UKL13-3 > UKL13-3 > JAJTFA01. The sequence goes on along the minus strand of JBPXJS010000038.1, from coordinate 159,004 downwards.
ATTGGCAACAAACTCTGCATACCTTGTTACCAATAATGGCTTAACCAATATCAGAGATTTACAATACAGTGTTGCAGCAAATGGTGCTACTATCTGGAACGGAGATTCACTTTTAGGTATCAGCGTGAAAGGTATTGTAACAGCAAATAACCTGATCTCAGGATCTACCAGCTTACTTACCATTCAGGACGGAACTGGTCCTAATTCAGCTGTGTTTATCCAACGCTCAACAGGTGACGGAACAAATAGCTGGAATGTTGGAGACTCTGTAGAAATAACAAGAGCTACCGTTAGAGAATCATTTAATGTAACTACTTTAAACAGCATTTTAGGTACTGTGCTTGCTACAGGAAAACCTCTTCCTCCGTTCGAAATGAATTTATCAATTGATTCATTTGCATTAAACCGTGTTGCTTATTGCAGGCCTTACGAAGCTGTTTTAATGAAATGGGATAGCGTTGTTGTATTTAGTAAAAATGCAGATGCTCCAAGCAATTTCGGTGAGTTTAGTTTTGCAAAAACTACTGGATCACCAAACTCATTGCGTGTTGATGATATGAGTGATGCATTAAGAAATCTGAACAACAAACTTCAGGTGGGTATGGCAATGAACTATATTCAAGGTCCGATGTATTACAGTTTCGGTAATTTTAAACTTACGCCAAGAAATTTAGCTGATCTTGATTTAAGTCATCTGGATACACTTGCTCCGGTAATTACCTTAAAAGGAAATAACCCTGACACTGTAAAACTTGGAACAGCTTATGTTGATTCTGGTGCAGTTGCCATAGATAATATTGATGGTGATATCTCTGCCAATATTGTAAAAACCGGAACGGTAAATACCAATGCGTTGGGAACTTATACCCTTACTTACAAAGCTACCGATGCATGGGGTAATTCAGATTCTATTACCAGAACAGTAGTAGTTAAAGATTCATCTTCTGTTGGATTAAATGACAATGAGTTGAGTTTTGCTCAGATTAATCTTTACCCTGTTCCAGCTAAAGAACAACTAACCATTTCAGCAAACTTTATTAAATCAGTGCCTGTTGAAATGACTATTGTTGATTTATTAGGTAAAACACATAACAGCCGCACTTTCACTCAAAAACAATTTACTGAGCAAATTGATATCAGTAACCTGAACAGTGGTGTTTACTTCTGCGTATTAAAAAGCCAGGGAGGAACCCGCACCATTAAGTTTATGGTGAGTAGTAAATAGTGCTTTAGTATACAAATTAAAATACAAAGTAAAAGGGGAGCCCACTGGGCTCCCCTTTCTTTTTAGGACACTTTTCCTGTTTTTCACATTTTGGTAAAAAATCTGCCACATTGCCTTTGTTGGGAATTGGAACTATATTTGAATAACAACAACCAATTACTTAGGTTATTTGTCTATAGAATATGGAAGCTAAATTTTCACCCCGTGTTAAAGATGTAATCAGCTACAGCCGCGAAGAGGCCATCAGGTTGGGGCATGATTATATTGGCACAGAACACTTGCTGCTTGGCCTGATAAGAGAAGGCGATGGCAAGGCAATAAAAACCCTTAAGGCATTGGATGTAGATATGATCCGCCTTAAGAAAACAATTGAAGACTCTATTAAAGGTACCTCAGGAAGCAATACCAATCTGGTAAATATTCCCCTCACCAAGCAGGCCGAAAAGGTGTTGAAGATTACCTATCTGGAAGCCAAAATTTTTAAAACCGATATTATTGGTACTGAACACCTGCTTCTCTCTATCCTTAGAGATGAAGACAATTTGGCATCCCAAATCCTTTCTCAGTATGGTATTTCATACGATATTTTTAAATCAGCCGTAGAAAGCAATATATCAGAAGTAAAGAACGAAATGACAGGAGACCCGGAAGAAGAATATTACCGCGAAGAACAGCGGAAACCGCAGGAACCAGCACGCAAGGGCGACAGTAAGTCAAAAACCCCGGTATTGGATAATTTTGGTCGTGATCTTACCCGCTCGGCAGAAGATGGTAAACTGGATCCAATAGTAGGGCGCGAAAAAGAAATTGAACGCGTATCCCAGATTTTATCACGCAGAAAGAAAAATAATCCGGTTTTGATAGGCGAGCCTGGTGTTGGAAAAACAGCTATTGCAGAAGGCCTGGCACTTAGAATTGTACAACGGAAGGTTTCCCGCGTGTTGTTTAATAAACGGGTAATCATGCTGGATCTGGCTTCGCTTGTGGCCGGAACCAAATACCGTGGTCAGTTTGAAGAGCGCATGAAGGCGGTGATGAATGAACTGGAAAAATCTCCTGATGTAATCCTGTTTATTGATGAGATTCATACCATTGTTGGTGCCGGTGGAGCCTCAGGTTCTCTGGATGCCTCCAATATGTTTAAACCTGCTCTGGCACGTGGCGAGATTCAGTGCATTGGTGCCACCACGCTTGATGAGTACCGCCAGTATATAGAAAAAGATGGTGCCCTGGAGCGCAGGTTCCAGCCGGTAATGATCAATCCAACTTCTCCTGAAGAAACCGTTCAGATACTGAATAATATTAAAGGGAAATACGAAGATCACCACTCAGTAAATTATGATGATGCCGCCATTGAAGCTTGTGTGAAAATGAGCAACCGCTACATCAGCGACCGCCATTTACCAGATAAAGCTATTGATGTGTTGGATGAGGCTGGCGCTCGTGTGCATATCAGCAATATTCATGTTCCGGAAAATATCCTTGAACTGGAAAAGGCTGTTGAAGATATTAAGGTAGAAAAGAACAAAGTGGTAAAAAGCCAGAAATACGAAGAGGCTGCCAAATTAAGAGACAAGGAAAAACACCTGCTGGAGCAACTGGAAACAGAAAAGGCCAAGTGGGAAGAAGAAACCAAAACACAACGATATAAAGTAACAGAAGAAGATGTAGCAGAGGTAGTAGCCATGATGACCGGTATTCCAATGAAACGGATTGCCCAGAGTGAAGGTCAGAAATTGCTTACTATGGGTACTGAACTGCAGGGTAAAGTTATTGGGCAGGATGATGCCATTAAGAAGCTGGCTAAAGCCATACAGCGTACACGTGCCGGATTAAAAAATCCGAATAAACCAATCGGGTCATTTATTTTCCTTGGGCCAACAGGTGTAGGTAAAACGGAAATGGCCAAAGTACTGGCAAGATACCTGTTTGATAGTGATGATGCCCTGGTGCGTATTGATATGAGTGAATACATGGAAAAATTCGCTGTAACAAGACTCGTAGGAGCTCCTCCGGGTTATATCGGATACGAAGAAGGCGGGCAGTTAACAGAAAAAATCCGCAGGAAACCTTATGCAGTTATTCTGCTGGATGAGATAGAAAAAGCCCATCCGGATGTATTTAATATTATGCTGCAGGTATTGGATGAAGGCTTTATTACAGATAGCCTTGGCAGAAAAATAGATTTCAGGAATACCATTATCATCATGACTTCCAATATTGGATCGCGCCAACTGAAAGATTTTGGACAAGGTGTTGGTTTCAGCACGCCTTCTAAATCAAATCAGGCCGATACGCATGCCAAAATTGTAATTGAAAATGCATTAAAACGTTTCTTCTCTCCGGAGTTTCTCAACAGGATAGATGATGTGATTGTATTTAACTCATTAGAAAAAGACTCTATTTCAAAAATACTTGACCTTAACCTGGAGAAACTGGTAAAACGTGTAGAAGAATTAGGTTATGGGTTTAAAATAAGTGATGCTGCTAAGGAGTTTTTGGCAGAAAAAGGGTTTGATCCGGATCTGGGTGCCCGGCCATTATCACGCACCATACAGAAATTTGTGGAAGATCCGGTGGCGGAAGAGTTGTTAAAAGGAGAAACCTCTGAAGGGGCAGTAATTGAAGTTGATTATGATAAAGAGGTAAACGAAGCTGAACTAAAAATTTCCACCACCAAGAAAAAGGAGAAAAAGAAAAAGGATACTCCAACAGAGAAACCAAATGAATAACAAAATAAGCCTTCAGCAATGAGGGCTTATTTTTTAGATAATATACCATGCTTAAAGTTACCCTCATTCAAATTGGTAAAACACATTTCAGTTTTGTTGATGAAGGTTTTTCTGAATTCAGCAAACGAATTAACCGTTATGCAAAGTTTAACACAGAGTTGCTTGAGCTGCCATCGCGTTTAAAATCTGATCAGATAGAGCAGATCAAAAAAAACGAAGCAGATTTGTTGCTAAAAAAAATTACCCCATCTGATTATATTATTTTACTGGATGAAAATGGTAAAGAATTTACTTCTGTTAAATATGCGGCCCATTTTCAAAAACTTTTTCAGCATCATTCACATATTATTTTTGTTATCGGGGGGGCTTACGGTTTTCATGAAACAGTGTATAAAAGAGCCAATGAAAAACTTTCCCTTTCTCAGATGACGTTCTCCCATCAGCTTATCAGGTTAATTTTTGCAGAGCAGCTTTACCGCATCTTCACTATTACTAAAGGGGAGCCATATCATCACGAATAATAAATTTATTTAATACCGGCTTATAAAAATTGCTGCATACCATTGGATAAACGGTAACCCATCAACACAGATTTAAATCCTTTGGTGTAATTAGGCTCGCCAGAACCCTCACCTGATGATACCTTGCTGTTGCCTTATGGTAGACAGAGTTATTCAAAAAAAACACCCAAACCTCAAACGGAACCTTCTTATCGCAGCTTCGTGTGCTATTGTTGGTGTGCTGATTCTGATGCTTACGTCTAACCGGTCCAGCGAATTAAATACCGACCGTGAGAGACTCACCGTTTCTACAGTTTCAATAGGCCGGTTTCAGGAATACATTGCTGTAGATGGAACCGTTTTACCCATAAAAACCATTTACCTGGATGCCATAGAAGGCGGACGTGTAGCTGAACGATATGCGGAAGATGGAGATATCGTAAATGAAGGGCAAGCCATTATTAAATTAATAAATACCGATTTGCAGTTGGATTTCCTCCAACGCGAAACCCAGGCTTTCGATCTTATTAATAACCTGCAAAATGCCAGAAATAATTTAGAGAATAATAAAGTAAACAGGCTGAATCAACTGGCCGAAACGGAATTTCAATTAAAAGAATCGCAACGGTTGTTTGAGTTAAATGAGAAACTTTTCAGGGATCAGATGATTTCAAAACAGGAATTCCTGCAGTACAAAAATACCTATGAATACCAGTTAAGAAGAAAACACCTTATAGAAAGGGCAATGGTACAGGATTCTGTTACAGCCTGGGAGCAAATGAAACAAATGCGGGAATCGTACAGCCGCATGCAAAGCAATATTAAACTGATGAGGCAAAAAACTGAAGATTTAATTGTTAGGGCACCGGCTTCGGGCCAGCTTTCATCTTTCAGGGCAGAAATTGGGGAGTTAAAAAGCAAAGGTCAGAACCTGGGACAACTTGATATGTTGAACGGATATAAAGTAAGGGCGCAGATTGACGAGCATTATATAAGCAGAATTGTAACCGGGCAGCAGGCTCAGTTCGATTTTGGCGGAGCAAGTTTTTCTCTGAAGGTAAAAACCATTTATCCGCAGGTAGCCAATGGAAGGTTTGATGCTGATCTGGAATTTTCCGGCACCCCACCAGCGGGAATAAAAAAGGGACAAAACCTGCAACTAAGGTTACAATTGGGTGAAAATGAAAAAGTGCTGATGGTAAGCAAGGGTGGGTTTTATCAGAGTACAGGTGGCAACTGGATTTATGTGCTGGATAAAACAGGAAAGTTTGCCGAGAAAAGGAAAATAAAAACGGGTAGGCAAAATCCTCAGTTTTATGAGATACTGGATGGCCTTTCAGAAGGAGAGCAGGTGGTTACTTCTTCTTATGAAACGTTGGGAGAATACGATCGTATTAATTTTTAAAATATAAAACTATGCTTATTAAAACAGAGAACCTGTGCAGGGTGTACCGCACAGATGAAATTGAAACAGTTTCACTCGATCAGATTGAATTGACTATAGAATCGGGTGAATTTGTTGCCATCATGGGGCCATCAGGCTGTGGTAAATCTACCTTGCTTAATTTGCTTGGATTGCTGGACAATCCAACCTCAGGCAAGTACTATTTTATGGATACGGAAGTTTCCGGTTTTTCTGAACGCCAGCGGGCTGCCATGCGTAAGGCCAATATCGGTTTTGTATTCCAGAGTTTTAACCTGATTGATGAGTTATCCGTTTTTGAAAATATAGAGTTACCGTTACTCTACCTCGGGTATTCTGGTGCTGAAAGAAAGAACATGGTAGAGGAGGTGATGAACCGCATGGAAATAAGTCACAGGAGAAAACACTTCCCTCAGCAACTGTCAGGCGGGCAGCAACAAAGGGTGGCTGTTTGTCGTGCAATTGTTGCCAATCCAAAATTGGTTCTTGCCGATGAACCAACAGGAAATCTTGATTCCAAAAATGGAGAAGAGGTAATGAAACTGTTAACTCAGCTAAACGAGCAGGGAACCACCATATTGATGGTAACACATTCCAATGATCATGCAAAATATGCTAAAAGAGTGGTGAATATGTTTGACGGAAAAATAGTATCAGCAAATCAATTTACCGTAGCTGGCTCCAATGCTTAAAAGGGAGATAACGTTTATATTTCGTTTCTTAAGGAGGGAGAAATGGTTAACTGCCATTAATGTTTCCGGTTTGGCTGTTGGTTTGGCTTGTTTTTTTATCATCGCATTGTATATCAGAGATGAGTTTAATTATGATCGTTTCCATACACAATATCAACGCATTTTCAGGGTAATTGGAATACTTGATTTAAATGGTCAGGGAGAACAATCATCCAGTTGCCCTTTTCCCGTGGGTCCTGCTTTAAAAAATGATTACCCTGATCTGATTGCGCATGCCGTGCGGTTTTTTAATTTTCAGGATCCGCAACATACCTTACGTGTTGGTGAGAATAAGTTTAATGAGAACCGGATTTTTCTTGCTGATTCCAATGTGTTTAAGGTGTTTGATTTCCCACTGGTAAAAGGTAATCCCGATAAAGTGTTGGCGGAGCCTAATAATATTGTGCTGACTGACGCATTAGCACGAAAGTATTTTGGTGATCAGAATCCGATTGGTCAGTTAATAAAATTTGATGGAGCAGTTGATCTAAAGGTTACCGGAATATTAGCGGACATTCCTCCACAATCACATATTCATTTTGATGCATTAATTTCTTTTTCAACCACCAGGGCCTTTATGCCCAACCAGCTTAAGAATTGGGTCTGGAATCCGAACTGGACTTATGTGATGTTGAAACCGGGCGTAATACCGGATGAACTGGCAAAGCAGTTCCCTTCATTTGTTCAGAAGTATTATCCGGATTTTTTAAAGCCACAGGTAACACATTTACTGCAACCACTCAACCAAATTCATCTGCACTCCCGTTATGAATATGAAATAGAACCAAATGGTGATATTCAATCGGTATACATCTTTGGAGTGATAGGCTTATTTATTCTTCTTATTGCAGGGATTAATTATATTAACCTGGCAACTGCCCATGCAACCAACAGGGCAAAAGAAGTTGGGGTGAGAAAAGCTTCCGGTGCATCAACACTACAACTCATCAGGCAATTTTTACTGGAGTCGGTTATCATAGCTTTGGCTGCAGCCTTCATTGCCATTCTTATTTCAGCTCTTGCTCTTCCTTTTATAAATAGCTTTTCAGGCAAAGAATTATCGGTAATAAAGAACATGGATATGGTTGTTCTTCTCATTCTGGCAGGTTGCGTCCTGGGGCTTCTTGCCGGTTTTTATCCTGCAATGGTATTGTCTTCATTCCAACCTGCACGTGTGCTTAAGAGTGGAGTGTCCTCTTCAACGCGAAGCACAATGTTTAGAAAGATGCTGGTGGTATTACAATTCAGTATGTCTGGGATATTAATAATAGGAACCGGAATGGTGTTTTTTCAATTACGGTTTCTAAGCAATAAAACCCTGGGTTTTAATCAGGATCAGTTTATCATGTTACCGGTACGGCCTCCAATGGGAAAAATATTCGATTCATTTATTGAACAATTAAAATCGGAGCCGGAAATTACCGGAGTCACCAGAATGAACGATGTGATTGGAAAACATCACAATACACATGAGTATAATATGGAAGGAATGCAGCCGGGAAAATGGGTGTATTATCCATCCTTACTTGTTGATGAGGAATTTGTTCCGGCAATGAATATGCAGATGTTGGCAGGGAGAAATTTTAGTAAGAATTTTAAAACGGATGACTCATTGGGTGTAATTGTAAATGAGGCAATGGTAAAACACATGGGTTGGGAAAACCCGGAAAATGCCTTAGGGAAGCAAATGTTTACTCCTTCAGGACATGAAAGGGTAATAGGGGTGGTTAGAAATTTTCATTACGAACCCCTCCATAAATCTTTGGGTCCTTTTGTATTGGATATGCCCGCGCCAAAACATAAAATCTATTGGACCAGGTATATCGGTGTAAGGCTAAAGAGCGGCCGGTTTTCTGATGCCATAGGTAAGATAGAGAAAATTTGGGAAGCTCATACTTCTGAATACCCGTTTGAATATTTTTTTTTAAGAGATGATTTAGATAAGCAATACAAGGCGCAATTAAGTCTGGGCAGTATTGTTGCCGTATTTTCATTCATTGCTGTACTTATTGCCTGCCTGGGATTATTTGCATTGGCATCTTTCAGCGCCTTAAAAAGAAAAAAGGAGATCGGAATCAGAAAGGTAATGGGGGCGGGAGTGTCTCAGGTCACGCATTTACTCATTGCAGATTTTCTCAAATTGGTGATATTATCTAACCTGATTTCTTGGCCGCTTAGTTGGTATCTCATTAATAGATGGTTAAATACATTTGCGTTCAGAGTTGATTTTAACTGGTGGCTTCCCGTTGTGTCCTTAGTTATATCTGTTATTCTTGCTTTACTCACCATCGGTTATCATTCACTGAAAGCAGCTCTGGATAATCCCGTTCATAGTTTACGCTACGAATAGCGGGTTTATAAAGCCCGTTCATTCCAGGGATAAGCGGCAACCCATCAAAAAGTTATGCATCCTTCAATGTAAATGGAATGGATTAAAGTGAGTGGGGTTGGTAGTTTTGGTTATTATCTCTAAAGCAAAACAGATTTCTGGTTAATGATGCTGAAATTTCTACGGGTATGTTTAAACCAAAGAGGCTGGAAAACGGTTTCGCTTAAAAAAAAATCACCAATGCTTATAACTGTTAAACTATGATATTTTCATTCGTAAAAAATTCTTTAAGGGTATTATGGCATCATCGCTTTAATGCTATGGTAAATATAATTGGTTTATCAGTTGGCGTGGCTTCGTGTTTGTTTATATTTCTATATGTTCAGAATGAACTGAGCTACGATAAACAGCACCTGAAGAGAAACAGAATTTATCGCATCGTATCAGATCTTAATCTTGGAGGAGAGGATGATAAAAGCGGGATGAGTTCATATATGTTATCTCCAACCATAAAAGCTGATTATCCTGAAGTTGAAGAGGCCGTAAGGGTAATGCCGGTTGGCAAACAAACTATGTGGGTAGATGATAAGCCTTATCAGTTCAATGATAATATCATGAGTGACAGTGGTTTTTTCTCTGTGTTCGATTATGAGTTTATTGAAGGTGATCCGTTAAGCGCACTTGCCCAACCCCAAAGTGTAGTTATTACAGATGAGGTGGCTCTTAAAATGTTTGGTAAAACAACCGGTGTTCTTGGAAGCATGATAAAATATGCACGTCAGAGTTATAACGTAACAGGAGTAGTGAGGGATTATAAAGATAAATCTCACTTATACTTTAATACCATATTGTCCCTCAACTCTCTTCAACCCCAATATGAAGCGCGACTAAGGGGCGATTGGTTTTACCTTGCGCAAACAAATTATGTGCTTTTCAGAAACGAAACCGCTGCTGCATCTTTTGAGCAAAAACTGGCCGGATTAAGAGATAAGTATATTGTTCCCTGGTTAAAGCAGGTAAACAGCCAGGGTAAAATTACGTTTAAACTGCAGGCTTTGCCGGATATTCACTTAAGCGGAGACTATGCCACCGGATATACCAAAACAGGTAATAAATCCTATATCTACATTTTTAGTATACTGGCTTTTTTTATTTTACTTATAGCCTGCATCAATTATATAAACCTCGCTACGGCCACTTCATTTGGAAGAGCCAAAGAAATTGGAATACGTAAAACTGCCGGTGCAAGCCCCGGAATGCTGTTTGCTCAGTTTCTCTCCGAGTCTGTTGTAACTGCACTTATTGCTGTGGTAACAGCTATTGTTTGGTTGCACCTGTTTTTGCCCATGTTCAATCAAATAACAGAGAAGTCACTATCTGTTTCTTATTCACCTGGTTTTATGACGACCTTATTAGGGGTAGTTGTTGTTATCGGTTTGTTTGCTGGGGCATATCCTGCAATGGTGCTTTCGCGTCTTCAGCCTGCAGTTGTAGTTAAATCTGCAAAAGTTCCAGGAAGGTTGGGCGCATGGTTTAGCAAGTCTCTGGTAGTTGTTCAGTTTTTAATCGCCCTGTTATTCATCATTTCCACACTTGTTGTATATGCGCAAATGTCGTATTTAAGGTCTGCAAATCTTGGCTTTAACAAAGATCAGTTGTTGGTGTTAAGCGTTCCGGTTCCTGATACGTCTTTTATGAACAAATTTGATGTAGTGAAACATGAATTAGAGCAGCATTCAGATATTACCAACATTGCTATGACCAACAGCGTGCCTGGTGTTCCAACCGGAACATTAATACATGCTATAGAAACTCCGGAACACCAGACCCAGGAAAAGGCTATCGATTTTATGATGGTAAGCCATGATTTTATTCCTGTGATGGAAATCCCTCTGGTATCAGGAAGGAATTTTAGTACTTCATTTACCACAGATGATACGGCTGCATTTATTATTAATGAGACAGCCGCAAAAACGTATGGATGGAAGGATCCTTTAAATTATGTTCTGGAGAATGGTTTTGGATACAAAGGGAGAATCGTGGGTGTTGTTCGGGATTTTAATTACAAGTCACTTCATGAGCCGGTGCAACCACTGGTAATGATGTTAGGTGGCAGATTGCAGGGAAATTTGTTGCTGAGAATAAAGGCCGGAAAGGAACAGGAGATCATAAGGCATGTGGAAACCGTATGGAGCAAATACTCCAAAAAATACCCAACAGAATATTTTTTCCTTGATGATAACTATGAGAAGCTATACCGTTCAGAAAAACGCATGTTAATGCTGTTAACCATTTTTTCTGTCATCAGTCTCATCATCTCCGGAATGGGTTTATATGCTATGGTTACTTATAGTGTTGAACAAAGGGTAAAGGAAATTGGAATCAGGAAAGTAATGGGTGCATCAGTTATAAATATCGTTTCCAGGTTCAATTTCGAATACCTTATTCTGATGGGAATGGCTATGGTGATAGCCACACCTGTTGCTATTTATTTTATGCAAAGGTGGTTAAACGATTTTGCCTATAGGATTGAATTGTCTCCAGCAATCATTATTATCGGAACCTTGTTTGTGGTGGCTCTTTCTATAATTACAGTAACCATGCGTGTTTTAAGAGCCGCTGTAGCAAATCCGGTGGAAAGCCTGCGCTACGAGTGATTTACATAAACGGTTGGACAAATAACTGTTGAAGGTGGTCTATGGTATAAATAATCACTTATGAAAATTAAAGATACAATACTCGTTGCATTGGTAATTATTCTAAGCGGGGACAATTGTTTTGCTCAGTTTAACACCAGCCAGAAATTTAATTCGCAGGTACCTGATGCGCCCTATTATGGCTTTGATCGTGTAAGGGAACAAAATCAGATCATCATTGCGCAAGGATTAGTAAACTCGGAATGGCAGAATCAAATGAAAATTGCTACGCTAAGACTTAAAAATCATCCAGAGTTATTTTCAGAAATAGGTACTTATAAATATTACACCAGCACCCAAAAGTGGGTAGAGAATATTGTGTACAGGTATAAGATTAATTACGATGTTCTGAACAAACAAGTAAGCGGAGCTGTGGAAGAGAGAAGATATGAGTATGATTTGTATAATGAGGATTACCAATATCAGTTTACCTTTAACTCAAATGGTCCTGATTCACTGGCTGTGAGTATTGTTAACGGGGGATTAGAATACGCAACTAAACACAAATATGATGTTGGAGGTAAATTGAACGAAACATATGAATGGTATCCAACCAATAGTTCACTAACCACCTTTTACGATTACGATAGTCAGGATCGTGTAGTTTCTTCTCTGGTGATATACAAATCCTCATCCGGATTAGCAGACACTTCCAGCCGTATTAATATAGGTTATGATAGCCTCGGCCGTATAAAGGAACATGTTTATATGATCCACTGGATGAATGGAAGTCCTTACGAGTGGACCGTTACCAGAAGGTTGACATATCAGTATGATCAAAACAGTCATATCATTAACTGTATTTACTCAAGATATAATATACAGAAGGATTACCTGGAATCAGTTTTTTACGATTATCAATACGGGTATAATCAAAGTGGTGATATCATTCAATATGTTGAGTCCTCGTATAATGATATGGGTGAAATTACATTTAGAGAAAAGGTGGTAATTGGGTATTCATCCGCCAATCAGGCCGATACCGGATACGGTTATGAATGGAATGGTGCCAGCTATAACATTCAGCCTTCAACCAGGTATTTATTTAGTCAGGTAAATACGTCAATGGCGGAGGCAGCTTCTTACCGTAAATTGGGTATCTGGCCAAATCCTGCTAGCAACAAAATTTATTTTGAAAGAATACCAAAAGGAGAAATAGTTATCACAGATTGTTCGGGAAAACAAGTGGTGAAAACAAAGGGTGTTTCAGAAATTGATATTCATTTTCTAAGCCCAGGTTTATATTTTGTTTTAACAGACGGTAATTCACTAACAAAAGTATTAAAGGAATAATAGGGTGAAACATATTTATCTGTTATTGTATGTGTGGATTCTCCATTCAACCGTTTATGCCCAACAGCTTTTCCAAAACAGGTATGAAATAAGCGGGAGAACATTTATCAGTGCCCCATTTGTTGCAAAGGGAGATACGGATAACATGATCATCAGTTTTAATGCGGCTAACCCATCGGGTTATATCAGTCCGGTATTGAGCAAAATCAAATCTCGGGATGGGGCGGTAGTTTGGGGAAAGGCCTTTTTCAGCGAAACGGCAAATTTTTCGCAAATGTCTATGGTAACAAATGCGAAGGGGGAAATTCTGATAAGTGGACTTACCTATGTAAACACAGCACCGTTTAAGTCGAAATATTTTGTGATGAAAATATCTGAACATGGTGTGTTTAAATGGGCCAAGGTGTTTGGTGATCTTGTATTTGGTGGAAACAACACAAAGGCCATATTTCTTAGTGACGGATCAATTGCTGGTGCCTATACTTTTGACGGGGTGCCCCATGATGTGGTGGTTTTTAAACTGGATAGCAATGCCGGTCTTATATGGAGTAAACATTTGCATAGTTGGGATGTACCTGGGCTTGGCATTCCAAGTGACGATGTCTTCAAGGATATGGTTTCTTTAACCAACGGAGGATTTGTTTTGCTTATTGAAAATGATAACGGGATGGTGGAAAAAAGGAAAATAGGCTTGGTCAGGATCAATTCGGATGGAATAGCTCATCAGCATATTAATGTTAGCAGTGTTGATGTAAAGAATATTTTTTCTTCTTCGGTTTCAGGTGGTGAATATAACAATCTGACTATTGCGTGTCGCAGTGGCAGCGATGTAAAACTCGTGGCTGTGGGATTAAATGATCAGATAATATGGCAATCAGATCCAATTTATATGGGATTGCTTACTGAAGATTATCAGGTGAAATTTGATGAAGAAAGCCGGCATACCTATTTGTATGGAACACACGATATGGGCGATGAAGGCCTAACATCATTAAGAGTTTTGCGTTATGATTCTTCCCATCTCACAAATAATATTCATATGCCATCACACTTTGAGGTGAAAAATATTTGGATGGCGGATCCACTGATTGACAAGGGTACGGTTTATCTCCCCTTTTCCAGAAGAAGCGCTGGAGATAATGATGAAAGTTTTTATTTAACCAAGCTTAAAAATAATCTGGAAGGATGTAAACCTTATCCTTCTATACCATACACAAGTCAGTTTCCCGGATTGGTTGTAGAGAACTACAATATGCAGTTGTTGGATAATACATTAAATGCGGAGCATTATAATGTATTGCTCGAGCAAAATGAAGTGGCTATTGACACTACAGTAGAGTTTAGTTGCAATTTTGTACCGTGTATTTCAGGGTTAAAACTTCCTTCAGATCAGAAAGTATGTTTCGATTCCTCTTTTATCATTGATTTTCCTGAGCAGGTGTTTTACCGCTATCTTTGGTCTACAGGTGATACCACGCATAAGATAAAGGTAACCCAAACCGGAAACTATGCACTTACACTTTTCCCAAAAGATACCTTACCATGCGATACACTCAGCGATACAATAAACGTGAGTTTTATACGCACCCCATCACCTGACATATCTGTTTCATCTGTCTTTCTATGGCCGGGAGAACCTACAGAATTGGAAGTATTAAATCCTGTATATGATTCTGTTCTATGGAATATTTCTGCCGGAGGTTATCTGAAAACGAATAAGGTTAGCTATTCATTTAACAGGGGAGGTAATTACCATATTTATTTTAAGGGCTATTTAAGCGGCTGTTTGGTTTCTGATACCATAGAGGTTTTGGTAAGTGGTGAATCTTTTTATTTACCCGATGCATTTACTCCGGATGCTGATGGGCTAAATGATGTTTTTGTTCCAAAGGGTTCGGGTATTTTACAATATGAAATGAACATTTATAACCGCTGGGGGCAACTGGTGTTTCATGGCAGGGATAAGGGCTGGAATGGAGAATTTGCAGAAAATCCGGCTCCTTCAGGACTTTATATTTATCTGATTAATTACCAAACGGAGTCAGGTGCAGAAAAACAGCATAAGGGCACAATTACATTAATGCGTTAAATTTTTTATATGAACATATTTAAAAACGGGATATGGATGTTTTTCCTGCTAACGGTTATGTTGGTGGGGGCTGTTTCTGATGAACAGAAATCGATAATGATCAGGAATATAAATATCATTCCGATGAATAAAGACACGCTGCTGTTGAGGCATGATATGGTTATCCGGAATGGAATCATACAACAGATAAAGCCCACAGGGGTAATTAAAAGGACAAAAGGAATGAGCGAAATTGATGGCAGTGGAAGATTTCTGATTCCTGGTTTGATGGATATGCATGCTCACTTTTTTTATGAGCAGGGAAACAATAAAAATACCAGCGAGGCTGAGTTAAAATTGATGCTGGCAAACGGATTAACCACAGCAAGAATTCAATGCGGAGATTCAGTTTACCTATGTGCCAGAAAGATGGTTGCTAAAAATCTATGGATTGGACCACAATTGTTCGTTTCGTCTCCTCAGATAGTGGGTAACTGGCCCTGGAAAGGGAAGGTTTTTGCCGGAGTTTGCACCACACCTGAAGAGGCGGTGAGGGTAGTGAGGTTATATAAACAGGAGGGTTATGATGAAATCAAAATTACTTTTATGGTAAAGCCGCATGTGTATGATGCGATTATAGCAACAGCAAAGGAGTTAGGAATAAAAGTAACCGGACATGTGGGTCCGCTGGTTGGTTTGCAAAAGGCCTTAGCGGCTGGTCAGCAAATAGAACATATGGATGAGTTTATAGAAATGCTGCTTCCGGATACTTCCATAAATCATGGGATGAGTGTAAGTGATATGGGGATTTGGAAAAAGCCAAACTGGGAAACAGTGGATAATCTTGATGAAACCAAATTGGATTTGCTGGCAGACAGGGTGAAAAAATCTGGTATTTACGTAACGGCTACAAACTACTTTTTTGTTTCCTGTTTTGGAGACGGAATGACCGAAGAAGCCATCAGAGAAAAACCAGATTATGCATTCATTCCTTCTGAAATAAAGAAGGAACGTTGGGATATAAGAGAAAGGTATCTGAAAAGGGGATTTAGCGAGGAAAGAAGAAAAAAATATGTATACCTGAGAAATAAGATGGCATGGGTATTATGGAAAAAGGGTGTTAAACTCATGGCAGGTTCTGATTCACCTGAATGGTTTTTGGTTCAGGGTTTTGCTTTGCACGATGAGTTGGAACAATTTGTAAAGGCTGGTTTAACTCCGTTTGCAGCATTACAAACCGCAACTGTTCATCCTGCGGAATACCTCGGGATCATCAAAAATTGTGGTACCATAGAGGTTGGGAAACGGGCCAATATGGTTTTACTTGGCGCTAATCCTTTAGAAAATATAAAACACTCACGAAAAATAGATGCAGTGATAAGGAATGGAGAGTTTCTCGCGCGTTCTAAACTTGATTTACTATTAACTGAGGCCAGAGAAATACTTGCTCAATAGTCATAAGAAGCATCAGAAAAGTTTGCTGCGTTTTACCAGAAAGGGCATCAAAACCTGATGAAAATTATTGCCAACCGATGCTTCAACAAAATCTATTTTAAACTGGGCACATTTTATTTTTAGCTCATGCCTGAAGTCTTCCAATGCTTTTAAATACTGATCTCTTACCTGAGCAGGAAACAGTTTTAGCTTTTCACCTGATTCACTGTCAACAAACAAATAGGGTCTGTTGGTAAAGTCAAATGAGGTTTCTGTTTTCTGATCTTCAATATCAAACAATATAACCTCATGCTTATTGTATTTTAAATGCTGGAGTGCGGCAAACAATTCGTCATTGCTTCCTCCGTTCTGGAACATATCGCTAAAAATCACAACCAATGATCTTCTGTGAAGCAATTCTGCCAGTTGGTGTATGGAGGTTGCCAGGTTACTTTTTTTGCCTTCTTTTTTTTGCTGTAACAGTTCCTCCAGCTTGGTCATTAATAACTTTTGATGAGAAGAACTGAGTTTACAACCGGTATGAAATTCTATTTGTTCATTAATTAAACTTAATCCACACGCATCCCTTTGTTTTTTTAGCAGGTGAATAAGAGAAGCAGCGGCATAAACAGCAAACCGGAGTTTGTTTAACCCGTTCTCGGGATAAAACATGGATCCCGAGGTATCAATGATTAGCTGGCAACGCAGGTTGGTTTCTTCTTCATACCGTTTCACGAATAATTTATCGGTACGGCCAAATAGTTTCCAGTCTATGTGTTTTGTAGACTCTCCGGTATTGTAAAGGCGATGTTCAGCAAATTCAACAGAAAAACCATGAAACGGACTTCTGTGCATTCCTGTTATAAAACCTTCTACCACTTGTTTTGATAAAAACTCAAGGTTTCCTGTTTGAAGTAATTCCTGCTCTGTTATTACTGCTGCCATTGATTCAAATGTACTGTTCCTGATGCAAATAAACGAATTCATGTAATGTTAACGTATAATTTAGTTTGGCTTAACATGGTAATAACAGCTTCGTAATCTGATAAAACAGGTTATGGCAACAAAGGAACTCATATCTAACGAAGAATTTTCAAAAGTTACCGGTCTTAAAAAGTTAAAGCTATCGGCTCTGGCACCTGCATTAATGAAAATTTTAAAGCTTAAGAAAGTGAATAAGCTTTATAGTGATGCATCGGATAAAAAGCAGGAAGATTTTGCAGCAAATATCTTAAAGGAACTTGGTGTGGAGTATGAGTTTTCTCCGGAAGAATTGAAAAATATTCCAACCGGGGAACCATTTATTGTGGTTTCAAATCACCCATATGGTGGCATAGATGGATTAATGTTATTATCG
This sequence comes from Bacteroidota bacterium, assembly GCA_051715425.1. Taxonomy (GTDB): domain Bacteria; phylum Bacteroidota; class Bacteroidia; order UKL13-3; family UKL13-3; genus JAJTFA01. The sequence continues at coordinate 141,216 of JBPXJS010000038.1, read as the reverse complement.
GTTCTTACCAAAATAAGACCCGATATAAAGATTATGGCAAATTACCTGCTGCAACAAATTAAGCCGCTTCAGGATTTTTTTGTTTCGGTTGATCCTTTTGATGAAAGAAAAGGGAATGAGGTAAATGTGCGTGGAATAAAAAACTGCCTTAAACTAATTAATGACGGTCACCCGGTGGTAATTTTTCCGGCCGGAGAAGTTTCTTCACTTAAGTTAAACAATTTCAAAATCAGCGATAAAATGTGGAACCCGGTGGTGGGAAAACTTATCCTGAAATCCAATGTGAGGGTGGTGCCTGTTTATTTCAGCGGACACAACAGCCTCCTGTTTAATTTAATGGGTTTGGTTCATCCTGCTTTAAGAACGGTAAAACTCCCATCTGAATTATTTAACAAACGCAAGGAAAAGGTAAATATTAGAATTGGTAAACCGGTAAGCCTTAAAACCATCAGTGAGTTTAAAGATCCAAATGATCTGATGCGTTTCCTCAGAGCCAGAACTTATGCATTGGGTTCTTCATTGGATGTAAGCGAGTTTTATGGCAAAAAATTATTACCAGCCTTGCCCAAAGCCGAACCGGTAATTAACGAAACTCCCGTAGCGAAAATAAGGGAGGATATTGAGAGAATAACACCCAAATCACTCTTGTTTGAACACGATACCTTTAAGGTGTTTATTTCGGGATCCCGGTTTATTCCAAATGTGCTTAGGGAGATTTCGCGTCTTCGGGAGATTACATTTAGAGAGGTTGGAGAAGGAACCAACAGAAGCACAGATACGGATGAATATGACCTGCATTACAAACACCTCTTTATTTGGGACGAAAAGGAATCGAAGATTGTTGGCGCTTATCGCATAGGACAAGGGGATGTGCTTTACCGCAGATATAAGAAGTATGGATTTTACCTGAATGATTTATTTAAAATAAGCAGTGAATTTACACCCATATTAAAAAGTTCCCTGGAGTTAGGGCGTTCATTTATTGTAAAAGAATACCAGCGCAAACCTTATAGTCTGATGTTATTGTGGAAAGGGGTGAATGAATTCTTAAAAAGGGAAAATTACAGGTATGAGTACCTCATTGGTCCGGTGAGCATCAGCAATAATTTTTCTTCTTTAAGTAAGGACCTGCTGGTTGATTTTATTAAACAAAACCATTTTGATGAAAGATTGGCCGGGATGGTGAAGCCAAGAAAACGCTTTAAATATTTGTATAAGGGAGAAGCTAAAGAGCTTCGAAAAATAAAATTTGATGATATTAAGTTGCTGGATAACCTTATTTCAGAAATAGAAACCAATCAATCAAAAGTACCGGTATTATTAAAAAAGTACCTCAAGCAGAATGCGAAAATAATTGCCTTTAATATTGATCCTAAGTTTAATCATTCGCTTGACGGATTTTTGGTGATGGAGTTAAAGGGTGTACCAACAGACACTTTTGAACTGGTAAAATAGTTCCTTACTGCTCAATCAGCTGTGCCTTAAGTTTCGGAAATACCTTTTTAATAATAAGTTCATTTGCGGTTTTATAAGCATCAACTCCGGCATTTTCGGGTGTGGTCTGAAATCCTTTTACTTCCTGTAAAGCATCTTTAAATACTTCCGCATCGTTTTTATTGTCAATCATGGATAGAAAAAGATTTAAGGAAGTTTGATGCATATTTCCCCATATAATTCCCAGTGATTTGGTATTGGCACTTATTTTCAAAATATAATCCGCATCGCTCTTATTTCTCACAAAATTGCAGCCCGCACTGTCAATCAGTAGTTTTTTAAGCACAGGTTCTATATAGTTCATACCAAGATTTTGTGAGAGATTTTTTTCATCAGACTCTATATACATCTTAATGGCTTCCACATTAACCCGAATGGTGGTGCTCGGTACATCCAGCGACAACAAAATGTTTTGAAGTGACTGATTCAGGCTATCTACCCTGATTGCTTTTTGAAGATCGGTTGATAGGCGAATGAGTTGGACAGGATCTTTAGATAATATGCGCGCTACCGAAAACGATGCATATCCTTTGTGATCGGTTTCTGTTTGAGCCCCATACTCCATTCTGCCCTGATCGTTACTCATTCTCATTGGCATAAATTGTACAGGAATTTTCCCTGTATTGGTATCGCTCAGAAAAACAAAAACATCAAACGGACTGGATATTGGTTTGCCAACTTTGCCTTTAAGAGATGTCACCATACTTTGAAAGCTCACTTTATAAAGCTGATTCTGAATGCTGGTCAGAATTTCGTTCACCAGATATACCTGTTTGCCTTTATATAAAGTTTGGATATCCTCGTTTAAAAACTCCTGCAGAGCAGCCATTGCTTTAACTTTGGTTCTAAAAGCCTGCATATAGTTTTGGCGTATGTCAAATTGCTCGGCACGCAGCAGATAATCCTCTGCTTTTTCGGTGGCAAGCATCATTTTCCTGCGTCTGGCTGCTGCAAATTCATCTTTGCTTAACCGGTAGTATATCCAGTATTGATCAGCATCCTCCCAGCTATCTACTACCTGAAAATCTTCTATGGTGTTTAAAGCCGATACCTTAGATTCTGATTCGAATTGTTGTTTAAATTCTTTGTTGTTCTGAAATTGGGAAAGCACAGAATTGGTTGAAACAGTCACCTTAATTTCTGAGATCAAATCATTCAGTGCATTTTTCTTTGCAATTTGCTGGTATTCTCCGGGGGCGCTTGTTTTAGAGGCAATACCAACCCCCACGTAATAAGCTGTATTAACAGGCCGGTTATAAACCCAGGAAGGTTTGGGTTTCACATTTTTGCGTGAGCCTGCACAGCCTGCAATAATGAAAATAATAAATAATATGTGAAAATGTGGTTTCAATATATGGTCTTAAAAAAAACCACAGTTAAGAATTCAACTGTGGTTTTGTAATCAACTAAATTATAAAAGAACTTATCAATTGCCTCTTTCTTTAGCCAGTTTATCCATTTCCTGATTAAACATTTCTTCAAATTTTTTCTTGTCGTAATCCTGTTGCAGCTTTTGGTTTTGTCCAATACCTTTATCAATGCCGGTTAAGATTGTTTTCTTGTTGGCTTCAATCGCCACCCAATAGGTGTAAGTATTGTTTGATTCCTTAAATTGTCTTTCGCCAATAATACGCACGTCTAGCAGGGTTTGGTTGGTAACTTCCCTTGACATTTCTTCAAATTTATTGGAGAACTCCTGGGTACTGCTAACCTGACGCTGATTGGTATATTGTTCAGTTACTTTTTTAACGGTGGTTTGTATAAGGCCGGCCATTTCTGATTTGGCATTTTGAAGCGCAATTTTTTTAGCGGTGCTTAAATCCATGCTGTTGCCTGATGCCTTGGCCCTGAAATTTTCTTTATCACTTTGGTACTCTGATGTGCTGAAAGGTACACTTATTTCAACGGCACCTGTTTGTGTTTCTATGGATGGTGCTGCTTTTTTTGATTTACAAGATTGTATTCCTGCTACGCTTCCGATAATAGCTGCTGAAAGTATCAGCTTGTTCACTACAGTTTTCATATTCGAGTGGTTCATTAATAATGGTTCAGTTATTCAAAGGTGATGCCAAATTAATCAAATCTCAAAAATCTTTCTGCAATAATTCTTGTGTATGCCGGTATCCCCTTTCAAAAATTTCTTTTGCCGAGGATAGTTTAAATAAATGAAACTCCATTAAATCAGGAGGTTCAATGTAAATATCGCACTTCTCTATATTGTTTTTAATATTGGCTCTTATGGCAAGGTGCAATACACGGTCGGAAAAATTTCTAAACGATTTGAAACGATTTACTTCGTGCACCGGATTTACATTAATACCAATTATTTGCTCACAATGTCCAAGCAATGGCTCCACGGGCAGGTTATTCATTAATCCCCCATCAACATACATATTGCCGTTAATGGTATAAGGTTTCAAAATCAATGGAATGGCGGAGGAGGCAAGAACAGCATCAACAAGATTTCCTGAGGTAAAATAATCTGTTTTTGCCTTGGTAAAATTTGTTGCACTGATGGTAAGGTCAATGGGTAAATCTTCTATTTGTGTATGCCTGATACTTCCTGAAAGCAGTTTTTTCAATCCGTGAGCTTTTAATAAACCAAAGGAAGGCCTGTAAAAGCGGATAATTTTATAGATATCCAGTTCGGCAAAAATGCCAAAAATCTCATCCGGCTTATACCCGTCAGCGTATAATGCCCCTACTATAGCACCCGCACTTACAGCAGAAATGGCATCCGGATAGATGCCATTTTCATTCAATGCTTTTAATATACCAATATGGGCAAACCCTCTGGCTCCTCCTCCTGATAATACAATTCCTGTTTTATATTTTTTGTGCATTAAAACTTTACCCCTCCGGTAAGAGCAAAGTTATAGTTTACAAAACTATTCTCAGCCGTTGGTGATGTTTTTCCCGTAAGCACATAAGGTTGTGTATAGTCGGTGCCAAACATCGTGCTTACAGCCAGGTCTACAAAAATCCTGTCGAAAATCATTCCTATTCCACCCGTAACCATTTGGCGCTGCAATTTGCTTTCACTAACATTAAATGCAGAAGTTTTATAAGGGCTTCCAAACAAGGCATAACCGGCACGTAACCTGAATGCATCCGCAAGATTACTTTCCGGAGTTTCTATTTTGTATTCACCACCTAACCTGATATTGTAAGCCTGTGTTAAGGTGTTTTTTGCGTTTTGGTTTGGTTTGCTAAAATCAAAATTGTCGGATTTTAGTTGGGCCGTTTTATAGTCCACCATTTCAATGTCGGCAGAAATCATACCCACTTTGTTAAATACAATGGCCGCACTTCCTGTATACCTGGCCGGGGTGATAATCTGATATTCAATAAAGTCGGTAGCTGGAGGTGTATACACAATGCTGGTGGTTGTAAAGTTTCCGGTAGTGGTAAATTTATAGTCATCCCTCATATTGATGCGGCTTGGTGTTTGAGCGGAAATCCCAATCCGCAAAAAATCAACCGGCCTGATGATTAACCCAAAACGACCGCTTACCCCTGTTCCTGCTGAGGAAATATTTGTTTGCAATTTGGATCCGGTATATCCATTAATTCCTCCGGTTGGTGTGGTCTCTTCAAATGTTGACAGGTATTCGTAATTGATATTGGTGAATACCAGCGAAGCACCAAAATAGATCATATTGCTGATATTGGCGCCTGCGGAAATATTGTACTCATATACAGAACCCCTTGTGGTTATCTGATTGGTTTGTTTTAGGTTATAATTGCTTAAGCCACTAACCCTGGAAGTAAAGGCATTATTAGCACCGGGTAACGTATCAATAAGGTAGGTAGCCCATGCCTGAGCAGCAGGGGAATTGGCGTATTCCCTGTTTGCAAAAAGAGATTTGTCTGTGCCATTTGCTCCTTCCACAAAATAGTCGAGAATAGAGCTGTTGTTATTGATTCCGTTGTAGTAAACATTTTGCTGGTAAGATCCTACCCTGTTTAATCCGGTGGCAAAATTCAGTGATACCAGTCCTTTGGTGCGGTCTTCTCCCATATCACTGTAAACTTTACTGAGTACAATACCAAAAGATGGCAGATGAAAGCTGGTGCGGCTATCATCATTGGTGGTTCCCAAATATTTTGAGGAACTCAAATCGGCATTTACTGCCATCGATAAATTAGCTTCATTTCTTCTGTATAGACCCAACCCTGCCGGATTTATGGTAGTTGAAGAGAAATCGGCCCCGACAGCGCCAAATGCACCGGCCATTCCCTGAGAGCGGGCAGTACCCAGAGGCGTAGTTCTTGAAAACCTAAGCAGGTCAAACTCATTTTGCGCCAGCAGGCTTTTGGAAAAGAGCAACAAGGCAACACATGCCATGATATATCTGGTCATCATATTCAATATTATTTATGTTAATGTATTTCTAAAATTAGCGTGGACGTGATGCTGGACGACTTCCGCCACCACCTGATCCGCCAACTGGTCTTCCTCCGCCACCTGATGGGGGTGGTTGATAAGAGGGTGTTGAAGGACGTGAATATAAAGGTGGAGGAGTTGATGCTGGAGGAGTTGATGCCGGAGGTGAGTACGAACGGTTGTATGAGGGTACATTTCCATTGTTTCCCGGAGGCGGCCCTTGTTGCTGATATGAATTATCCTGTCTGTTATTGCTATTGGCAGGTGGGGCAGGCCTGTATTGCTCATAAGCTTTGTTTGCCGCTTCAGATTGTTGTACCGAAGTTTGATATGATTGATAAGCGGGTGCTGGAGGTGGTGTTTGATTGGCGGGAGGAATGTACACAACCCTGCCGTTAATATTTTCAAGACGTGCGGCACCGGGTGTAAGTGTGGTGCCTGTAACAGGTTTGCTTTCGGTTCCGCCAACGGGTCTTTCAAGCATTTGGGTGCCTGATGGGGTTGATGTATTTGCACCGGCAACAGCGGGCGGACTGGAACCACCTACACCTGGTCGTGGCCTGCTGATTGGTTGATTATTGTTGTTATTACCTGATCCATTGTTATCATTATCATTGTACCAGTAAGAAGGCCCGTTCCAACCCCAATACGGGTTATTCCATCCATTATTCCATCCCCAGCCATTGTTACACCACGGATCGTACCAGGTATTGCAGCCCCAGTTATTCCAACCCCAGTTATTGTATCCATAACCGGTATTCCAACCCCAACGGTTGTTCCATCCAACATTAAATGAAGGCCCCCAACCCCAGTTATTACCCCAACCTAAACCATAACCATATCCGAGGCCAAAATTCCAGTTATTGCCGTACCCATAGTTATTTCTATAGAGATTTCTTAATCTTCTTTGTTCTCTTCTTGCATTTCTGGCTTCTTCGCGCTCATCAAAAGGTGGGATCGGATTGGGATCATAATAACCCGATAGGTGTGGGTAGAGTTTGTATAATGAGTCCTGCTCCGCTTTGTATGCAGGATAACCTGCAGCAGCATTTGGGTTTACAGTTTCATCATCCACACGGTTGGTGGGTCTTGGATCACCGTATTTAGGCGGGTTTGCCTTAATAATAGAATCTACATCAACATCTTTTATGATTACAACGTTACTTTTACTCTGTTTTTTAGAGTAATACACATCATCCTCTGTGTTACCAAACTGTTTTCCGGTTCCGCAAGAGGAAACAATGATGAGTAATATGAAAAGTGGAGATAATAATCTGTTCATAACCTTCTTTTTTACTTATACAAAATAACAACTAAAAACTATTTTTGCCCGATTGTATCACTAATTTGACAAATAGTATTCCAAACTTTCATATCACACAAAATAATGGACATTAAAAAGGTAAAACGCAGCGAGGATTATAGTTTATGGTATAATAACCTGGTTAAGAATGCAGATTTGGCCGAGCATTCAGCCGTAAAAGGGTGTATGGTTATTAAACCCTATGGTTATGCCATTTGGGAAAAGATGCAGGCAGAATTAGACAGGAGGTTTAAAGAAACTGGACACCAAAATGCCTATTTCCCGCTATTTGTGCCTAAAAGCCTGTTTGAAGCCGAGGAGAAAAATGCTGAAGGCTTTGCCAAGGAATGTGCTGTTGTTACGCACTACCGTCTTAAAAGCGATCCGAACAATCCCGGCAAGCTGATAGTTGATCCGGAAGCCAAACTGGAGGAGGAGCTGATTGTGAGGCCTACTAGTGAAGCCATTATATGGAATACCTATCGCGACTGGATCCAATCATATCGGGATTTACCGATACTCATTAACCAATGGGCAAATGTGGTAAGATGGGAAATGCGTACGCGTTTGTTTTTGAGAACTGCAGAATTTTTGTGGCAGGAAGGGCATACTGCACACGCCACAAAAGAAGAGGCATTGGCAGAAACCACCCAAATGCTGGAAGTTTATGCAGATTTTGCCGAGAATATTATGGCTGTTCCGGTAATAAAGGGAGTTAAAACCGAAAATGAGCGTTTTGCTGGTGCCGATGAAACATTTTGTATAGAAGGTCTGATGCAGGATGGTAAAGCATTGCAGATGGGAACATCCCATTTCCTTGGGCAAAATTTTGCAAAAGCATTTGAGGTGAAATATGTTACCCGGGAAAATAAGCAGGAATATGTTTGGGCTACATCATGGGGCGTTTCTACCAGACTTATGGGAGCATTAATAATGAGCCATAGTGATGATGAAGGGTTGGTATTGCCTCCAAATCTTGCCCCTATACAGGTGGTGATTGTACCTATTTTTAGAAAAGAAGAGGAAAAAGTGCTGGTGCTTGAAAAGGCAAAAAGCCTTCAGCAGGCATTAAAATCAAAACATATTTCAGTAAAGCTTGACGACAGGGATAACCTCACTCCGGGATTTAAATTTGCAGAGTATGAGTTGAAGGGCGTTCCGGTGAGAATAGCCATTGGCCCTCGTGATGTGCAGAATGAAACAGTAGAAGTGGCAAGAAGGGATACCAAAGAGAAACAGGTAATGAGTATGGTGGATATAGAAAATAAGGTAGAACACCTGCTTTCTCAAATTCAATCCAACTTGTATCAACGTGCGCTCGATTTCCGTGATGAGCATATTACCGCAGTGAATACCTGGGATGAGTTTAAGAATATATTGGAGAATAAAACAGGATTTATCAGCGCCCATTGGGATGGCAGTTCTGAAACAGAACAGAAAATAAAAGAGGAAACCAAAGCCACCATCCGTTGTATTCCATTAAGTAACTCCCATGAAGAAGGCAAGTGTGTATATACAGGAAAACCAAGCAAACAAAGGGTATTGTTTGCAAAAGCTTACTAAATGGATACTACAGATGGAAAGCAGGCGTAAGGAAAAAACCAATGAACAACTGAAAATAGGTTGGTTTATTTAATTTCGTTTTTATGACATCCAGAATAAAAGAGATTCAGCAGATTCTGTGCGAAAAATCCAACACCAAACAAAAGGTTTATCAGATTACCTCGGAGGTGTTTGCATCCATCCGCAAAGCGATGAAGGAGGTAGCTTCTGATCTTTACCCTTGCCTTGCCGAGGACGCACCCCGTGTAGAGGTAAGATATTCGGAAAAGGGAGATTTTGAGGCTCATCTCAAGTTTTCAGGTGACACGCTGGTGGTAATGATGCATACCAATATTTTTGATTTTGATGATACCCATTTTGTTACCAAGAACCCATACATTAAAGAAGATCCGATGAGGGAATTTTGCGGCCTTATTCAGGTATATAATTTTCTGGCCGATTCTATTAAGTACAACAGGGAGCAGGATACCGGGTATTTAATAGCAAGGATATTTGTGAATAAAGACAGGCGTTTTTTTATTGATGGCAAAAGACCACTTTCTTTCCTCTACAGCGATATTTCTAAAAATGAAATAACAGATACGGTAATGCGGAATATTATTGAAGAGGCTATGTTATTTTGTTTGAATTTTGATTTGCTGGCACCGCCTCTCGACAGTATCAGCTATATCAGCGTGGAACAAAAAAACCTGCTAAATTATTCTTCCGGAATGCCTACCGGTAAACGCCTTGGGTTTATGATGAGTTCTGAAGAGGAGTAAAACCTGAACTACATCACAATTTTTCTGTGATATACCATAAAAGTATAATCGAATTTATTTTTCTCATCCTGTGAATGAGGTTCGCTGTGTATCAGTCCCCAGTCGTCCGGATTAAGCGAAGGGAAAAAAGTATCGGCTTCAAAGGTGTGTTCTATCTGCGTAAGGTATACCTTATCTGCTAATGGCAAAGTAAGTTCATAAATAGTACCACCTCCAGTAATAAACAATTCTGTTTCGTTCAGGTTTCTGGCATATTCAATGGCAGCTTCAATTCCTGGTTTTACCACACAACCTTCTATGTTAAGGGTGCTGTCGCGGCTGATAACAATATTGGTTCTTCCGGGCAGTGGCCTGCCAATACTCTCATACGTTTTTCGGCCCATTACTATGGTATGCCCTGTAGTTGTCTGTTTAAAATATTTAAGATCAGCAGGCAGGTGGCAAAGAAGCTCATTGTTTTTACCAATTCCGCCTTTTCTGTCTGCGGCTGCTATAAGAGAAATAATCATGATTATTATTTAAGTACTAAAACAATGATGCAATCTACCATATTCAAAGAGATTTTTGCTATTCGCTTAAGTAGATATTAGAAATGAAGTAATCTGGAAATGGGCAGCATCTGTTTATTTAGGCAGAGCAGAAGCCTTTGGGATTTTTATAGTCATTTCGGTGCCTTGTCCAAGTTCACTTTCATAACTTATTAGAATGCCTACTTTTTCCGACATTTGTTTCACCAGATATAAACCCAGGCCGGATGAGGTTTCATTACCTGTAGGACGTGCACTTAACCTGGTGTATTTTCGGAAAATCTTTTCTTTATCTGCCTCGCTTAAACCTGGGCCATGATCTTTTACCGTTATAATGGCATAAAGATTATCCTCTTTTACAATAATTTCTACCGGTTGGTGGTGAGCTGAAAATTTTAATGCATTGGAAAGGATATTAGAGAAAATAAGTTTCAGAATTTGGGCATCGGTTTTTACGGGATGCACCAATTCTCCATTCCGGAATATGATCTCAAGCATTTTATCTTTTGCCTGAATGGTGAAGTGTTTGGTTTCCTCTTTTATCAACTGAACCAGATCTACATCTTCAATAGTAATTCTTTGTCGCCCTGATTCAATCCTGTTCACATCCAAAAAGCGTTCAATAAGAGAATTCATCTCTTCCACACTTTGCTTAATATACTCGAGCTTTTCCTTTTCTTCTTCTACCTTGGAATCTGGCTCCATTTCAATCAGATGCGTAAGCCCCATCACCCTGCTCAGCGGATTTTTCAGATCATGTGCAACAAGCCTGATAAACTCGTTCTTTTCTTCATTGAGTTCGGTGAGTTTTTCATTTACTGATTGAAGGCGCTCATTGTTAATTTTAATCTGCTTGTTCTTTTTATCCAGTTCTGCCTGTTGTGTTTCGGATATCCGGTATTGTTCGGTTAATGCGTTTAATGCCCTTCTTGATTTTCTGTATTGATAAAATATGATAACAATACCGGTTAACAGAAAAGCACCAAGGGGATAGTAGAACAGTTTATAATAATGTTCCACATCCAGTTCAGATTTAAGCATTTCCACTTCTTTCTCCCTTCGGGCAATTTCCATATTGATCTGAGATTCTATGGCATTGATATTTTCGGCAGACGATTGAATGCTCTTTAGCAAACCGATAATATCATTCAACAACAGATTTGCCTCAAGGTAAGAACCGGTTTTGGTAAGGATATTTGCTTTCAGCTGGCATGCATTAAGTTTATATTGATCCTTAATAATTGTTTTTGATTGGGTAAGGGTTATTGCGCTGTCTACATATTTTAGTGCAACCTTGTTGTTTCCGGTTTCATGGTAGCAGGCAGCAAGTTGTGTGTAGGTATTGATGGTGCTGTTAATTTCCGTGATATTGTTTCTGTTATCGTCCAGATCTTTATTTAAAAAGGTTATCGCTTTAGGGTATTGATGCTCCAGCATATAAATCTCCCCAATATTGCCATAAATAATACCAAGAAATGATGGATTATGTTTTTGAGAGAACTCAATGGCCAGTTCATAATACTTCATGGCCTCACTGTATAGCTGCAAATTTTTATAACATAAGCCAATATCATTATACCCACCATGTACATATTCATAGCGGTTTAGCTTAATATAATACTGCAAGGCAATTTTGTAATGATTTATTGCCTCTTCATATTTTCCCTGCCTGTATGCCACATGTCCTAAGAGCCTCTTTGCATAACCACTGCTGAAGATATTACGGGCCTTCTCATTATATTCATAAGCCATCTTAAAATAATTCTCGGCAAGCAAATAACTTTTATTGCTAAGCAGAATATCGCCAATGGACAGATAGCAGCCAGCCAGCAATTCATAGTTCTTCGCTTTTAAAGCGTAATCAATTGATTTATAGAGGTACTCAAAACTTTCCTGGTATTTTTTATCAGTAGAATAAATAATACCCTTTACCCGGTATGCATGAAAAAGTTCTTCCTGGAAATGTCCTTTTTTTGCCATTTGAATGGCTTGATCGCACTCGGCATGTGCTCTTTCCAGGTTGCTGTTTTTAAGCAAATATGCGAGCTCCCTGTGAAGGAAAATTTCAAAGGTGTCGTTTAAGTTGTTATCAATAAGTAACCTGCTTATGCTGTCAATGGTGTATTGCGCATAGGTAAATGTTGTTGTAAAGAGGAGAACACAGGTGATGAGTATTTTACGTGGCATTATCCGAGACTTTTTATCTCACTTACCAATTCGGTAAGGGCTTTTTTTGCATCGCCAAATAACATGCTGGTTTTAGGTCTGTAGAATAGTTCATTTTCAATACCGGCATATCCGGCTTTCATGCTTCGTTTATTTACAATTACATTGGTTGCGTTTTCTACTTCAAGAATTGGCATTCCGTAAATTGGAGAAGCAGGATCGGATTTGGCTGCAGGATTCACCACATCATTAGCACCCACTACCAGCACCACATCCGTAGTTGCAAATTCAGGATTAATTTCTTCCATTTCCACCAGTTTATCATAACTCACATTGCTTTCAGCAAGCAATACATTCATATGACCGGGCATCCTGCCGGCAACCGGGTGAATGGCATATTTTACTTCAACCCCTTCACTTTCGAGCAGGGTTTCCAGTTCGTGTACAATGTGTTGAGCCTGTGCCACAGCTAATCCGTATCCGGGAACAATAATCACTTTTTTTGCATACTTCATCAGAATAGCTGCATCGGATTTGGTAACTTCTTTAATGGATCCCTGAATGGTAGAAGAGGCTCCGGCTACAGCGGCATTATTTCCACCACCAAAATTCCCTATAAGTACATTCAACAGGGAACGGTTCATGGCATTACACATTACTATAGTAAGAAGTGTGCCTGCTGATCCAACAAGAATACCACCTATGAGCATTACCTTATTATCATAAAGAAATCCGCCACAGGCCGCTGCCACACCGGTGAATGAGTTTAACAGGGAAATAACAACAGGCATATCGGCACCACCTATTGGCAACACAAACAAAATTCCATATAGCAGTGATAAAGCAAGCACGGCATAAAACAGGCTGTTTCCGGATGTGCCGGAAAAAACCACCATACCTCCCACAACCAATATAACAAGTAATAAACCGATATTGATAAATTGCTGCATACCAAAAGAGCGGTCGTTTACTTTGCCACTTAGTTTGCCCCAGGCTATAATACTTCCGGCAAAGGAAACACTGCCTATAACCAATCCAAGGATAATGGTTAACAATAATCCGGCAGATACCAGTTCTCCTTCAGGTGCATGAGAAAGATGGTTGTATTCAATAAGAGAAATGAGCATGGCACACGCTCCGCCCATTCCATTAAACAAACTAACCATTTCGGGCATGGCTGTCATTTGTACTCTTTTTGCGGCCAGCCAGCCAACTACTGAGCCAACAGCCAGTCCGCCAAAAATGAGCGGCAGGTTGTGCAAATGGTTTCCATTGCTGTCAGTGTAAAGAAAAATGGTACCAAAAATGGCCAGGGTCATTCCGATGGCAGCATAAATATTTCCTTTTCTTGCGGTTGAAGGATTACCAAGAAATTTAAGGCCGGCAATAAAAGAAACAGATCCGATTAAGTATATAATTTGAAGTATATGTTGTTGCATGAGTAATTTTAAGTTTGAATGGTAAAATTGTACTGTTTATTTTTTCTTCTTAAACATTTCCAGCATGCGGTCGGTTACCACAAATCCGCCAACCACATTTAAGGTTCCAAGAATTACCGCAAGAAATCCAAGAACAAGGGAGAGTGTATCCTCGGCTTGTCCCATTACTATTATGGAGCCTATAATTACCACACCATGTATGGCATTGGCTCCGCTCATCAGCGGGGTGTGCAAAACGGATGGCACATGGCCGATGAGTTCTATACCTACAAATATCATCAGGATAATGAGGTATAACATCTGAATATGATCTGTTATAAATTGTAAAGCAGTTTCCATAAATATAGATTAGGCTGTTTGTACTAAAGATGCGTGTATAATATTTCCTTTATGGGTAATAAGCGTACCCTTTGTAATTTCTTCATCCATTTCCCATTTAAAACCATCTTTGGAGGCTAAGTGGGTAAGCAGGTTCTGAATATTTTTGGCATAAAGCTCGCTTGCATTTTGAGGGAGGGTAGAGGGCAGGTTGCTCTGGCCAATTATGCTAACCCCATTTTTTATTACTGTTTTATCCAGTTCACTCAGTTCACAGTTTCCACCTTGCTCAACAGCCATATCAACAATTACACTTCCAAGTTTCATTTTACCCACCTGATCAGCCGTAATCAATACAGGCGCTTTTTTTCCCATTACCAGCGCTGTGGTAATTACCAGATCGGCCTGAAACAAACTTTTATCAACTGCTTCTTTTTGTTTTTGAAGGTATTCTGCGGAAACTTCTTTGGCATAACCACCTTCTACTTTAGCTGCTTCGGCACCTTTTACCTCAATAAATTTTCCTCCAAGTGATTCAACCTGCTCTTTGGTTTCAGGCCTTACATCTGTTACCTCTACAATAGCGCCTAATCGTTTGGCAGTAGCTACCGCCTGTAATCCGGCTACTCCGGCACCATAAATTAAAACCCGTGAAGGGGTGATGGTACCTGCAGCTGTCATCATCAGTGGAAATATTTTACCAAGGGCAGCAGCACCAAGTATAACCGCCTTATAGCCTGACAGGTTACTTTGTGAGCTTAGGGCATCCATGCTTTGTGCCCTTGAGATTCTGGGGATGGCATCCATAGAGAATGCGCTGATTCCCTGAGCGGCCAAACGTTTTATTAACTCCGGCTGATGCAGGTGATACATATACGAAATGCTTACCGTTCCGCTTTTCATGGCAGAAATCTCGGCTTCATCAGGGGCATTCACTTTTAGTACAATGTCAGCATTGCCAATAAGCTGGTTTTTGTCTTGTACAACCGTGCAGCCTGCCAGGGTATAAGCTTCATCAGAAAAATTGGAGGCATATCCGGCATTTGACTCAACAAAACAGGAAAATCCCTGTTTAATAAAATGTTGCGCAACAGCAGGTGTAAGGGCTACCCTTTTTTCCCCTGCTTTACTTTCTTTTAGTACAGTAATTTTCAAGGTATTCGATTTAATTATTCTGAAACTACGTGTAAAAATATCATTTTTCCAAGAAACTGATAAACTTCATATTTGAAAACATGCTCAAAATAGCCTACCACCCGCTTTATGCGCACCCTCTTCCGGAGGGCCACCGTTTCCCGATGGTAAAGTATGAATTGATTCCTGAGCAATTGATGCGGGAGGGTGTAATTACTACCGAAAACCTTTTTGAACCTGGGGAGGCAAGCGATGAAACTGTTCTGCAAACCCATGAGCAGGAATACCTTAAGGGTTTGAGGGCATGCACACTCGATGCTTCGCATATCAGGCGTATTGGTTTTCCCTTAACTCCTGATCTGGTAAAAAGGGAACTGATTATTACCCAGGGTACCATTGAATGCGCTAAACATGCCAGAGCATTTGGCGTATCATTAAATGTGGCAGGTGGCACGCATCATGCATTTGCCGGAAGAGGAGAAGGTTTCTGCCTGTTGAATGATTTTGCTGTTGCCACCAATTATTTACTCCGGCATGCTTATGCGCAAAGGGTTTTAATTATAGATCTGGATGTTCACCAGGGAAATGGAACAGCATCCTTGTTTTCTGGCAATCCCAATGTGTTTACTTTTAGCATGCATGGCCGACATAACTACCCTTTTCACAAAGAGAAATCCGATTTGGATGTAGAACTGGAGGATGGTACAGATGATATGCTTTATTTGGAACTTCTGGAGAAAAATTTAGCTGACATTTTTCTAAGTTACAGACCCGATTTTGCCTTTTACCTCTCCGGAGTTGATATTTTGGTTACCGATAAATATGGAAAACTTAAAATTTCTGAAGCAGGTTGCAAAAGGAGGGATAAACTTGTTTTTGAATGCTGCAAAAACAACAAAGTGCCCGTGGCAGTAGCAATGGGAGGAGGGTATAGTCCAAAAGTTTCCGATATTGTGCAGGCGCATTGTAATACCTTTAAGGCTGCTGCCGAAACTTTTTTTTAATTATATGCGCCCGGCTATTGTTTTTTATTTTTTGGTTTTATTATTTCACCCCCGATTTGCTCAAATAATAATTAGTGAATCAACACTTGACAATAAGAATAAAATTTTAAATTTGTTATATTGATAAAACAGTTACACAAAATGACCAAGCCAAAGAAGACAACTTCTAAACCTGCTGCAGGAAAATCGTCAAAAACCGGATCGAAAAACGAAGCCAAATCTCCGGCACCTAAAAAAGAGGTGTCTGAAGATGAAGAAGAAGAGAATGATGACATGGATCTAGACATGGATGACATGGATGTAGATTATGACAAAGGCTTCAATTTTGATGATGATGACGATGATGATGATTTTTAATCATCGCCCGATTTTCTGAGTTAAGGCAACACTATAACTGGTGTTTGAATAATATTGCTCTGATGCAGGGCTCTGTCATATATCCAGATATTCAGCATAATTGTATCTTCACGTTCATCGTAAAACGGTAAAGGGATTTGCCACTCAATTGTTCCACGTATTGCTTTATGCTTGCCTTCAGGGGTAATGTTTTCTATACGACCCTCGTTGGGCACCGTATCATTTGAAGCCGGGTCTATTAACCTTACCCAGTTTCCACTTTTGAGTTCGTAATAATGGGCGTGGATATTATTGTAAAAAAGATTGGTATTGTTGTTAAAACTATCCCTTACCTGATTATAGGGAGGAAATGTATCTCCGGCATTTAATCCAATATCTCCATCTCCATCTTTATACCCGAATACGAGTAACAGGGAAGTGTCTGTTTGCCCGTCAGGTGTTACTTCCAGCCTGAAAGAGTAGCTCTTAAATTCTAGTGAAGGAATTTCGGGGTATATTTCGTTTTCTTTGCAGGCAAAAAATGTAACTGCAAAAAGTACCGGAATTACCCAAGATACATTTGGGCGTTTATAAATGAAAAACCTGCCTTTTAATATTGACCGCATATTTGATCCGAAATTAATACATTTTGATGAATTGGCAGATATGGCCTACCATCATCAGTGTAAACATAACGTTATATTTAAAGACTACGTATCGCTGCTGAATGTTGCACCCCAGGAAAAATATCATTTTTTGCCGGTTACTTTTTTTAAAACGCACGCCCTGATTACAGGAGAGGAACAGCCTCAGATTACGTTTACCAGTAGCGCCACCTCCGGATTAGATGTTGCCAAACATCAGGTATTGGATATAGGGATTTATGAGAAAAGTTTTAAAACCTGCTTTCAACTGTTTTACGGCAATCCGGAAGATTATTGTATTCTCGCATTGTTACCAGGATATCTGGAACGTGCAGGATCGTCTCTCGTTTACATGGCCGATTACCTGATAAAGGCCTCCGGGCATCCCTTAAGCGGTTTTTACCTGAACGATTTTGAAAAGCTGTTTGATACCCTTATCCGTTTAAAGAATCAAAAAGTGATTTTGCTGGGTGTAACTTTTGCCCTGCTCGATTTTGCTGAAAACTATCCACTTCATTTTCCTGAACTGATTATTATGGAAACAGGAGGAATGAAAGGAAGAAGAATGGAACTGACCCGTGATGAGGTGCACCATCAGTTAATGGAAACGTTTGGCGTAACTCAGGTACACTCAGAGTATGGAATGACTGAAGTGTTATCTCAGGCATACTCATCAGGCAAAGGAAGATTTAATTGTCCGCCATGGATGAAAATTTGCATATCCGATCCGAATGACCCGCTTACGTTTTTGCCAACAGGTAAAAGCGGATTGATTAATATCATAGATCTGGCCAATATCCATTCTTGCTCATTTATACAAACCTCAGATATAGGAAGAATACATGCTGATGGAAGCTTTGAAGTGATGGGGCGCATGGATCAAAGTGATATTCGTGGATGCAGCCTGATGTATTTGTAGAGATTAATTAAACATCCTGATTCCGGTATTCCACTGAAGGGTGATTTTAGCTTTGGCATATTTTGCTTTTAGCTCCACCATTTTAGTCTGTGTTTCTATCAGGTTTCGTTCCCTTTGGTTCACCAGGAAAAGGGAACTTTCTCCATTATTAAATCGTATTTCTTCGGCATTCCGGAGCAACTCTGAGTTTTTTACAAGTGTTTCCTGAAGCCCAATCAGTTTCTCCAGGTTTTGTAGCTCATTGTATGAAATAAGAATAGCATTATTTACCTCACGCTGCGTAAACTGTGTTTCGAATGCCAGTTGTTTCAGTTTATAATTGGTGGCCATCAGTTTCCCTCTTTCCTTGCGCAAAAAGAGCGGAGAATAAAAGCTTAAACCAAATTTGTAATTGTTTTGAAAAATATTGTTCACTCCGTCTGACACGCCATTGGTATAAGACCGGAAAGGGATATAATCAACCGTTAGCCTCGGTTTAATCATTTCTAAATTCAGTTTCCTTTCTATATTTAGCATCTCGGTTTTATTTCGGAGTTTTAATAACTCGGGATGTACATTATTTGATGTGGAAATTAATTGCTGAACGGAATCAGAGCTTAAAGAAGCTATGGTATTTTCATTTACATCCGGAATAAGTCCGGCTTTTAAATTAAGGGGTTGGTTGTTTTCTCCCCATAAATGAACCGCAAGCTTTTGTCCTGAATTAAGAAAGTCGAGCTGTGCCTCATTAAGCAACACTTCCCTGCGTTGATATTCAATAGATGCTTCTACAGAGTCAATAGGTTTTTCTTCACCCATTTTTATTCTCTCTTTAATAAAATTTAGCCTTGTAGCAGCCAGTTGGGTATTCGACTGAATTAAAAGAATTTTTTGATAGGCCATATACCAATCCCAATAATCTTTTGCAGCTTCCAGCAGCAGTTTATTTATGGTTTTGATTTGTTCTGCTTCAGCAAGGTCCTGCAGCAAATAAGCCTGTTTAAGGGAAGCTCTTCTCTGATCAAATACAAGTCCCTGAATGAGGGGTAAACTGAGGCCCCCATACCACATATCGTATCCTTTATAGGAGTTGGTGTTTATATCATATTTGCCTTGTTCAGGGTTAATGTTTAAACCACTCGTTTTTTCCAGTCCGCCCTTTAAATCAATACCTACAAGTGTTGGTATTTTTAATTCAGGCGTAAAATAAGTATACGTGTTATTGCCACCTGATGTTTTATTGCGGAAATCAACCTCAACGGAGGGATCGAAGGCTCCTCTGGCAGAACGCAGTTCTGCTTTAGCCTGCTCCGTAAGTAATCTTGCCTGACTAACAACAGGGTGATAAGCGATTACCTGACGATAAAACCGATCAAATGTGAGTACTGAAGTATCGTTTTGTGCGTAAAGGGAGGGAGCTATAAAAAAGATGCAAATGAATATGCAGATATGTCGTGTAATATTACTCTTGTTCATTTGTCTTTCCTTTCTTTTTCGTTTCATCCACTTTACCCGGCATGGAGTTTTGTAACATATCCGGTGGGAAACCATTAAACTGGCGCCAGAGTTCATAACCTAAAGTTACATTATTTAACATGGCCCATCCATAAACTCCTGAACCAGCTCTTACCAATTCAGGCCAGGGATTATCTTCAGGATCCGGTGTAACCAGCACCCGAAATTTTCCATTCTCACTGTTTACTTTATCAATTACCCTCACTATCCCGCCAAAAGTTCCAACCGAAGTATTAGGCCATCCTGAAAAAACAAGAGCAGGCCATCCATCGAACTGAATGCGCACTTTACAGCCTTCAAACAATAGGGGAACATCCACAGGTTTTATATATATTTCAACAGCAAGTTTGGCAGTAGAAGGAAGGATGGAAACAATTTCTTCCCCTTCTTTAATGGTTTCTCCTATTCCCGCTTTCATGGCCTTAACCACAAAACCATCCTGAGGAGCCCTGATGATATAAAAGTTGCTTCTTGTGCGCAGATTGGAATACTCAATACGCATTTTGGCAATGTCAGCCTGAGATTCAAATAACTCTCCGGCAGTTTCGCTGAGGGTTGATTCTACTTTTGAAATTTTATCTAAATAATCCGCTTCAATGGAGTTCAGTTCAATTTCGGCATTAATCAATTCCTGCTGGGCGGTATTAAATTTATTTTCAGCAGAAATTAATTTTGCCTGTGCCTCCTGGTTTTTGTTGGTGCGGTTTTGCAACTCCGTAAGCGAGGCCAAACCCTGGCTGTATAGTTTATCAAGCCGGCTAAACTGATCTTCTGCCAGCTTCTGGTTGAGTTTGGCTGCATCAAAATCTGCTTTTTCAGCCTGCACTTTAAACCGCATTTGTTTTACTTTATTTCTGGCCTGTTCCAGTTTAAACTGTAATCCGGTTTTTAGTGCGGAAACCTGTTTCTGCAAAGCGTCAATCTTTTCATACTTTGCATTTACAGCATCTGTTTTGTTCTCAATTTGCTGGTTGGTACGGGCAAGAATCTGAGGATCAAAAAACTTTTCTTTTACCTCGGAGATAACAACGAGGGTATCTCCTTTTTTAACGGCCTGTCCCTCCCTTATATTCCATTTTTCTATTCTGCCTGCCAATACCGATGGTACTGCCTGTGGACGATCCTGGGGCATAAAGGGACTTACTTTTCCATACCCCTGCACATTTTGCTGCCATGGCAGAAAGAGGCAAAAGAGGATGAAAAGAAAAACACCAAGCATCCATTTTCTGATTGTACGGTACCGCACGGGAGTATTTAACAACCGGGATGAATATAGCTGACCCATACCTGTTTCTTTATCTATTCTGTTATCTGAAAGGTTAAGCATATTATATCCTGTTAAAAATGTCTGTATTTATTAATTCTTTATAGCTGCCGGTAGACACAATTCTTCCTGAGTCCATCAGCACCAACCTGTCGCATTTTTTCATGATCTCCTGGTCATTTGAAATAATAATAATACCCCAGGGGTTGTTTGATGCGAACAACATGTCTATAAGGCTGTTTCTTTCTTTTTTCTCCGCATTATAAAAAAACTCATCAATTAGCATCAAACCTGGTTTACCTGCAATACTTCTGGCCAGCAACAGTTTCTCTTTATTGCTTTTAGAGAGGGTATTCCCGCCTGCCTGAAGATGGGTTTGGATTCCGTTGGGAAGCGAAAAAATATAAGGTTCAAGTTGTACCTGCTTCAGGGCTGTCATCATATCTGCATAAGATATATCGGAGCGGCCAAGGCTTATATTTTCGGCTATGGTTCCTTCAAAAATGTCCTGATCTGAAAGGTTATCTGCAATGTTGGATCGGTAAGAATGGAGATTAAGTTGTGCAAGAGGGGTTCCATTAATGAGGATTTGCCCTTTGTAATTGGTGTACATCCCGGCAATAATTTTCATCAGGGTACTTTTGCCGGATCCATTATACCCACATATACATATTCGCTCACCGGTTTTATAGCTAAAATGTATCTGATCGAGGGTTTTGGCTTCGGAATCCGGATATGTATAGGAAATATTTTTGAGCGATATTTCCAAACAGGAGGAACCATCAGGTGTTTGTTCAAGCAATATTCCGTTATTGGAGTCGAGTTCAATATCTGTAACCTGACCAACCTTGTCGGCCGCTGTAATAAGGTCGTATACACTTTCCAGAACAGATATCAGTTTCTCCACAGAGGCAAGTACAAGAAGAATAATCACCTCAGCAGCCACAAACTGACCCAGGTTTATTTGTTTCTCCACCACCAGCACACCACCCAGAATAAGCAGTCCGCCTGTAATAAATGTTTTAAAAGCAATAATGGCTTTAAATTGTTTCACAAGGGTTTTAAAATGAGTTTGCCGGTGAATTAAATACTGATCAAGCAGTCGATCTGTTTTTTGCATAGGAAGTGGTGTATTACCGGCAAGTTTAAAGGTGTTCATTGATCTGGCCAGTTCCTCCAGCCAATAAGCCACTTTGTATTTATACTTGGATGCCTGCAGGTTACTTTCCACCGCCCGGGGGCCCGTGAAATAGAATATGAGGGTGATAAGGCCAAGAATAAGTAACCCGAAAAAGATAAAAAGAGGGTGATAAAGGGAAAGCAACGTGAGTCCGAATATGATCTGAATGCCGGCAGTGCTTAGATCAATCAGTATTTTAGGAAGTGATTTTTGAATCGAAAGCACATCAAAAAAACGGTTCATCAATTCGGGTGCGTATTGGTTATGCAGGGCCTCTGTTTTTATTCTTGGAATGCGAAATGTAAACTCTACCGCAGCCTTGGCAAACAAACGCTGCTGCAGCAACTCCACCACGCTTAGTTGTAATATTTGCAGCCAGCCGGATACCAAAGTGGCCACAATAACCAGCAGCATCAACACAATTACCGAATTGATAAACAAGCCTCCGGAAATTAGTCCGATAATGGCCTGAATGCCTAAGGGAAGGCTAAGGCTAACAAGCCCCATCATAATCGCGTAGAAATAAATGAGGCCAATATCCTTTTTTTCGGTTTTAAGCAGCCTGAAAATACGCTTAACCGGGTGAATGGCGGCTCCTTTTTTATGCTTATCAGTAAATAATGACGGAATGGGATATCCTGATAAAAATATGAACTCATTGTCGGGTATGCCCGACCAAAAACCATCATTATTTACTTTGTTTTGGGCCACCAAATCCTGTTTTTTAGCAGCTAAAGAGTGAATCAGCTCCATATTGGTATATTGGGCAGGGCTATTGTCGTCTGCTGCTGTTAGTACCAATTTGCCGGATTTCTTTTCCTCATGAAGGATAAAAAGAGGGGAATTGGCCTCCTTGCCAAACAGAATAAGCGGTGCACCATAGTTATGCAGTTCTTTTCCAAAAGAATCCGCAGGGAGGTGATGGAGATTAAATGCAAATAAACTGGAGTCGGTAAGCATGTTAAGGGCCTTGGCCAGTTCTTCCGGATCTCCGGGCAATGGGGTATGATAGGTCGTATTCTTGTCTGAAAGGTCAAACCGGTTTATCTCTTTGCCTGAAAACCGGGCGTATAGAACCAATAATTGAAGGAAAGTTGTTTTGTTCATTACCGCTTAAACAAAATTTTGCTATTTTAGTTTAGGCAGAACGGTATGATTGGCCTATAAATTCAGGCTTATGTTTTTTTTACATAACTTAAAAAATAATGAATTGGTTTTCAAATGGTTAAATTTAAATTTTTTCTACAAATCATAAACTATAAATTTGCCCCTCTTATACTGACTAACTAATTGACTATGACAACTAATGAGATTGTAGAAAAGGTTGTAAACAAAGCCGGTAAGGCATACGTTAATCTAACTACAGCAGAACTTGTACAACATGCCATCCTCAATGGAGAGGGCGTATTAACTGACACCGGTGCTTTAATGGCTGATACCGGAGAATTCACCGGCCGTTCACCTAAAGATAAATTCTCGGTGGCCGACAGCAAAACGGAAAATACCGTTTGGTGGGGCGATGTAAATCAAAAGTTCGATCCGGCCAAATTTGAGTCGTTGCTGAATAAAGTAATGGAGCATTATGCAGGTAAAAATCTGTATATCCGTGATGCATACGCTTGTGCTGACCCACGTTACAGGCTAAATATCCGGGTTATTAATGAAACGGCTTATCACAACCTGTTTTGTAATAACCTGTTTTTGCGTCCTACTTCAGAGGAACTTAAAAACTTTACACCGGAGTGGTTAATTATTAATGCACCAAGTTTTAAAGCCAATAAAGATGTTGACGGAACCCGTCAGCACAACTTCTCTATTATTGATTTTAGCCGTAAGATTATTTTAATAGGAGGAAGCGGTTATACCGGTGAGATGAAAAAAGGTATTTTCACCGTACTTAACTATATCCTTCCGGAAGAAAAGGGTGTTCTTTCCATGCATTGTTCTGCCAATATTGGCAAAAACGGAGACACCGCTGTTTTCTTTGGATTATCAGGAACAGGAAAAACAACCCTTTCAGCCGATCCTGAGCGTAAACTGATAGGCGATGATGAGCATGGCTGGGCTGATGACAGTGTGTTTAATTTCGAAGGTGGTTGTTATGCAAAATGTGTTGACCTGACCAAAGAAAAAGAACCACAGATTTTTGATGCCATCCGTTTTGGATCATTGGTTGAAAATACCCGTTTTTATCCAAATACATCAACTGTAGATTATACCAATATCAGTGTAACTGAAAATACACGTGCGGCTTATCCGATTGATCTGATTGATAATATTGCAGTACCTTCTGTAGGTAAAGCACCCGAGAATATTTTCTTCCTTACTGCAGATGCATTTGGGGTATTGCCTCCAATCTCTAAGCTTAATGTTGGCCAGGCCATGTACAGTTTTATCAGTGGCTATACTGCAAAGGTTGCAGGAACAGAAGCTGGTGTAACTGAGCCACAGGCAACTTTTTCAGCTTGTTTTGGTAAAGCATTTTTACCATTACATCCTGGTAAATACGCTAAAATGCTGGGCGAAAAACTGAAAGCAAATCCTAATATTAATGTGTGGCTGATCAATACCGGTTGGACCGGTGGTCCTTATGGTGTAGGTTCACGTATGAAATTATCGTTTACGCGTGCCATGATTACTGCTGCCTTAACAGGAGAATTAAATAAAGTAGAATTTGAAGCACATCCGGTATTTGGTTATATGATGCCAAAAAATTGCCCTAATGTACCTGCGGAGTTATTGAACCCAAGGAATACATGGGCAGATAAATCAGGGTATGATGCGCAAGCCAATAAACTGGCTAATATGTTTGTGAAAAACTTTGAACAATATGCCGCTGGTGTAGATGCAGAAATTATTGCTGCTGCTCCTAAAGCAACACAAAACGCTTAATCTTCTGTTTTAAATAAGAAAATGGCTCCTTCCGGTAATTGGAAGGAGCCATTTTTATTTTGGGATAAGTGTAGAAAATAATGGCAGCGGGTATTGCCTATAAGATAAATGTGTCCGCAAATGGCATGGCTAAATCAGGCAGCTTGTTTATTGTATTTATTTCGGTACTCAATGGGTGTTAGCCCGGTTACTTTTTTAAATACATCCCTGAAAGCTTTGGTATCCGTATAGCCAACATCAAACATCACTTCATTGATGTTTTTTCGGGTACATTCCAGGTTGCGTTTGGCGGCTTCCACTTTTACCCGTTGAATATACGCTGTTACCGTATTATTGGTTGCTTTTTTAAACCGTCTTTCAAAACTTCTGCGACCTATTGCGGCAATATCTGCAAGTTGATCGACCGTTATTTTATCCTGGAAGTGTTGTTCAATAAATTCCTGTGCCTTTTTTATTTCATCATCTCCATGGTCTTTCTGGCCATTAAAAATAATAAAAGCAGATTGGTCCTGACGGTCTATTTCAAGAGCAAAGTATTTGGAAGCAAGAATAGCCATATCACGATCTGTATATTTCTCTACCATATGCAGGAGCAGATTCCAGTATGAACTGGCACCTCCGCTGGAGTAGATACGTTGTTCTTCTGTAATAATACTTCCATCAACCATAGTTACCTCAGGAAACATATTCCGGAATTGATTGGCATACAACCAATGTGTTGAACATTTTTTTCCATTTAATAACCCTGTGGCCGCAAGCAGAAATGCACCAATACACAAGCTTGCTGCTTCCGCACCTTTTTTGTACTGATCAACAATCCAAGGAATAAAAGGAGCGTTGATATCAAGTGATCTTTGCATATCTCCGCTTAGTGCAGGTATAATAATCAGATCCGTTTTGTCAATATCATTGATCAATGCATCTGTATGAACCGAGAATAATCCATCATTCAGTTTTATTTCTTTGCTCATGCCAACCAGCTTCACATCAAACAAGGGAGGTTTTCCGTTGGACAGCAAAAAATGATTAACCGCAGTAAACATATAACGAGGATCTACAATAGAAGCCGGTACAGCGCCTTCGGGAATAATGATGGAAATATGTTTCATAACCCAAATGTATGGAAAGTTATTGTCGTAATCAACCTCTTTGATTGTCGTTTTTGCACTTAGCTAATCAACTTCTTCTGGGCATATTTGTAATTCAAAAATTAACCAGCGTGGATATTATATTCATACACGATGATATCATCATCAACTGCATCAGGGCTAAATCGTTTCCTGAAGGCGTAAATGAAGCACATGAAATGTTGGGCTCCATATTGGGAAACAAGAGTGAAGCGGAGCGTTATGCTGTTTCATATCCGGGCAAGGATGGTAAAATACAATATTGGGCAGGAGCTAAGGTGGCGCTTATCGCAACAGATTTAACAGAAGGTATTGAAAAGCGGACAATTCCTGCCGGCCGCTATTTAAGTGTGATAATAAAAGATTTTATGGCCGATATCGGTGCCATAGAAAGAACTTTCAGTAAAATGATTACCGACCCTCGGATTGATCCTTTTGGGGCTTGTGTTGAAAGATATCTGCCAGAAGGAGATCTGCAATGTATGGTAAGGATGAAAGAGTAATTTTTAGCAGATAGATGAAAGCTATACAGGCATATTTAACTTTTGGCGGAAATTGCAGGGAAGCAATGACTTTTTATCAGGAGTGTTTAAATGGGGAACTCACCTTTCAAACCATTGGCGATTCTCCTTTGAGTGATCAAATGCCTGAATCGATGAAGGAATGTATCTTGCATGCAACACTTACCAATGGAAATATGGTATTACTGGGTTCTGATATGGCTGCAGAAAAGGGGCTTGTAAGAGGGAATGCCATGGCTATGATGCTTGATTGCAGCAGTGAAGAAGAAATAAGAAGTTGCTACAATAACCTTTCGGCCGGAGGTGAACCTACACATCAGCTTGAACTCACTTTCTGGGGGGCCTGGTTTGGCGACCTAACTGATAAATTCGGAAATCAGTGGTTGCTACATTACGCACCAGATAAATAATTATTGTTATATTCATAAACACTAAACCTAAATGATATGAAAATCCTGAAAAGAATCCTCCTCGGAATTGTTATTCTGATTGCGCTGGTATTGCTTATTGCCGCGTTCACAAAAAAATCGTACACCATTAAAAGAGAAGCAGTAATTAAGAAACCGGCAATGGA
This sequence comes from Bacteroidota bacterium, assembly GCA_051715425.1. Lineage (GTDB taxonomy): Bacteria > Bacteroidota > Bacteroidia > UKL13-3 > UKL13-3 > JAJTFA01. Next base: position 114,169 of record JBPXJS010000038.1, on the reverse strand, counting down.
AGTGTATGATTATGTAAGAATCAACAAAAACCAGGTTGATTATAACTCCTGGTATAAAATGGATCCGGCTACAAAAATAGAATTACGTGGTACTGATGGCGAAGTTGGTGCTGTATGGGCCTGGGATAGCGAACTAACCGGTAAGGGTGAGCAGCAGATAAAGGCGCTAAATGCCGGAAGTAAAATTGATTACGACATTACTTTTATTAAACCATTTGCAGGAAAAGCAGAAAGTATTGTTTTGTTTGAAAAAGTAGATAGCTTACAAACCCGCGTGGTAAATACCTTTAGCAGCAGTACCCCTTATCCTATGAATATCATGCTGCTTTTTATGGATATGGATAAAATGATTGGCAATGAAATGCAGAACGGTCTGAACAATATCAAGGCTAATCTGGAGAAATAATTTTTGCCAAACATGGGAGCAGTAAAAAAAGCAAATGCAGAACAGAATCAAACGGAACAGGTTAATGTATTCATGAGTAAACTTGATCATCCTCTAAAGAAGGAGATTGAAACCGTTCGTTCTTTCATTAAAGAGGCAAGTCCCAAAGTAAATGAAAGAGTAAAATGGAATGCACCAAGTTTCTTCTATAAAGAGGATATCATAACTATTCACGTAAAAGCTCAACATATGGTGCACCTGATTTTTCACCATGCCAATATCGTTAAAGTAACTTCAGGTTTGTTGGAAGGGGATTATAAGGATAGGCGAATGGTATACCTTAAAGATATGAAATCAGTAAAGGCAGCCAAACCTGAACTTAAACGGATTATGCTTGAGATGATAGCCATGCTTGACTAGCAAGAGTGTGTTAAAAGATTATTTCATATAGCAATCCCAGCTTTTTTTTACGAAAGTATTTAATCAGATACCCTTAGTTTATAATTTACAACGCAGATCATGAGAAAGATAATTTTGTTTATGATGACCAGCCTTGATGGATGTTTTGAGGGGCCGGAGGGAGACCTGAGCTGGCATCAAACCGATGAGGAATTTAATGATTTTGCGGTTGAGCAGATGAATGAAGTGGGCACCATTTTAATGGGCAGAAAAACCTATGAACTTATGAAAGGATACTGGACTTCCCCGGAGGCTTTTGAATCAGATCCGGTAATTGCTGAAAAAATGAACTCCTATCATAAAGTAGTTTTTTCCAGAACACTACAGCAGGTAAATTGGGAAAACAGCAGATTGGTAAAGGAAAATGTGGAGCATGAAGTAGGCTTAATGAAACAAACCACCGGCAGAGATATAATCATTTTTGGGAGTGCAAATCTGGCTGCATCTCTTTTAAAACATCATTTAATTGATGAATGGAGAATGATGGTGAATCCTGTTTTTATAGGCAAAGGAAGGAGTTTCTCACACGAACTGGAAGATCTCACCAAACTAAAGCTGGCAAAATGGAGGGAGTTTAATTCGGGAAATGTTTTACTTTGCTACAACTGTAATTAGATATTAATGACAACAGAAAGTCAAAGCAAAAGAAATTCCCTGTGGAGCGTTGTTAAACAATCACTCAATGGAGAAGAACAGGATTATACAAAGGGCAGCATCAGAAAGGCGGTTTTCCTTTTAGCCATTCCAATGATTTTGGAATTGAGTCTTGAAAGTGTATTTGCCGTAGTAGATATGTTTTTTGTTAGTAAACTGGGGCAAAATGCCATTGCCACGGTGGGTTTAACGGAGTCGGTAATTACCATTATTTATTCCATAGCCATTGGGTTAAGTACTGCTGCAACTGCAATTGTAGCCAGGCGCATCGGAGAGAAAAAACCTGAGGATGCAGCACATGCTGGCGCACAGTCGTTAATTATTGCATTACTGGTAACCCTTGTATTAAGTGTTGCGGGAATGGTATACGCGGGTGAGATTTTGGGTTTGATGGGTGCAAGTGAAGATGTGGTGAGAGAGGGAACCATATTTACAAGAATAATGATGGGAGGAAGTTTATCAATTATTCTGCTCTTCCTCATCAACGGGATATTCCGTGGTGCGGGTGATGCGGCAATGGCGATGAAAAGTTTATGGATAGCCAGTTTGCTCAATATCATTCTTTGCCCGGTACTTATTCATTTTTTTGGATTAAAGGGCGCAGCTATAGCAACAGTAATTGGCAGGAGTTCCGGGGTACTTTACCAGTGTTACCATCTTTTTAAAGGCAGCGGTATGCTTACTTTTCACCGTCACCATTTTTCGTTTGATATGCCCCTTATCCGCTCCATTGTTACCATTGCCTGGCCGGCCACATTACAGTTTATTATTGCCAGTGGTAGTTGGATTGTGCTTGCAAAACTGGTAGCTGAAACAGGAGGTACAACAGCATCAGCCGGATATCAGATAGCTATCAGGAATGTGGTATTTTTTATTTTACCTGCCTGGGGATTAAGTAATGCCGCGGCTACGTTGGTTGGGCAAAATCTTGGCGCAAAAGAAATGGAAAGGGCAGAAAAAAGTGTGTGGCTAACGGCAACATATAATGCCATATTTATGAGTGGTGTAATGATCTTATTTATATTTTTTGCTAACCCCATTATACGGCTCTTTACCAATGAAGAAGCTATAGTAGCTTATGGGGTTCGTTCCCTTCAGATTATTGGTGCAGGATATATATTTTACGGTATAGGAATGGTAATGACACAGGCACTTAACGGAGCCGGAGATACACGAACCCCAACCGTAATTAACTTTGTTTGTTTTTGGATGTTTCAGATCCCAATGGCGTATTTTCTTGCCAGGGGAATGGATATGAAAGCCGATGGTGCATTTATAGCCATTCCTGTTGCAGAAACGGCAATTGCGCTGGTTGCGTGGTATTTCTTTAAAAAAGGAAAATGGAAGACCATTAAGGTGTAATACCGATAATACCAATCATATTTTATCATCTGCATTTTGCTTTATTGAAACCTTTATTTGTTTTACCTGCATTGCTATTGGTAAATTTCAAATATCCGCTGGACTAACTTAAAATTACAATGGGTATAATAAGGTGCGGTAGTCAAAAGTCTGTTCAAATACTTAGTTTTGTTTATGCATGTTTTTTATCAATCTGATCTTTCTCCGGAAGAAATTTGTCTGAGCGAAGAAGAATCCAAACATTGTGTACGGGTATTAAGACTTAAAGTTGGAGATGAAGTACACCTCGCTGACGGCAAAGGAGGCCATGTGCTGGCCGCTGTAAAAGAAGACCATCCCAAGCGGTGTTTATTGCGTATTGTTAAACGTATACACGAACCCCAACCACGCAGTTATTATTTACATATGATGGTTGCCCCTACAAAAAATACCGAACGTTTGGAGTGGTTTATTGAAAAAGCAACTGAAGCAGGTATTGATAAAATTACATTTATTGAAACAACCAACAGCGAGCGTTCCAAAGTGAATATGGAACGCTGTAAAAAAATTGCCATCAGTGCTATGAAACAAAGTAAACAATGGTGGTTACCAGAAATAGTTGCTCCTGTTAAGCTTGAATCAGTTCTTAAATCTTTGGAGACAAATACCCTGAAGTTAATTGGCTGGTGCAACAGTGATAAAAGCATTACCCTATCATCACAGGTTTTGAAAAATGCGGAAACAATAGTTGATATTTTAATTGGCCCGGAAGGAGATTTTACACCTCAGGAAATAGAACAGGCACAAAAAAGTGGCTTTATCCCGGTTTCACTGGGTGCCAATATTCTGAGAACGGAAACAGCAGCCCTTTATGCATGCATGGCGGTAAAGGCCATCAGGGAACGATAAAAAGAGGAGCAATCATACAAAAAGCCACCTGCAATGCAGGTGGCTTTTTGTTTAGGGTTTATACAAATTACTGTTTAATTAAACGAAGCGTTTGTTCTGCCACACCATCATTTACTCTTACGAAGTATAATCCGGGCTGCAGGTAAGCAGCTTCTTTGATCTCTACAGCTCCAACTCCGCTATCTGAAAGGTAATCCTTTTCAACCACCATGCGACCTGATATATCAGAGATCATCACATGAAGCCTGGTGAATGGAATAGTGGACCTGATCATTAATTGCTGTGAGAATGGATTTGGCGATAATGATAGGCCGCCCTGAACCCGAATACCTCTTATGGCTGTAACAATATTGCTATAACTGAAACGATTATCAAAATCAACCTGTTTTAATCTATAGTATAACTGATGGGTTCCACCTGCCTCAAACGCATTCATATCTACAAATGAATAATGGTTTAAAACATTGCTGGTATTATTTCCTTTTACAAAACCGGCTTCGGTAAATCTTCTGCCATCTGTTGATCTTTCTATAACAAATCCTTTATTATTTATTTCACCGGCAGTACTCCAGTTTAATGTTACATGGTTTATATCCGGCTGAGCAGTAAAGTTTATGAGCTTTACAGGTAATGTTGTTCCTGAAGTGGTATCAGCTACAATTGAATAATAGATACCTGCTACCCCGTTATCAATAGCTTCATAAACATTGAATGAATAAGCTGTAAGCGGATCCATATTAATTACAGTAGTAAAGGTATCTGTACCTGTGTATACAACATAGTTAGCGAAACCGGTGCTGTCGCCTGCAAAAGGATTCATGGAATTGTCAGGGCGGTAAAATACGCTGTTGGCAGGAGCAACTGCTGCTGCAGATGAAGGTCTGGCCACAACAAGTACACTGTTTCCGTTTCCTCTGTTCCAACTGATAGTGGCTTCTGTATTGCTGATAGTGCTTACAACGGTTCCCGTGGCAGGTCTTAATGTATCAAGCATGATCACATAATCTTCCACTTCCCCATCAGCATAATTAGCTGTAGTGTCCGTTGGGGCTACCTGTATCATGGTCCAACCGCTTACCCTCGATCTGATTCTCATGCCAGTTAAACCTGTTACTCCAGGTGCTGTAGCTGTAACAATGGATCCCGAAGCTGGTGAGAACATGCTGCCATTTCCTAAATTGGTAAATTCAGATGTTTCAAAACTTCCGTTGCGGTTGTAGTCAATCCACATTCCAACATTTTGCGACATAAATCCTGAAGGTCTTACCTCAATCTGGTAAATAGTGTTTCTAACAAGAGTTGCTGTACTTCTTCCGGATGCAGGGAATTTGGTATACACTCCGTTAACGGCAGACGTATTACAGCCAGAGGAGTTACCGAGATCCGTTCTTTGAACGGTTACCTCTTCTATATGTGTGTTGTTTGCGCAACTGCCGCCACCAAACTGAGCCGTTGGTGTATAACAGTTGTAGAACGAATCGATTGTTGCCATGATGCTGTTTGAATGAGCAGTTTGTGTAGAGTTCTGGCAGGTAACACTTAACCTGAAATATTTTGGTTGAGTGATACCGGTTGAAGTAAACATACGCGTGGTGTCAGTGCGGTTTGCTGCACCTGCAACATTTGCCCATGGATCAAAGGTGCCATTGTCGTCAGATTCTTCCCACTGGTAAATGATTCCACTGCCAAACGTTGAGGATGGGGAGGTCAATTGGAATGGGGCAGATCTGCAAACAATGATATTGCTTCCAATACCGGCTGCTGTAGGAGTACCTGAACAAACCGGTGCGGGTTTAATATAAATGATGTAGTCTTCTGTTTCTCCGAACGACACCGGAGAGCATGCTTCGGTTGCGTTGATTGATGGGCAGGAGTTGCAATCTGATTTTACCCTCATTCCAGTGTATCCGCTTAAAGCTCCGGAAGGAATGATAAAGCTTGCAGCAGAAGGCATACCTGAAACAGTTGATACGGTGATCATTTGGTGCTCGTTTGCATCAAACGAACCATTGTGGTTGTAGTCTATCCATACAGCTATTGCATCATTATTACTATTTGTTTGCGCTGATATGGTATAATACCCTCCGGCAAATAAACTGTCTGTTGCAGTTCCCGCAGGTAAGAATTTTGAGTAATTGCCATTGGTACTGTTTAGATGGCATCCTGAGTTATTATTTAAATTACCTCCCTGAACGGATACATTGGAAATATAATTTCCGGAACTACAAGCCGATCCGGCTCCTCCACCCATCTGGTTGTTGCAATAACAAGCATAAAATGGTTTAATAAACACAGCAAGAGTATCCGAAATTACTGAAGCACTGCTGTTGGTGCAGGTAACCCTGAGTCTGTAATAAATGGTATCTGTTAGAGCAGGAGTCATAAAAGTACGTGTGTTAAAGCCAGAACCCGCAGCTACTGCTGTCCATGGATCAGTATTTCCGCGGTCATCTGATTCTTCCCATGAATAGGTCATACCGCCTCCGTAGCTGCTTCCAAGCGAAGAAATAAGAATAGAATCACCTGAACACACGCTCATGGTATCCGGTAAATTACCTGCAACTGGAATGCCTGTGCATCCCGTAGCCGGTTCAATAAACAAAACGTAATCTTCTGTTTCTCCCTCATTGTATAGCGAACACGCGTCCCTGTCGCCCATTGTAGCAAAAGGTCCTGCTGCTCTGATGCGCATACCTGTATAACCGGTAAGTACGATTGAGGTATCAGGAATAATAAAGGTAAGATGCGCAGTAGAGTCCATCAGATTGTATGCAGATATACTCAGGAATTCGTTTGTTTCGAAAACAGAATCTTTATCATAATCAATCCATGCTCCAATAATGGTATGATCAGTTTTGGTGGTAACAGAAAGGGTAACCTGCTGGCCTTTGGTTACGGTATCGTGTGCACCGGCTGAAAGTCCGAAATAGGAATAGTTTTCAGGGTTGTTTGAACAAAGTGTTGTGTTGTTAATACTTGTTCCGCTCAAGGTTACATTGCTGATATAAGGATTGCGTGGATCACAACCTGCACCTCCAATATTGCTTTGGCAATAACATTCATAAAAAGGTTTTGTATAAACAGAAACCACAGATGAATAGGAAGTGCTGCTTGTTGTAGAACAAACTACCCTTAGCCTGTAATAAATGGTGTCATTTATAGCAGAAGTGAAAAATTCAGGGGAGTTTATTCCCGAAGCTCCTGATGCTGAAACTGCCGACCATGGATCAAGCGTACCGTTATCATCAGATTCTTCCCATGAATAGGTGATGCCAGATCCGTAGGTATAACCGCTGCTTACCAGTTTTATTTTATCACCTGCACAAATATGAAAGGTTGTTTGCGAAAGGGTACCTGCCTGAGGAGCCCCATTGCAAATGGGTGCTGGTTTAATATATACGTAATAATCTTCCGTTTCACCGGTATTATTGAAGGTACATGCATCATTAGAATCAAGAACAGGCAATGATGATGTTTCGTAAACACGTAATCTCATTCCGGTTAAACCACCTGTGGTAAGTGCAGGGATATGAAGTTTTGCAGTACCCGGGTTTCTTGCAGTAAAGCTATTTGCAATTTCGTAGTATTCTGTTGAATCGAACATTCCATTTCGGTTGTAGTCAATCCATAATGCAGCATTGGCAAGGTTCTCATCAATATTTACCTCAACCGGAAATAACGGATGTCCGGCCGGGATGGAATCAAATGATCCTGCAGCTATTGGGAAACGCGTGTAAGAGCTTGCTGCGTTGCCGGTACACCAGGAGGAATTGTCGAGTGTACCTGTAGGGAACTTAAAGTTCACAATATCGGGCGTACTCATCATTGGATCACAGGTTCCTCCAAGATTGGTATTGCAATAGCAGTTATAGAAACTATCAGTTATTACACGTACACCGGAAGTTGCAGTAGAAAGCGAGGTAGAAACACATGTGGCTTCAAGTCTGTAGTACATCTCTGTGAGATGGGTTTTGAATAATTCAGGACTGGTGGCACCAATTGCCCCTGTCACATTTACCCAGGGAAAGGTAGCACCGCTGTCCTGAGACTGTTTCCATTGATAGGTTACATAAGGATTTAGTTCAAAGCTATCAGGGCTTATCACAAATTGTTTTCCAACGCAGGAAAGGATAGTGGTACCAATATTTCCGATACCTGGATTTCCGGTACAATTGGTTGGTGTTTTTCCAACCTGTATATTATCGAGGTATAAGCTGTTTCCTCCTCCGGCAAAAAATACAAAAGCCAATCTGTTAATACCGGCAGGAAGCTGAAGTACTTCGCTGCGCCAATCTCCAGAGCCTGGCACAAACTCAACCGGAAAAAAACCGAAGGTGGGCTGAGGTACGGTAGAAAGTGTTCCCATGGTTGCAAAAGGATTTCCATGGTAGCTGCGCAACAGGCTAAAGCTGCTACCTGCATTGGCAGATATCATAACGTGCATGGAATCTATTCCTGTACTGAATAATTTCATTGCATGTGCGTGTTCAAAATAAAGGGTATCTCCGGTTGATGTTGGTGTGGTAAACACAGGCGTTATCAAAGAGTCAATATCAGATCCTCCGCGCATATTAAAGAAAGATACTTTTACCGCACCGCTTCCGGGCAGGGTAAATCCATTTACTGTGTCAATGGTGGTGGTTTCATTGGGGCTGTTAAGCATCCAACCCGGTTTGGATAACGTGCCCGGCTGAGAGAACGATTGGTGGAAAACAAATTGTGCTTGCGTGAATTTGGAGAAAAGCATGAATAGCAAAAGCAAACAGGCAAATCCCTTCATTTTTGTTCTGGTCATATTAATTTATTATTGATGGTTGCAATGTTAAATTGCACATTATGAGTAGGTAGTTTCTTGGGCACTGCAAAGTATTTTACTTGGCGTGTTATGTATCCCTTAAATAAGGCTTAAGTTTTTTTAGTTGTTTAATATCAATCATATATGGATTTATCATTTGCGATGAGAGTCGTATTTTGTGGGATGAGAGTGAAAGGTGACAAAGAAATACCAGCTGCTTTATTCAAGTTGTTAAAACAATCTTAAGTTTATCGTAAGTAGTTCATTATTCTGCGGGAACCTGAACCCGTTAGGTTAAGGGACAAACAACCCGGCTCTTCCCCCCATGTCAACTCCCTGATTCAGAAAGAATAATTCAGGATTCTTTTCGTTCTGTTTTGATGCAGCTGTTTTCCTATATTCGAACCATGATTAAACGGGTATTTGTTTTACTGCTTGTTTTGATGTTTAGCTCCTTTGCCCAGCCAACCGTAAAGATTGCCAGGTTAAAATATAGTGGTGGGGGAGACTGGTATGCCAATAAAACCTCACTTCCTAATCTGATCAGATTTTGCAACAAACAACTGGGAACAAACCTGTTTGCAGAAGAAGATATTGTTGAGGCCGGAAGTGCTGATATTTTTAATTATTCTTTTGTTCATCTCACTGGTCATGGAAATATGGTATTAAGTAATCAGGAGGCTGAGAATCTTAGAAATTACCTGATTGCAGGAGGTTTTTTGCATGCCGATGATAACTATGGCCTGGATAAGTTTTTAAGGCGGGAAATGAAAAAGGTTTTTCCGGAGCTTGATTTTGTTGAGCTACCTTACAACCACCCGGTTTACCACCAGAAATTTAATTTCGAAAAAGGGTTGCCAAAAGTGCATGAGCATGATGGTAAACCTGCACAAGGTTTTGGCTTAATATACAAAGGCCGGTTGATTTGTTTTTATTCCTATGAGTGTGATCTTGGAAACGGGTGGGAAGATGCAGATGTACATAATGATCCTGAAGTGGTGCGCCAAAAAGCATTACAAATGGGTGCAAATATCATTCAGTATGTATTTGCCAACTAAATTAATGTGCTTTTAAGGTGTGGAGCGTAGGTTTGTATTCCCTGAACCGAAGAGAATGAGCCAGAGCGGAGAAGGGTAAAGAAACCAACGCAACACCCATCCCAATAGCAAACGCATCACTGTCAAATGTTCTCTGGGTAAAATAGAGCGGTTCAATGCCAGCAAAAATCATAATCGCAGTGCCACCAATTGTATATAAGTATGGATAAATTGCAATGTAATCATATACAATACTGCCAATCAGGTTTCTTCTGAATTGAATCCACTTGATGTCATTCCACGCTATTTTTTGTAGATAAACAGCCGGTGTATCAAAGTTAACACGAATCAAAGGAGACACACCACGTTCAATATATAAAGTATCATCCTTCACATCAATAAGCTCCCCTCTATATTTAACCAACTTGTTTTCAGATTTTAGCTTAAAGAAAATGACCTCAGGGAGAAGTACTTTTCGTTTTACCCGCGTTGATCCGTTCTCATATACGCTTAAAATATCAGATTGACCAAAAAGGTTTAGGCAGGAGCCAAGTAAAACAAACAGAATAAGTGCAACGGCCTTCATTATTAAGCCAATATACAAAATATATGTTTATTCCTCTGCCAATGTAACGGTATATCATAAAAAAACTCCGGGTTTTAGCCGGAGTTTTTTTTATACAAGGTTTATTTTTATTCGTTTTCCTATTTCCTCAATGTCTGATTTAAACTTCTTATCTGTTTCCATCAGGTCATTTACTGTTTGGCAGGCATGTATCACAGTAGAGTGGTCCCTGCCGCCAAAGTGCATACCAATTGTTTTTAATGAGGCTTTTGTTAAATCCTTTGCATAAAACATAGATATCTGACGTGCCTGAACAATCTCCCGTTTGCGGGTTTTGGATTTAACGAGATCAACGGGTATGGTAAAATAATCGCATACCAGTTTTTGTATAAATTCAATGGAAATTTCGCGTGAAGAGTTTTTAACAAAGTTTTTCAATATCTGCTTGGCCAGATCAAGCGTTACTTCTTTTCTGTTTAGTGATGCCTGAGCAAGTAATGAAACAAGTGCCCCCTGAAGTTCACGGATATTGGTATTAATATTATGCGCAACATATTCTACCACGTCTCTGTTAAGCGTAATACCATCTGCATACATCATATGTTCCAATATGGCCAAACGTGTTTCAAAATCCGGTGACTGCAGATCACAGGATAAGCCCCATTTAAAGCGTGATAGCAGGCGCTCATCCATGCCTTTTAAATCCTTAGGTGCACGATCGCTTGTTAAAATAATCTGTTTGCCTAACTGATGCAGGTGGTTAAAGATGGTGAAAAATATTTCCTGAGTTTTTTGTTTGTTCTCTAAAAACTGAACATCATCAACTATCAATACATCAACGTTCTGATAAAAGTTCAGGAAATCCTGATTGGAATTATTGCGGATAGCATCTACAAACTGGTTGATGAATTTTTCAACGGGTACATATAATACTACCTTGTTTTTGCTTTGTTGTTTAATCTGGTTTCCTATAGCCTGAACCAAATGTGTTTTACCAAGACCGGTTTCGCTGAAAATCATTAATGGATTAAACGATGTACCACCTGGTTTATTTGCAACAGCAAATCCTGCTGAACGTGCAAGACGGTTACAATCACCTTCAATAAAATTATCAAAAGACAGGTTGGCATTCAGGTTGGAATCAATATTCAGTTTTTTAATCCCGGGTATAATAAATGGATTTTTAATATTGCTGCTTAAGTTAAGCGGCACATTTACATTTTGAGGTTCCGATTTGCTATTGGTGCTTCCAGGAAGATTTACTACATATGGGTTATTATTATTGCTGCTGTTCTCAACAATTATATTATATTCTAAGCGCGAACCCGGACCCAGTTCAGATTTAAGGGCTTTCTTTAATAAAGTGACATAATGTTCTTCCAGCCATTCATAAAAAAACTGACTCGGCACCTGAATTGTTAAAACTTTTCCCTCAAGCTTAATTGGTTTAATTGGATCAAACCATGTTTTAAAACTCTGTGGTGACACGTTATCCTGAATCAGTTTCAGGCAATTACTCCATACATTTTCGGCTGACTTTTCGCTCATAATTCAATACTCTTTTCGACTCGGAAATTGTACTTTTAATTGTGAATAAAAAAATTTTTTTGAGATAATTTTTTTGAAAAAAAATTTGATTTTTTCTAACCTCTTATTTTTCAATTTTATTAAACCTCTCAATTGTGTGCATATGTAATTCTTGTACTAACAAATGATTTTTTTTTCTGTTAACAACTTGGTTTTTTCAAGGCTGATGTAAGTAGTTGTCAACAAGTATAAGTAGCTGTCAGCAATTTGATGCACTTACTGCTACAACACCCGAAGATGCTTGATCTATGCGGTTTCCAAGGTGATCAAAGTAAAAGTCAATGCGGCCCAGGTTGATGCCAGCCCATCCTACCTGATTGATCATAACCTCTTTTCCTTCGCTGTTTTTTTGAATATCGGGTTTGCCTAAAAACGTATGTGTATGACCACCAATGATCAAGTCTATGTATTTGGATTTTTTTGCCAGTTCTATATCACTTACCTTTTCTATATTGTACCTGTATCCAAGATGAGAAAGACAAATGATCAGGTCACATTTTTCCTCCAGTTTTAGTTTGGCTGCTATGTTGTTGGCAGCAACAATCGGATCCTTATATTTAATGTTTCCAAATAGCTCGGCCGGCACCAAACCGTTTAATTCTATTCCTATACCCAAAATGCCTATCTTGATTCCTTTTTTCTTTATTATCTTATAAGGCTTTATTTTCCCTTCCAATAAGGTGTTCTGGAAATCATAGTTTCCATTCACAAACTCAAAGGTGGCGTGTTGCATCTGGTTGATGATACCTTCAATACCGTTATCAAAATCATGATTGCCAAACGTGGCGCAGTCATATCCCATGCTACTCATCAGTTTATACTCCAGTTCACCTTCAAAAAAATTAAAATATGGGGTTCCCTGAAAAATATCCCCTGCATCCAGCAGCAGTACATTTTCTTCCGCACCCCTTATTTTTTTAATTACTGCTGCACGTGTAGCAGCGCCACCGAGTCCGGCATGTGTTCCGCTATCGGTTGGGAATGGCTCAATTCTGCTATGCCAGTCGTTGGTATGCAAAATGGTAATTTTTATAGGGTCGGATTTTGCCAGTAAACGAAGCGGAGAACCGGCCAGGGCTGCCAGCGCTGCAAGTGAGGCGCCTGTTTTAACAAATTGCCTACGGTTGAGTATGAGTGATTCTTCCATCTTTTTGCAGGTTGATTGATTGCTTGTTTTTGAGGTAATCCATTATGGCATCGCGCACCTTATAGTTTACTGAGGTTCGTTTTACTGCATTTTTTAACATATCAGCCTTATCTCCGCCATTGGCCATAAAATCAGAAGTCACCAATAGATAGGTGGATGATTCTACCACAGGGTTCCCATTTATAGTAATATTGGTGGCTTTCCGGTTTTCTATACTAAATCGTATTCCGCTTACAGGCCATCCTCCGTTTAATGCCATCAGATCGCAAAGTGCGGTTATATCTTTGCCCTTTAACTCCAGTACTTCAATCATATTGTCAAAAGGCATGAGTTCATATACTTTGCCAACAGTAATATTACCCTTGCTGATAAATGGAATGCGAATGCCTCCATAATTGAGTGCGCTCACCTCTGCCTTTATCTCTGAGTTTTTAGTTACATACCATAATATGGCTTCCGCCATCAGGTTATTCAGATTTCCTTCCGGTTGTTCCCTTTTTAAGTCAGACTCGGTAACAGCAATTACCTCGTTCATCTGTCCATCAAGCTTTTGTTTATAAGGGGTTATTAAATTCCAGATGCCACTGTCTATCCCCAGGGAGTCGGGTTTGATGCGTATCTGAGAAGTTTTGGTGTCTTTTATATAATAGTGCCGGGTGCATGAAATGGTAAATAAACCAAGTAACAGAAGAAACCGTGTGTGGCTGCGCATCATGCAGTAAAGTAAAACAAAAATCTCCTGTAGCAGAAAGAAACAGATAAAAATATTTTAAGCCCGATACTCGCCAAAAACTTTTCTGAAAACATCGGCCACCTCGCCCAGAGTGGCGTAATGCTCAACGGCATCAACAATACCAGGCATCAGGTTTGTGCCATCTTTGGCCTGCTGCTCAAGTGAAGCAAGCAATGCCTGTACCTTGGTTTCATTACGTTCAGCCTTTACTTTCTTTATTTTTTCCGTTTGCAGGTTTCTTATCGAATCGTCAATACGAAAAACCGGGGGAGCCACTTCCTCTTTGGTTGTAAACTTATTTACCCCTACAATAATTTTCTCCCCCTTTTCAATATCTGTTTGATAGCGGTATGAAGCATCGGCTATTTCTTTTTGCATATACCCTTGCTCAATAGCTGATACAGAGCCACCCATCTGGTCAATTTTTTCAATATAAGCCCAGGCCGCTTTTTCTACCTCATCGGTAAGTGTTTCTATAAAATAAGCTCCTCCCAACGGATCAACGGTATCTACCACACCGCTTTCAAAGGCAATAACCTGTTGGGTGCGCAGAGCAAGTCTTGCCGCATTTTCAGTAGGTAGTGATAATGCTTCATCAAATCCATTGGTATGAAGGGATTGTGTGCCTCCCAATACCGCAGCAAGAGCCTGTAAGGTTACGCGTGAAATATTATTCTCTGCCTGCTGAGCCTGTAAAGTTGATCCACCGGTTTGTGTATGGAAACGCAACATTTGTGCTTTGGGATTAGTGGCTCCCAGCTCCTTGGCCATTTTAGCCCACATTCTGCGTGCTGCGCGAAATTTGGCTATCTCTTCAAAAAAGTTGTTGTGCGCATTAAAGAAAAAAGACAAGCGTTGGCCAAATACATTGATATCAAGCCCTTTTTCAATGGCAGCTTTGGCATAGGCTTTTGCATTGCTGAGGGTAAAGGCTATTTCCTGCACGGCTGTGCTTCCCGCCTCTCTGATATGATAACCTGAAATAGAAATGGTATTCCACTTGGGTACCTCTTTACTGCAATACTCAAAAATATCAGTGATAATGCGCATGCTGGGTTTGGGCGGATAGATATAAGTGCCGCGTGCAGCATATTCTTTTAAAATATCATTTTGTATAGTACCTGATATCTTTTTTATATCGGCACCTTGTTTTCTGGCAAGCGCAATATAAAAGGATAATAAGGTAGACGCAGTAGCATTAATCGTCATCGAAGTGGTAATTTTTTCCAGTTCAATTCCGTCAAAAAGAATTTCCATGTCGCGCAGCGTGTCAATAGCAACGCCCACTTTTCCCACTTCCCCTTCACTCATGGTATGATCACTGTCGTAACCAATTTGTGTCGGTAAATCAAAAGCCACACTTAATCCCATGGTACCATTGGCCAGCAGGTATTTATAGCGTTTGTTGCTCTCTTCTGCAGTGCTGAAACCTGCATATTGGCGCATGGTCCATAATTTACCACGGTACATATCGGGTTGTATACCCCTGGTATATGGGAATTCCCCTGGTTTTTCAGGGTTAGTGGCATGTGCGTCATAACGCTCATTAATGTTTATGCCTGAATCAGTGGTGAATTTCTTGTCTGTCATGAAAATAATATTTACCGGCCCGTTAAGAAATTACCGGAACACTTGTACTAATCGAATACCAGATGAAACTCTTTTCTCAGGAAATCGAGTGCTTTTTGGGTTGGCACATGCTCCATTTGTATCATCATCTCAAAAATGGCTTTACTCAGGTCAATTCCCACAGAGTTATGACCAAGACCGGCATAAGCTGTATTGATAATATTTACCATTTCCTCTTTGGCAATGCGCACAATTTGCCATGCCTGGGGCGACACGTAAATTTGTTGTGATACATTATGGTTGAATTCATTGTTAATGTCTGAAATTAAATCAAGCTTTAACTGGGAGGCAGATACACCCGATTTGCTTACTCTGAAGATGAGGCTGTTGGGGGTCATCCGTTCCATTAATATCACCAACCTTTCATATGCCTGCAACTTAAGCGGAGTAACCAGTTTGTTTTGTTCAAGACGCAACTGACTTTGTCTTCTCATGTATTCGTCATCAAAAAAGCTCTTCAATAAGAAATACACAATTAAAAATACAATCATAGCAGGTATGAGGTATTTCAGGAACTCCAGGAATAGTTGAAGGTAATTTATGTCCATTAAATAATGCTAATTTAGGGAAGGCGAAAATACACGGTTGCGAGATATAAACAAGAGCAATTCAGCTAAAAAAATCCATCAAAATATACATGGTGTTAAAACGTGGGAAACTTATTTAAAAACCTTCTCCTGCTAAGGTAAATTTGCTTATTGCGAATGGCTAAGTCTAAGAAAAATAATATTATAAGCCCGGTTGATGAAAGTGCACCGGATTTTGAAAAGGAAACACCGGCAGATTTGCCTGAAATGCAGCCCAAAGGGAGTAGCGGTAAGCTTGCCTGGATGCAGGATGAGCGATTGTTAAAAATTACAGGTCTGGTGTTTTTCCTGTTTGCCTGTTATACCCTTATTGCATTTACCTCTTTTTTAACCTCCTGGCAAAAGGACCAAAGCCTTGTGCTTAGTTTGGGTTGGGATATGTTTTTAAAAACAGAACCCGATGCTGCCGAGAATTGGCTTGGAAAAATTGGCGCCTGGGTTGCATACTCTTTTATGTATGAAGGTTTTGGAATTGCATCATACCTTATTTCTCTTATTGCAGGCCTTGTGGGAATTAAACTGCTTACCAATACCACCCCGCTTCCTATCTTAAAAACCATCAGGTACTCTTTCTTTAGTATTATCTGGTTATCGCTTTTATCGGGATTTATTTTCTTTAGCCAGTGGCAAATACTTGGAGGAAGTTTCGGGCATTTCGGATACCTGTATCTCAAGGGGTTAATTGGCAATGCAGGCACAGGATTATTCCTTGTTTTTTATTTGCTGGTATTTTTGGTGGCGGTATTTAATATTAAGTTTTATCAACCCAGGCCCCCTAAAACTGCAGAAGATAATCAGGAACCTGATTTGGATCTGGCAGAACCCGATAAGCACAAAGGTTCCGTAATTGACGATACCGGGGAACCAGAAAATTTGCCATTGAATCCGGATGATTTTACCCTTTCAGTTAAGGAAAATATAATAGAAGAGCCCCTGCTGCCATCTGAGGATGAACTAAAAAAAAACGATGACCTTCTGATCGAACCTGTTGAAGAAGAGTTGCCTCCGGTTGAAGAAATGCCATTGGAGGAACCAAAAAAGGAAGATGAAGAAGAAGAGGAGTCTGTAGTTCCTCCCATTCTGCTCACCACAGCTGCCACAACATTGGCAGGTATTGGCTCTGCTTTAACAACGGATAGTGGATTGGTGCTGGAAGTGCAGGAAACTCCTGAAGAAGAAGAAGCTGTGGAAAATCCGGATAAACCCGAGTATGGTTCGCTGGATTCAGAATATGATCCAACTCTTGATTTTTCTAACTACCAGTTTCCAAGCCTCGACCTCTTAAATGATTATGGGGTTGATGATAAGGCCAAAGTAGAAACAGAAGAGTTGAACACCAAGACCAACATGATTGTAGAAACATTGAAAAACTACAATATTGCTATTAAAAAGATTTCAGCAACCATTGGTCCAACAGTTACTCTTTATGAGATCGTTCCGCAGGATGGGGTGCGTATTGCCAAAATTAAAAATCTGGAAGATGATATTGCTTTAAGCCTTGCGGCATTGGGTATCAGGATAATTGCACCTATCCCCGGGCGCGGTACAATTGGTATTGAGGTTCCGAATGAAAAACCAGCCATGGTTTCCATGCGCTCCGTGCTGGCCAGCTCCAAATTTCAGAATGCCGACATGGATCTTCCGGTGGCATTCGGGAAAAATATTCAGAATGAAGTGTTTGTTACAGATCTGGCAAAAATGCCACACCTGTTAATGGCTGGTGCTACAGGTCAGGGTAAATCTGTAGGTTTAAATACCATTCTTGTTTCACTGCTTTATAAAAAACATCCTTCGCAAATTAAGTTTGTGCTGGTAGATCCTAAAAAGGTGGAATTGAGCATCTATAAAATGATTGAGCGTCATTTTCTGGCTAAAATCCCCGGAGATGCCGATGCCATTATTACCGATACCAAACTGGTGGTGAATACGCTTAATTCCCTGTGTGTGGAAATGGATAACCGATACGATTTGCTTAAAGATGCGCAGGTTCGTAACCTCAAGGAGTATAATGCCAAATTTGTTTCGCGAAGGTTAAGTCCTGAGAAAGGCCACCGTTACCTCCCATATATTGTGGTGGTAATTGATGAGGTTGCAGATCTGATGATGACAGCAGGTAAAGAGGTGGAACACCCGATTGCCAGGCTTGCACAATTGGCACGGGCCATTGGCATTCACCTGATACTGGCTACCCAAAGGCCTTCTGTTAATGTAATTACCGGTATGATTAAGGCCAACTTTCCGGCTAGGGTGGCTTTCAGGGTTTCTCAAAAAACGGATTCGCGTACCATTCTTGATGCCAATGGCGCTGACCAGTTGATTGGAAAAGGAGATATGTTGTATACGGTAGGGAATGATCTGGTGCGACTTCAGTGTGCCTTTGTGGATACACCTGAAGTAGATAGGATTGCAAGTTTTATAGGCAATCAGCAAGGCAAAGAGCCGTATATATTGCCGGAAGTAAAATCGGAAAGTGAAGATGGGGGAGGAGAGGATTTTGATCCAAGAGAAAGAGACTCTTTATTTGATGAAGCAGCTCAGATTATTGTGCAACACCAGCAAGGATCTACTTCTTTGCTGCAGCGGAGATTAAACCTGGGTTATAACCGTGCGGGAAGATTAATTGATCAGTTGGAAAAGGCCGGTATTGTTGGTCCGTTTAAAGGGAGCAAAGCACGGGAGGTATTGGTGGCCGATATTATTCAACTGGAGGATAAATTAAAAGAACTGAGGGGAGAATAACCGCAAAAAATAGAGCTGGCTTTAGTGGTGCAACACCCAAGCAATAATTGGTATCCAAAAAATGATCTCTCCCAGTTTCCTATACTTTTCATTCGGGAATAGCTTTTCCCGTTTTAAGTAAATCAATAAATGTATTACTGGCATCAGGGAGTAAGTAAAAAGGAGAAGCCTTAAGTTACCAGCCGCAGAGGTAGAAAGAAATAAAGCAACAAATAAAGTAAGGAGGCAAAGAATATAAAACAGCCTTTCCGCACGTTTTACACCTATCATCTGAATCCAGGAGAATCCCCGCTCCTGTTTATACTCAATTATAGATACCATAAGCAGATTAATAAATACGTTGGTTAGAAACAAGAGGTAAGCAGGCAACCACAATACATGCAATGGCTGACTTAATCCTGTAGCCAGATAAATTCCTGTGGCGTAGGTGATGGCAACAAAAAGTTCTTTATTGTAGAAAAATGAAACCAGTTTGTTGGGTATCCAGGCCAGTATCAGGTAAACAGTGGCAAAAATGCCGGTGGTAATACCGGTGATCATGATTCTGCTATCGGGCCATTTTGAAACAACATAGACTGATAATATCATCAGCAGTATGATAAGCCGTAAAATAGAGTTTTTGTATTTGCGTATAAATTCATGACGTGGGGTACTAATGAATGGGTTTCTATAGCTGTCTATCAGATGATCGGTGAGGTATACCAGCCAGGTGCAGGCCGGCAGGCAAATGTACCAGGAAGGGGGCAACACCAGATCAAAGCAGGCGGGTAATGGCAGCATGCAACAAACAACGCCCACCACCACATCTATACTCAGGTTACTTATTATTTGGTAATATTGTGCAATATTTTTTATAACCGGACTCAATGAGGAATAACATCTTTTTCAAAGGTACAATTTGTTTGCTGTTGCTGGGAATATTTGAAGCTAACGCGCAGGAGGAAAGATATGTAGAACCAACAGGATTAAATAACTGGTTTGTAGAATTGGGTGGAACTGCATTTTTATATTCGCTTAACTACGAAAAGGTGTTGTATCGCAATAGTTCATGGGGGTGGACAGGTCGCGTTGGTATCGCATGGAATTTCACCAACTACAAACTGCTGAATAAAGTCGATTTGGAGCCCAACATGATTTTAACACCATTTACTACTTCCGTGCTTTACGGAAAGAGAAAAGAAAAGCTGGAATTGGGTGGCGGCTTTACTTTAATTAATAAAGGAGTTACCGATAGGGAAGTTATTCCAACAGCAATTATTGGATTCAGGGTAGTAGAAACCAATAAAGTATTTTTCAGAATTGCCTACACACCATTTATCAGAAACAGGGAATACACTCACTGGTATGGAGTGAGTATAGGTAGAAATTTTAATTTTTGACAAGTTGAAATAGTTTCGGGAATAACCTTCCGGTGCGTTTCATGTAATCAAAGTATTGTTCCCCAAAAGTATCAAGCATCATCTGCTCTTCGGTGCGCACCCTGAACGGATAAATAAATCCAAACGATAAAAGCCCCATCAACCCTACAACCCAATTAGCCGAAACAAAAACAAGGGTTATGGCATGAATAAAAATACAGGTATACATAGGATGCCTGATATATTTATATGGCCCTGATGTAATAAGTGACTGCTCTTTTCTGATCTCGAGAACAGGCGACCAGTTTTCGCCAAGCGAGCGGTGTATCCACCAAAAGAATACAATATTCAGAAACATCAACAAACTGGCTACCATACGCGAAAAATCAGCTACAGGCAATAAGGCAAAATTTAGCCAGGGAGTAAATAAATAAATGGCTCCGGGTATGGTAAAACACAATCCCACAATAATTACAAAAAACTGCTCACGCTTTGAATCGTAAACCTTTACATGCTCAATGCTTCGGTATCCCAATTCATAATACATTCTTACCACACCAGCCAGTACCACCATTAAACCTAATAATATTTTATAGTATATTTCTGACAAAACCGGAGGGATATACCAGCAATTTCGTTTAAAGAACTGGCAATGTCAATAGAAATCTTTGGAATTCGACTCTTATTGTTTTTGCTGCTGTTGTGCGGTATAAGCTTTTAAAAAGTCAGCCGGGCTTAAATTATATTTTACCAGTTTTCGTTTTCTGCCAACCCAAAGACTGGAAGGCAATCCGCGTACCTTTAACTGCCGGTTTATGTCTTTGTTTTTATAAGCAGCAATCCAGTTGAGATTGGAGTACATTCCGAAAATTTTTAGTTCGTATGATTTGTTCACATCAATAAACGCAATTACCCGTAGCGTTTTTGGGTAGGTGGCGGCCATTTCCCTTAATATACTTGTGTCGCGCGAAAAGTTTTTGGCGTTTGGTCCGGTAAAGTAAATAAACACATCATATTTCCTGAATTTTCTGAACTTGTAAATTTTCCCCTCCCAACCAATAAACTTAAATTTAGGAACTTTTTTACCCGCTTCTATTCTTCCGGTTAACAGAGATTCCGACATGCTTTTTAGTACCATATACTGGCCTGCCGGATCTATTTGCAGGATTTCAAATTGTTCTCCATCTTTCTCAATAAACATATCTTCTCTTTTCTGCGTAATGGTAAAAGCCCTCAGGTCGTCACGACTGTCAAAAATAGAATCAGCCATATTTGCGGTAATTACTTTATCAGTATCAGAGTCGTTGTACAAACCATTATTGTTGCCATCATACAAGGCCACACGAAAAGAGTCGTTCCCGTATTTAACAATGCCGCTGCGGGTAATATATCGTTGTTCTCTTAAGCAATAATCTATACCGGCAAATTTTCGTCCGGGATAATAGAATTCATAATACTCTCCAAGCAGTTTTTTGTAGGCATGTTTATTCATATAACTAAACCTGCATAATTTTACGGCAACACCGGCATCAGGCTTATCCATTCGCTGCAGGGGAATGATTACGGTGTCGGTTACATTATACGCCATGGGTAGTTTGCGGGCGGGTCCATCATCTGTAAAATCATAATTATTGTTCCGGTCTGTAAAAAGTTGTGGTTCTCTGCCATTATAATTTGCCACCAACACATTGATATAACCCGGATTTAAATCATTGGGTACCCCTCTGAAATAGAGGTAACCGTAGGCATAATTTTTATAACCTTCCGGTTTTTTAATGCGTATTTTTTTTGATTCTCCCAGGTTTTCAAAATCATTCGACTCTATGGTGTCGGTTTCCGTGATGTATAAAGGCAAAACAAGTTCAAACTTTTCAAAGCGGTCATCCCGCGCCCATTCATTCAGTTTTACATAAATAAGTTCCTGTTGCTGGGCAATAAGCTCAGCCGGACATAAAAGCAAAAGAAAAACAGGGAAAAGGAACCTCATGAGCCAAAAATAAGAAAAGCCTGTACGAAAAACGCACAGGCTTCAAATTTATGATAATAAATAATTAGTGAGACGAAAGGTAAGAGGCCACTCCTTCAGCTGTATCTTTCATTCCATCTTTTCCTTTTTCCCAGTTCGCTGGGCATACTTCTCCCTTTTCTTCAAAAAACTGCAAGGCATCAATCATGCGCAATGCTTCATCAATGCTACGTCCAAGGGGCAGATCGTTTACCACCTGATGGCGTACAATACCATTTTTATCAATTAAGAACAAACCACGGTAAGCTACAGAAGCTTCGCCCTGATTACCTACCCAAACCATTTGCCCGTCATCATCATAATCATAGTGCCCGGCAAGCACACCGTAATTAAGTGCAATTGTTTTATTGATATCGGCCACCAGCGGGTATTTAACACCTTCAATTCCTCCGTCATTTTGTGGAGTGTTGAGCCAGGCCCAATGGGAGAATTTGGAATCGATGGAACATCCTACTACCTGCACATTGCGGTCTTCGAAATCCTTTATCCTGCGCTCGAATGCAATAATTTCAGTCGGGCATACAAAAGTGAAATCAAGTGGGTAAAAGAAAAATACAACATGCTTTTTTCCGATGTATTGATCTAACGAGAAATTTTCTTCAAAGTCTCCACCGTTCACAACGGCATCTGCTTTAAAAGAGGGGGCTTTTTTTCCTACTAACATGGTCATGGTTATGATTTTTAATTTTTAAGTGTTATGTTTTTTGTACCGGTTATTAGAACAGGTAATATGTTAAATTGTTTATGGAACGGGAAGCAAATTTTTAAAAAAATGCGCACTTATCATAAGAATAAGCGTAAATAATTCAATTGCTTCATAATCAGCTTCACCCAAGGGTACGGACTACCCTGTATTCTTCATATCTTCTCTTAGCTGCTTAGAAAAGATTTGCCCCTTGTTCCGTTTTAAGTGCTCAAGAATGGCAATCCCGTTCCTGATTCTAAGATCTGCCGATTTAGGCTTACCAATCATATAAAGCAACGTGCGTTGTTTGCCGGGAGTAAGGGAATGAAACACTTTGTTGCCTTCAAAGTCCTGACTCAGGAGCTCCCTAAATTCTTCGGGCAAAGGCATACCGTATTCACTGTTATCTTTTTCAAGCGAAACATGCACCTCATCTCCATCATTCAGTTTCAGCTTTTTTCTTATTTCCTGGTTTACGTTGATGAAAAAATTGCCATCTCCGAGCGGCATAAGGGCTGCATGAAAACTAATGGTTTTGTTAAGTGTACATATTACCCGCTTATCGTTTTTTCCAATCAGTGAGGTAACCTTTTTTAAAGGAGCAACAAAATGAAAATGCCAGAGGTTGCTGTCAAACCGACCAAGTGTTGCTTTAAAACTAACCACAGCCTGCAAGGTTTATTGTTTACGAATGCATCAGTTCTTCAATATGATCAGCTTCAATCGGAATATGTTCCATCAAATCAAGGCATCCGGATGCAGTGATCAGAATTTCATTTTCCAGACGTATTCCGATTCCTTCTTCAGGGATATATATCCCAGGTTCACAGCTAAACATCATTCCGGCCTGCATAGGCTCATAGCGCATGCCCACATCATGAACATCAAGTCCTATAAAGTGCGAGGTGCCGTGCATATAATATTTCTTAAAAGCAGGCCATGCCGGGTCTTGTTTTTTTATATCATCTGCAGTTATCAATCCAAGTGCAATCAATTCCTGCTCCATTACTTTACATACCTGGTTATGGTACTCCATAAGCATCACTCCTGGTTTAAGCAACTTTTTAGCCTCACGCATCACCCGCAGCACAGCATTATACACTTCTTTCTGGCGTTTGCTGAAACGGCCGTTAACCGGAAAAGTTCTTGTCATATCACTGATATAGTTTCCGTAATCGGTACCTGTATCAAGCAGGAGTAAATCCCCGTCACGGCAAACATCTGCATTGTCAATATAATGCAATACACAGGCATTTTTTCCGCTTGCCACAATAGGAGTAAAGGAGTGTCCCGCAGCACCGTTTCTGATAAACTCATGGATCACTTCCGCCTCAACTTCATATTCTTTTACCCCAGGCTTCACAAACTTTAATACGCGTTTAAACATGCTGTGCGAAATCTCCAGGGCATGTTTCATGTATTCCACTTCAAGCGGAGACTTTACAGAGCGTAAACGTTGCAGAACTGGAGCTGCACGTTCATACTGGTGCAGTGGAAAACGTTGCCTCATCTGCAGCGCAAAAGTAAGGTCTTTATATGGTGCCGGATTGCTCGCCCTGTCGTTCTCATTGGTATTGAGGTAAACAGTTTCGGCCATTTGAATCACCGCTTTGGTAAGCGAATCAAATTCGTCCATCCAGAAAACATGTTTGATTCCGGAAGCTGCCGTAGCTTCTTCTTTTGTGTATTTATGTCCGTCCCATACGGCAATGTGCTCGTTGGTACGTTTTACAAACAAGGCTTCCCGGTAAGCCTCCACCGGGCAATCAGGGAACAAAACCACCGCACACTCTTCCTGATCAATTCCGGTAAGCCAGAACATATCACTGTTTTGCTTAAACTCATAACTGGCATCACCATTACGGGGCAATACTTCATTACTGTGAAAAATAGCAATGGACTTTGATTTAAGCTGACTGATAAACCGTTTGCGGTTTTCAATAAACAGTTGTTTATCTATGGTTTGGTATCGCTTCATCGGTAAGGTTAGTTGTAATGGATTGTTTATACAACATTAATAAAATTAGCATGAAAAAGTGATGAATAAATAAGATTATTCAAACGCTCCCTTAAGTTCGTTCAGCCTGTTGGAATCCAGGCGTATAAATATAAACAGCAAAATAGTGAAACTTAATAAGGAGGACCCCCCATAGCTGAAAAATGGCAATGGAATACCAATTACGGGTACAAGGCCAAGTGTCATCCCGATATTAATGGCAAAATGGAAAAAAAGTATGGATGCAACACAGTATCCGTAAATGCGGTTAAATTTATAACGCTGGCGTTCGGCCAAAAACAAAATGCGCCATAACATGAGCATATAAATAATTACAAAAGCTACGGAGCCAACAAAGCCGTATTCTTCTCCTATGGTACAGAAAATAAAATCGGTGCTTTGTTCTGGTACAAAACGGAATTTATTCTGTGTACCTTCTAAAAAGCCTTTTCCAAGCAGCCCGCCTGAACCAATTGCAATTTTTGATTGTTGCACATTATATCCGGCACCTTTCAGATCCACTTCTTTACCCAGCAATACATTAATACGCGATTGCTGGTGGGGCTGTAGAATGTTGTTGAATGCATAATCCACGCTGTTTACAAAACCGATAATCAATATGGTTGCCCCTATTACAATGAGGATATTTTGCCTGGTTCTGCGGATTACCAGCATAAATAAACCGGCTAGCAAGGCAATGGCAATGCTCAGATAAAGGGTAGAGATCAAAAGGGCAAGCACAGCAGCAGCAGCCACAACAAAACCGATAAAAAGAAAATAGCCGGGCAAGCCTTCGCGGTACAGCACAAGTATAAAGGAGGCAAATACCAGGGCACTTCCTGTTTCGTTTTGCATAAGGATAATAGCCATTGGGAGCAATAACAATCCTGCGCTGGTGTATTGAATTTTTTTATCACTGAATTTAATATTGTAACCACTCAGAAATTTAGCCAGTGCCAGTGCAGTACCAAATTTTGCAAACTCTGCAGGTTGCATTCTGAATCCTGCAATTTCTATCCATGAACTTGATCCTTTAACCGTTGTTCCCAATGCAAGCACGGCCAGAAGCAGGATGATAGTGAGTCCATATATCGGATAGGCAAACGCATAAAAAAACTTTTCGTCAACAAGCAGTATCAGCAGACCAATAAATGATGACATTCCAATCCATATCAATTGTTTTCCATAATTCTGTGTGGAATCATAAATATCAGGATGGGCTTCCTTATATACAGAAGCATAAATGCAGATAAGACCGGCTGCCACAAACAGGTAATAAATTACCAGTGTAAGCCAATCAATGCTTGATGGTTTGGGCTGCTGCTGTGTCATTTTTATGAATTAAATTTGCTTTAAGCATCCGTTCCAGAACATACTTTCGGGTATCATGTTTACCTGTAAGGTATTGCTCAATCATTAAACTGGCAATAGGGGCTGCCCACGTAGCACCAAACCCTGAGTTTTCCACCAATACGGCAATGGCAATTTTGGGATTTTCACGCGGGGCAAAGGCAAAAAATACGGAGTGGTCTTTTCCATGGGGATTTTGTGCAGTACCTGTTTTTCCGCAGATAACAATACCCGGAATAGCGGCAACGCGTCCGGTACCACGCTCAATTACATCCTGCATACCATCTATTACCACATCAAAATAGGCCGTATCAACAGTAGTCCAATGTTTGTTCAGGTATTCTGTATTTGGGTTTGGTTTTCCATCTATTGTTTTTACAATATGGGGTGTAATATAATATCCTTTGTTAGCCACAGTAGCTGTTGCATTGGCCATCTGAAGGGGTGTTATTCCCAACTCACCCTGTCCTATTGCAAGAGATATAGTTGTTGATGATTTCCACCGGTATCTTCCATATACCTTATCATAATACGTTGTTGGTGGCAGGAAACCTTTCCCCTCACCAAAAATATCAACCCCCAGTTTTTTACCTATTCCAAAACTGGAAATATGCTCATACCACTTTTTATAAGCTGCTTCTGAATTCGGGTAAACTTTATTATCAATTACCGTGCGATATACGTTACAGAAATAAGCATTACAAGAAACTGCAACAGCCCCGCGTAAAGCCAGAGGGGAGGAGTGAGGGTGGCAACCAACCGTTAATCCGCCCATGTGATAGCCGCCCGCACATCCGTAGGCTGTAGATGGAAACAGTACTTTCTCCTGCTGACCAACCAAGGCCATAATCACTTTGAAAATAGAACCCGGTGGATATGGTGCCGCCAGTGGTCTGTTGAATAATGGTTTGGAAGGATCGAGTAATAATTTCATGTAATTATTACCGCGTTCACGTCCAATAAACAAATTCGGATCATAAGTGGGTGAACTCACCAGTGCCAGTAATTCACCTGTTGGAGGCTCAATGGCCACAATACTTCCTACCTTATTCAACATCAGTTGCTCTCCTAATTCCTGAAGTTTCTGATCAATACTTAGTGCAATATTCTTACCTGCTGTGGCTGCCGTATCAAACTGTCCGTCTTTGTAGCGGCCCTGGGTTCTGTTTTTAGAGTCAACAAGAATATAACGTACCCCTTTTTTACCTCTCAGTACTTCTTCATAAGCCCTTTCAACCCCGCTTATACCTATAAAATCGCCCATGCGGTAATAGCCTTCCGATTTTTCTATTTCACGGTCGGTTACCTCTCCAATATAACCCATAATATGAGCGGCATTGCTGTGCTGGTATTTCCTGTCTGTTCTTACTTCCACATAAAATCCCTGAAAATCGTAAAGTTTTTCCTGAAATGCTGCATAGGTTGGAATGGTAAGTTGTTTCTCAAATACCGATGGGCGGTATGGAGCATAACCAACTCCCCGTTTTATTTTTTCGAAACGTTGAATAAACCCTTCTCTGGTAATGCCTAGTATCTTACAAAACTCTGTTGTATCAAGATTTTTTACCTGTTCGGGTATTACAATAAGGTCGTAAATGGCGTCATTATAAACCAGTAGTTCTTTGTTACGGTCGTAAATGAGTCCTCTGGCAGGATAGATGGTTTGTTCCTGCAGCACGTTTTCCTGCGCTGATCGCAAATAACTGTCATCAAGCAGTTGAAGAAAAACCAGCCTGATGATATAGATTACAGCAAATGCAATAAAAATGCTGAAAAGGATATATCGTTTGGCCTGGCTATCCATTTTTTACTTTGCTCCGGTAAAATAAAAGTTGCCCGATAATAACAAGGAGAAGAGTAACGAGGGTGCTGAAAAGAACCCTGCCTAAAGTGGAGAGGAGCTCATTAAAGCCATAAATTTCCAGAAAAAATAACAACAGGTGGTGAAGGAAAATCATACTGAAGGCATACACAGTAAACCAAACAATCCCTTTCTGTGAAATGGAAGGAACAGTTCTGGCTTCCATATCTTCTTTGGTGGTGGTGGCTTTCAGATAATGGATTTGTATATATCCCATTAAAGTGGTTGCCGCCATATGCAAACCCGGAGTGCTGGAGAAAGCATCCATTAAAGCACCGGTAAAAAAAGAAATAAATACGAGTTGCCATGGTTTAATCGTTACCGGCAACATTAAAATAAACGCTACATAAATATATGGATTAACCATACTGTTGAGTTCAATATTGTTGATCACGAGGAGTTGAATAATAACCAGCGCGATTAACCTGAGCAGATATGATAATATGTCAAGTATCAATTTTTAATGGTTCCTTCCAATTGTTGTTGTTCCTGTTTAAACAGGTTTCTGATAACGTATACTGTTGAAACAGTAGAAAAATCGGTAAAAAGTTCCACTTTAATGGTGTGAAAATTATCACCCGCATCTAGGGAGTGGGCATATATTTTTCCAATAGGAATGCCTTCCGGAAATATGGTGGAGTAATTGCTGGTAATTACCAGGTCATTGGTGGCAACAGGCACATGTTTGTTTACATCCAGAAGCCTGGCAATCGAAGGATCATCACCATCCCAAACCAAAGAGCCAAATGCACCATTCTTTTTTACCTTGGCACTGATTTTACAGTTGTTGTTTAGCAAGGAAAGTACAGTGCTGTAATTAGGAGATACACTCATCACAATTCCTACTATTCCACTTTCGCTGATTACCCCCATCTGAGGGGTTATGCCATGATTGCTGCCTCGGTTTAAGGTAATATAGTTGTTTCTTTTGGTAACAGAGTTGTTTACTACTCCTGCCGGAATGTACTCGTATTGCTGTTTGTAAATGGTATCGTTAATATGATTTACAGTAAGGTTATTCTGGTAGTAGGAGGTTAGCAGTTGCGAGCGCAGCTTGGCATTTTCAATTTGCAAACTGTCATTAATTCTCCTGAGGCTGAAATATTGTTGCGTATTGTTTACTGCGTTATAGAATGAACTGGTAACGCCTGTGGTATAGTTAATAAAACTTGCTTTCTGAAATCGGTTAAAGCGATAAAGCACTACAAAAGAGAAAATTTCTAACCCAAAAAAAAGGAAGAACACATAATACTTGGAGATAAAAAATATAAGGTTACGCATTCTGTTTTAAATTCGAAATAAGTGTTGCCAGATTCGAATCGGGTATTGTTTTATTTATGTTTCCGGATTGCAGGCACAACAGATTTGAAAAACGATCAGGTCATTAAAAATTTAAAGTTCTTCAGATTTTTAAGAGCCATACCGGTTCCACGTACAACGGCACGCAACGGATCATCAGCTACATGAACAGGTAATTTTGTTTTCTGTGAAATACGTTTATCAAGCCCTCTTAATAAAGCACCACCGCCCGTAAGGTATAAACCGGTGGAGTAAATATCTGCTGAAAGTTCAGGTGGGGTAAGCTCAAGAGCCCTTAGCACAGCTTCTTCAATTTTAGAAATAGATTTGTCCAATGCTGAAGCAATTTCACTATACGATACCGTGATTTGTTTTGGAATACCGGTCATTAAATCGCGTCCGTTAACGGCAAAATCCGGTGGAGGATTATCCAGTTCTGTTTGTGCAGAACCTACTTCAATTTTAATGCGTTCTGCTGTACGCTCACCAACAAGCAGGTTATGTTGCCTGCGCATATAATCCAGAATGTCTTCTGTAAATTCATCTCCCGCAACACGTATAGATTGATCGCATACAATACCGGCAAGTGCAATAACCGCAATTTCTGTGGTTCCGCCACCAATATCAATAATCATATTACCCATTGGCTCAAAAACATCTATACCAATACCAATAGCCGCTGCCATTGGTTCGTGTATGAGGTAAACTTCCTTTGCTCCAGCGCGTTCTGCACTATCCTTTACGGCTCTTTTCTCTACCTCTGTAATACCTGAAGGAATACAGATTACCATGCGCTGCTGTGGTTTAATAAGCTTGCTGCTTTGAGGAATCATTTGAATCATTCCCCTGATCATATGCTCGGCAGCATTAAAATCAGCTATTACCCCATCTTTAAGTGGCCTTATGGTTTTTATATCCTCATGGGCCTTGCCGTGCATTTGTTGAGCCTGGCTGCCAACTGCAATCACATTTCCTGTTCTGCGGTTAATAGCAATTATCGATGGCTCATCTACAACCACCTGATCTTTGTGTATAATCAGCGTATTCGCTGTTCCCAGGTCTATGGCTAAGTCCTGTGTTAAAAAACTAAACATTCCCATGTGCTACTTTCTCTAAGGGGATTTATATAAACGCAAATTATAATAATATTCCGCAAATAATTACAAAGTGTTTTCCTCACAATGTTAATGTTTAAAATGCCTGATACCTGTAAAATACATGGCTATCTTATGCTCATTGCAATAGGCTACTGATGCATCATCTTTTACTGACCCGCCTGGCTGAATAACGGCTGTAATACCAACATTCCCGGCTATTTCCACACAATCGGGGAAAGGGAAAAAGGCATCGCTGCTCATTACTGCATCTTTAAGGTCAAATCCAAAAGCATCCGCTTTGGCAATTGCCCCTTTGAGGGCATCTACCCTTGATGTTTGCCCGCACCCGATGCCTGCCAGTTGTTTGTTTTTAGCCAGCACAATCGTATTGGATTTGGTATGTTTTACAATTTTATCGGCAAACAACATATCTTCTATTTGCGATGGAGTAGCGGTATGTGTGGTTACCAGGTTTAGCTGATCAGCTTGTAATACAACCACATCACGGTCCTGCTCTATCACACCGTTTAGTATGCTGCGAAATAATTTTCCGCCCGGCAATTTACTTTTCTGCTCCAGCAATATCCTGTTCTTTTTTGATTTTAGTATGTTTAATGCGTTGCCTTCAAAAGCAGGTGCAATAAGCACTTCCATGAAAATTTTATCAATTTCCTGCGCGGTGGCCTCATCAATCGGTCTGTTGGCAACAATAATTCCCCCAAAAGCTGATACCGGATCACCTGCCAGCGCATCTTTCCATGCGTGCAATACCGTACCCCTTGAGGCAATACCGCAAGGGTTATTGTGTTTAATAATAGCCACTGTGGGCTCATCAAAATCATTAATCAGGTTTAAAGCGGCATCAACATCAAGCAGGTTATTGTAAGAAAGTTCTTTGCCGTGGTGTTGTTCAAATAAATCGGTTAAATGCCCGTAGAAAACGCCCTTTTGGTGAGGGTTTTCTCCATAACGCAAGCTATTGGCCGGAGAAACGGAAGCTTTAAAGTGTTTTTGCTCTTCACGGTCGAAATACCGGTAAATAAGCCCGTCATAGTGAGATGTTACATGAAATGCCTTGGTGGCGTAATGCCTTCTTTGCTCTTCGCTGGTGGCTCCGGCCTGCACTTTCAACAGGGAAGAAATGGCCTCAAAATCGGCTTTGTCACAAATAATCAGGGTATCGTTGAAGTTTTTGGCGGCCGCGCGGATGAGGGAAACACCACCAATATCTATTTTTTCTATAATTTTACCCTCGTCCGTTGTGCTGTTCACGGTTTCTTCAAAGGGGTAAAGATCAACCACAACCAGGTCAAAAAACGGGATTTCAAATTCTTTTACTTCCTGCTGATCCTGCTCGTTTTTTCGCCTAGCCAGAATACCTCCAAAAACCTTTGGGTGAAGCGTTTTAACGCGTCCTCCCAGGATACTTGGGTAACCGGTTAAATCCTCTACCCGGTGAACCGGAATTCCGAGTTTTTCAATAAACTCCTGCGTACCTCCGGTTGAATAAATATTTACACCCGCCTGGTGTAAGGTATGGGCTAAAACATCTAATCCGTCTTTATAAAATACAGAGATAAGAGCATTACGCAATGTTACAGGATTATTCATATAAAAGGGGGTAAAAATTGAAGGTGCAAATGTATTATTCCTTAACGGTCATTACATAAATATTTTAAGATTTTAATTAGCCGCAACAAAGCAACCCAATTTGCTCTGGTAAAAAGGTAGAAATGTTTCGATTTGGAAACGTTTTTTAAGGGTGCGGGTGGGTATACAAAACCTGCGGGATGTGGCCGCAAATGGCTAATGGTGAAGCAACAGCTTCTCTATTACCATTGGAAAATACTTCATTTCAAGAGCTGATATTTTTTGAGCCAGGCTTCCTGCATCATCTCCTTTTACCACATCAAATTTTGCCTGAAAAATGGTGGTTCCCTCATCATAGGCTGCATTTACAAAATGAATGGTAATGCCATGCTCTTTTTCTTTGGCTTCTATTACGGCCTCGTGCACATGGTGTCCATACATGCCTTTGCCCCCGAATTTTGGCAGCAGTGCCGGATGAATATTTATAATCTTATTGGGATAAGCTTCTATAAGAAAAGTAGGAATGAGCCATAAAAAACCGGCCAGCACAATCAGGTCGGGTTGGTAGGTTTTTATTAATAAATCAAATTCCTGTTGGTTTTTGAAAAGGGCCCTGTCAAACAATTGCACCGGCACCTGAAACGGAACCATTTTTTGAATAACTCCGGCTGAAGGATTATTACAAAACAAAGCCGTCACCCTGATATCGGTATGGTGCTCAAAGTACCTGCAAATATTCTCTGCATTACTCCCATTGCCTGATGCGAAAATAATAATGCTCTTCACCGCTTAAAATCCTAATTCATCTATCAATACCTTTCTGAACAAGGAATCAACATTGTTATTGCCGTTTAGGCGATGAAGCGGGAGGGAAAAGAAGATCAGGTCAGACTTTCCGCTGGAAACACGTTTTCTTTTGCTCATCACATTGGAAGGGCCCGTCCAGGCAGTTGTTCCGGATGTGGTTTGATTAATAAGATTGGCCCTGTAAATAGAGTCATAGGAATAAAGCCCCGAAGAAGTGGTGAGGGTATAAAATGGGCGTGAGTTTGATAAGATGGCAGTTGATTTTAACAGAGGCCATCCACCGGTTGCATATGGTGTTACCAGTTCAGAAACGTTCATACGGATATTTCCGCCCGGAGGAGGAACCACCAAGGATGCCACCGGGGTAAAACCAAATACCTCTGAATTAAAAGGAAAATCATTTGATATCTCTGTTACGATAAACATGCTTCCGCCATTATTAAAAAACTCACCCGTGTTTTGCTGGCAGGTGGCAAGAGAGTTGGCATCATCAGTAAGCCAGATAATGTTTTTAAATAAACTGAACGTGCGCGATTGTGTCACAGCATCGTTGTATAATTCGTCATTATAAAACTGTGTGGTAATTCCAATAAGGGTATCAAATACAGATAAATTACCACCGATGGTTTTTAACTGATTGGCATAAAAACTGAAAGTGCTGCTGGCAGAACCTACCAGGGCATTTACGATTAAAAAATCAGATGCAGGTCTTTTAATCCAGATACTGTCTTTAATCATTGCTGATTTATTACCTGTTCTGTCAATGGCTCTTAAATAGATATAGTTCCAGGAGTTGTATACCATTCCTGGTAAGGTTCCGGCAAGCGGAGTAATTTTACTT
Source organism: Bacteroidota bacterium (assembly GCA_051715425.1). Taxonomy (GTDB): domain Bacteria; phylum Bacteroidota; class Bacteroidia; order UKL13-3; family UKL13-3; genus JAJTFA01. The sequence goes on along the minus strand of JBPXJS010000038.1, from coordinate 80,692 downwards.
CCTGTATATACATTACACTCCGGCTGAAACACACCTCCACTAACGCGACCTTCTATTCTCACACTTGAATTAAAAATAGAATCGCTAATGGTAGCATCTTTTGTGGTACCGGGAACCGCAAATGCCGTGTTGTTGGTATCATTCAGAAACAGCTCAAAACGGTCTATATCGGCAATGCCATCTATATCTGTGGTGGTCCAGGCCAGTTTAACAATGGGGAAAGATTTAAGTGGCCTTTTATTGGATATAAAATCGAAAACAATTTTTGGGTTTGAGTTTTTTACCGGAAAAACCATCCGTGCGGGGGTAGGGTCTTTTTGTCCAAGGTTATCAATGGCCCTGATATAAATGGGCAGTTCTCCATTGCTGCTGCCAAATGGCAAACTAAGCAAAAAACTGCCGGATTGATTTTTGGTATAGGTCCAGGTTTGCTGCCCGTCTGTTGACACTTCGTATCCGGCAATAAAACCGGCAGGCGAATGTCCCCACCAGAAACCGGTTACGGTTGTTACCAGCAGATTGGTGCTGTCTCTTTTTATAGAATCAACCACAGCATAGGTTTCAGGAGCTGTCTGCGCATCCCTGTCTCCTTCAAACTCCTTGGTGCAGGATTGAATGCCCCAAAGAATAAAGACAATAGCAATAAGTGATAAGGTTCTTTTCATTTGAACAATTACACTGGCAATAATAGAATTATTAAGCCGATACTGAAAGTTAATTTAGTGTAAGATATGGTTTTTTACCAACAACAATTTTAATGCAGTTTCAGCTGCTTCAATTCCTTTGTTTCCATGTTTTCCTCCGGCTCTTTCTTTTGCCTGTTTTATATTGTTGGTGGTGAGTACACCAAATATAGCGGGCTTCCCCGTTGTTAAGCCTACACTCATCACCCCGTTGGCACATGCATCACATATAAAATCAAAGTGGCGTGTTTCTCCCTGAATAACGCAGCCAAGGGTAATTACCGCATCAATATGCTCAAGCGATGCCAGCCAAAGCGCACACTGGGGCAATTCGAAAGAGCCTGGCACATAATGAATCTGGATATGTTGGTTTTTAACACCCATTTCTTTCAGAAATTGGAGTGCCCCGTCACGTAAAGCAAAGGTAATATCACTGTTCCATTCAGCTACAACAAGTGCAATTACAGCGTCCTTAAAAAGCTTATTGGGTTTTAAACTAACCTGCGAGAGGTTTTTGAGATTTGTTGCCATAAGGTTTAATTAAATGTTCCTGTTCTTCAGGAGCACAAAAGATAACTAACGGTAAAGTACTTCCTTTACTGCTTTTATTACCCGTTCGGTATTTGGCAAAAACTCCTGAACAAAAGTAGGCGCATACCCAAGCGGAGTATCCTGTGTATTGATACGTCTTACAGGTGCGTCAAGATAGTCGAAGGCATTTTTTTGAACCATATAAGTTATCTCAGTAGAGATAGAAGCAAGCGGCCAGGCTTCTTCAACAATCACCAGTCTGTTTGTTTTTTTCACAGATTGGATCACGGTATCATAATCAATAGGCCTTACAGAGCGCAGGTCTATTACTTCGCATGAAATTCCTTCCTTAGCCAGTTCCTCTGCCGAAGCAAGAGCAACCTTCATTATTTTACCGAAAGAAACAATCGTTACATCACTTCCTTCGCGTTTTATATCAGCTACACCAATAGGTATCAGGTATTCCTCTTCAGGTACTTCTCCTTTATCACCATACATTTGTTCGCTCTCCATAAAAATTACCGGGTCGTTATCCCTGATGGCTGTTTTTAAAAGCCCTTTGGCATCGTATGGGTTTGATGGAACAACCACTTTTAGTCCGGGGCAGTTGGCAAACCAGTTTTCAAATGCCTGAGAATGCTGTGCGGCAAGCTGTCCTGCTGATCCTGTTGGTCCGCGGAAAACCATTGGAATATTAAATTGCCCACCGCTCATCTGATACATTTTTGCGGCAGCATTAATTACCTGATCTATGGCAACAAGTGAAAAATTAAATGTCATAAACTCCACCACCGGTCTTAATCCGTTCATGGCAGCTCCAACCGCTATACCAGCAAAACCAAGTTCAGCAATGGGGGTATCAATTATACGTTTTTCCCCAAACTCCTCCAGCATCCCCTGGCTCACCTTGTAGGCCCCGTTGTATTCAGCCACCTCTTCACCCATCAGCAAAATATTTTCATCCTTGCGCATTTCTTCACTCATTGCTTCGCGCAAAGCTTCTCTGAACTGTATAACTCTCATGATTAAAAATTAAGGCTACAAAAATAGCAGTATAAACAAGCTTTCAAAAAGTGGTGGGATAAAATTAAAAACCGCTTAATCGTTTGGTTTTCAATCTTTGATAAACTTTATGGTTTCGTTTTTACCTGATGAATAAGATATATTCATAAAATACATACCTGCTGGAAGCGAATTAAGGCGTATGTTTTCAAGGGTACTAAGGGTGGTTTGTTCTCCAATCAAAACTTTACCACTGATGTCTGTAATGCTTATCTCCATCACCTCACCTGGTTTATTTGCGGTTTGTACACTAATATAATCCTTGGCAGGAACAGGGTAAACAGTTGTTTGATGGCCAGCGGAAACGGCAATTGGTTCCAGCGCCACCATATTGGAATAGGAATACTTATTATCGAAATCAACTTGTTTAACACGGTAATAAACTGTTTGAGAAGCGTTCTTGTAGGTGTCTGTAAACTGATAATCCAATAAACGAGAGGAGTTAACAGCGCCCTTAACACTACCGATAGTAGTGAAGGTTTCTGCATCAAGACTTCTTTCAATCTCAAAATGGCTGTTATTCATTTCAGAACTGGTTTGCCAGTTAAGAACAGTACCTTCTTCTGAAGCTTTTGCCGTTAATGCGGTGAAGGTTACGGGTAAGGTTCCTGTTAAGTCAAAAATAAGTGCAAACCTGTTTGAAGCATAACTGCCGCTTATACCTGAAATGGTATTAAAAGTATAGCTGCTGTTGTTGCGAAGGTTATGAATAGACTGAGTAAACTTATCAACCAGATAAAAGTTCAGGCTGTTGCTGAATGAGCTTAGACCCGCAAAATTTATGGTAAAGGTTTTTGAAAGGTTATTCAATGGGATATTGATTTGAACGGTATCAATAAGAGTAGCAGGAGGGATCGCATTAAACAACAGTTTAGTTGTTGCATGATTGGTAAAGGTTGATACCTGTCCGGCTCCGGCAGCAAGCATTACCCCATCATACTTGTCATTAGCAAGTTTTGTAGAAGTCTGATCGAAGAATACAGCGCACTCTGAAATAAGGGAAGTATCGGAAACCTGTATTTTAAGGTTATTGGTTAACCCTGATTTGCCAAGCAAACCACTTGAAGGCTCATATACTTTATATGCTTCTTCAAAAGTTAAGCTGGTGTTTCCGTTTGTTTTTACAAAAAAAGACTCACCGGAACCAATATACCTGCTGCCTCCGTTAACTCCACCACCAATAGGATTCCAGGCTGCATAAGAACTGGCACCGGCACAATAGATATAAATGGTACTTCCAATTCCGGATGGTCTGGCATTTACCCACGATGTATTATTCCAATCGATAGTTGATGGGTATGGGTTGGATAAAAGGTTCCATCCGTCTTCAGCGGTGCAACCATTAGAGCAGGTTAGGTTCACAACCTGTTGGCCGCTTACAATGGTGCCACTGGCTTTAATGGTTACCGGAAGTGGTGTATAGGATGAGCCATCAATAAGCGTATTCCCTTGGGCAATTCTATCACCTCTTACAAACACGCGGTAGCCTCTTGTAGGTTCAACGGTATTGGTTGTGGCTGTAATGCTTACCCATTTTTGAGAGGAAGTGCCTGATAAGGTTTCGTTGTAGTATAAAATGCTGGGCTGATTGGCGGCTGTCCAGTCAAATCCGTTTGAATTGGTTGTACCCATAGAACCTCCGGTACCCGGGCCGGTAATATGCATATTGTTTTGCCAGGAGTTTTGAAAAGTAACCCCACTTAAAGGGAGTCCAAGAAAACGCCACTTTCTGCTGCCTCCGATATAACGCTCCACCACCACATTTCCTGTAACCTGTGCTGTTGGACTTATTGGACCTACTGAAGCGGTACCGTTGATATCTGATTTTAATACCAGGTTGCCATTTGAAACCAGGTTAATTGATCCTGACAGGGTTATTTCGCCTGTTATATCAGTAGTGCCGGCAAGTGTCTTATTGCCTGAATTGGAAAAAGTAACTTTATGAAACCTGTTGCATGAAATGGTTTGGGCGGCTCCTTTAAAATTAATTACGGTGTTTGTGCCATATTCTGGTGTTAGACCAGTAACTGTAAAATCACCTGATATTTCGTAGGTCTGGTTATTAGTAAACGATTTGTTGGAATTTTCACTGAGTCTTAAATGATGATAATCTGTGCGGGGAGTAATAATCTGAGTTCCACTAGTACTGTTGTACTCAACTGTTGAACCGGCATTTAATGAAACGGTGGCATTTCCAAAAGTACTGCCTGTTCCGGTTAAGCCATTTAGGTTTTCAGTTTTTATAATTCCATCAACCATTACACTGTTGCAGGTTATGATCTTATCATTTACCACCAGTTTTCCTCCCGGCTCAACAATAATATTTCCAGGGCTACCGAGAGAAATATTGGCCGCGAGGGTTAATGTATCATCTGTTTCTACAACCAATGCTCCGGCTCCGTTAATTTCTGTTCCTACTTCCGAGTTACCACAGGTATTTACCGTTACATTATTCCCCATCGAGGGATTTCCCGTTACCTCACCGCAGGTGGTAATGGTAGAATTATCGGAAAGATTAAGATTTGAAGCCCCGCCTAAATTGCCATTTTCTGTAATAACAATATTGCCGGTAACTTCTTTAGGATCTTCCAACGTTAGCTCACTATTCACAATCACATTAGGTGGCACATTTGCACCTGAGCCATCACCCCAGGGCATATCCGACCAGGATTCGATGGTATAAGGAGTATTTATTACCAAAGTTGCTTCAGGTCCGTAAGATAATTGGCCCGATCCTGAACCTGAAATATCGCCACCTTCTTCTATAGTAAGATTTCCATTAACCGTAATGGTAGTTCCATTTGTTACCTCCAGGGTATTGGATTCAATACTGATATTGTTAAAAGTTACCGTACCTAATATTTTTATTTCTGTCCAATAAGGCAAATCAAATACAACAGTGCCTGTGCCTGGGTTAAAGGTTCCGCCTGCCTGCACTTCAAACACCTCTCCGCCTGAACCGTTGCAACCGCCACCGGCACTTTGCGTAAGGTTAAGATTATAAGAGTTTGCATTTACCGTTCCTCCGGATAGTATATAAAGATCGCTTATGGTTAGTTCAGAATTAAGATTCCAGGTAGCCCCGCTTTCCAGTTTTACACCCCCTAAGGTGGCTGCTCCGGAATTGGTAATACCTGTAAAAGAAGATGGTAAAATAAAGCAGGAAGTAGCTGCATTTAGTGTGGCACCATTTGAAACACTAAGCGATTTTCTGATATACCTGTTGCTTAGCCAGCTCATGGTTGTGGTACCGGCAGTAATACTTATATGCGGGGCAACCGTATTGGTATTTCCTGAAGGCCATATTTTATCTGCATGCCATTCCAGAGGTGCAACAATTGATCTGTTAATCTCAAGAACAGCACTGGAAGAATAAGTTGGCTGAGTTTCTATCCACGAACCTGTATTTAACCTGATGGTGTTTCCAATGGTATGTTTTGAACTGCTGAATTTTAAACCAACATTTTCTCCGGTAACACGATAGAAAGTTATATTTCCGCTTCCGCTAATGGTGTGTTCTACGGAGGATGTGCTGTAAAAAGAAATGGTATTAGAATTGGTATTAATGGTACCATTATTAACCAGAACAGTTGCGTAACTGTTTTTAGCAATGGTTATCAATCCGGAACCGGAAAGGGTTAATGTTTTTGAAGAGTTAACGGTTAATTTGGCGCAGGTAACTGAAGATGTAACTGAAACAGGGCCGTTTATTACCACATCATCAGTTGGCTGAGGTGCGGCATTTCCAACCCATGTAGATCCTGTTGTCCAGTTTCCTCCTCCTGTTTTTGAAGTAATAGTGGCTGCATGGGCTTGCACGCAAAACATAATATTCACGAGAAGCAACATGTTAATGATGCCTCCTCTAAATCCCGTAATTATGTATGTTGCTTTCAATGTTGTATAATGCTCTTGATCTGCGTAAAATTAGAGCGGAGAGCATGGTCAACCAAGTCATATTGGTTGTTTAGCGGTAATTCTATACAACTGGAGGTATTTTTGGTTTAAGTTGAGGCGTGGACTGTTTATTTGGAAAATAACCACAAATCGCCATTTAAATAGATAAAAAAGCGATTTGTGGTGATTTTTTTACAGCTAAAACGAACTGCGTCTTAGTTTTTAATGAATTTAGCCTTCTGGGTGCTGTTCGTATGTTCACCTATTTTTACAAAATAAGTGCCGGGTTCCAAAGTATGAATATCAAGCTCTGCTAACGATCCGGAAACCTTTAGATTTCTTTTAACTACTGTTTGTCCCAGTATATCAATTACTTCAACTACAACCTCACCAGCCGTGTTTTGGTTCAGTTTAATATTCAAATTATCTTTGGCAGGTACCGGAAATACCGTAATCTCAGAGGTAACAATAGCCTCCATCATATTAACCATCACAGTGTAGCTAAAGGATTCACTTCCGTCAAAATCAACCTGACGTAACCTGTAATAGTTTATTGCTTTTGCAGGTGTTGCATGAACAAATGAATATTGGATGGTTGTGTTAGTTGTACCATTTCCTTTTACAGCTCCAATTTGAGTAAATGTTTTACCGTCAGTGCTGTTCTCAACAACAAAGTGTGAGTTGTTTAACTCGCTTGATGTAGTCCAGATAATATCTACAACCTCACCTGATTTTGTAGCCTTCAGGTTGGTCATCACCACAGGCAGGCTTGCTGTATTGGTAATAATAACCGCGAACCTGTTTTGATTGTATGATGCAGCATTTGAAGCAACAACATTAAATTGGTAGGTAGTATTAGTAGCACTCATATCTGATACCGTGTTGGTATATCTGTCGTACAAATAGTAGTTAAATCCGGTTGCTTTATCCAAACCTGCTAATGTAATAGTGTAATTGGCATTTGCTGTTCCAAGGTTTGAAATTAGCGTTACTGTATCAGTGCCCGTTGGAATAGGGAATCCGGCAAATCCGAGTTTAGTAGTTAGCGCACTTTTCTTTGCAACAGCAATACTTCCTGTTGTGAAACCAAACTTGTATCCGTCATATTCCACGCTAAACGCCTGTGTTGCATTCCTCGACATATAAATCACGGTCTCATCGCTCGACTCAACGCCTGTTAACTTAATAGAAATTCTGTTTAGCGGGGTAATAGCACCTTTACCAAAATAACCGGCTCTAAGTGTATCTACCTTATAGTTTTCTTTAAAGGTTAAAGTGTATGGCTGCAATGCCCTGATAAAAAACGATTGATCTTTACCAATCATATTGGATCCTCCGTTTACAGAACCTGCTACAGGGTGCCATGAATTATATTGGCCGGTTGCCGGGTCATATACATATAATGTTGGATCAATAAAACCTGCACGTGCAGCAGCCCATGTGGTATTATTCCAGTCGATAGGGCAAGGGTATGGGTTAGAAATATAGTTCCATCCTCCGCCAGTTCCGGGAGTTCTTGTAAGGTTAATCGATTGGTCAAATTTAACCAGTGGTCCACATGCATCAATCAATGTAGCAGATACGCTATCAGGCATAAGCGTTAATAACATACATCCTTCTACATAACGTGCTCCTCTTACATAAGTTCTGTAAGCTTTTAAAGGGTTAATGGTATCAAATGCGCTGGATATGGTGTTCCATGTTCCGGTTGGTTCGTCCCAGGTGAAAATGGTATTGGCACCTGATTCATTCTTATCAAAACCATTTGCATTTTGTGTCATACTTGCTGTGCTGGTGGTATTGTAAGCACATGGTGTTCCGCCTGTTCCGGGGCCGGTAATAAAGATATCATCCTGCCATGCATCTTTAAATGTTTGGTTCCAGATTGGCATGGCAAGGAATCTCCACCTTCTGCGGCTCGATCCGCCTGGCACAAAACGTTCCCAGCAAATGGTGCCTTGAATATCCGCTCCATCAACAAGTGGACCAATAACAGCATCTCTTGTACCGGTAGATGTTAATGTTAACTGATTGCCGGTTTGAAGGGTTACACCTGGTTCAACCTGAAGGGTACCCGTTAATCTAACTTCACCTGATATTACTTTGGTTCCGGTACCTGAGCAGGTAACGTCATAAACTGTTGTAGGGAAAGAGGTAATCACATTTTGATCAACATTACCTGCCAGAATAATATTTGATTCTGCAGGCATAGTAACTGATCCTGATGTTGGTGTAATTAATAAGTCTCCGCAAATTCCGTAATCGGCCGCTGCAAATGTTTTTGGTGCTGTTCCGTCTAAAGTTACGTTGCCGTAGTCCATACGGGGGTCTATTTCAAGTGCGCCTGCATTTGCCTGATAAACTACAGTAGAACCGCAGGTTAAAGAGGTTGGAATGGTACCAAAAAGAGAATTACTTCCTGTTAGCCCACCTGATTTTGAAATATAAACCGTGGCACCGCTATCAACTGTTACTGATTGAGCCTGAGTTACCGTAAATGTGCTATCATATAACACACCTGTAGAGTTTACAATGATGTTTCCGGCAACAGTTACATTAGCTCCAAGCTTAACGTCTGTGGAAATGATCAGGTCACCGGTAAATCCACCCGGAGGCATATTATTACCAATTACCGCAGGTGGGTTACCTGGCAATACATCGCAATACTGAGTGGTCACATTTGCACCATATTGCGGAGCACTTGAAAACTGGCCACCACAGATATATACCGTAGCATTATTAGAAACCTGAATGTTGGTGCCGCCACTTACCGTGCTGTCAATAACATTGATTCTTGTTTTAACAATTTTAGGAGAAGCAACGGTAACATTCGATGTAAGGGTAATTGTTGGTGGTACGTTAGTGCCATTAGGCCAAAGAATAGATGTATTTCCGGTACTGGTAAAGGTATAAACCCTGTTTACCACAAGTGATGAAGTGGAAGCCCATGTAGGCGTGCTGCCTGCAACACTTGCTCCGGGATTGATGGTTACCTCACCATGTATAGTTAAACATGATGGCAAAGTAACGGTGCCGTAAGAAATACTTAAGTTTTGAATATCAAGGTTATTGCATAAGTCAGTAAGATCAATATTCACACTATCAGCTTCAATGCTGATTTTTGGGGTTCCTGTGCAATATCCGGTGCCCAATGGGTAGAATCTTGCGCCATTCTGTATGGTAATTACCTTTGATTTGTTGGTGCAGTTTGACAGGTGAATATTTTCGCAAGCATATACCCTGCATCCATTATCGAGATACATGGTACAACCATTCCACTGGCCATATACGTATGTTCTCTGCCCATTATTATCGCCATAAAAATCCCGGCAATTCATTACACCATAAACATAGAGTCTTGATCCGTTATCGCTATGGATATCTCTGCAGGTGGCAACATAACCTGAAGGAACAGTTACCCTATCGCTATGATCAATATGAACGTCATCACATGGACCTGGTACCCTGCCTAAATCCCAAACTGTAGGGTCATTCCAATCACCGGATTTTACAGAGGTAATTTCAGCAGCGCAATGGTTACCGCAATTTACCGGGGTATTGCAATTTATTTGCACAACAGTACCACTGTAAGAAGGAACTGTTCCGAAAGCACCACCACAGGTATATACTGTATCTGTATTACCAACCCTGAGTTTGTTATTTGTTGTTCCAAAAACGCCTCCTAAAAGGTTGATTCTTCTTTTTAATGTTACAGAGTCTGTTGTAGTAATGTTACCACTGCTCAAAGTTACTACAGGAGGTACATTGGTACCGGTACCCTGAGGCCATGCTTTAGATGAAGAGGTGATGGTATAATCACGGTTAAATTCCAGAATCGAGTTATTTCCCCAGGTGGTAAATCCGTTTGATGTTAAATCACCACCGGCATTTAGCTTTAATGTTCCTGTAATTGTTGCACATGTTCCCGGATTAAAAAGCGTATTGCTTAAGGTAATATCTTTAAACGTTTTGCAACCAGGCATGCTAATGGTACCGCCATTTTTAAACTCCAGTCCGCAGGTAAAATTAATATTGTTGTACTCATTGGGATTTTGCCCGATATCAATGGAGCCATTTTCAATAATGGTGTTTCCAAGATTAAGAATATTAGAGTTTGCGGTAATTTTACCCCTGTTGGTAAAACGTACTGTTCCGCAGCAGGTGTGCTGGAAAGAAGCGGTAGAGTTAAACATGAAAACCACATTGGATGGTTGTCCGCTTATGGAGTTATCAATTGTTAATGTATTGCAGTTAACAATTAACGTTGATCCTGAATTTTGAACAATTTCTGCAAGTGTTACGTCCGAATTCATAGTAAGCGTAGTTCCTGAATTCAGGATAAGCCTTTTCAGAATGGTTGTATCGTTTACCGTAACAGCCGAGTTTGAATTGGCAGTTAAATTGCCTGAAAGGGTAAGGTTGGCATCAATTACAAGCCTGGAGTTACTCGACTCCAGATTGATGGAAATTGCAGAACGGGCAGAATTTACAGTTACAGTATGCCCGGCTTTAACTGTTACATTGTCATTAGCACCAGGTACTACCCCACCATTCCATGTACCTGAACTACTCCAGTTTCCAGACTTCTTGCTCGTGATATTTGCACCAAGGGTTACCTGGGCAATTGCTGTTATCATCAAGGTCGCTAGAATAAGAGTTGTTTTAAAATTTTTCATTTGTTTTTAGAAAATCGAGAACAAAAGTAGGTCGGCTATCCCGCCTGTTAAATTAAATTACTTACGATAACGTTTATCGCCCCTAACCTGCTTTTGAGCGGGATGTTTGGTAGTATGGAAAAAGACAAAAAAGCAGGAGAGGTAAAAAATAGCAAAACCCCTTTGTTTACTGGGGTTTTGGGGCTTTACAGAAATCAAAAAAGGCCCTGAAAAAAGGACCTTTTTTGATGATATTAAAGTGGTTTTTGGTAGAAAATCGAAATGAATAAGGGGTATGCCGTATAAGCTGAGCTGTTAAAGCCTCCTTATAGACCGGGAATAGTAAAGGTCTTTTTCCCTCCGGAACTTACTGCCAATGTAAGGTTTTTCTGCATCAGTTTAAGTAGTTCATTTACCACCCATAACCCCAAACCATTGCGCACATCATAACTTTCAGGGCGCTTGCCAACAGGCAGAGAGAAAAAGTCAACTACGTCCTGTTTCCCAATTGCTTTACCGTTATCTTCTATGGTTATTTCGGTCTTGTTTCCCGATGTTTTGGCTGAAATGGTTACTTCCCCTCCTGAAACACCTGATTTAAGTGCATTCATCAGCAAATTATTTACAATGGATGTAAGCATCATCTTGTCCGTATTCAGGTTAATACTATCGCTGCATTCTATTTTAACATCCACATCGGCTATCTCCGCTTCCTCGTTGCACATGGCAACACAGTATTCGAAGATATCTAGTAGCTTCACCGGAGAAGGGTTTGAGGATAAGTTGCTGCTGATAATTTTTAGCCAGAGAATCATGTTTTCTACATTGATGAAACTCTTCTTAGCTGAAGCGTTTATCTGGTTGATATATTCCAGTTTTTCATCTTCACTGAGTCGGAAAAAATTCTGACTCAGCAACTCTGAAAAGCCCAATAATCCATTATACTGGCCCCTCACATGATGTGAGATAAATGATAGATACTTTGGTTCAATTTCAAACTTTGGTTCGTTGAATGTGGGAGCTGTCATTCTTCTTATAGGGTTGAGGTGAGTTTGAATGTATTTTTAATAATGGAAAAGTAATTTCTGCTAACTTCAAAAGGCTTGGTTATGCCCTTTAAATAAAGAATACCCGTATCATAAGTACCCTTTTCTATTTTTATTACGTTATGGAGATTTACAATAGTAGATCGGTGAATCCTGAAGAAATCGTCATTTGGAAGTTTATCTTCCCATACCTTTATTAAGCCATAGGTAGTAAACGATGAACCATCTACTAAAAATACGGTGGTGTAATTTCCCTTTGCCTCAATATAATTGATGTCCTTTATTTTGATAAATTTCAATTCATTATCAATATTCATCAAAATCATATTGTCAATAGTAAATCGCTGATGTCCAGGATGGTGTGGCTCCTCTTTTTCAGAAACGGCATCTTTTTCCTTTTCAACAATATTTACCCGCCCCAGTGCTTTCTTTAATCTTTCAAAGCTGATTGGCTTAACAATATAATCAATGGTATTAAATTCAAATGCCTTAACGGCAAAATCGGCATAACCGGTAATAAATAAAATTTTGGTTTGCGGGTTAACAAATGCAATTAAATCAAGACCACTGGCTCCGTTAAGGTCTATATCCATGAAAATGAGATCAATTTTCCCTGAACTTTTGATTAATTTCTCTGCATCCTGATAAGTGGTAGCCTCTCCAACTACCTCCACAAAGTCAAAACTTTTTAAGAATTCCTTGAGCAATTTTACAGATGCCGGATCATCTTCTACAATAATCGTTTTTATGTTTTTTTTCGATTCCATATCTAGAATTTCAATTCTGTGAAAATAATACTTTTTTATATTTAGCAAAACTATTTCATTATACAGCCACTGATACTTTATTCGAATAAACGTATTTTTGCCCTAAATGGTAATTTAATGAATGTAATCAAACTGCTTAAACCTGAACATTGGGAAGAATATGAACTGCTGGATTGCGGTAACGGCAAAAAACTGGAAAGATTTGGAGCTTATATCACCATCCGGCCGGAACCACAGGCGTTATGGGATAAGCAGCTAAAGGAAAGTGAATGGGCAAAATTAGCGCATGTTACTTTTGAGCAAAAGGGCAGCCACTCCGGGCAGTGGGTAAAACATAAAAAAATGCCTGACAAATGGCAGATGAGTTACCGCCACAACAGACTTTCATTAACCTTTAACTTATCACTTACTTCATTTAAACATATTGGTGTTTTTCCGGAACAAGCCTTAAACTGGGACTTTATATATAATCAGTGTGGTTTAATAAACAACTGCAGGGTATTAAATCTGTTTGCTTATACCGGTGGTGCATCACTTGCGGCAAAAGCCGGAGGAGCCGATGTAACCCATGTTGATTCTGTTAAACAGGTGATCTCATGGTCCAGGGAAAACATGGAATCAAGCCGGCTTGATCATATCAGGTGGGTGGTTGAGGATGCACTAAAGTTTGTGAAGAGAGAGGTAAACCGGGGAAAAAAATACAATGGGATTATTCTGGATCCACCGGCCTATGGAATAGGAGCAAGTGGCGAAAGATGGAAGCTGGAGGAACAAATAGGAGAGATGCTTAGGGAGATAAAATCGCTGTTAGATATGGATCAGCATTTTTTGGTGTTAAATATGTACTCATTGGGAATGAGCCCGCTTATTACAGAGAACCTTATTTATACCATATTCAATCCAAAGGGAGGTATTGAAGTAGGGGAGGTGTATTTACCGGCAAAATCCGGAATTAAACTGCCGCTTGGTATTTTGGCCAGGTTTAGCAACCAGGGCTAATTACATCTTATATTTTTTCTTCAATTCAAAGAAATGGCTTCGGCTTATTTCAAAAGGTTTTTCTGTGTTTTTAAGAAATAACCGGCCCGTGTCATTTGCCCATTTTTCTATGCGGGCAACCTGGTTCAGGTTCACTATTGTTGAGCGGTGAATCTGTATAAATAATTCTTCAGGCAAACGGGTAACCCAGTTTTTAATAGAGTTGTAAGTAATGCTCATTCTTCCGTCTGTAAGGAAAATTTTGGTATAGTTGCCATAAGCTTCTATATAAACAATATCCCTTACCCCAACAAAAAACATTTTATTTTCTATACTGAGTAAAATAATATGATCGGAAGTAAAGCGCGAGTTATCATCATCGCTGAAGGCCGTTTTCATATCAGCCTTACCTGTATCTTCCACCCATTTATTGGTTACCTTTTCTATGGCTTTGGTTAGCCTGTCAAGACTAATTGGTTTTAGAATATAATCAACGGCATTCAGTTCAAATGCCCTAATGGCAAAATCACTATGGGAGGTAATAAAAATAACCATTGGCTTATAATCCAGTTTCGACAGGATGTCAATGGATGTTAGTCCGCCCAGATCAATATCAAGAAATAGCAAATCAGGCTTTTCTTCTGTTATTGTTTCAACCGCACCATCAAACGAGGAAGCTTCGCCAATTACCTGAATTCTGTCGAAGTTTTGAAGCAATTTTTTTAAAACTGCCCTCATGCTGTCTACATCATCAACAATGACTGATTTTAGTATGTCTTTCATGATTGGTTATTGCCTCAATAATAGAATAAATAATTTTCAATTACAACACGCGCAGAAATTAATGAAATGCCCGATAACTGTTGTTTATACAACTATGTTAGGTTAACAGGTTAAAATAAAACAGGTAGATGAATGAAGGAGAATAATTTAGTAGCCTGGCAAGCATCAGGGGATAAGGCTATATTATTCTTGTGTTTCCTCGGGTTCCTGTTTCACTTCCGGCCTCATCTGAGGGAAAAACAATACATCCTGAATAGATGGTTGGTTGGTCATAATCATGCTGAGCCTGTCAATACCAATACCTAAGCCTGCAGTAGGAGGCATGCCATATTCCAGTGCCCGCAAAAAATCTTCGTCAAGCACCATGGCTTCATCATCTCCCCTCAAACCCAGTTCAAGCTGCTCTTCAAAACGTTTGCGCTGATCAATAGGGTCGTTTAGTTCGGAAAAGGAATTACAAATTTCCTTGCCATTGCAAATAGCCTCAAAACGCTCCACCAGCCCCTCTTTTGAGCGGTGTTTTTTGGCAAGCGGACTCATCTCTACCGGATAATCTGTTATAAAAGTGGGCTGAATGAGGAATGGCTCACATTTGCTGCCAAAAATTTCATCTATCAGTTTGCCTCTTCCCATGGATGGGTTTATATCTATATGGAGTTGTTTGCACACATCACGCAGAGCGGCTTCATCCATTTCTGAAATATCAATTCCGGTGAACTCCTGTATAGCTCCATACATGGTGTAACGTTTCCATGGGCGCTGGAAGTTGATCATGTTTTCTCCTACCTTTACTTCTGTGGTGCGGTGCAGGGCCATGGCAATTTTCTCTACCATTTCTTCCACCAGGTCCATCATCCACTCATAATCTTTATAGGCAACATACAACTCAATTTGGGTAAACTCAGGGTTGTGAAACCTGCTCATTCCTTCATTACGGAAATCTTTTGAAAACTCATAAACACCGTCATATCCGCCTACAATCAGTCTTTTAAGGTAAAGCTCATTGGCAATTCTCAGATAGAGGGTCATGTCCAATGTATTGTGATGTGTTTTAAAAGGGCGCGCGGCTGCTCCACCATAAAGGGGTTGCAGAATAGGGGTTTCTACCTCCAGATAACCTTTATCATTTAAATAGGTGCGCATCACATTCATTAACTGCGTGCGTTTGCGAAAAACCTCTCTTACCTCAGGATTCACAATAAGGTCGGCATACCTTTGGCGATAACGGAACTCCGGATCGCTTACTGCATCATATTTTTCTCCATCTTTTTCTTTTACGATGGGTAATGGTTTTAATGATTTTGAAAGCAGTTTAAATTCTTCCACATGGATGGTGGTTTCACCCATCTTGGTGGTAAAAACAAAGCCTTTCACGCCAACAATATCACCAATATCAATCAGCTTTTTAAATACGGTATCATATAGGGTTTTGTCATCGCCTTTGCAAATATCGTCACGCCTGATGTATACCTGGATTTTTCCTGTAGCATCCTGCAATACCGCAAATGCTGCTTTACCCATATCCCTCACACTCATAATGCGGCCTGCAATACTTACACTTTTAAACTCAATCTTATCCGCATGATAATGGGTGAGAATATCCTGTGAAGAGGTATTGATATCAAATCCTTCTGCCGGATAAGGATTTACTCCTGCTTTTTGCAGTTCGGTTAATTTTTCTCTTCTTAATAATTCCTGCTCGCTAAGATGGGCCTGATTGTGCATATGTTTTGCGATTTTTAAATGAGGCGCAAAAATAGGAATTCAGGCGCCAATTGCTAACTATTTTTGAGCCTCGTGTTCAATACCCTATCTTTGCCACTTATGCAGGCAACCGGCAAAAAAGATATACGGGCATTAAACAAGGCGGAATTGAAAGAAGCTTTTATCCAGATGGGTGAAAAACCTTTTCGTGGGCAACAGGTGTATGAATGGTTATGGGAAAAATCGGCCACTGAGTTCGATGAGATGAGCAACCTTTCCAAAGACCTCAGAGAAAAGCTGGCCCATTTTTTTGTGATTAACAAAGTAGTGGTTGATGAAAAACAAATCAGTAAAGATGGTACCATCAAAAACAGCCTGAAACTGCATGACGGAAAAATAGTGGAAGGTGTACTTATTCCCACAGAAACAAGAATGACGGCTTGTGTATCATCTCAGGTGGGATGCAGCCTTACCTGCAGGTTTTGTGCAACAGGCAAACTGGAAAGAGAGCGCAACCTGAATGCTGATGAGATTTACGATGAAGTGGTAATTATAAAGAAACAGGCAGAAGATTATTATAAAAGGCCTTTAACCAATATAGTGTTTATGGGAATGGGAGAACCACTCCTTAACTACAGCAATGTGCTTAAAGCCATAAACAAAATAACAGGGGAGGATGGATTAAATATGGCATCTGACCGGATTACGGTGAGTACTGCAGGTATAGCCAAAATGATAACAAAGCTGGGTGATGATGAGGTGAAGTTTAACCTGGCCCTTTCGCTGCATGCCGCCAATGATGAGAAACGCAACAGGATTATGCCTATTAATGAAAGCAATAGCCTGGAAGCTTTAGGGGAAGCACTTGCCTATTATCACCTAAAAACAAAGGGTATAGTAACATTTGAATACATTGTATTTAAAGATTTGAATGATACCCTGCAGGATGCCGAGGAACTGTACCGATTTTCGCGTTATGTGCCTTCTAAAGTTAATCTTATAGAATATAATGCGATAGAGGGTGGAGAATTTCAGAATACTTCCGGAAATAAATTATACAGGTTTAAAGAATACCTCGAGGCTAAAGGGCTTACGGCAACCATCAGAAGAAGCCGGGGTAAGGATATTGATGCGGCATGTGGCCA
The DNA here is from genome assembly GCA_051715425.1 of Bacteroidota bacterium. Classification (GTDB taxonomy): domain Bacteria; phylum Bacteroidota; class Bacteroidia; order UKL13-3; family UKL13-3; genus JAJTFA01. The sequence continues at coordinate 63,441 of JBPXJS010000038.1, read as the reverse complement.
GCTGGCAAATAAAAAACATGAAGAAGCAGTGATAAAATAAGTTGAATTCACCCACATACTGACACAAATCATAGTTTTTCGTCCTTTAATTGGTCAAATTTGTTTGTCTCAATAAAAGCAGGAGGTAACAATCATGATAAGGACTAAAAAAACTCCTTATGAAATTTACCCTCAGTTTGTGGCATGTTTAGGAGACCGGTTTTTTAATCTTTTTCTCGTAAGAGAAATTACATGAAACGACAGACAGACAAAGCAAAATGATTCGTATCTCTTAACATTAAATAAACAGAAAAATCCTTTATTTGAAAGCTAAAGGTAACACTTATGATAACCAATATTCTTATTCCAACAGACTTTTCCGAGGTGGCAAACAATGCACTTGATTTTGCAGTTGATTTGTGCCGCAAAACAGGTGCGGTGGCGCATATTTTACATGTAAAACATATTCCCGTAATGGATGCCACTTTCCCGGCAGAAACTTATCAGATATATCTTGATGAGATTGATAAGGCTTCCACAGAAGGGTTGGCAAAGATTGAATCGGATATACTAAAAACTTCCGGGATCAGGTATAAGCTGCATGCAACAATGGGCTTTGTAAATGATGAAATCCAATCTTTCGTGAACAAGAATGAAATTGACCTGATTGTAATGGGTACAACCGGAGCCAGTGGTTTGCAGGAAATATTAATAGGCAGCAATGCCGCATCAGTTGTTGGCAAATCAGAAATTCCTGTTTTTGTCATTCCGCCTTCAGCAAAACACACTGATTTTAGGCATATTTTATACTCAACGGATTATAATGAACCTGAATTTCCTTCGGTTGCACGTTTAATCTATTTTGCAGATTTGTATAAGGCAAAAATTACAGTATTGCATGTGAGGACCGAATTTGATATGTATTTTGACGCAGAGAAAAACTTCTTTAACAGGAATAAGGAAAATATCAGTTATCCGGATATTACCATAGTGAATATGGACAAGGTGGAAACAACAGATGCAATAAATAAATATATTGATGAAAAAGGTGTGGATATGGTTGTTTTGGCAAAACATAACCGGAATTGGTTTGATCGTTTGTTTCACAGAAGCTTAAGTAAAAAAATGACCTATCATACCAAAGTACCTTTATTGGTTTTGAATAAATAATTCGCGCTTTGTTGCCGCTTTAAAAGACCTGCCCGCAAGCAGGTCTTTTTTTATGTATAATGATCAGATTAAACGTTTAAAAGAACCAAACAGGAGATTAAAATAATGCCCCATTTGTTTTTAAAATGGGCAAGCTCATTTTGTTTTTTACGCAGCCTGGCACTATTGATGAGGTTGTGTAGGCTATATTTTAAATATTTTTAAGTTATTTAATTATCAGGTAGTCAGTTATTTGCGCGTAAATATGTCGCAATTTTTTTTCATATTTTTTTACTACTGCTCGTAAGACTTTCAAGTGCATTAGAATAATATTAATGACACTGGAATAAATTAACGGAAGAGGCCGGTTTTATTGTTATTATTTAGCAAGAAGAATCACGAATAATTTATTCTCATAAAATATAAGATATGAAACTATTTTTAAATCGACTGCTTACCACGTTATTCCTGCTTGCAGTATGGGTCAATTCCTCTACGGCTCAATGCGTTAGCGGGGGATTCCGCACCCAAACTCAGGGTGGCTGGGGTGCAAATGCCTCAGGTAATAATCCGGGAACATACCGTGATGCAAAGTTCAGTTTGGCATTCCCAAGTGGTTTAGTAATAGGTGCATCGGGCGGGAAAACGCTTAAGTTAACCACAGCCAGTAAGGTAAATAACTTTTTGCCAGCAGGCGGAACGGCCGGAGTTCTTACTTCTAATCAGGTGGATCCAACATCTTCCCCTGCAGGTGTTTTGGCCGGGCAATTGGTGGCATTAACCTTAAATGTTGGATTTGACCAATACGACCCTAATTTCTCTTCTTCGCCTACGTTATTAAAAAATCAGATTATCAATATATCCAGTTCTCCGTTCAACGGCATGAGTGTTCAGCAGTTTTTAACCATTGCAAACAATGTTGTTGGCGGACTTTCTACAGCATACACCCCTTCTCAGGTAAATACAACAGCTTCAGCCATCAATGAAAATTATGATAACGGAACAACTAATCTTGGAAAATTGGTTTGTCCGGATCCTCCTGTAATTAGTGCATCAGCCGTAAATGTAACATGTAATGGTGGTACAAACGGATCAATCACATTAACTGTTAGCGGTGGAACAAGCCCATACACTTACTCTTGGAGTAATGGAGCAACAACTAAAGATTTAACTAATTTATGTGCCGGAACATACACCGTAACTGTCTCAGATGCCACTTTACAAACCGCAACAACAAGTGTTACCATTACAGCACCAGGCGCAATTTCTGTTTCTGTAAGTTCACAAACAGATGTTACCTGTAATGGCGGAAATAATGGAAGTGCTACACTTTCTGCTTCGGGTGGTACCTCTCCATTCACATGGTCAAAAGATGGCGTTAACTTTCAAAGCAGTTCCACATTTACCAATCTGACTGCAGGTTCTTATACTTTTACAGCGAAAGATTCAAAAGGCTGTACCAAAACCAAATCGGTTACTATTGATCAGCCATCATCTGTTAATATTTCTGTAGGTTCTATATCAAACGTTCAGTGTTTTGGAGAAAGTACCGGTAGCGTTACCCTTTCTGCTAATGGTTGTGCAGGACCTTATACCTGGTCGAAAAATGGCACAACCTATCAGAGCAGTTCAACATTTAGCGGATTGGCTGCAGGAAATTATACATTCTATGTGAAAACAGCCAATGGATGCATTAGCACCAAGAATGTTACCGTTTCTCAACCGGCATCTCAGGTTGTTATTTCGGTTTCTTCACAAATAAATATCTCATGCAATGGTGTTACCAATGGCAGCGTAACCTTAAGTGCCACCGGTGGAACAAGCCCTTACTCCTGGTCTAAAGATGGCGTTAACTTTCAAAGCAGTTCTACCTTTGGAAGCTTATGCGCAGGTAATTATTCTTTCAGGGTAAAAGACAGCAAAGGTTGCGTGAAGTCAATAAATATAACCATCACTGAACCTGCAGTGCTTGCTGTTAGCATAAGTTCTCAAACTAATGTAGATTGCTCTGGCGGCAATACAGGTACTGTAACCTTAAGTGCTACCGGAGGAACAAGCCCTTATACATGGTCTAAGGATGGGGTAAATTTTCAATCAGGAAATACATTTAATAACCTTACAGCAGGAAGTTATACCATCACCGTAAAGGATGCCAGTAATTGCACAAAAACAAAAAGTGTGAGCATTACCCAACCCTCGGCTATATCGCTTTCAATTGGTTCGCAAACAAATGTTACCTGTAATGGAGGAAACAACGGAGTGATTACCCTCTCCGCCTCGGGAGGCACATCTCCATATACATGGTCTAAGGATGGTATCAATTTCCAAAGCTCAGCAACATTTAATAACCTTACTGCCGGCAGTTATACATTTACAGTGAAGGACTCAAAAGGTTGCACCAAAACAAAATCTGCTACCATAACTGAGCCTTCAGCAGCATCAATTTCTGTAACATCTCAGCAAAATGTAAATTGTTTTGGAGCTTCCACCGGCAGTGTTACGCTGTCAGCTGGAGGTTGTACTGGTCCTTACACCTGGTCAAAAGATGGAATTAATTTCCAAAGCAGTTCTACATTCTCAGGCCTGGCCGCAGGAACATATACCTTTACTGTTAAGTCTACCATTGGATGTACAACCACAAAAGTGGTTACTGTTACTCAACCGTCAGCCGATATTACTATTTCTGTTACCTCACAAAACAATATCAATTGTTTTGGAGGTTCTAATGGCAGCGTTACTTTGGCAGCAAGCGGAGGTGTCGGTCCTTATACCTGGTCAAGAGACGGGGTTAATTATTTAAGCAGTTCTACTTTCACCGGTTTAGCCGCTGGTAACTACACTTTCAAAGCAAAAGATTCAAAAGGTTGTATCAAAACATATCCCCTTACTATATCTCAACCATCTTCCGCATTATCGGCCTCTGTTTCTTCTGTTATTAATGCCGGATGTTTTGGAGCAAACACCGGTTCAGCTGCAGTAACTGCTTCCGGAGGAACTTCACCTTATACCTATGCATGGAGTAATACAGCTACCACATCAACCATTAGTGGTGTAGGTGCGGGTACATATTCAGTAACCGTTAGTGATAACAATGGTTGTACTGCAACCACAAGTACGGTTGTTGGCCAACCTGCGGCAGCTCTTGCTGTAAGCTTTAATACGACCAACGGAACCTGCAGCAATAATAACCTTGGCAGTTCTACAGCAAATGTAAGCGGAGGAACTTCACCATATACTTATGCCTGGAGCAGCGGATCTACTGCTTCAACTGCAAGTGGCTTAGCAGCCGGAACTTATACTTTAACAGTAACTGATGCCAACAGTTGCGTATCAACCAATACAGTAACCATTACCACAGTAGCTTGCTGTAATGTAACAGCAGGAGGTACTATTGGAAATGGCCAAAGCAATTGCGGTCCTTTTGATCCTGCAGCCTTAACAAGTGTAACATTGCCATCAGGAGGCTTAGGCACTTTGCAATACCAATGGTTGCAATCAAGTGTAAATGTACCAAACACAGTAGGTAACCCACACTGGTCGCCAATCTCTGGAGCCAATGGAGCAACCTACGATCCGGGAATGATAAGTCAAACAACCTATTATATCCGTTGTGCAAGAAGATCGGGTTGTACCCAAATGCCGGGAGAATCTAATATTATAGGAATCATTATTAATCCGGTACCATCAGCATCGGCAACATCAACCAATGCCGGATGTTTTGGAGCAAACACAGGTACAGCAACAGTAACTGCAACCGGAGGAACTTCACCATATACTTATGCATGGAGTAATACAGCTACCACATCAACTATTAGTGGAGTAGGTGCAGGAACATATTCAGTAACAGTAAGCGATATCAATGGTTGTACGGCAACAGCCACTGCAACAGTTGGTCAACCAACAGCCGCATTATCTGTAAGCTTTAATACCACCAACGGCACATGCAGCAATAATAACCTTGGCAGTTCAACAGCCAATGTAAGCGGAGGCACTTCACCATATACTTATTCCTGGAGCAACGGATCAACTGCAGCAACAGCAAGTGGCTTAGCCGCGGGCACTTATACCTTAACAGTAACGGATGCCAACAGTTGCGTATCAACCAATACAGTAACCATTACCACAGTAGCTTGCTGTAATGTAACAGCCGGAGGTACTATTGGAAATGGACAAAGCAATTGTGGTCCTTTTGATCCGGCCGCTTTAACAAGTGTAACATTGCCATCAGGAGGCTTAGGCACTTTGCAATACCAATGGTTAAAATCAAGTGTTAATGTACCAAACACAGTTGGTAACCCACACTGGTCGCCAATCTCAGGAGCCAACGGAGCAAGCTACGATCCGGGAATGATAAGCCAAACAACCTATTATATCCGTTGTGCAAGAAGATCGGGTTGTACCCAAATGCCGGGAGAATCTAATATTATAGGAATCATTATTAATCCTGTACCATCAGCATCGGCTACATCAACCAATGCCGGATGTTTTGGAGCAAATACAGGTTCAGCCACAGTAACTGCAACCGGAGGAACTTCACCATATACTTATGCATGGAGTAATACAGCTACCACCTCAACCATTAGCGGTGTAGGTGCAGGTACATACTCAGTAACCGTAAGCGATATTAATGGATGTACTGCAACGGCAAGTGCAACAGTTGGTCAACCAACAGCTGATTTAGCAATCACACTTTCTGCACAACACAATGTTACCTGCTTTGGCGCAGGTAATGGATCGGTTAGCCTTTCTGCAACCGGAGGAACTGGTGCTTACGAATGGTCAATGAATGACAATACGTATCAAACCAGCAATACTTTCAATAACCTAACAGAAGGTACATATACATTTCACGTAAAAGATGCAAACGGCTGTACCAAGTCTCTGCAGGTTATTATTACAGCACCATCAGCCGAGCTGAGTGCATCTGCCACCACAACAAATGTTACAGTGTCGGGAGGTAATAATGGCTCTGCTACAGTAACAGCTTCAGGAGGCACATCTCCCTATACTTATCTGTGGAATACCAGCCAAACAACAGCTACCATCTCTAATCTGATGGCAGGAGTTTACACAGTAACAGTAACAGATGCCAATGGCTGCAACACCACTTCAGAAATTTCTATATCGCAACCGCCATCTACTTGTTCGGGTTATCGTACCCAAACTCAAGGTGGGTGGGGGGCTTCTCCTTCCGGCAATAATCCGGGAACGTATCTGCATGCACATTTTGCGGCTGCGTTCCCTTCAGGATTATCAATAGGTTGCACAAATACATTAAACCTTAGCAGTGCGCAAGCGGTTACCAATTTCCTTCCATCGGGCAGCACAGCTTCGGCATTACCTTTAGGTTCTATGTCTAATCCTGGCGGAACATATAATAATGTGTTAGCTGGCCAACTGGTAGCTGCTACATTAAATATAGTGTTTGATGAAACCGATCCAGGTTTTTCTGCTACAAACAGTTTGCTAAAAAATGCCTTTATCACCACCGGAACTTTTGCAGGCTGGACCGTGCAGCAGGTTGTAGACGAAGCCAACAAAAAAATAGGAGGTTGTGCATCATCATATAGTTTCAGCGATTTAAACAATGCCCTTACCTTAATCAATCAGCAGTTCGATAACGGAAATGTTACCGGTAACTTCTTAACATGTTGCGGTACCATGGCCTTAACCACCTCTTCTACTTCAGCAACCTGCTTTGGCACAAACACAGGAGGTGCCAGTGTTAATGCTACAGGAGGAAACGCACCATATGCCTACCTCTGGAGCAATAGCGCTACCACACAAACTGCTTCCAATCTTGAAGCGGGACTATATCAGGTAATAGTTACAGATCAAACCGGATGCACAGATACAGCTGAAGTTACAGTTACTGAACCTGAAGAATTGGTGGCAACCATTAATCCGGTTAATGCCAATTGTATCACAGGAAAAACCGGTGCTATAACAGCTTCAGTAAGTGGTGGTATTACACCATATACATTTAGTTGGAATACCACACCACAGGTTACAACAGCTGCATTAACTAACCTAAATCCGGGTTCATATACGGTAACAGTTACAGATGCCAATGGTTGTATTGCCAATGAAAATATAACCATCACAGGAACTCCGGTTACCTTCGGATATCTGGCTATTCCGCAACCATCTTCACAACTGCTAACCGGAAACAGTTTCTCGTTTATGACTTATGGATCTGTTTCAGGTGAAACATTTGCATGGGATTTTGGTGATGGAACATTCTCCACTTTACAAAACCCGGTGAAAAATTATTCTACCTACGGTATATATAATGTATCCCTTACTGTAACCAATGCTGGCGGATGTACCAATGTATCTTATATAACGGTAGTAGTTCTTGCTCCTGAAAAAAGCATGGATGCAGTGCCTAACTGTAATGCAGTAAGAGCACCAATTACCCTTACACGTAAGGCCATTTTCCCAAGAGACTATACTGATTGGGCCGGAAGCAACCTTAAAACAAGAAAAGTAGCTCAGTTTGATACAACCATGGGAAGACTGGTTGCCGTTAAAGTGATTACCACCGGAGAGTTTACCACTCATAATAAAGTAGAGATTACCGGTAATATGGCTCCTGGCACTGTTCGTTTAGCAAGAATTCAAACAGACGGGGTAATGAATTGTGGTGGTCCGGGCTTTTTATATGGAATTACTCCTGTTTCTTTGGTTGATTCCTTCTACTCAACCGGATTTGACGGAACGATTGATTATGCCGGAACCAGCGGTCGTGATTTTGGTTTGCATTCAAGCTCTAAAACAGACTCAACTGTAATTGCGAATCCAACCATTTTAGATGCTTATACCGGAACTGATTCTGTTTCATTTATTGCCTATACCAATACCAATACTTCAGCCATGTTCCCTACAGGTAACAGTAAATCTATCCAACAAACACTGGCTTCTGATACGGTTACGGTTGTTTATTATTATTGCCCACCTGTAAACTGCAGTCTTCTTACCACAACGGCAGCTAAAACGGATGCCACCTGTATCGCTTCATCTGGTGCGGCCTCGGTAACAATCTCAGGAGGAGAAGCTCCATATACCATTTCATGGAGCACCGGAGCAACAACTTTAGGAATTAGTGGTCTGGCTCCAGGTGTTTATACTTATACCGTTACAGATATAAATGGTTGTTCGGTAAACGGCAGCGTAACTATCGGTGTAGAGCAGATTACCATATATTCAACTAAAAACGGAGACTGGAATGATCCTTCAACATGGGATATCGGAAGGGTTCCAACTATTTGTGATGATGTAGTTATCTCAACCAATCATAATGTAACCATACTAAACGGTTTCCCTAAAGCAGCTTGCCGTGATCTTACCTGCCGTGATGGAGCTGAAGTATTAATTGATGATACACTGGAATGCCGCGATTATAAATCCGAAAATCCGGGTCAGGTTACCAGGGTTTATGGTTTCCTTAGCGTATGTACCATGGTAATTGATGACAATGCAGATGTTTATGCATGTGATAATATCAGCATTTCTAACTGTACGCATAAAAACAAACCATTACAGGTAATTAACGGTGGCGAAATGCATCCGCTTGGAAGCCCATACTGCACTAGCAAACCAAAAGTTACATTTAACAACGACAGCACGGATATTGATCTTTCAGATGTATGCAACGCCATTGACGTTCAGAATATGGAGATTATTTATGGTTATGTAACCATGCCTCCTTGTTTAACCATTCATGGAGAAGTTACTGTTCAGCCGGGTGGAGATGTGTTAGGTTTTGAGCCAACATGGGCACCAACATCATCACTTGTAATGAACCGGATTTATACATTTGAAGGTACAGGTACATCTACTATCCTTTGGCCAAATGGAAATACCAATGTGCCAAGAACCATTACCATGACCTCTAATGTTACAGTTACTGCACCTAAACATATTATTAACCGGATTAATGTTATTGATAGTAATGTAACAGGAGCAGGATTTATTCAGATTACAGACAATGCAATGGTATACATCTGCGGAGGTACATTCTCTTCGCCTCCGGCATATGGCAATAACGTAACCACACAGTATTGTGATGTACAACCTGGTAATCCACCTGCCATCATCGGAGAAAATATGCCTCCGGGAGGGTTTACAGGTGACCTTATTATTTCAACCAATGTACAGTTGGGAGAAAATATTCAGGTTGCAGGAAACGTAATTGTAAACTCAACAGGTATTCTGCACGACAGTGTTTATAATTTCACCACAGCACAATCGGTATTGGTTGATAGCGGTGCCGTAGTTTATGTTTCTAAATCAGGAGGATTAACCGGTTCCGGATCACTTTTCGGAAACATACCAAGTTCTATATCCTGCGGTTCTACCGTGGTTTATGTAGCAGATTCAGGCAACCAGCAAATTGACCCGCGTATGGATTATGGAACAGTTGTACTTGATGGTACTGCACCTAAAACATTCCAGTCGGCTGATTATGGAATTTGCGGAGACCTTACCATTACTGAAAGCTCAGGAAGTGTAGATATGCCTCAGGAATCAAATATTATCCTTGCAGGTAATGTGGATCAGACGGTTTCTACTGCTCAACCTGCCGTGGTGTTTGATATTACCGCTACCGGAACAGGAACCAAAGAAATTTCCGGACAGGTTACTGTAACCGGAACTTTACAGGTTGATTCTGGTGTTACTGTAATTACAGGTAATCAATTAACCCTTGTTTCAAGGCCTGGTGTTGATGCTATTGTTGGTCCGCTTCTTAATGGTGCAGATATACTTGGAACTATTTGCTGGGAAAGATATATTCCGGGTGGGTCAAGCCGCAGAAGATACAGATTCCTTTCTATGCCTATCTGGGGTCAAACCTTTAAGGATGCATGGCAGGACGATATCTTTATTACAGGTCCTGGAACAGGTGGAACGCCTTGCGCATACAATACAACGGATACCATCAGTATGACACAAAATTCCAACGGGTTTGACAGAAACGAAACAGGAGCCAATACCATATTTATGTGGAGTGAATTAACCGGTACCTGGAATACCATTCAATCAGCTTACGACACCATTCACCCGTTAAGTGCATATAGGACCTATGTAAGGGGAGCTCGTTATGTGGAAGGATGTTTGTTATTAACCCTGATGCCTGATAGCGTTTCGGCAACTCTTATTGATGCTTGCGGACCACTGGTTAAATTTGACCAGACTGTAAACTTAACCCGCACGGTTGGTACAGGTAATGGATGGAATTATGTTTCCAACCCGTATCCTTGCCCTATCGACTGGAATCATCCGGAGTGGGTTGCTTCACGTGCTGGTATTATTGATCCTACACTTTGGATATTTGATCCTGCAACCAATGCATACACCTCGTGGCACCCTGTTGCCGGTGGTACCAATGGCGGAACCAATATTATTGGTAAAGACCAGTCAATTTTTGTGCGTGCATTGCAGGCCGGTTCTATGACCTTCAGAGAAAATTATAAAATAGATACCCTGAGAGCAGGCTTCTTCGGAAAAACCAATCCAACTGCATTAAACAGATTGGCTATTAAGTTAACCGGTGCTGAAACAAAAGATGAGGCAGTAGTTTATATGAATACATATGCTACCCATAACTACAATCCTGAACTGGATGGATTTAAACTTGGTTATGAAGAAGGAAGTATTGCCGTATCTAAAAAGGGAATGCCTTCTGAGAAATTAACTTTTGCAGCCATACCTGTTGTTGGTAAATCTGATACAGTTGCTTTGTTCACCAATCTTGGTGCATTGAATGCTTCGTTTACCTTATCATTTGACGGGTTCGCAAATATCAGCGGGTATACTTACTATCTGAGAGATAAGTATAGCAACACCACTCAATTGATTAATGCTAAAAACACCACTTATGAGTTTGGTGTAGATATGGCAAAAGATGGTTCTTCTCTGGAAAACAGGTTTGAACTGATTATTGTTAAAACTGCTACAGTTCCTGTTGCAATGGCTGAACTTAAGGCTGTAAAAAATGGCAACCAGGTAAATGTAGTTTGGGCTACTTCGGCTGAAAAGAACAACTCACATTTTGTAGTTGAGTTTAGCAGCGATGCTATAAACTTTACTGAGTTGGGTTCTGTAAAAGGTGCAGGCAACTCATCTAAATTAACCAGCTACCTGTTTACTCACGCTAACCCTGTTAATGGAATAAACTACTACAGGTTGCGTCAGGTTAGTTTTGATGGTTCATTTACCACAAGTGCAGTAGTTTCGGTTGATATGAGTGTTAAATCCGTACAAACCTCAGATCTTACTGTGTTCCCTGTACCGGCCAGCAACCAGATTACTGTTCAGTTCAGCGGAACCATAGTGGCAAAAAATGTAACGCTTTCTATTGTTGATCTGTTGGGCAGAACCATCATAGAAAAATCAACGGCTATTAACGCCAACAAGGTTAGCCTGGATATTCAGTCATTAAAACCAGGTGCCTATATGGTAACCGTTAATGAAGGAACCGGCAGCGTGAAACAGGTTAAGTTTATTAAGGAATAATCTCTTATTGATTGATACAAAAAAGCCCGCTCCTTTTGGAAGCGGGCTTTTTTATGGGGTTATATTTTTCTGATTATAAACTCTCAGCTACAACTTCTTTCACCTCCGGCAGCATTCGGGTAAGCATTCCTTCAATGCCACGTTTTAATGTTACTGTGGAAGATGGGCAACCACTACATGATCCCCTGAGTTCAACGGTAACTATTCCGTTTACAAAATCTTTAAATACAATTTGTCCTCCATCTGTTTCAACTGCAGGTTTCACATAAGTATCCAGTATTTCAATAATTTTAGAAACCGTATCATTATCGGCTCCAAAATCAGTTTTGGCGGTACTTACTGCTTTGTACAAAATGGGTTCGCGTGCAGCAACGTATGATTTAAGAAACTCCTTTACAATTGGAATAATCTCTTCCCATTCCACACCTGGCTGGCGGGTAATAGTCACAAAATTATTCATAATAAATACCCCGTTTACAAAACTGAATTCAAACAGGTTTTTAGCCAGAGGCGACATATTGGTGCTCTCTTTTGATGGGAAATCAGCACTATCGTCCGGAAGTATCATCTTGTTAAAAACAAACTTCATCGTTTCCGGATTGGGGGTGGATTCGCTATATACTTCGAGGAATTCTTTTACTTCTGTCATCTTATTTAGAATTGGTCTACAAAGATAACAAGATTGTTTTCTTTTGGTTTAATTCTACCTGAAAACTTTGTCATCCCGGAGTATATCCCAGATCAGGTCGGCTTCAAACCCTCTTCCGGCCAGGTATTTAGCGGTTTTGTTCTTTTTTGAAAGGTTATTGGGATCCTTTACAGAAGTATATTTTTTTAAGGCCTCGGTTTTCAGGGTTTGGGTATAATCGTCCTCATCAATTTCCAACATGGCTTTTTTAATGCAGTAATCAGAAATTTTTCTGGCTTTTAGCTCCAGTTTTATTTTTACCCTGCCCCATTGTTTGGTTCTGAATTTACCACCTGCAAATGCCTTGGCAAAGCGCTCTTCATTCAAATAATTTTGAGCAATGAGTTGTTCCAGCAATTGTTCCGCATCATTTCCCCAAATGCCCCACTCAGAAAGTTTTTCTCTAACCTCCTGCTGGCATCGCTCCTGATAGGCGCAATAATTGGCGGCCTTAAGTAAAGCCTGATTGGGTGTAAGTGATTGTTTTTTACGCTCATTCATGTTTGTGGAGAATAATTAACAGCATTGATCTTGCACAGGGGCAAAGCTAAGTATACTTTAGCCCCGGTAAAATTAAATGACAAAACACAAAAAATCTCTTTTATTACTTTTTACTGCAAATGGAATCAGTGGATTTGCTCAGGGAATCAGTATGCTGGCTATTCCGTGGTATTTTGCTTCCGGTGGTAATATGGGTTTTTATAACTTGTCGTATGGAATAATCACCCTTATTGTGTTGTTCTTTGGGTTATATGCCGGAACCCTGGTTGATAAATACAGCAGGAAGTCAAATTTTCTGGCTACTAATATCATCGGTGGATTCATTTTATTGCTTGTATCTGCGTTCGGTTTTTACATGAATAGTCTATCGGACCTGATGGTAATTATAGTGTTTGCGGCAACCATGCTCAGTTATAATATTCATTATCCTACCCTTTATGCATTTGGCCAGGAGATTACAGAGCCGGCCTATTACCATAAACTAAATTCAAATATTGAGATTGTTGGTCAAAGCACTTCTGTGTTAAGCGGGGCTTTTGCTGCTTTATTATTGGAAGGCGTAGCAAAAGGAGAAGGCAAACTCTTCGGGTTTCAGGTAAATATGCCTTTTGGAATTGAGAAATGGAATATCTGGGAAATTTTTCTGATGGATGCCATCACTTATTTTATAGCGGCATTGCTCATATGGTTTATCAGATACACGCCAAACCCTGCTTTACATGCACAGGCGGATTCGGTGATATTACGCGTAAAAGCTGGTTTCGATTACCTGAAAAAACATCCTCAGTTTTTGTTGTTTGGTCTTTTCAGCTATTCTGTATTTGCCATGCTTATTGTAGAGATATTCAGTATCCTGCCCATGTATATTGAAAAACATCTGGAAGAGCAGGGCAGTGTATTTGCTATGTCTGATGGAATTTATGCATTTGGGGCGTTGGCTGCAGGTTTATTTGTTACCAAATTGTTTTCTTCTACCAATACCGTAAAAGCCGTTATTGTCCTCACCTTCCTGTCGGCAGCCATTTTTTTCTGGGTGTTCGCTACCAAAAGTGTAATGGTGGTATATATCTACTCGCTTTTGCTTGGTTTTACCAATGCCGGTATAAGGGTGTTGCGCCTTACCTATTTGTTTAATCATATTCCAAATGAATTAATGGGAAGGGTAAACAGCATTTTTAATATGGCCAATGTACTTACACGTTCATTGTTTATTTTTCTCTTTTCCCTGCCGTTTTTTACCTTTGGTAATCAGGTGATTTGGGCTTACGCTTGTATGTCATTGTTTTTACTAGCTTCGGGTTTAATTTTACTGCTTAACTATAAAAAAATAAATGCATCATAGTGCATGAATTCTTATGCCATACGCTATACAGGAAATTGCTGAGATAATTAATGGTAAATTAAGCCATCAGTCGGCTTTATGGGGAATTGCAGATAAGGTAGAACACCTGCTGATTGATTCCAGAAAAATTATTTACCCTGAAACCTCCATTTTTATTGCTATTAAGGGCGAAAGAAATGATGGACATAAATACCTCCGTGAAGTTTATGACAGCGGTGTACGAAATTTTATTGTAGAGCACCTTCAGGGTGAAACCTTACCGGTTGATGTAAATATAATTGTAGTAAAAGATGCCCTGCATGCATTACAGATACTTGCTGCCAAACACAGGTCATTGTTTACTTACCCGGTAATTGGTATTACCGGCAGCAATGGAAAAACCATTGTAAAAGAATGGTTGTATCAGTTGCTTAAAGACGATGCCAATATTGTGCGCAACCCCAAAAGTTACAATTCACAGGTGGGTGTTCCGCTTTCTGTATGGCAAATGAATGAGGCACATCAGTTGGGTATTTTTGAAGCAGGTATATCCCGCAAAGGAGAAATGCAACACCTGCAGAAAATCATCAAACCCGTTATTGGTATCTTTACCTATTTTGGAGCAGCACATGATGAGGGGTTTCATTCCCCGAAAGAAAAACTGCATGAAAAATTGCAATTGTTTCGTGATTCTGAATGGCTCATTTATTCAAGGGATCAGGAAGACGTGGAGGAGGGGGTGATTCAGTTTTTACCACGCCATCCTCAATTAAAAACATTTACCTGGAGCCGAAAGGGTATTGCCTCCGATTGTAATTTTGAAGTGGAAATACGACAACAGCAAACCGCTATTTGTTTGCGTAAAGGAGCACAAATGCTCACGGTAACTATTCCGTTCACCGATGATGCTTCCATAAACAATGCCTGCACCTGCTTTGCCTTGCTGGCCGCTGTAAACCGCCTTTCAACAGATTTACTCAAGCGGTTCGAAAACCTTCAGGCTGTGGAGATGCGCCTGCAACTGAAAGAAGGAAACAACAATTGTGTTATTATTAATGATAGTTACAACGCAGATATCAACGCCCTTCAGATTGCGCTCGATTTTATGGATCAGCAAAGTGCAGGGTATACCAAAACCGTTATTATTTCAGATATTCTGCAGAGCGGAATTAAAGACAGTGAACTGTATACAAAGGTTTCCAAATTGCTGAGGCAAAAGGGAGTGAGGCATATCATCTGCATTGGCCCTAAATTATCGGAGTTCAGTCCTTTGTTTGATAACAATGCCGTTTTTTATGCGGATACCAAAAGTTTTATAGAGGATTTTAAAAGCCTTGATTTTACCCAGCAAATTGTATTAATAAAAGGAGCCAGGGAATTTCAGTTTGAGAAAATAAGTGCTCTTCTGGAAAAGAAAGTGCATGAAACCCTGTTTGAAATTAACCTCAATGCATTGGTGCATAACCTCAATGTGTACCGCAAACATATTAAACCCGGTGTTAAGGTGATGGGTATGGTTAAGGCATACAGCTATGGTGCGGGTAGTTATGAGATAGCCAAGGTATTGGAGTTTAATAGGGTTGATTACTTAACCGTAGCTTATGCGGATGAAGGCGTAGTGCTGAGAAAAGCCGGTATTAAAACGCCAATCATGGTAATGAATCCGGAGGTATCAAGCTTTGATCAGATCTTAAAAAATAACCTCGAGCCGGAGATATACAATTTTTTTATTCTCGATCAGTTAATCAGCAGTTGCGAGGGAGAAGAAATTGGTATTCACCTCGAGGTGGATTGCGGCATGAAACGCCTTGGTTTTGATGAGGGGCAAATAGATTTACTTATTGATACCCTCAAACAGTATCCCAATATCCGTATTAGAAGTGTGTTTGCGCATTTGGCTGCCAGCGAAGAAAAAAAACACGATGAGTTTACCCGCGAGCAGATAAGTAAATACAAAAGAATAAGCGATAAGGTTTTAGCAGCATTTGATTATCCGGTATTGCGCCATATTCTCAACAGCAGTGGTATTGTGCGTTTCCCCGAAGCCCAGTTTGATATGGTAAGATTGGGTATTGGCCTTTATGGAATTGATCCTTCAGCCAAAATCCAGAAAGAGTTGCAGCATATTGGCGTGCTCAAAACAGTCATCTCTCAAATAAGAAGTATTAAATCGCATGAAACCATTGGCTATAGCCGGAAAGGTAAAGTAACCCACGATGCCGTAATTGCCACTGTAGCCATAGGGTATGCTGATGGATTAAACCGCAAGCTTGGCAATGGCCGGGGTTATATGATGGTAAACGGACAGAAAGCTCCGGTGGTAGGTAGTGTATGTATGGATATGACCATGCTTGATGTAACAAATATCCCATGCAAAGAAGGTGATGAGGTTATTATTTTTGGCAAAGAACCCAATATCATGGATGTGGCTGATAAGATTGGTACCATCCCATATGAAGTGCTTACCAGTGTTTCCCAGCGCGTGAAGAGGGTTTATTTCTGGGAGTAGATTTTCTCTTTCAAAAGAAATGTCATTTCAATATTATTTTCATCATGTCTCCAAACGAATTTTATAACACCAACTTACAATCATCAAAGAACGATTCTGCTCTTGCTAAAAGCAGGGTTAAACGTTATGTGTGGCTGCGTCTGCTGGTGTTTATAGCCATGCTATATACGGCTTTCTTGTCTTTTGGCGCAGGCGTATGGGTATTGCCAACATTATTGCTGCTGGTTGTTTTTCTTTATATCCTTCAATTGCACGCTCGTGCTGAATCCGATTACACCACTCAGTTGTGCCGCGTTCAGCAATGTGAAGCAGAGTTGCGTTTTTTATCTGGTGGTGTGTATGCTGAAAATACGGGTCTAACATACCTTAGCGATCAACACCCTTATGCAGCAGATATTGATGTGTTTGGTAAAGGGGGATTGTTTCCTTACATCAACCGAACGGAAACCGAAATGGGTGAAAAGGCTCTGGTAGATATGCTGTTGAGCCCCCCACTAAACAAGGATCAAATAGATTGGAGGCAACAATGCACAAAAGAATTGGCCTCAATGCCTCAGTTTTTAATGCAGTTCAGGGTGCTGGCCAAACAGGCCGGTGAAAACAAAAGGGCCTCTCAACAACTTAAAAACTGGCTTGGCGAACCTCCTGTTTTTTTGTCAAGAAGGTATATACCTATGCTGCTTTGGCTTGTTCCCGCTGCTGCCTTTGCTGGTATTGGCCTCGCCTGGTATGGTGGAATGTATGGTTTGTTAATTTGGGTAATTTTACTCAACTGGTTTTTGGCTGGTATTCACCTCAAAAAGGTTAACCAAATACATACCATTGTAGGAAAACAAAAGGATATACTTGATGCATACAGGGGGCTAAATGATCTGGTGTCTAAACAACCATTTAACGTTTCCAGACTAAATGAATTAAAAGATAAACACCAGGATTTTTTAAATCACCTTCAATCGTTGTCCCGCCTTTCTGCAACATTCGATCAGCGGCTTAATACCATGCTGGGCCCTGTGTTCAATAGTTTATTTTTGTTTGATATGCAATGTGTATGGCGCCTCGAAAGATGGAAAGAGGAGAATGGAAAACAAATGCTCCATTGGCTTGATGCTTTTGCTGAAATGGAGATGTTGCTCACCTGTGGTGTTTTTGGATTTAATCACCCGGCTTATCATTATCCTGAAACAAACAAGGAGCTTATGTTTAGCGCAAAGGAGATGAGGCATCCCGTAATGCGTGATGCCGGTGTGTGTAATGATTTTTCGTACAACCACATGAACAAGGTGTTTATTGTTACAGGATCAAACATGTCTGGTAAAAGCACTTTTTTAAGAACCATGGGAACCTCCTTGCTTACCG
The DNA here is from genome assembly GCA_051715425.1 of Bacteroidota bacterium. GTDB lineage: Bacteria > Bacteroidota > Bacteroidia > UKL13-3 > UKL13-3 > JAJTFA01. The sequence continues at coordinate 45,420 of JBPXJS010000038.1, read as the reverse complement.
GAATGATGGGGCTTCCGGTGAATGCCGCTTCCATGCAGTTTTCTCCTGTTCGTATACTCAGTTCCATGCGGGTTACAGATTCATTACTGGATCATACATCCTATTTTTATGCTGAACTTAAGCGGTTAAAATTTATTTCAGATGAAATAGCCAAAGAGGAAACGCCCGCTTTGTTATTAATTGATGAAATGCTCAAGGGTACCAATTCAAAGGAGAAACTCGAAGGTTCTATCATGATCATAGAAAACCTGGTGCAGAAAAAATGTATTTCCTTTATTGCCACACACGATCTGGCATTGGGTGAATTGCAGAATAAATTTCCGGAGGAGGTTAAAAACTATTCTTTTGAAAGCAGCATTGTAAATAATGAACTGGTTTTCGATTATAAAATAAAACCGGGTGTGGCATCCAGCACCAACGCTACATTTTTGTTAAAGAAACTCAATATCGTGTAACCTTTTCTGCCAGAAAATTGGCAGGCGAATGCGCACCAATACTTAATAGACTTCTACTCCGGCATATAGTTTTTCCCGCTGCTCTTTCACGCGTTCATCAGCCAGGTATTCATCGTAAGTCATGCGTTTATCCAAGGCTCCATGTGGGGTAATTTCAATAATGCGGTTGGCTATGGAGTCGGTAAAAGTATGGTCATGTGAAGAGAAAATGGCAATATGTTTCCAGTCTTTTAATGCATCATTAAACGCAGTAATGGTTTCCAGATCCAGGTGATTGGTAGGTTCATCCAGCAACAGGCAATTGGCATTGGTAAGCATCATACGCGAAACCATACAACGCACCTTCTCCCCACCACTTAATACATTTGATTTCTTAAATACTTCCTCACCACTGAATAACATCTTTCCAAGGAACCCGCGGATATATGTTTCGTCTTTTTCAGCCGAAAACTGGCGCAACCAGTCTATCAGGTTATCATCCCCATTAAAGAAACGTGCATTTTCATTTGGCAGGTACGATTTGGTAATGGTTTGACCCCAAATAAATTCTCCGCTAAAGTTAGCATCTTCACCTGATATCACTTCAAAAAATGCAGTAATGGCCAAATGGTCTTTAGAGAGTATCGCTACTTTATCCCCTTTATCTAAGGTAAAGTTAAGGTTACTGAATAGGGTAATGCCTTCTTCTGTTTTTTTAGAAAGATGCTCTACACGCAATATCTGATCACCACAATCACGGTCGGCACGGAAAATAATACCGGGGTATTTTCTGGTAGATGGTCTGATTTCATCAACCACCAGTTTTTCCAATAATTTTTTACGGCTGGTTGCCTGCCTCGATTTTGAAGCATTGGCGCTAAACCGTTCAATAAATTCCTGCAGTTCTTTTCTTTTATCTTCTACTTTTTTATTCTGGTCAGAACGTTGTCTTAGTGCAAGCTGGCTGCTTTCATACCAGAAGGAGTAGTTTCCTGTATACAATTGAATTTTTCCGAAGTCAATATCTGCCACATGGGTACAAACGGCATCAAGAAAGTGCCTGTCGTGGGAAACAACAATAACGGTATTTTGAAAATCGGCTAAAAAGTTTTCAAGCCAGCCAATCGTATCTACATCCAGGTCATTGGTAGGCTCATCAAGTAACAAAATATCAGGGTTTCCAAACAATGCCTGTGCAAGCAAAACCCTCACTTTTTCTTTACCGTTTAACTCACTCATCAGCTTATTGTGGGCATTTTCCGGCACGCCCAATTCACTCAGCAGGTTGGCTGCATCACTTTCTGCATTCCATCCTTCCATTTCGGCAAAAATTCCTTCCAGTTCGGCTACCCGTTCCCCGTCAGCATCGTTAAAATCGGGTTTGGCATACAGGGTGTCTTTCTCATGCATAATATCCCAGAGCTTTTTATTACCCATTAAAACAGTTTGCATTACCGGATATGAATCAAATTCATAGTGGTTTTGTTTTAATACACTCATGCGCTCTCCGGGTGTTATCGAAACATTTCCTGTAGAAGGATCTATTTCTCCGGATAGAATTTTAAGAAGGGTTGATTTGCCGGCACCATTGGCACCTATGATACCATAACAATTACCCGGTGTAAATTTGATATTTACCTCGTCAAATAAAACACGTTTGCCGTAGCGCAGGGATAGGTTGGAAACTGAAATCATGCTGATGAATTTTGGGCTGCGAAGGTAGGTAACAGCGTGTTAATTACCTATTTTTAATGTAAACCCCTGATGTTATAAGCTCAGGCTAAGTTTTTCAGCAAGTTTTTTAAGGTCAGCAACCACTTGCCCGTTTAACTCAAAACCCTCATGCGTTCTTTTCTCAAATTCCCAAAACTCAGGTTCTCCGGGTATAATTACCTGTTGGCTTTCAGAAGTAGTCTTGGCACCTTTAAAACGGTCAATCCAATTGTCCATATGGTGTTTAAAATCATCAGCCGGCCTGAATGCATCAATTCTCATGGCTCCCACAAAATGCCCAATGCCTTTTCCGGGTAAATTTTCCAGGGGGTTAAGAAACGATACAAAAGGCGGAACCCATGGGCCGTAGTTGGCACCGGAAAGCACGGCACTAAAAATATCAACCACCGCACCTAGTCCATACCCTTTATGTCCGGCAGCATCGTGCGAACTTCCTAACGGCAATAAGGAACCTCCTTTTGAAAGGGCAAACGGATCGGTGGTATCATTTCCTTCCGCATCCTGTATCCATCCTTTGGGTATAGGTTTACCGGTTCTCTGTGCAATTTCCAGTTTTCCATTGGCTGCACTTGAGGTAGCCATATCAACCACCACCGGTTTATGTTTACCGGCAGGAAAAACAAAACACATCGGGTTGGTACCCAGCATACGTTCCTTGCTAAATGTTGGCGCCACAAGCGGGCTTGCATTGGTCATGGCAATACCAATCATATCGTGCTCCAATGCCATCATTGCATGGTAGGCAGCAATACCAAAATGGTTGGAGTTTTGTATGGCCACCCATCCGGTTCCAACCTGCCTGGCTTTATTTATGGCAATTTGCATAGCCTTTGGAGCTACGGTTAGTCCAAGCCCACGGTCTGCATCTACAGTTGCTGTAGAAGGTGTTTCGTGTAAAATCTTCCAATCCGGATTCATATTGGCTCTGCCGGCTTCCCATAATCTTACATATCCGCTAAGTCTGGCTACTCCATGCGAATCAATACCTCTCATATCTGCGCTAACAAGCACATCGGCTGCCAAAGCGGCATCAGCCTCATTCATACCACAGTTTATAAATACCGATTTGGTAAATGTGGTCAGTTGTTGTTGAGAAAAAATCATGTATCGGGTAAAGTTATTTTCCGTCAATAATCAATGGGGTGTTTTTACCCATAACAATTACTTTGCTGTTTGGCGATTTGGCCAGTTCCAGGTTGGCTTTAATGGTTTCGTATTGCAATTGTTTGTCGGTTAGCCCGCTGCTGATAATACGCTGGTAATCGGCAATTCCCTGTGCTTCCACCCGTTTACGTTCTGCTTCTTGTTTCTCTTTTTGCAATACAAACTGCATTTTTTGTGCTTCCTGCTCCGCATTAATTTTTGATTCTATACTGGCTTTTACAGAAGCAGGTAATGTGATATTTCTTACCAGCAGTTGTTCAAGCACCAAACCGCGTGATTTAAAATCTTTCTCAATGCTATTAAAAATACGGGTCTGAAATTCATCGCGCTTGGAAGAATAGAGTGCCACCGCATCATAGTAAACGGCATTATCTCTGATTTTCGTTCTCGTTATTGGCCTTACTATTTTGTCTCTGTAATCAGCTCCTATTTCCTGAAGAATCCTTGGTGCTTCATCTGGTATTACCCGGTAAAGAACAGAAAGGTCAATACTTACTTCAAGTCCGTCAGCCGAGAGTACCCTTATGGCATCGTCTCCGGATTTTTCTCCCTCATCATGAATACCGCTCATCGTATAATTCTGGGTACGAACGTCAAATTCTTTTACTTCAATTAATGGATTAATAATGTTTAATCCGCTTCCCAATGCCCCGTCCTGTACTTTCCCGAATAAAGTTTTTACACCTACATGGCCGGCTTCAATTTGTTTAAAACAACCGGTAAGAAATCCGATAATGATAAATGCGAAACCAACTCCCCTCACAATAAGGGTGAATTTTTTTGCCGCCTCAATTTTGGCAATAACAAAAGATGCCAATGCAAGGAATAAAATACCAAGAATAATAAGTGCCATAATAAGCGTGGATTAGTTGTTACGAATGTCGGTAATAAAAGGAATACTAGGGAAAGATTTTACAATCCCTGAGCCAGCACATCTGCCAGGTGTAATGTTTTGAGGGGAATGTTTTTCTTTTTAATATAGGCATCCATATGCAGCAGGCAGGAATAATCGGTACTAATCAGGTATTCAGCTCCCGTAGCCAATGCATTTTCTACTTTCTGTTCAGCCATACTCACAGAAACAGGTTCAAATTTTACACTGAATGTACCACCAAAACCACAACATACTTCGCAATCTTTCATTTCTACCAGCTCCAGCCCCTGAACATGTTTAAGCAATTCCCTTGGCTGACTTTTTATCTTGCATTCATTCAATGCACTGCAGGCATCATGGTATGTGGCTTTTCCAAAAAGGATGGATCCAAGTTCTGTTACTTTTAACACATCAACCAAAAACTCGCTAAATTCAAACGTGCGTTTTTGCAATTGGCGGTATTTGTTGTGATAGGAGGAGTTTTGAAATAACAGATCGTATGAGTTTCTGATCATGCCCACGCAGGAGGCTCCCGGGCAAACCATATTGTTATTGGAAACTTCTCTCAGCAGTTTTTCGCCTACTTCACGTGCTTCGTCCCAAAATCCGGCATTAAATGCTGCCTGTCCGCAGCATGTTTGCTCTGTATTGTAACTTACCTGGCAGCCGGCTTTCTCAAGCACTTTTACCATATTTAATGCCGTTTCAGGTCTTAGCTGATCAATAAAGCAGGGTATAAACAAGTCAACTTTCATTTACGGATGAAAGGTTTTAAAGTTTTTGATGCGCGCAATAAACAACAATCCAATCACAAAATAAAGACATAAAGCTATTATAGAACTTCGCATACTTCCGGTAATATCAAGTACCAATCCATAACTAAAGGTGCCAAGAACAATGGATACCTTTTCAGTTACATCATAAAAGCTAAAATACGAAGCATGATCATGTGTTTCATCCGGAATAAGTTTGGCATAGGTGGAACGCAGCATTGCCTGTATGCCTCCCATTACAATACCAACAAGCGCGCCAAGGGCATAAAACTGGTTGGCGGTGGTGGTATAATAAGCAATAATACAAATCAGTATCCATACACAAACCATAATCAGAAGAGAGTAAATATTTCCGATTTTTTCTGATATTCTGGAAAACATCCATGCACCCAATACGGCAATGAGTTGGATAATGAGAATGGTAATGATTAAATCTTGTGTTGGTAATTTTAATTCTTCTGCACCAAATAAACTGGCCACATACATCACGGTTTGCACGCCCATGCTGATAAAGAAAAAGCCCCATAAGTATCTTTTAATAAGATGCTGCTTGGGCTGGTTAATTTCCTTAAATACCTTTTTTAGTTCATTCCAGCCTTTGCTAAAAATATTTTCTTCAGTTTTGGTAACCCGCGGGTATTCTTTAAGAATGTTAAATGGTATCTGCGCAAAACCTGCCCACCATAAACCTACGCTTACAAATGAAAATTTGCTGGCTACCCCAACATAATGATCTTTAGACTCTGCGAGGGCATTGGCAGCATCCTTTCCTGAGGCAACAAGTTCAGCAGCATATTGCTCCACCGGAAAAATAAGTTCCGGAAACATAATGGTAACCAGGTTCACTATAAGTAAAATAACGCTTCCTATATACCCCATGGAAAAGCCCCTTGCACTTACACGGTCAAATCGGTCTTCACTTACAATCTCAGGCAAAAAGGCATTGTAAAAAACAATACTGCCCCCAAAACCAAAAAGGCTTATTATAAAAAGAGTTACACCTAAAATAATATGAGACGAATCGAAAAAATACATCAGCATACAGGAAGCAGAACCTATATAGCAAAATGTTTTCATAAAAAATTTCTTGTTGCCGCGTGCATCTGCAATACCTGAAAGAATGGGGGAGAAAAGGGTTACGAGCAAAAATCCGGCTGCCAGGGCATAAGAGTACAATGCTGTTGTTACCACATTATAACCTAAAATAGTAACGTAATAAGGGCCATCAGGGTTACCTCCGGCCGCTATGGCTGCTGCTTTGGTTACGCTTTCGTAGTAGGGTGGAAATATGGCGGTAGCAATGGTAAGGGAGAATACGGAGTTGGCCCAATCATACATGGTCCATGCCCATATTGTTCTTTTATTATTTAGTTCTGTTGCCATTCACTGGCAAATTATGAATTATTTTCATTTACCATAGCGGAGTTTATCAACGCATAAAAAAAGACCTGTCGGTAGCAGGTCTTTTTTAGTTTGGCAATACAAATGCTAAGCGGCTTTTTGGCTTTTCATCCGCAATTGTTCAATCTTTTCTGCGGCAAAGGTATTGGTAATATGCAGCTCCGTTACATCCTTTTTAGATGGCATTTCATACATATAATCTACCATAATGGCTTCGCATATGCTTCTTAACCCACGTGCGCCAAGTTTAAATTCAAAGGCTTTTTCTACTATGAGGTCAAGCACTTCATTGTCTACTTTCAGGGCAATCTGCTCCAGCTCAAATAACCTGATATACTGCTTAATCAAGGCATTTTTTGGTTGGGTAAGGATATTCCTGAGTGTTTCTTTATCCAATGGATTTAAGTGAGCCAGCACAGGTATCCGCCCGATAATTTCAGGTATCAATCCATAACTTCTTAAATCGGCAGGTGAAATAAACTGCAGGTAATTTGTTTCATTTTCCAGCCCTTCAGCTTTGGTTTTAAAGCCAATTGATTGGGTTTGCAGCCTGCGTTCAATAATTTTATCAATGCCTTCAAAGGCTCCACCACATATAAAAAGAATATTCTCTGTGTTAATCTGAACCATTTTTTGTTCCGGATGTTTGCGCCCGCCCTGAGGTGGTACATTTGCAATGGTGCCTTCCAGAATTTTAAGAAGTGCCTGTTGCACACCTTCGCCACTTACATCGCGTGTAATACTTGGGTTATCACTTTTGCGAGATATTTTATCAATCTCATCAATGTAAACAATACCACGCTCTGCTGCCGCCACATCATAATTGGCTGCCTGAAGTAAACGGGACAATATGCTTTCCACATCTTCGCCAACATAGCCGGCTTCCGTTAAAACCGTTGCATCTGCTATACAAAACGGAACCTGAAGTATTTTAGCAAGTGTTTTGGCAAGCAATGTTTTTCCAGTGCCGGTTTCTCCCACAAGCATAATATTCGATTTCTCCAACTCCACCTCATCATTCTGGTTCTTATGCATAATCCTCTTGAAGTGATTATATACGGCAACCGCCAATACTTTTTTTGCTTCGTTCTGGCCAATCACATAGTCATCAAGGTGTTTTTTTATTTCAGCAGGTTTGAGCAAACGCATGTTTTCAGGAGTAAAATTTTTCTCCTTCTTCATGTCTTCGTGCACCAGCTTAAATGCCTGATCAATGCATTGATCGCAAATAAAAGCAGAGATACCCGATATGAGGTATTCAGTATCGGCTTTATGCCTTCCACAAAATGAACATTTTTCGTCTTTCGCCACTTTCGCCATTATTTTTTATCGGTTGGTTTGTGCTTGGTTAACACATCATCAATCATTCCATAATCTTTTGCTTCCTGGGCGGTCATCCAGTAATCGCGGTCACTGTCTACCTGCACTTTATCAAATGGCTGGCCACTGTGATTGGAAATAATATCGTATAATTCTTTTTTCAACTTTTGAATTTCGCGTGCGGTAATTTCGATATCCGATGCCTGCCCCTGCGCTCCGCCAAGTGGTTGATGAATCATGATACGGGCATGTGGCAATGCCGTACGTTTTCCTTTGGCACCGGCACATTGCAATACGGCACCCATAGAAGCGGCCAGGCCTGTGCATATGGTGGCAACATCAGGATTTACCCATTGCATGGTATCATAAATACCTAAGCCTGCATATACTGACCCGCCTGGTGAATTAATATACATTTGAATATCTCTGCGGGCATCCATACTATCCAAAAAAAGAAGTTGGGCCTGCACAATATTGGCTACATAATCATCAATTGGCATTCCTAAAAATAAAATCCTGTCTGCCATCAGGCGTGAGAAAACATCAATTTCCCTGAAGTTCATCGGACGCTCTTCAATTACCGTTCTGGTCATCCCCTCTACCGAACTTTCTATGTAGGCATCTACCGCCAAACTGCTTATTCCTTTATGCTTTACTGCATATTTTCTGAATTCTTTTCCGTCCATATTAATTTGTTATGAATGTGTTTTGGTCAAAAATAGTAAAAGCCTGTTAACTCACAATAGTTTTGCCAGTTTATAAGGTTGACAAACAAACCTGACAAATTGCTGCAATTTTGAATAGCACCAATTCCTTTAAAAAAACAAAGCCGGGTATTCCCGGCTTTGTGCTTCATGGGTAAACAACCCTTAATTTACATTTTCCATTCCGTACATGCGGCCATATACGTGTAGTTGCTCCCTTAAAATTCGCCTGGCTACAAAGATTCTTGTTTTTACTGTTCCAATAGGAATGCGCAGAATCTCTGATATTTCGTGGTATTTAAAACCTTTAAAGTTCATCGTAAAAGGCTTCTTTAAGTTTTGAGGCAAATTTTCAATGGCCCTTTCCATGTCTTTCATAATAAACCTGTCTTCACCATTATTTCTTACAGCATTGGCAAAGGAATCGAGGTAAAAGTCGTTATCAGTCTGATCAATAAAGGTATTTCTCTTTACCATCCTCCTGTAATTATTGATAAAGGTGTTTTTCATGATGGTATAAAGCCATCCTTTCAGATTGGTACCATCGGCAAATTTATCCTGGTACATCAAAGCTTTCAGCATGGTATCCTGCACCAAATCATTTGTATCCTCCACGTTTCTTGTTAGTTGATAGGCGTAGTGCCTGAGGGAAGAACCTTCTTTTTGTACAACTTTTTTAAATTCTATAGCGGTCATTTTGTCTATTCTTTTTGTTCAATTGTTCCACAAATTTAAACACGATTCTTACCTATATTCCAAATCGTTTTGTTTATTTATTTGTAAAATTAATTAAACAAAACTTAATTAACTGGATATTAGGTACTTGTTTTGTGTCGTCCTAGTAAATATAGTTATTTTCAATACCTATAAGTCAGAAAATTGTGAGTACCCGTATAGAATTCTATTTTTTGTTTAATGAAAACAATATTAGGTAAAACAAGTTTAGTCTTATAGAAAGTCGCAATGAATAATATTACAGATTCAGTTCCTTACCTTTGCAAACTTGTATGGAAATAACAGTTACTCGTAAGTCTAATTTTAATGCTGCTCACAGGCTTCATGTAGCCGGTTGGAGTGATGAGCAAAACAGAGAGTTTTTCGGGCTGTGTAACAATGCCAACTACCATGGGCACAACTATACCTTACTTGTTTCGGTTACCGGAGAGATAGATCCGGTTACCGGATATTTGTTAGACCTCAAAACGCTAAAACAAATCATTGATGAGGAGGTAATTGAACGTTTTGACCACATGAATCTGAATCTGGATACAGAAGCCTTCAGAAACCTGAATCCCACCGCAGAGAATATTGCAGTGGTAATATGGCAGCTTCTGAGAAAAAGATTGGAGTCTAAATTAAAATTAAAAGTAACATTGTATGAAACCGAACGAAACATTGTTGAATATGAAGGAAAATAACCGCAAAGAAATAATAGAAACAGACGATCATATTTTTACCGGATCAGCTGAAACACCTTTGAGGCCTGATGCTTTTGAAAAGGATGATGATTTAAAGGTGGAGTTGATAGAGAAACATTTTAAAGAAATTATGCTTATTCTGGGTTTGGATCTGGATGATGACAGCCTGAAGGGTACTCCTCATCGGGTAGCAAAAATGTATGTGCACGAAATTTTTAAGGGGTTAAATCCTGCCAATAAGCCAAAAGTTGCCCTGTTTGAGAATAAATACCAATACAAACAAATGCTGGTAGAGAAGAATATTTCTTTTTTCAGCAATTGTGAGCATCATTTTGTTCCTATTATTGGCAAGGCGCATATTGCCTACATTTCCAACGGCAAAGTGGTGGGATTATCGAAGCTAAACCGCATTGTGAGATATTATGCTGCACGCCCGCAGGTTCAGGAGCGAATGACAGTGCAGATTGCCAATGAGCTGAAACAGGTTTTGCAAACAGAGGATATTGCAGTGCTTATTGAAGCAGATCATTTATGTGTGGCTTCACGCGGTATTCAGGATATCACGAGCAAAACAGTTACTTCTGATTACTCAGGCAAGTTCCTCGATCAGAAAACCCGGGAAGAATTTCTAAGGCTGGTTACGCTGAATGCATAAACTGGGTATTATCCCAACTTAGTGATGCAGGAATATTGTTTATTTCATTTTCTGTGAGGGAAATAACCCTGCCTTTATTTAGCAGTTTATCGTTTGCTATCAGTTCCCGAATAAAGAAGGTTTCTTTACGGGGCTTAATAAACATTTTTATGGTATCCATATTGTTTGAAACGGCATCTGCCGGAATATATCCCATGCCGTAAAACTTCCCTTTTTCTATCAGAATACAGCTGTTTTGGTTTTTCTCCAACCCTTTATCAATAATGGCATAACTTACTGCCTGGGAAAGGTTATCAATGGTTTGCTGAACCCTTTGGTTGTAGTGCTCAGGAGTTTCGTGTTTGTTGCAGGCTCCCCGGCATATTCCTTTTTCATACCCATTGCACGCATCTCTTGACGTATCCAGCATACATAACTTGGCGCATAATTCAGCTTCAGAAACAATCTGCTGCATAGCGGCAAAAGCCTCGCTTAACGTTTTAAAAGTTACCACAGGCCTGGTATGTTTACGAACACGGTCTATGCATAAACGGATATACCCATTTCTGTCTTCATAATCGTAAATGCCGTAAGTAAATTCTATTCTCTTTTGTGCACGGTTATACTCCGGCCAGTGCTTTTTTATCTCAACCGATTCAAGTATAAGCGACATGAGTTCTGTAGCTGTTTCTTCAAAAGAAATATGGTGTACGTTTCGTAAAAAATCCTGACGTTGTTTATTGGTTTTATTTCCACTAAAATGTTGAGCTACTCTTTTTTTAATATGAATAGCCTTTCCAACATAAATCACTTTTCCGCTTCGATCATGAAAATAATAAACGCCACATTTTTGGGAGAGGGAATGAAATTGTTCTGCAGGTAAATTTGCCGGCAGTATTTGTTCCCTCGAACTTTTTTTCATGTGTTCGTTTAATGCACCCTCGGTATCATGTTTTATCAGCTTATCAAAAAGTTTTGCAGTGGCTTCGGCATCACCCATGGCGCGGTGCCGGTTTTTTATATTAATTTTTAATGCCGCACAAATATTGCCCAGGCTGTAGGATTTGTGCCCTGGAAAAATCTTCCGGCTCATCCTCACGGTACACATTTTTTTTGCATCCCAGTTTATACCGGCAAGTTTCAACTGGTGCCTTACAAAAGAGTAGTCGAAGTTTACATTGTGGGCTACAAAAATTTTATCCTTTATCAGGTCGTGAATGGTTTCTGCCACCTCATTAAAAACAGGTGCCGAACTCACCATTTCATCAGTAATTCCGGTAAGTCCGGAGATATAGCGGGGAATAGGAATTTCCGGATTTATAAGGGTGTGGTAGGTTTGGATTTTTCGTTTACCGTTATGAATAATTATAGCAATTTCTGTGATGCCATTTACATCGGCATGCCCACCTGTTGTTTCAATATCTACAATCGCATACATGATTTTCCGGAAGTAAAAGGTGAAAGGGTTCTGTTGTTTGTTTAAATACGATGCTCAATATCGGATTTTTTTTTGATGTAATGCAGTATTTTCCATGTTTATTTTATTGACACTGCAGGGTCACACTTTTGCATGTTCCCATCATTCCATCATGTATCAAAAAAAAAGCCTGACCAGAGCCAGACTTTTTACTATTGTTTTTTTTATGATTATCCGTTCATAGAAGCCAGAAACTCTTCGTTGCTTTGGGTGCCACGCATGTTTTTCAACATCAGGTCCATTGCTTCTTCCGGGTTCATATCGGCTATATGATTTCTGAGTACCCACATACGTTGAAGCGTTTGTTTTTCAAGCAGGAGATCCTCCCGTCTGGTACTTGAGGAAATAATATCGATAGCAGGATAAATACGTTTGTTGGAAAGTTTACGATCCAGTTGTAATTCCATATTACCTGTACCTTTAAACTCTTCAAAAATAACCTCATCCATTTTAGAACCGGTTTCTGTTAATGCAGTTGCAATAATGGTAAGCGAGCCTCCATCTTCAATTTTTCTAGCGGCACCAAAAAAGCGTTTTGGTTTATGCAGGGCGTTTGCATCTACACCTCCTGAAAGTATTTTTCCGGATGCAGGTTGTACTGTGTTAAAGGCACGTGCCATGCGGGTAATAGAATCAAGCAGAATCACCACATCATGTCCACACTCTGTCATTCGTTTTGCTTTTTCCAATACAATATTGGCAAGTTTTACGTGTTTGTCAGCCGGCTCGTCAAATGTAGATGCAACTACTTCTGCTCTTACGCTGCGTTGCATATCTGTTACCTCTTCCGGGCGTTCATCAATCAACAAAATAATCAGATAAACTTCAGGGTGGTTTTTTGCAATGGCGTTGGCAATATCTTTTAAGAGAATGGTTTTACCTGTTTTAGGTTGTGCAACAATTAAACCACGCTGACCTTTACCAATTGGCGCAAGCAGGTCTATAATTCTGGTGGAATATGTAGTGGCATTATCAGCCAGGCGCAGTTTCTCATCAGGGAAAAGCGGAGTCAGGTGTTCGAATGCAACACGGTCGCGCACCTCAGAAGGCAGGCGTCCGTTAATGGATTCTACTTTTATTAATGCAAAATATTTTTCACCTTCTTTGGGCGGGCGAATTGTCCCGCGAACCGTATCACCGGTTTTCAACCCCAATAGTTTTATTTGTGATGGAGATACGTATACATCATCGGGCGATGGCATATAATTATAATCGGAGGAACGAAGGAAACCATATCCATCAGGAATAAGTTCAAGAACACCTTCAGCACTTACAATTCCTTCCAGCTCGGCCAGCAGGGCAGTTTGTTGCTGGATGCGCTCATATCTTTCCTGGCGTTCGTTTCTTTCGTTGCGTTTCTCTTTCCAGTTGTTGTTTTCTTCAGGTGTTCCGTTGCTTTCAGGCTCTTCAGCGGCAGGCAATTCAACAGGATTAGGCTCTACCTGATTCTTTGTAGTTTCTTCCGTTTTGGTTTCTTCCACCGGTAAAGGCGTATTCAGGTCTAATCCCTCCAGCAAACTTTCAGATGAAGTATCCATAATTCGCTCTTCAGCCATTACTTTTTCATTGCGTTTAGGTCTGCCTCTTTTTTTCTTTGAAGCATCATCCACTGATTTTGGATTTGCGTTTTCGGAGGATTGAACAGCGGCCAAAAACTCATCTTCAGGCATATCCTGCATGCGCGCTATAATTTGTTGAATAAGGTCCTGCTTATCCAGGCCCTTGTGGTTTTGCACCTTAACTTTGCCGGCCAACTCATGGAGTTCAGAAACCAGCATGTCATTCAGTGATTGAATGTTAAACATGAATTATTTTTTGAAATGATTTTAATGAAATTTTTATGCTCCAACCCGCAGTTTCGACATAATGTGAACAATAGAGTGTTTGAGCAGGAAGAATTTCCTAATGCAACTATAAGTATATTTTCTGGAATAAAAAAACGATTACTCAATCGGTCATTTATTGCCTTACGTGCTTTATTATAAAGGGAAATGGGGTTTCGGTTTTCAATCAGTTTTTGTTAAACAAAGATTCCACAGGTTCCGTTATGCCCTATTCTTCCAATTGTCATTTTTTTTCGGAATCATCAGGCTAGTTTCTTTAAAGAGGGTAAAGATAAAAAAGGTAATGCCGGTATTGCTACCACAGTGAGTTGAGTAATACGAAATAACAACTTGCCCCTACGGGTTAAGAAGAACTGACTAAACCTGATAAGCAGGATTAAACAAGAATCTTAACCGGATTTTCCAGTAATTCTTTCAATGTTTTAAGAAATGCAGAACCAACAGCACCATCTACAACCCTGTGGTCGCAACTTAACGTTACTTTCATCACATTTCCGATTTTCATCTGTCCGTTTTCTGCAATCACCGTTTCTTTGGCCGCACCTACTGCAAGTATGCATGCATCAGGTGGGTTAATAATGGCAGTAAACTCATCAATGCCAAACATACCAAGATTAGAAATGGTAAAAGTATTGCCTTCGAACTCGTGCGGTTGCAGCTTTTTGTTTTTGGCTTTATCGGCCAGTTCTTTTACTTCTGAACTGATATGTGAAATAGATTTATTATCAGCAAATTTAATTACCGGAACAATCAGCCCATCATCAATGGCTACCGCAACTCCTACATGAATATGGTGGTTATACCTTATTTTATCACCAAGCCAGCTGGAGTTTACAGCCGGATGTTTACGTAATGATGCGGCAACAGCTTTAACCACAATATCATTCATGGAAATTTTTACATCACTCATTTCATTCATGGCTTTGCGGGCCTCAATGGCTTTGTCCATCACTATACTCATCGTAAGGTAAAAATGAGGTGCACCATTTTTGCTTTCACTAAGGCGCCTGGCAATAACTTTGCGCATTTGCGAAACGTTTACTTCCTCATAACTCTCGGCACCAACCACAGTTGGGCGGGATATTGCAGAGCCTGTTGTACCCGAACCGGATTTAAAGTTTTCTACATCGCGTTTTACAATACGGCCTGAATCTCCTGAACCGGTAACTGCAGCAATGTCAATACCTTTTTCTTCTGCCAGCTTTTTAGCAAGAGGTGATGCTTTGAGGCGACTGTCTGATGATTCTGACTTAACGGGAGCCGAAGCCGGAGCAGAAGATATGGCAACAGCCTGGTCTTCTTTTTTTGCTTCCTGAGGTTTTGTCTGTGCACCATTCAGCAACGCACTGATATCTTCACCTTTCTGGCCAACAATGGCAATTACCGCATCTACCGGAACTGTTCCACCATCAGGTATTCCTATATGCAGGAGGGTGCCCTTTACGTAATTTTCCAGTTCCATGGTTGCCTTATCGGTTTCCACTTCAGCAAGTATATCACCGGGTTTTATATCATCGCCCACTTTTTTTAACCAGCTTTGAATAACCCCTTCGGTCATCGTGTCGCTCATTTTGGGCATGCGAATTACTTCAGCCATATATGTTGTATTGAGATTAAGTCAACAAAAATAACAATTGAATTGATTTAAGCCAGTAGAATCCATATTTACCCGATGTTTGACTTTATTTGATGGGATAATCGGTGAAACAGGCAGGTAATGCCTTGTAATTGTTGGTTTTAAATAAGAAACAGGTTTGTCTTTTTCTGTATCAATCAGGTGTTGAAAATATTTTAATAATCCTTGAGGATGCTAAACGACATTCGTATCAGAATAAATGAACCCATGAATCAGTACGAAACGCTGTTAAAACATATTTACCAGCATGGAACTTTTAAAAGCGACAGAACCGGCACCGGAACAAGGAGTATTTTTGGTGCCCAGCTCAGGTTTAACCTAAGCGAAGGTTTTCCTTTAATTACCACTAAAAAAGTGCATCTCAAATCTATTATACATGAACTTCTTTGGTTTATTAAAGGAGAAACCAATACCGGTTATTTAAAAGATAATGGCGTGAGCATTTGGGATGAATGGGCTGATAAGGATGGAAATCTGGGTCCTGTTTATGGCTACCAGTGGCGCAGCTGGCCAACACCCGATGGTAAGCATATCGACCAGTTGAGTGAGATCATTGAAACCATAAAGAAAAATCCTGATTCAAGACGGATAATTGTGAGTGCATGGAATGTAGCCGATTTGCCTAAAATGGCTTTAATGCCCTGTCATGCCTTTTTTCAGTTTTATGTAGCCGATGGTAAATTAAGTTGTCAGTTGTATCAGCGCAGTGCCGATATGTTTTTGGGTGTACCGTTTAATATCGCTTCTTACGCATTGCTTAATATGATGGTGGCTCAGGTATGCAATTTAGAACCGGGAGACTTTATCCATACCTTTGGCGATGCACATATATACAGCAACCATTTTGAGCAGGTAGAGTTGCAGTTGAGCCGGGAGCCAAGACCCTATCCGGTAATGAAAATAAACCCCGATATTAAAAGTATTTTTGATTTTACCTATAGCGACTTTACCCTGGAGAATTATGATCCACATCCGGCCATAAAGGCCCCGGTGGCTATATAATTTATTGCCTGCGCAAACAAGAGTGAAGCAAGGTTGTTTAATTGAAGCGTATTTGAATGAAGACTTATAAAGAACTGTATCAATTTATAGAGCAACATATTGCTGAGCTGAATTATACCGGAACTCCGCAAAACCTATATGACCCCATTAATTATATGCTCTCGTTAGGAGGTAAACGTTTGCGTCCCGTACTTACTTTAATGGCTACAGATCTGTTTGGGGGAGAAATAAAAAAAGCATTACCTGCTGCCTTAGCTGTTGAGGTATTCCATAATTTCACCCTGGTACATGATGATATCATGGATCAGGCACCTATCAGAAGAGGAAAGCAAACCGTACACGAAAAATGGAATCCTACGGTAGCTATACTTTCCGGAGACCTGATGATGATTAAGTCTATAGACCTTTTGTGTACTGTTGAATCAGATCGCCTGAAGAATCTTATTACAGATTTTAACAAAGCAGCAGCTGAAGTTTGTGAGGGGCAACAGTTGGACATGAATTTTGAGAATGAGGTGGAGGTAAGTTCCGAAGCCTATATTCATATGATTACCCTGAAAACGGCTGTTTTGCTGGGCACTTCCTTAAAGTTAGGTGCCGTTATTGCCGGAGCTTCAGATCAGGATGCATATCATATCTATGAGTTCGGAAAGCATATCGGAATTGCATTCCAGATTCAGGATGATATTTTGGATGCTTTTGGAGAGGGAGATAAGGTTGGCAAAAAAATAGGGGGTGATATAGCGGCCAACAAAAAAACCTTATTGCTCATAGAAGCTTTGCGCCTTGCTGATACAGCGCAAAAAACGGAATTGTTAAACCTGTTCTCATCAGGCAATGTTGACGAGGAGGTAAAAATAAGGAAGGTGTTGGATTGTTACAGGCAGTTAGATGTTTTAAAACATTGCGAAGATCAAAAAGCCATCTACCTTGCTAAAGCATTTCATCATCTTGAAGCTGTTTCAGTAGAAGCCCGGGCCAAAAACGTATTGCTGGAAAGTGCAAAGGATCTGATGCAACGGATGAACTGATTATTTCAGTTTTACATCATATACCCTGCGGTACATCCGCACAAAAAGTACAAAATAAGATAACATCAGTGGGCCAAAAATAATCCCGGCCAATCCAAAAATGTTCAGTCCTATCAATACGCCAAAAACAGTAATCAGCGGATGCACATCGGCAAACCTTTTTTGAATAATAAACCTGGCGATATTATCTATATTAATAACTACAAGTGTTCCGTATACCATAAGCCCGGCTCCCATCCAGATATTTCCGGTACCCATAATAAAAAGAGAAGCAGGTAGCCAGATAAGGGTGGTACCAATAAATGGGATAAAGGAAACAAACGCGGTAATGGCCGCCCAGAAAACAGGCTCCGATAATCCAAATATCCAATATCCAATGCCGGCAGCAATGCCTTGCGCAAGCCCAACAAGAGGAACTCCTATTACATTCGACATGGTTTGAGATTCCAGTTCCTGAGCCAGAATTTTAATATTTTCATATTCAAACGGGAGGTAATTATTTACCTCTTTGGTTAGCCTGTCGCTGGTTTTTAACAGGTAAAATAAGATAAAGTACATGATGCCAATATTGCCAAGGGTATAAGCCAACTCACTCAAAAAAGAGGGAATCAGGTTTGCGGCCTTAGCC
Organism: Bacteroidota bacterium; assembly: GCA_051715425.1. GTDB lineage: Bacteria > Bacteroidota > Bacteroidia > UKL13-3 > UKL13-3 > JAJTFA01. The sequence continues at coordinate 27,346 of JBPXJS010000038.1, read as the reverse complement.
TTCATTCCGGAGAGGTTGGTATCACTGAATATTTCAATACCCGTCATATCGAGTACCCTTTTGTCAATCATATCAAGTACCGTAATCAGCGAAGTGGGATCGTTTAATACCTGGCTAAGTTTGGAGTAAAGCATATAACTTAAAACCAATACAGGAATAAGTATAATAAAAAACGAAAGCAGAATAATAAGTATGGCGGATAAAGATGGCTTCCATTTCCACTCATTCACCATCCGCTGCATAAATCCCCTGAAAAGCACATAAAAGATGAGTGCCCCAAGAAAGGGTTTAATAAAATCCTGAAGCAGAAATATAATGAGGAATCCAAATGCATTTAATGCGATAAAGGCAACCAAACGCTTGATATCCTCTTTGCTGATATTATCCAACATAATAATGGGGTATTTCATTCAAAAATAGCCAATCGGGCGAACTTGTTATCTTCTTTATATCTTTGTGCTATGAAAGCCAGAAATAAAAATTTACTTACCGTAGTATTAAGCGCTGCCGCAGGAACGGTATTAGGCTGGTTGCTCTTTTCTGAAAAAGGACAAAAAATCCAGGGCCAGGGTAAAAATAAAATAAAAGAGTGGCTAAAGTCCTTTAAAACAGAATAAGACCTATCCTTCTCCTTTATGCAATAAAAAAAGGTCATCCGTTTTGGATGACCTTTTTTATTATGATAAGTATAAATACCGCTTATTCAGCAATAGTTAGTTTTCTTGTTTCGCTAACTCCGTTAACAGTCATGTTCACAAAGTATACACCAGCGTTTAAACCTGATAAATCAAATTCAACAGCGTGCTCACCTGCAGCAAATGATTTGTTGATTAAGCTTTTAACTTCTTGTCCAACAATATTTACCAATGTAACTTTTACATTACCTGCTTGTTTCATGTTAAAGCCTGCAACTGCAGTACCGTTTACGGTAGCAGGGTTAGGATAAACATTAGTCATTGCAAAAGTGTTGTTTTTGATATCGTTTAAGCTGGCATTACCAGAAGTGAAGTGGAAACCACAGAAAATATTACGACCTGCAAAGAACGCATTACCTGGAATAAAACCGTCCCATCCATTATTAATGGTTCCGCTTGCATAATATGCATTTTCTTTATCAGAGAATAAAGAGTGGTTGTAATTGGTAGTTGATCTCCACTGGGTAGCAGTTTGCGCATTTTGAGCCGTGCGGTATCCAAAATAGTTTACACGCTTGCGGTACGATGGGAAATTAACCGGATCCCTTTGGTAAACAAGCACGCTGCCTGTATCATAAGGCATACCTGGCTTAAACTGGAAGGTAACACCAGCAACATTTTGAGATGAAGTGTTTCCCTGAGCTGGTACCACAACGCTAGAAGGTACTCCTCTGGTTAATGTTTTGGTTCTCCATGCATTTTCAAATCCACCATTGTTGTTGCTTGCAATTGTGCTGTCGTTTCTTGTTAAAAGAACTTTTTCTTCTGCAACAAAACCTGTAGGGCTTAACTGACTCATGCTCCATGCAACTTCAGCAAATACAAATGGAGGTGTTGCTGTAAGCGAGCGGAATGTTAAAGCAGAAGGAAGGAAATACCTGATAATTAATGTATCAACCACAGGCATTTTTCCACCCATACCATCATCGATTGAATCCACATTTCTTACATATAGGTAGCTAAGGTAAACAGAGTCAACCTTATAACCGTTAAATTTGGTAAGTTTAATACCAGGGTCATCAGTAAGGTCAATTACATTGTCACGGGGGTCAACAATCTGTCCTACTGCGATGCTATAAAAGCGTTGAGCAGTATCACCTTCATTAACAAAAATGGCAGTAGAGTCTGGCATCAAAAAATCTACAAAGGTGGTAACCGTTGAGCCTCCACCTGTAAATGAATTTAACCAATCGATAGGATCGTACCATGAAGATACTGAGGCTTTTCCTAATGTACCTTTAGTGTTAACCGGTGAGCCAACAGTAGTGGTAGCGTCAGCGTGACCAGGTTTTCCCTGCACAACAGTTTTTTGTGCAAAGGCTGAGAGAGAAACAAACAGCATTGCAGCTGAGTAGATTAACTTTTTCATTGTATTTAGTTTAAGTTATGTTAATTTTAGGTTTGCAATAGTATAGAAAATCATTCCGTTTAGCAAACTTTTATTCAAAGATACCCTTCATTTTAAATTGGTTGCGTAGGGATTTTAATTTGCCTCCATCCATTTGCCATCATTTCTGATTAAAGCGATAAGTTCCTGAACAGCAGTATCTTTATTAATTCCCTTCTTCATCACTTCCTTGCCTTTATATAGGGTTATTTTACCTGGACCGGAACCAACATACCCGTAATCGGCATCAGCCATTTCACCTGGTCCGTTTACAATACAACCCATAATGGCAATTTTCACCCCCTTCAGGTGGTCCGTTTGTTTTCGTATTAAAGCAGTGGTTTCCTGCAAATCAAACAAGGTGCGTCCGCAACTCGGGCAGCTTATATACTCTGTTTTGGTTATTCTTGCTCTGGCAGCTTGCAAAATGCCAAAAGAAATCTGGTTTACCCGGCCATGAGTGATATTTTTTGTGTCAAACCAAACACCGTTTCCAAAACCATCTGTTAATAATGTGCCTGCATTGATAGAAGCTTCCAGCATAAATTTTTCTTCATCAGAAGTAATATGAGTAGATTTTACAATCACCGGACATTTGATCTGATATTGTGCCAGTCTGATGAAAAAATTCCGTAGATCAGCAACAATATGTTTATTATCAGAAGAAACAACCAATACAATTTTGGTTTGGCTTGCCAGTTTAATGAGCAATTCATCAGTAGCTTCGCTTGTGCTGATACTTAAGAAGTTAAGCGTTGATGAGTGAGAAGAAGTGGAAAAGTATTCCTGTTGGCTGAAATAAGGGTAGTTGTTTGTTTTGTCAATAAGTGTTTGCCATTTATTTGCATCAACTATTGCTTTTAACCCCATAGGAAGCATGAACGGAACTTCGTGTTGTCCGAGATAAATATAATCGCAACCGGTATCAGTCATCAGCCATTTATCGGTATCGGCTTTGTATTCATGGCCAATATCCTTTAATAATTCCGGAGTAATGGCCGTGTGGCGGCTAAAATCTGCAATAACCCTTGGTACATTTCCTCCACCCAGATTGCCCGCCTCGACAGTTTCTCTTTTCTTAAAATGAAAAGGATCCCACGTTGAAGTTATTTGTTCATCGCTTGTGGAGTAACTAATTGGCTGATGAGCAGGCCTGCTGCTATAACGGCTTATTAATTTTTGTGCTACGGGTACCTCAAATTCCGGATCCTCGGTTAATGAAACCCTAACGGTATCGCCTATTCCATCTTCCAGCAGGGAGCCAATGCCCATAGCCGATTTAATGCGTCCATCATCTCCGTCACCGGCCTCTGTTACACCCAGGTGAAGCGGGTAATACATTTGGTGTTCGTTCATTCTTTTTACCAGCAATCGATAGGCTTCTACCATTACCTGAGGGTTGCTCGATTTCATCGATAAAACAATGTTTTTGTAGCCTTCATCTTCCGCTATACGCAAAAACTCCATCGCGCTTTCTACCATACCATGAGGTGTATCTCCATAACGGCTCATAATACGGTCGCTAAGAGAGCCATGATTGGTGCCAATGCGCATGGCTGTTCCATATTCCTTGCAGATGTTTATAAGTGGAACAAACTTTTGCCTGATGCGATCCAGTTCTTCCTGATATTCGGCATCATTGTATTCAAGCAACTCAAATTTTTTCTTATCTACGTAATTGCCAGGGTTGATGCGAACTTTTTCTACAATACGTGCGGCAGCTTCTGCGGCATTGGGCGTGAAATGAATATCGGCCACAAGAGGAACAAAAATCCCTCGTTTATTTAATTCAGCTTTTATTTGGGCAAGGTTATTGGCTTCATTAATGCTTGGAGCAGTAAGCCTCACCAGTTCGCATCCGGCATTTACCATTCGGATAATTTGTTCAACAGAACCTTGTGTATCCATCGTGTCTGTTGTGGTCATACTCTGCACCCTGATGGGGTAATCACTCCCCAGCAAAAGATCACCAATTTTAACGGTAACTGTTTTTCTCCTTTTATAAGATGTTAAGCTTTCACAGTAATTGAGTGTATTATTTACCCTTTGCGTTATCATACCTGATTGTTCTTTTTGTTAAACAACATTTAGCTGCTTTGTGTTTCTGGATGGTTTGTATTTTTAATTAAATATCTCCCAGCTGAGGGCGGATCAGTATCTCTTCTACATCAGTGGAAGGTGAGAGGTGGTAAATATCCCAAATGGTTTTGGCAATATTATGGGCTGGGATAAAACGCTCTTCAGGTAAGCCTGCTTCTGCCCATGAGGGTGTATACGTGGCACCAGGAAGTACAGCTGTTACTTTTATCTGATGAGGTTTCATTTCTTCCCGGAGTTGTTTGCTAAAACCAAGTAAGGCAAATTTAGAGATACAATAACTACCCCCGTTCTCATATGCCTTTAAACTGGCAACACTGCACATATTAAATACGTGTCCCTTTTTATTTGCAATCATAGAAGGTAATAAAGTACGGGTGAGGTGATAGGCGCTTGTTACATTGGTTGCAAGCAAGGTTTCCAATACACCATGTTGTTCTGTATGTATATTCCCTGGTATAAACACCCCTGCATTATTTACCAGAATATCCACCTGTTTCCATTGATCAAGAATCATTTCTCCAAATTGAATCACCTCACTGCTTATGGACATATCGCAACGCGCAAAAAGGAAAGACGAGTAAGGGAAACGCTGTTCGAAATCCGCTTTCATAGCAAGCAGGTCTTTTTCACTGCGTGCGCAGCCTGCCACATTAAAACCATTTTCGGCAAACAGATTGGCAATGGCATAACCAATACCTTTGGTACAGCCGCTAACAACAATATTTTTCTTTAAATCAGTCATTCAAAAATAATTTCCAAAATTAGCTTTAGCACTTCATATATTTACACGCTTTTTTATAAAAGGGTATTTTATGAAGTTTTTCGAATTTATTGGTCAATATGTATTGTTCCTCAGGGGGTTGTTTTCAAGACCTGAAAAGTTTAGGGTTTTTAGAAAACAGTTGCTGCTGGAAATGGAAAATATAGGGCTGGGCTCATTTGGAATTGTTTCTCTTATTTCCACATTTACCGGGGCTGTTTCTACTATTCAAATCGGTTATCAACTCGTATCGGGTCTGGTGCCTGAATACCTTATCGGACGTATTGTTCGCGATTCCAATATCCTGGAATTTTCGCCAACAGTTACCTGCCTTGTGCTTGCCGGCAAAGTGGGCTCCAGTATTGCATCCGAAATAGGAACAATGAAAGTAACAGAGCAGGTAGATGCTTTGGAAATTATGGGTATTAATTCAGCAAATTATCTGGTTTTACCTAAAATAGTGGCAGGCCTTTTCACCATTCCCTTGCTGGTGGTATATGCCATGTTTTTATCATTATTGGGTGGAGCTATGTCGGGGATGTTATCGGGGATTATTAATCTTGATTTTTTTGTTAAAGGATTGAGGGCTGATTTTATACCGTTCTCAGTAGCATTTTCTATGATTAAGGCTTTTACCTTCGCATTTGTAATTACCAGCGTTTCTGCCTTCCACGGATATAAAACAGAGGGAGGAGCTCTTGAAGTAGGCCAGTCAAGCACAAAGGCTGTAGTTTACAGTTGCATGGGCATTATTATTTTCGATTATATCATATCAGAACTTTTCCTTAAGAGATGATTGCACTACAAAACATAAACAAAGGATTTGATGATAAAAAAATCCTTACCGATATATCAGCCACGTTTCACAAAGGCAAGTGCAATTTTGTAATTGGGGCAAGTGGAAGCGGAAAAAGTGTACTCATGAAGTGTATGGTGGGGCTGCTTGAAGTGGATAGCGGAGAAATCAAATATGGTGGAAAAGACTTTGTGAGCCTGGACTATGAGCAAAAAAAAGAAATAAGGAAAGAAATTGGTATGCTGTTTCAGGGCACAGCCTTGTTCGACTCTTTAAATGTGGAGGATAATGTGGCTTTCCCATTGCGGATGTTTACCAAATTAACTCCGGCTGAGGTATTGGATAGGGTGAACTTTTGTCTGGAACGCGTAAACCTGCACCAGGTAAACCATTTATTCCCCTCTTCTATAAGCGGAGGTATGAAAAAAAGAGTAGGTATAGCAAGAGCCATTGCACTTAATCCGCAATACCTCTTTTGCGATGAGCCAAACTCAGGTCTTGATCCGCTTACCTCAAGGGTTATTGATGAGCTGATCATGGAAATTACCAAAGAGTATGATATCACTACAATTATCAATACCCATGATATGAAAAGTTTATTTGAAATGGGTGATAATATTATCTTTATTTATAAAGGACGCAAAGCATGGGAAGGACGCAAGGAGGACATTCGCGGATCAAATAGTGAGGAATTGTTAAGTTTTATGAAGGCATCTGAATTTTAGCATTTTCATTTTGCCCCGAAATCTGTATTCTTGTATAAACAACTATTGGCATGAGTAAGCAGGTTACAGGTGTATTTTTTCTATTGTCTTTTTTGGGTTTAGTGATTCATGCGTGTAAGCATGACCCTACAGAAATAATTACAACAGGCCCGGTTCCTCAGATACCTGTGACCCCAAATGACAGTGTTTGTTTTAACTCCCAGATTTTACCTCTTTTTGTATCTAATTGCACCATGAGTGCCTGCCATGATGCCATCACACATGCAGATGGTTACAACTTTACCACTTACAATGGCATTAAATCCGGGGTTATCGCCTTTCAACCAAATAGCGGTAAAATTATTAAATCCATTACGGAAACAGATCCTAAAGACAGGATGCCACCGGCAGGCCCTCTTTCTTCCGCTCAAATTCAATTAATAAAAAAATGGATTTCAGAAGGGGCAACCAACAGAATTTGTACCAATGTTTGCGACACCACAAATGTGAAATATACCACTCATATTACACAAGTCATTCAATCCAATTGTTTGGGCTGCCATAGTGGAACAAGTATAAGTGGTGGTGTAGATTTGAGTACCTATAATTTGGTAAGAAACGAAACCATAAATGGTAAATTGTTGTGTACAATCAACCAGCAGGGTGGTTGTTCGGCAATGCCTAAAAATGGAACAAAGCTTAACTACTGCGACCTGAGAAAATTTGAAATCTGGAAGAATACAGGAACACCTCAATAAAATTTTATGATGAAAAAACTAATCAAATTATTCGTGGTAATGAGTTGCCTGCTGTTTATTTTTTCCTGCTCTCATTATGATGATTTAATGAAAAACGGAAACGAAAGCACAGCCAGTGGAGAAAGCCATAACGCAGGGCAAAACTGCATGAAATGCCATAATGAAGGAGAGTTTACCGAGGCCGTACTTGAAGGTGGGTGGTGGCATATTGCGGGCACCGTTTATGGAAACAAAGCTACAACGGTTGAATTATGGACAGGGATAAACAGAACGGGCGAATTAATATATAAACTTCCGGTTGATCCTCTGGGTAATTTTTATACGGCTAAAATTATCAATTTTAAAGGCGGATTTTATCCGGTTGTTGTAAAAAATGATGGCAGTATTTTAGCCATGCAGGAAAAAACCACCATTGGTGCTTGTAACAGTTGCCATGGCATTACAACCCCAACTATTGTTGTGAACTAACTGGTATGGATACTGGTTTTTATTGCACTTTTGGTGAAATAAAGTTGAGATCAGAGTTAAAGAAGTAATTTTGCAAACCTTATAAATGATAAATACAAGCATGAAAAGAGTAGGCTTACTGATATTTTTAATAGCTGCAGGAATTGTTTCCTTTGAATCTTGCTATTATGACAGCGAAGAGGAATTGTACCCAAATTCCAACCAGACAGATACCTCGGCAGTAACCTGGACACTTACCGTAAAACCCATTATTGATCAGAAATGCGCTACAGCCGGATGCCACGTTTCTGGGGCCCAGTCACCTGATCTGAGCACTTATCAGGGAGTTTTTAATAATAAAGACAGGGTTAAAATCCGTGCAACAGAATTGGATAATATGCCTGCCGCAGGTGCTTTAAGTCAGGTAAATCAGGATGCAATTGCCAAATGGATTAACAACGGAGCCATTAATAACTAGTACATCACATGAAGAAAATTTTAGCTTTAATAATGCTTGGCGGGGTTTGTTTTTCTGCTTATGCTCAGGATGATTTGTTAAACATGTTGAATGATGAAACACCCCAAAAGCCAACCCCTGTTTATGCTACATTTAAATCAACCAGGGTAATTAATTTACAAAGTAACGAAACGATGAAGGCTAAACACCTGGACTTTCGTATTCAGCATCGCTTTAGCCCAATGAATATAGGGAAGGACAATGTTTATGGATTGTACGATGTATTTGGTTTAGATGGGGCAACCATCAGACTGGGACTTGAATATGGCATAACGGATAGATTAATGGTTGGATTAGGACGCAGCACTATAGGAAAAACGTTTGATGGATTTGCCAAGTATCAACTCCTTCAGCAAAAAAAGAAAGGTGCACCATTAAGCATTGTTTTATTTGGAAGCACTGCTTTAAGTACGCTGGAATTTGCTGATAAAAGCAGGCAAAACTTTTTTACCTCCAGAATAGCGTATGCCACACAAGCTATACTTACCAGAAAGGTGAACGACCATGTTTCTGTAATAGTATCACCAACCATGGTGCATTATAACCTGGTTGAAACCAAAAGTACACCCAATAGTATTTTTGCCCTGGGTTTGGGCGGGTCATTTAAAATAAGCCGGAGCACCCGCTTTAATATAGAGTATATTCCAAGATTAAACGGAAGGGATAAACCGGCCAGCAATACTTACTATGACGCTTTTGCTTTTGGATTTGATATAGAAACAGGAGGACACGTATTTCAATTGCATTTTACCAATGCCAATGGTTTAGTGGAGCAACAGTTTATCGGACGTAATACCTCAGAACTTAACCTTAAACAACTTCGCTTCGGCTTTAATATTTCGAGAACCTTCTCATTCGACCATAAATAATTCTGGCACCATACTTGACTTAAAAAACCAACCTAACAAAACAATTCCAATGAAAAAACTAATTTATGTAATAGCCTTTATAGCAGTAATTCCTGTGGCAAAGGCACAAATGTTTAGCTCAACACAATCTCAGGTAAGCTTTTTTTCTAAAACCCCGGTAGAAGATATTAAGGCTGAATCAAAGGATATTAAAGCCCTGATAAATGTAAAAACAAATGATGTAGCTTTTCTTATTGGTAATACATCCTTCCAGTTTGAAAACAAACTGATGCAGGAGCACTTTAATGAAAAGTACATGGAGAGTGAAAAATACCCGATGAGTACTTTTAAAGGTAAAATTAACGAGCGTGTAGATTTTACCAAGGATGGTGTTTATAATGTAACAGTAACCGGTATGTTAAATATTCATGGTGTAGAAAAAGTCAGAACCATTACAGGTGTAATTACCGTTAGCAATGGCACTATTCATATTAAATCAGATTTTAAGGTACTTGTAAAAGATCATAATATCGAAATACCGAAACTGGTGCTAGCCAAAATAGCTGAAGAAATCAGCGTAATGGTAGATGCCAACCTTTCTCCAAAGAAGTAAACACATTCAGAATATTATAACGCAGAAAGCAATCCAAACGGGTTGCTTTTTTTATGCAGCATAACTGATTAATGCCGCAAGTATAATACCCGACAAAATAGCCCAGATTTTAGACCACGTGAAGCGGTGGTTTTCACTGTTTTCAAACAGAATGGTGGTGGCAATATGAATAAATGTGCCCACAACAAAAGCCATCAGGTAATCAAAAATATGGTCATTGATGCTATTGCTGATCAGGTTGCTGCTTAAGGCTCCGAGTGTTGACATGGAGGCATAAGTAAATACAAAAATCCGGAGGGTATTCACTTTCATGTGCGTGGCCTTTAACAGGCTTACCATGGCAAAGGCAGCCGGCAGCTCGTGCAAAACAATACCAATGGCAAAGGAAATTTTTTGGGTATTGTTTAGAAAAATGTCGGTGCCCAGAGGCATACCTTCCATAAAGCTATGCAAACTCAGGCTAAACAAAATTTCATAAGGAATCAGTTTTTTTTTCTCTCCGTGTAAATGCAGGTGGCCATGCTCAATCCCTCGTGAGTACCGTTCTAAAAAAATCTGAAAGAAAAAACCGCCCAGTAAAAATACACCGGTTAAAAAATTGGCATCCTCATAAATATGCGGAATAAGATGAAATGAAACAATGGAAAGGAGATAAGCACCACCAAATGACAATACAATTTTTAGACGGTTCTCTGTTTTAAACCGGGTATATAAGGCTATTAACCCTCCTGCAAGAGGAAATGAGATAAGTAATATAATAATCCAGAAATTCATAAAGACGGAGGCGTATTTAATTCTACTTTTTTACGTACAAGGGTAAAGGCTAAAATGCCAAAAAAAGATCCAAGTGCAGCACCGGCCAATACATCCGATGGGTAATGCACACCAACATAAACCTGAGAAAAAGCAATGAGTGATGCCCATAAAATGGCAACCGGCCTGGCCCATTTAAGTTCAGCATAAAAGGAACTGATAAAAAATGCAATGGCAAAATGATTGGTAGCATGAGCAGAAATAAAACTAAATCCACTGCCGCAATGAACCAGCAAACGAACCTGATCTTTCAGGTCGGGATTGTTGCAAGGCCTGAGCCTTTGAACAGTGTTTTTAATCAAATTTGCACTTACCTGATCGCTTACAAGCACCAGAATAGCCGCACCCAACAAAATCCATAAAAACCGCATCCTGTACTTTTCATATAAAAAATACCCAAGTACCGCATACAATAAATACCAGTTGCTTTGTTTCCTCATAAACGGACACAACAAATCCAGCAGGGTATTTTTTATTCCTGAGTTTATGCCAATAAATAAACTGGTATCAAGTTGCTGCAGTTGTTCAAGCATGTTTTTTTGCTACAAGAATTAATCGTGGTGAAACAGATTCTTTAAAAGGGTTTAGCAGATAATCACCGAATATATTTACAATAGAAAATTTTCCGGCATTTAATAAATTGTCAAAATCACTTTTTACCAGAGCTTGTACCTTTTCTGTAAATTCAAACTCACGGTTGCAGTCCATAAAATAAATTTTCTTATAAATAAATCCCTTATCAACCCATTTGGTAATTTTAAACTGAATGCCATTGATGGTTTTACTCTCATGCTCCACCAGATTTTGGATAACAAGCGCTGCATTCATAAAATCAATCAACAGATATCCTCCGGGTTTAATGGCTTTGTGCATGTTTTGTAATACAAGCAGGTCCTCATCAGCCGACTGGAAATAACCGAAACTGGTAAAGAGGTTCAACGCAATATCAAATTCATTTTCAAACCTCAGGTTTCGCAAATCGCCTACCTCAAAACGTAAATGTTCATTGGCAGATGTATTGGCCGTTTGTATGCTTTGCGGAGACAGATCAATACCTGTTACATCAAAACCCATAGAATTTAGATATATGGCATGCCTGCCCTTACCGCATGCAAGGTCGGCTATATGCATATTGGGCGAAACATGAAAATGGGTCATCAGGTTGTTCAAAAACAACTGAGCTTCCTTATCATCTCTGTTTTTATAAAGAATATGATAATAAGGGGAATCAAACCATTCAGAAAACCACTCTTTTTCCATACTTATGCCCTGCAAGTTTAGGGGTTTAATGGGCTAATCACCAAGTTTAAGGTTGTTTTGCGCTATTTATCAGGGATTTAGTTGGGCTATTTGCAGGTTCGTACATATCGGTTAAATTTGCAGCCCTTAAAAAACAGCACACTGTGACGCTAATTAAATCAATTTCAGGAATCAGAGGTACCATCGGAGGAAAAGCCGGTGATGCATTAACTCCTCTGGATATTGTAAGGTTTACTTCCGCCTTCGGAACCCTTATCAGAGACGATAAAAAGAATTGTACCATTGTGGTTGGACGTGATGCCCGTATATCGGGTGACATGGTGAATCGCCTTGTTACAGGTACTTTATCAGGACTTGGTATCGATGTAATAGACCTTGGCCTTTCTACTACCCCAACCGTTGAAATGGCGGTTACAGAAGAAAAGGCAGATGGCGGCATTATCCTGACCGCAAGCCACAACCCCAAACAATGGAATGCGCTCAAATTACTTAACAGTACGGGAGAGTTTATTTCCGATGAATTTGGAAAAAAAGTATTGGAAATTGCAGAGCAGGAAGCATTTGATTATGCTCAGGTGGATAAGCTTGGAACCGTTACCATTAAAACAGATTACATAAAAAAGCATATAGATAAAATTCTGGCGATGGAACTGGTGGACGTTAAAGCCATCAAAGCAAGAAAATTTAAAGTGGTGGTTGATGCGGTAAATTCAACCGGTGGTATTGCTGTTCCTATGTTGTTAAAAGCGCTGGGAGTGGATGATATCGTAGAGTTGTTTTGTACTCCGGATGGTAAGTTCCCGCATAATCCGGAGCCATTACCTGAAAACCTGAATGAGATTTCGAATCAGGTAAAGAGAAGCAAAAGTGATGTAGGAATTGTGGTAGATCCGGATGTAGATCGCCTCGCTCTTGTTTGCGAAGATGGAAGTATGTTTGGAGAAGAGTATACGCTGGTTGCTGTGGCTGATTATGTATTAAAAAATACTTCTGAAGAGTCATTAAAACAATCGGGTTTAAAAAAGAATACGGTTTCTAACTTGTCTTCAACCAGGGCATTGCGTGATATCACAGAGAAACATGGAGGCAATTATAACGCAAGTGCAGTAGGTGAGGTAAATGTGGTGAAGATGATGAAAGAAACCAACGCAGTGATTGGTGGAGAAGGTAACGGGGGCATTATTGTTCCTGAGTTACATTATGGCCGCGATGCACTTGCCGGCATAGCTTTGTTTCTATCGCATCTCGCTAAATTTGGCAAAATATGTTCCATGCTCCGTGAGAGTTATCCTGATTATTTTATAGCCAAAAAGAAAATTGAACTAACGCCAGAAATAAACATAGACACGCTTTTAGGAAAGATTAAGGACAAGTATAAAAACCAACCAATTAATACGGTTGATGGTGTTAAAATAGAATTCGATAAAGAGTGGGTGCACCTGCGCAGATCAAATACAGAACCGATTATCCGTATATATGCAGAAAGCCGGAGTGAGACTACAGCAAACAGCCTCGCAGAGAAACTAATTACGGACATGAAACAATTCATTAAGTAAAAGATCACTTATATTTTAACAGCATCAATCACTAACAAAAAAAACAATGGCATTAAAGTGCGGTATAGTAGGCCTTCCGAATGTGGGCAAATCAACATTATTCAATTGCTTAAGCAATGCAAAGGCGCAGGCTGCCAATTTTCCCTTTTGTACCATTGAGCCAAATGTTGGTACCATTACGGTTCCCGATGAGAGATTAAATGAGCTGGCAAAACTAATTAACCCGCAACGTATTGTTCCCACAACCATTGAGATTGTAGATATAGCAGGTTTGGTAAAAGGAGCCAGCAAGGGTGAGGGTTTGGGCAACCAGTTTTTGGCTAATATCCGCGAAACAGATGCCATACTCCATGTGCTTCGTTGTTTTGATAATGACAATATTATTCATGTGGATGGGTCGGTTAATCCGGTGCGTGATAAAGAAATTATAGATACGGAATTACAATTAAAAGACCTGGATTCTATTGATAAAAAATTGCAACGAGTAAGCAGAGCTGCAAAAACAGGTGATAAGGATGCAACCAAGGCTGAAGCGGCATTGTTAAAGTATAAACAACACCTTGAGTCTGGTCAGTCTGCGCGCAGTGTTCAGGCTACTGAGGAGGAGAAGAAACATGTGGAGGATATTTTTCTTTTGACAGATAAGCCTGTTCTTTATGTATGTAATGTTGATGAAGCATCTGTTGTAAATGGTAATAAATACGTGGAGATGGTTCGTGAGGCTGTTAAAAATGAAAATGCCGGTATTTTGGTAATAAGCGCAGCTATTGAATCAGAAATAACACAGTTGGAAAGTTACGAAGACCGCATGGCTTTTTTAAGTGATCTCGGATTAACCGACTCAGGTGTGGCCAAATTGATAAAAGAGGCTTATAAATTATTAAATCTCATTACCTATTTTACTGCCGGTGTGCAGGAGGTAAGGGCCTGGACCATCACCGTAGGAACAAAAGCACCACAAGCCGCAGCAGTGATACATACCGATTTTGAAAAGGGATTTATCCGTGCCGAGGTAATCAAGTATCATGATTTTATACAGCTTGGTTCAGAATCGGCATGCAGAGATGCAGGTAAACTTGGTGTAGAGGGGAAAGAATATGTGGTTACTGATGGTGATATTATGCACTTCCGTTTTAATGTATAAGTAACCCAAAGGGGAATTCAATCTTACTGATTACTCTAATCATGGTGTTTGCCTAAAATGGCGGGTATCTTTGCAGAAGCTACCAAACGCTGGCCGGCCACTGATTTGAGATTAAGGCTTCCATGATATAAATCCAGAATTTGTTTGGCAATGGCAAGTCCCAATCCAAGCCCTTGTTGTTCGTAACGTTTGCGTTCAAACTGCATGTATGGGGATATGCTTTCCATGTCATTGGTTTGCATTCCTCTTCCCTCATTCTGAAACATAAAATTGATATTGCCCTGAGGCATGGTTTTCGTTCCCACTTTAATAACAGTTCCTTTTTTAGAAAAAGAGAAAGCATTTATCAGCAGTTCTTTTATTACAATCTTAAAATGCTGTGCGGATATTTTTATCGGTTTAAACCGGTTGGGCACATCCATATCAATATCCTCCATTCTGTTAAAATCGTGGCCAACTTCAGATACGGTTTCGTTCAGCAGATTATTCCAGTCGGTTAGAATGGTTGGCTGATAGTGAACCAGGTTGTTTTTAATTTTTTCATACAACAATACATTATCTGCCGCGCGCTTTAAACGTACTACAGATTTTTCCATCATCTCAATAAGTTCCGGATCTATTTTCATTAATTCGGTATTGTTTTTCATTAAATCTGTTATACCAACAATACCGGTAAGAGGTGTATAAATCTCATGCGCCATATGTTTAAACATATCGTGTTTGTCTTCTGATATTTTTTCGTGCTTATCCATTTGGTCTTTCAATGCGATTCTAATTCTGTTCGTCAGCTGGAATTTATCAAGAGGAAGGCTGATATAGTCGGTAACATGGTTTAGGATGGCTTTTTCATATAATGTTTTATTGTGAATTTTTGAGAGGATTATGAAAGGGGTATCATTTTTATGATCCCTAAGATACTCAAGTAATGCTATCCCTGAGATAGGTTGAGATTCCAATCCGCAAATAATCAGATCAAAGTTACCGGATAACAATTCTTCAGGTGTAAATGTAGCATTTACATAGTAATGAATTTCGTAATGTTCTTCAGTAATGAAATCCCCAAAGGCCACATGTTCATTGTCTCGGGTTTTAATAATGGCAATACGTGTTTTCATAATTAGTGGTGTTTATTGTTTATATAAATCCAGGCATCTTGCTTTAGCTGTAGTTTTAACTTTTTCATTGATTTAAGTGCGTCATCAAAATTGTTTGTTTCAAAGGCTGAAACCAGTATCAACCTTCCATCGTTATATTTTGTAATAAGCCTCGTTTCAATTCCATTTAACTTCAGCTTTTCCTGAAAATAAATAGCTGGACTTAATCTGAAGTAGCCACCTATAATCACATGATATCGGAAGGAAGGAAATGTAATTCCGGTTTTGTCCGGTTTTGTTTCGGCTAGCGTTGTAGTGGAGTCGGGTTTAGTAAATTCTTCTGTTGGCTTAATTTGTTGGCGGGTATTTTTTTCAACCGTTGTTGTTACTATAGATAACAGAGAATCGATTTTGTCCAACCGGTTACCAATATCAGAAGAGGGATAAACAATAACTGCTGGCGGGCTCTGATTGATGTGTTTTTCTGAATAATGAATCCTGTATATCGCACCTAATCCAATATTAAAAATATGGTCGGGTGATTTTCCGGCAACCCCGTCAAGAAAATTACTTTGTGTAAGATTTATTTTGGCATTAGCCTGAAATAAAAGATCACGTGATGCGGAAAAGGTAAAGCAGGTTTGAAAATAATAGGTGAAAAATGGTTGTGTAAAGCTTTCGCTGTGTCCGTTGTTTAATGAGGTGCTTACTTCATTATTTACCTGCCCTATACCGGAACTGATTCGTATACCTGTTTTCGCAAGTAATTTGTGATAAGCAGAGATCGAATCGATTTTGAAGCCGATGCCCCCTTCATATATGGAGTAATTGTTTTGAAAAAAGGTTGCCTTGTTCACCTGGCCTCTGAGCACACCCGATGTATATTGCATATTAAAGTACAGGTGCCTGTTCACACAATAATTTAAGCCAATATTGAGCGCCATTGCAGGACTGTTTTTTACCTCACTTAATAGATAGTTTCTCACAATTTTTGATTCGATTTCCAAATGTTGCTGAGCTTTCAGGTTATAAAAAAACAATACAACACATGCCAATACTGTTTGAATTTTTAGCATATATTATTTAGTCATCCATTTTGCGTTTGGTTATCTAACCGGGTTTATTTTTTTGGGGAATTGTACCGTAATGCTATCACACCTGTTATACTCAATACAATAATCAGAATCAGGTTAGATAGCACGGTGCTTAATGGTAAGTCCGGGGGATCAGGTGGCGGTGGCGGATCGTGATAAATTGGGTCGTTTTCCCCAACTTCACCCGTTTTCTGATCAGGATGATGCCATGGCTGGTTTTCCTCTGGATAAGAATACTCATATCCTGGCTTTTCGTTCGAAAACAAATCCGGAAAACCAAGATTCAGATTACCGGGAGATGTGGTATAATCATCCTCCGCTCTTTTCCTGCTGTGCCTTAACCGACTTTGTTCATCATATATAGTACCGCGATTATTGTCCTCAATAGTGCGTTCGTTGTATTCTTCGTACCCCTGTTCATCGGCTTCTTCCTCAGTTTGTGCCCAAACTGTTGTACCTGTAAAAGATGCGATGCAAAAAATAAGGGGTAACAGGCTTTTTTTTATCCGGTTCAGGTGGCGAATAGCTGGATACTTTACATGGGCTTTCATACACTGTTTTTTGATTTTTTTGTTTGAGAAATAGCTGAAAGGAATAAATTGGCTTATTTATCAACTTCCATACGTTCAAATTTACCTCTAACGCTTGATATTATTGGGGTTTAACCGTTTATCACCCAATACTGTTTGTGGTATGCAGAATCTATTCGTTAAACCATCGATTTGGTCAGTTTAACATATTTCTTATGAGCCTAATGAGTGGCTGAATTTTGGTATAAACTTTATA
The DNA here is from genome assembly GCA_051715425.1 of Bacteroidota bacterium. Taxonomy (GTDB): domain Bacteria; phylum Bacteroidota; class Bacteroidia; order UKL13-3; family UKL13-3; genus JAJTFA01. The sequence goes on along the minus strand of JBPXJS010000038.1, from coordinate 9,974 downwards.
ATGCGGAATTGGTTGGAACAAATTTTAAACACAATGGACTGTTTAAGACAAATAATTTGTTATTGGGTAAAGAAGACTTGCCTTATAGATGGTGTAAGGTTACATCAGGCTAACCATATATTGCAAACGGCTATCACTTACCATTAAATTAGTAACGTTGTTGGAAGATTCGCTCCGTTTTTATTGGCATTCTTTTAAAAAAGAAACGAGGTCAGGTAACACCGTAACCCCGTTTCTCCAAAGTTTATTTAATGAGTTTAAAAGTTTGTTTTACTCCTCCGGCTTCAATGGTAACATAATAGATACCTGCTGAAAGGGTTGTGGCATCTATTTTTTGCAAAGTGTTATCTGAAATGGATTGCGTGAGTTGAATTCTGCCTGTTACATCATAAACAGTTATGGTGCCTGCTTTCCATACATCCATTGTTACTGTTATTTCAGATGTGAACGGATTAGGATATACACTCACCTCCTGATTCCTTTTTATCGTTGATGTGTTCACGATAGCAATATTTGAGTATGAATAATTTCCGTCCATATCTGATTGCTTTAATCTGTAGTATATTGTTGGTGCAAGCTGTAAGGAATTTTTATCTGTAAAGCGGTAAACCTGTTGTTGGTTTGTTGTGTTTTGTCCTTTTACAAAACCAATTTCAGTAAATAAGCTGCCATTAAAGGACCTTTCTATTAAAAAACCACTGTTGTTTTTTTCATTGGTTGTAATCCAGCGCAATTCTACATCATTGCCAGTTCCTGTTGCCGTAAATGAAAGCATATTTACTGGTAAAGGAAAACCTGGTACTTCATCCGCTCCCATATATGGTATAGAAAAACGGGTATCGTTGTCAATATCCGTTCCCATTCCCGGAATGGCAATACCTTTAAGGTCAAAATCCGATATGGAAGAGCTTGCTAAGTGAAGATCTCCGAAGCTGTTTACAAAAGTGACAGATTTAGAAACAGAGTTTTGATCTTTGGCTGAAGCCGTTTGCCATAGGGAAAGTGTGAGATAATCGGTATTGTTTATTCCGGCTAAAACAGGGGTTATTCCACCTGTCAGGCTAAGGTAATAGTTATTGTAATTTGCAACACATGCGCTGTATGCTGCAGCATTGCTAAAACTGGTATAATGCCCGTATACATTACCGGAAACACCGCCACCAGTGGCAATAAATATATTGTTTCTCACATCGGCATTGTTGCAATTTCTGGGTTGAGAGTTTGTTCCATTAGCAAAAAGAGCCGATGGGCCTGATGAACCTTTAAAGTTGTTCCCAAAAAACAATACAGAATTATAATAAACTTTATCACCATATCCGCCATGAAGTCCTATACCGGTTATATTCCAGCCGGTGCCATTTCCCTGATAATCCGGTTGGCTGATAAAGTTGTTTGCAATGGTATTATTTGAGGGGGTGCCTGATGAACTATAGGAAGGCGCATCGGTGCATATTCCATATAACCTGGACACTGATCCGTTGCTTACATAAAAGATGGAAATTTTATTACGGCTTACCATACAGTTTTTAGATTCCCTGAGGTATACAGGCGCCACTATTCCGTTTATATCTGTTAAACTCAGTCCCGCAACAGCACCGCCTGTACTTTGTGTGGTGTTGTTTGTTATAGAGTCATTCGTTTGATTGATCAACACCACCGCATTTAACTCTAAAGTGGTAAAAGTGCAATTGTGCACAGTATTGTTGCTATCTGTTGATGCTGTTGAAGGGCCGTGAAGGAAAAGGCCAAATTGCCCGAAAGAAAACCCGATATTTTCAAACCGGTTAGATTGGTTTTTGGCTAATGCCGGTGAGGTAGTGTTTTGGGAAGTCTGATTACCTGAATATATCAGAAATTGGGTTTTGTTGACAGAAGTGATATTCCCTCTTACAGACATATTTTTCATGGTATTAAATTCACAACCGTTTACCGCAGAAACACTGGCCAGCCAGATTACTCCATTGCCACCACTATTGGTATTGGTATTCGCAATTTGCAGGTTTTGTGTACTACCGTTAGGAGTTGCAGACCCGTCTATGGTAATATAATCAGCCCCATTAAGTTTTATAATGGCGCTGGAAGATGATCCGGAAATGGTAGAAAGTACCACTCCTGTTGCAGGTTTTATAGTAATCTGGTTAAGTGCAGAAGCTCCTGCGATTGATTCAAAAACAATCGGGAAGGTTTCAGACACTCCGTAACTTGCATCAGTAAGCGAAAAAGTAACCGGCCCGCTTACCCCTCTGGCTGATATATCATTGGCAGCTGCAGTAATGGTGGTGTAGTTGGGTGCAACCTGAGTGGCTCCAATCAGGTATACGCCAGATAACGGACCTCCTGCTATTTTATAAAAATAAGGAGTTGTTGGAGCAGATGTGATAACAGCTACACTTGTTCCGCTGAATCCCGCAGCCGGTTGGGAAATGGTATTTGGAGAAGTTGCATTATCCGTAGCAACAACAAAATATTCGATGGTATCATTTACCAAAACCGGATTTTGATAAATCAGTGAATAATCCATATTGAAGTTAAATGGTGAAGTGGTATTGGATGCTTCAACCCACTTCCAGCCGTTGGTAACAGGGGTGTTGGCCCCAAATGTATTGGCATTTGATTTTTTCTTATAGTACAACCTTGGTGCTGTTCCTGTAGTGGTATTTACTCCGCTGATATCAGTTATTTCTATGCCGGTTACGTTTCTGGTAGTAGTAGAGTTGTGATGATTGAGCGGGCTAAATGATATAAGCGGTGGTGTGATATCGTTTATTACTCCAATAAATTCATCTGCACCTATATCAGGAAAAGTACCGCTTCTGGTATCACCATCAATATCCGTATTGATCCCTGCAATTGCAACTGCCCCTGACTCCATAGAACTTACAGTAGATGCCGGAATATGCATATCAGTGCCGGATATAAAAGGGGTGTTTTCTGAGATCGACAATATATCTGCAGTTACCACATTTTTCCAATCTGATAATGTTGGGTAATTAGAAAATGCAATACGCCCTACCGATGTTGTACCAAACCCACCTCCAACATAGTAGTTGTTTGCATTGATAGCTGTAAGTTGAGAGGCGGAGGTCTCCAGGGTTATTCCATAAATGGTAGTGCCAACAGGAATGGCTGCACCCAGTGTATTATTAATATAGTTGTTCCTGATATCCGCTGAAGAGCCGGTAAGCAAGCGTATTCCGGCAGAGTTACCTTGGGTTCCTGCTAATGAGCTTCCGCTTAACTTGATGGTATTATAAACAATTTGAATACCTGATTGTGTTGAATGCAGGGTTATTCCGGCCGGATTGGAATTGGCATGAAAAGTAGCTGATCCTGTTCCGTAAATATTGTCAATAAAATTATTTCTAATGCTGATATTGGCACCAGCCAACCCCGTTGAAACACGGATACCCATTCCGCAATTAGACGCAGCCAGTGTGCCAATATTCACAATTTTATTGCGTTCAATCACTATATTTCGGCAATCTGTTGCAATCCATATTCCGGTTTTAAGTTCGGCACTTGAGGCCTCAAAATTTCCTATGGTATTTTTACTAATAGTAGCATTATTCACCCCTTGCATGTATAATCCTACTAACCGGATTTGGTTTCCTCCTGAACTGCTAAATTCAGTACTGTCAATCAATATGCCTGAACTGGCTGAGCTGGCACTCCATATATACATACCAATATATGCCTTGGAAATGGAGTTGTTTATCATATTTACATCATTAAAATAACCACCTGTAGATCCACCCGCATCCATAAACGTAACAGCGCTGCTTGTATTTGTTCCATTAATGATGATGGTGTTTTTTATGGAAATATGTTGAAGGGTATTAGTACCTGTGCTGGCAATAGAAATAACCTGTGGCGAACTGGTTGATATATTGCTTAGGGTAAGGTTTCTTTGATTTGGTGCAGATGTGTTAGCCCCGTCAATCATAATATTGCCGGTAGTTATTTTAATCAGGCTACCGCTGATATTTCCATTAATGGATGCGGTATTGGATGGGGAAATGGTTAATAAATCATTGCCTGGATTTTGAAATGGCTCTATATTTAGTGTTGAAGTAAGTGTATAATTATTATCAGTAAGTAAAAAATTGGTGGCACCTGAAATACCTCGATAATAAAGAGCGGTTATTGCATCAGGCAAACTGGTATATGTTTGTCCTGTTCCAACTGAGTAGGTGCCGTTTAATGGTGCAAGCAAGGTTCTGCTGCCGGCAGGAGCAGAAACAGCTACAGGATAATTTGTTGAAGAAACAGTTACCTGTGAACATTCAGCATCAAACGTGTTGCCAAAGGATGCTCCGGAAATATCATAAGTTAACCAAAAGAAATTAGAGTCTGAGGAAAGGGTTTTACTTCCGCTAATGTTAAAACTACCTGAAGGATTTAAAGCGGATCCAAATAAATTGGTGGTATCAAATTGTTTTGATGTTCCGGTTGAATATATTCTTGCCCGGGTAATATTGGCAGGCACTGTGGTACCATTCGTATTTAGGGTAAATTGGGTTACCCCCAGCGGAGAAGAATAACCACTGGTTACAACGGCTATACGCATGATTTCCTGATTGGTTCCACCGTTTCGAATAGGATAGGCATTGTTTTGTGAAAGGAATGTACTCGAATACGACATTGCCGCACCTGCTGTAAGCACAAATCGGCAATTGGGTCTGCTTGTTTGTGCGGCTGCGGTTGTTGAATTGATAGCGGTATTCGGGCAGCCGTTTCCTGCTAAATCAGACCTGTTATAAATCGTTGTGTTTGCAGGTAATCCGGTGGTCCATTGGGTTGAAACATTGTAACTATAATTGTAGGAAGTACCGTTGGAGAAACACACCTCAACAATAAGGTTCATGGTAGGATCCAATGCGAAAGGAGTGGTTAGGGTATGCAAATTCCAACCGGTAACCGGGGTATAGGAGGTTGAAGTGTACACCGTGGTTAATCCGGTTTGAAAAGCGGTTAGTACATTTACTGATGCTTGCCCCATTTTAATAGTAAGCCCGAGAATAGGTGCTGTTCCGTTTGTTGCAGTTACATTAAATCCAAATTGGGTGATAATGCCATTGGTGGCAGAAACTGCCTGCAACTCTGTACTGCGGTAAAGAAACTGATGTCGGGCACCAGTGTAGAAGTTACCATATGGTGCGGGGTAAGAGGAGGATGTATTGGCGGCTGTACCCGATCCAATGGTAAATGTTTGTCCGTTTGACGCCACAGAGATGGCTACAAAACATAAGAACAGGAGTTTTTGTAATAATGGTTTCATAGAGGTCAATTAAATTAATACCTGAATTAAGGGTTCAAGATAGTTAGCAGACGGCTTTTTTTTCGATTTGGTTGAGCGGAAATATCAAGCATTTATTTAACTGTATATTATGATCGTTCATTACCAGTTTTTATTCGTTTAACTATGAAAATATTTTTTTTGGATACTTCATTTTGGTAGAATAAATAATACTATCCAGATCCTAGACTGCACGAATGGCAATACTTCCATCATGAAACATCAGATGAACCCCATTTCGCTTAAGTTTCTTTTTATGATGTGGTTTGTGGTTAAAGCCTTTTACCGGTAAGTTTGCACCTCATAACAATATACGATATGAAATATAGGAAAAAGACACTGGTGAGGTTGTTTGTTTTAATTATAAATCTACTAAACGGATTTGGCGTTTTTTCTCAGCAGATATTCCCGGAAAGAAATGACAGTATTAATTTTTCATACCCGGTTATTGAACATGAAGATATTTATGGAGCTAACTTCTACAGGTTTAAGATTTTTAAAGATACCGTTCCGGTAATTGATACCATTATTGATAAAACGTACCTCACACTGCCCAGGGCGCTTGATTATGGAAGCACTTATTCATGGACGTTTTTTGCGCTAAAGGGGAATAAAACTATTTATCATTCGGAGAAATACCTGTTTCATACTTATTCATATCGCAGCACATTTGAAATAGTAAACAGGAGTCAGTCCAATCTGGTTTTCCCTGACTCATCAGGAGTTTTATTTATAGATGGATGTAGCGCAGCCATCAACCGCAAACAGGAAGTGGTTTGGTTTAGCAGAACAAATGCCGAAACCAAAAGTTTCAGAGACATCAATCTAAACAGCAGCGGCAAAATTTCTTATTTGAATAGTAATAAAGCAACTGAAGCCAGCTTAAATCAGCAGCAAATAGATATTCTTCCTGATTTTTCCAACAAACAATACCATCATGAAATCCTTGTTACCAGCAGGAATCATTTATTTACCTGCGGATTTGCACCGGGAAAGGAAGAAACGCAGGTACTTTCTTCTACTGCTTTGCCAAGTGTTTCAGAGGCGGGTAAAAGAGAGGCAAAGTTAAGCAGCCCAACTATACTGGAATTTAACGCAAAGAGAGAACTTGTGTGGTCATTTAATTTATTAACGGAAATAAAACTGCAACTTGGAATCGATCTGGAGAAGGTGCTTGGAGCCAAACGGGTGGGGCATCTCAATGGATTGGCTTATGATGAAGAGCAGCAAATAGTATACGCCAGTTTTAAAAACTTTTCCAACATTTTTAAAATAGACAAGAAAAACAACCGCATCCTTTTTATATTCGGGAGTAAAGCGTTTAACCCGGCAGATTCAATTGTTAGCGGACCTTTTTTTGCATCTCAGCATAGCCCAATTCTATGTAAAAACGGCAACCTGATGGTATACAATAACAATTTGCCAGGTAAGGTTTCTCAAATTGTGGAGTTAAAGAACAATATGCTTACCTCTTCTGATTCTGAACAGTTGGTTTGGTCTTACTCATTTTATGAGCATGATAGCAGTAGTTTTCAAACTTTGCATATGGGTTCGATGCAGGAGGTAGCCTTGGACACATTTATTATTAGTGCCGGAAAATTTAATCAGAGAATATTTTGTATAAACAAACAGAAACAATTGTTATGGGATGTGGAATTGGTTTCTGTACCTGAGAAAAACCCTGTTTCAAGCTATCGGGTAAGTTATGCCAAAACCCTTTTTCCTTCAAACTTTATTCTTAAATGCAACGAAATAGGTTATTTGCCTGATGGGATTGTTGCTTCTGTATACGTGTACAATATAGGCACTGAAAATGATAGCTATGAATGTGAACTATTGGATACAAAAGGCAAGAAGGTGCTAACTAATAGTTTAGACGTTTGGGCAGGAGGAGCGCAAAATTTTGTATTAAGGATTGACGCACAAAATCCACGTCAACAATTGTATACGGTGCGTGTTACTTCCAGGCAATCCGGGAAAACAAAACTACTCAAGCTCTATAGAACTCCAGTTAAAAAGTAACAGGTAGGTTTTTGCGTTGTCAAAACTGCCTGAACATCCCAACAATAAACATATAAAACTAACAAACATCGAACTCACATTCAAAACTCAACATTTCAAAAACCTCGAACTGATAACTTCGAACTGATATTGTATCCTCACTTAACACTAAACAGTTAACATTTAAAACTCCTCAACTTTGAACTGATAACTTCGAACTCATCAACTCAGAACTTACATTCCACATTTACTTTATTACAAGTTTTGTAGTGTGTGCGTTGTTCACCCTGATAAAATATATCCCTGATTTGTAGTTACTCAAATTGGCTTCATATTGAAATACCAGATCAGCTTCTGTTTCAAACACAACTTTACCGGTAATATCAGTAATCTGAATATGATGAATGGGTTGGTTACTTGTAATCTGTGCAGATACGCTTGCAGGGTTTGGCCATACGCTTGTGGTATTTACAGCATTCAACTTATCATGATGTAGAACAATGGTTTGGCTTTGGTGTTCCTGGCCATCTTTATCAACTTCAATCAATCGGTAATAGGCCATTTCTGTTCCGTTAGAAAACACATCTTTATCGTCATAAGTGTAGGATGTATGGTGCTTGCTATTTCCTTGTGCTGCTACCTGTGCAATATTGGTAAAGGTGTTTTCTCCTCCTTTTTTTCTCTGAACAACAAAATGGTTGGTGTTGGTTTCAGACAGAGTAGACCACTCCAGTGAGACATCATCGTCCATGGTGTTGCCTTTAAATCCAAGCCACTCAAGAGGTAAAGCTGAGGTGTTGATAAAAATGAGTTTATACCTTTTACCAGCTGAAGCACTATTGGATGTGATGCTGAAAGGCCATGCCATTTGATCAGTTACCGGTATGGTTGTTTGAGTAAATTCATCTTTTAGCAGCAATGTTTTTCCCGGAGGAACCTGATTTAATTGCCCGAATCGCAACTGGTAAGCGCCCTGAGCAGCCTGCACAGAAAGTTCGAATGTATCAGCAACAGCCGATAGGGCAGGAGAACTGTTTATTTGCACAGCCTGAGAGTCGGCAAAAAGTTTAATATTCACCACAGAGTTGGTAAGCTTACGTGCATCTTCATTGATACTAAAACCTTTGCTAAAGCCTGCACCAAATTGAAGTAAGGCAATATCACTGTTTATAGAATCTTTATAAAGGGAAATGGATAAAGGTGCTGATGAAGATTTAAAGTAATTAACCGGATCTGATGAAGATTTGCAGCTTTCAGTAAAAGTAATGGCAGGAGAAGTTGCTGTGGCTTGTATTAAAAATGCCTGCCCGCTTGCTATTATCCCAGAGTTTGCAGCTACATAACTACCGGTTACCGGATTCATGATATAGTAGAAGGGAGAGATATTTGTTTTGGTAATATTATTCCAGTCAATTGCAGATGGGTAAGGATTGCCTACGAGATTATATCCGTCTGAAGAGGCATCTCCGGTATTGGTATAAGTAACCGGGGGCGACACATTACCCATAACAGCCGCACCATTATAATCTATGGTAAATGCATTTTGTGCCGGATACTGTCCCGCTGTGTACCAGGCGGGGCTTCCCAGAGTGCGGTCTCCTCTGATAAATACAAGGGTCCCCAATCCGGATGCAAGGCTGTTATTGATATTGTTTACGGCCACCCAACCCCTGGTACCTGGAGAAGTAGTTTCCTGATAAATATAAGCACTTGGGTTATTGGCATGAGCAGCGGTTAGGTCAAAGCCGGTTCCGCCTGATGGTCCTGTAATAAACATATCATCAATGAGCTGGCTGAAGGTAAATGAAGCAGTATTGGGAGAGAGCATGCGGTACCTGCGTGCTACGGCTGGTATATAGCGCTCTGTAGTAATATTCCCTGTAATAGATCCGCTGCTATTTCCGAGGCTGGCTGTGCCTGTTGCATTCGATTTAAAGGTAAGTGTGCCGCTGTTGGCCACACTGCCATTTACCACCAATGTAGCTCCGGCATTAACAGTTAGGCTGGCTCCTGATTGAATAGAAATGGATGTATTGGTAGGAATGGTAACCGTACCTGAAGAAATAACAGGCTGTGTGCCACCCGAGGGAATTACCGCTGTTTCATTGGCAGGAAAATTGCCGCTGCTCCAGTTGCTGCCAAGAGTAAAATTACTGGTACCACCCGTAAGCCAAGAAGTAGAAAGCAATGATCCTGTTAGTTGTATAGAAGAATCTCCTCTGCCATTTCCGCCCTGAAACATCAGGTAGGTATCAAAGTTATCGGAGGTATCGCTATAAAGTCCCGTTGATGTTGCTCTGAGTGCATATCCGGATCCAACGGTGTTTATGTTTAACGTAGAAAAAGTGGCCACTCCGGCCGTAGCAACTACTTGGGTAGTTCCGCTAAGGCTTGCCCCTCCCGGATTAAGCAAGGTAATGGCAATACTGTCTGTGGCTCCGGTAACAAGATCATTGTTTGTATCAAGAATATGAACAACTACTGTAAAAGGATTATTAGCCACCACCTGATTGGTTGGCGGGGTTGAAAAAACAAGGGAGTTGGAATATACCTTAAACGAAATAGATGTATCTGCGGTAAGTCCTGCAGCACTTGCCCTGATAGTATATCCTATTGCCGACTGAGTAATTTTAAGTCCGCTAAAGGAGGCCAGTCCGTTTACCGCATTCAGCGTAGT
>JBPXJS010000037.1:0-2949 GCA_051715425.1 Bacteroidota bacterium | reverse complement strand
TGTTGCAAGATTGATGTTAGGTCAAGAGATAACGGCAAAAGTGGAACGTGATATACTTGATTTATATAGAGAGAGAATAAACAATCATAAGGAGGAAGCAAGCTCTGCTGGAGAGCAACTTGTCGCGCTTTATGATGAGGAAGAGGGGATGCCTGTGGTGTCCCCTACTTTATTAAAAGCAAAGGGCAATCAAACTTCCTCCAGAAAGCGTAAAACTCCACCACGAAGTGGTGTCAGGAAAAAGAAGGAAGGTAAGTAAAAAAAAACTCTAATCCCAACGACGACCAATCAGTGGATTAGAGTTTAAAGGTTCATACAGTTATAAAAGCACTCATAAAAGTATAACGTAGCTAATATAAAAGTATAATGTGTTACAAAATTAAGGAAACATACTCAAACATAGATACAATGCCTACTAAAACAGTAGGTAATTGTGGTTGCGTTAATGTTGTTGGTGTCTCCTCTCTCGATAAGTTAGAACAACTGCGGAAATCTTCTCAAAGTACTGCCGAGAAGTTAAGAAAGCGTGCCCGTTCTAAGTATGTTAGTACGTTGCTTACTCAAAGGTTAATAGAACTTAATTCCCCTAACAAAGAACGATACATCAAATCATTGTCTTGTGCAACAATCTTAACTCATAGTAACGGTAAGATAACTTCAAAATACTGTGGCTCAAGATGGTGCATGGTATGTAACAAGATAAGGACAGGAAAGTATATCAATCTATATGCACCTATTCTTGAGAAGTGGACTAAAACATATTTAGTTACACTAACTTTGCCTAATTGTGCTGCTGATTTGATTGGTACTACTTTGAAGTTTATGGGTAAGACAATTAGGGCAATTACAGATGTGTTTCGCAAACGCTCTATTACATTCCGGGCTGTTAGGAAACTTGAAATCACGTATAATGAAGTTACAGATAGTTATCATCCACATTATCACTTTATCGTAGAGGGAGAATCACAAGCAAATTCGTTAAAAAGTGAGTGGCTAAAACGTGTACCAACGGCAGTTGATGATGCTCAAGATGTTTCTGAATTTGATGGTAACTTAAAAGAGATATTTAAGTATGTTACTAAGTTGTTTTCAAAAGATAAAGAAACAAAGGAGTATAAGAAAGTTAATCTAAAATCATTAGATATAATACTTAGGTCATTACATGGAAAACGTACTTTACAAAATTATGGTTTTACATTATCAGAAGATATATCTGAGGAAGAGCCAATTGTTTTAGATGAATCACTTGATGATGGTGAATTTACTCAAGAAGATAACGTTCTATCCGAATATCAATGGTATGGTTTAGGTTGGGTAAATCAAAAAACAGGATATATACTATCATCTTATGAATTATCATATAATATGTCTGTTATATTATATCAACTTGGCATATCTGAAAATAGTACTTAAAAAATATTTGTCAGTTTAATATATTCACCACATTATTTTTAAGAGGTTTTTTTATGAAAATCGCAGTATTTAATCACAAAGGAGGAGTAGGTAAAAGTACACTTACTTCACACATAGCATTTAGAGCTATTGAAAGAAATTATCCGTTAGCTGTAATGGATATAGATAGACAAAGAAATACAATGGCTTGGTTATCAAAACATACAAGTACAAATAACTACACAGAACCGTTTAATATAGGTTCTGTATATGTTACCAAGTTTATCGAAGAGCTTGAAACAATTAAAACAGATGTCATATTTGACTGTCCGCCAAGTTACGACGTTGTTGAACAAATTAAAGATACTATTGATGTTTGGATTATACCTGTTGATGGTAGATTTAGTGTTGATGGAGCTGTCAATGTATTATCTGAATTACCTAAAAGTTCACGAGCTATTGTAGTATCAAATAAATCTTATGATTCAAAATTTGGTAATAGTGAAATGTTACAAATAAAAAAGTTGCCGTGCGAAATATATTTTACACCATTACCAACGCAAGATGTAGTTCGTAAAGCTGAAATGCTTGGCGTTCCGGCATGGAAAGTACCTTATGGATTGAGAAGTATGGCAGCGCAAAATTTAGTTATGTTTGCCGATTGGGTTATAGATGGTATAAGAAGTAATCAAACATACAATTTTAATGCACAACCATTATTGAGGGCTTAATATGGATTGGGATAAACATATACCACCTATTGTTGGTAACCGTACTATTATAGAAAAAAAAGAAACACCTGAAGAAGTTCTCTTTGAAAGAGTACCACAAAACAGTCGGAACAGTGCTACAAAAGGTACAAAAAAAGGTACACAAAGTAGTCGCAAAGGGGAGGTAATTGCAGAGATATTTAACCGTAAACGTAATAAAAGAGTTTCATCACGTTCCAAGATGGTTAAATTTACGGCTAATGATTACGTTCAAAGCATCATAAAAGAGGTTGAAAGTAAGTACGGTAGAAGAGGTTTAACCGCCTTTATCAATACAGGAATCGAGCAGTATTACAAGAAGAGCCAAAAATAATTTTCGTGTGTGAGTACGATATATCGTAGATAGTTCGTATTTTAGCATAAAATTATAGATAGGATAAGTTATGAAGTTCTTGAGACAACCTGTTGGTGAACTATCAAAGATTGGCTTTAGCAAGTTTTTGAAGCAAGTAGAAGAGCAAGGTGACATTATTGTTTTGTATCGTTTTAATGAACCAACTGTTTTAATGATGCCTTGTGATAGAGTTTTAGAAACTTCAATGGAACTTTCACTTGGTATGACTAGTTTTGCTGATACTCTTAAAAATGATGGTACGCCTCCGGCACTTATTAACGTTTTTTTGAGAAGTATTATAGAATGTGCAAGTGTTGCAAGATTGATGTTAGGTCAAGAGATAACGGCAAAAGTGGAACGTGATATACTTGATTTATATAGAGAGAGAATAAACAATCATAAGGAGGAAGCAAGCTCTGCTGGAGAGCAACTTGTCGCGCTTTATGATGAGGA
>JBPXJS010000036.1:0-34065 GCA_051715425.1 Bacteroidota bacterium | reverse complement strand
TCCATTGGCGGATGAAAACATAGCACCACCAACCTCAAGCAAACCCGCATCTGTAAATTGAATCGTACTGCTTGCTCCAATACCGGTAATGTCGCCAGTGATGGAAACAGTACCTGTTGAAATTGTCACCTGATGACCCGCTCCACTTCCTGAAGCGGTAAAATTAAGGTTCTCGGCATTGAGACTTCCTGCTCCAACATCAAGTATGTTCGAACCTGAGGTCACAGTCTGGGGAATTGTAATATCTGTGGCCACGGTCAAGCTACCTGAATTGATAGTTAACGTATTAACCATAGCTGTACTAGCATCAAACAACAATACCTCACATGTTTCATCATCCGTAATTGTAACACTCTGTCCATCCCCAATAATCACATAATCTCCTGCTCCCGGAGTAGTCGATGCTGCTGCCCCTCCAAATCCAACAGTAGACCATGTAGAAGCTGAACTCCAGTCTCCGCTTGCTATGGAATAGAATGTAAAACCACCCCCATTCACAGTAATCAAACCGTTGCCACTGAAGAAGGAATCGTTCTGATTAACCGCAGCCGGAGAAGAAGCCGTACTACCCCAGGTACCAGGGCCCTGTAGGGCGCCTGCCAGAATCAAAGTATTAGCCGTATAAGTATTGATGTTACTAAGTCCCGCAACTACCCCACTACTTATCGATAACTCATCGCTTATGGTGGCACTTGCTGCAAAGGTTTTGGTTCCGCTGCCACTTAATTGTAAAACATCAAAAGTAGTTGCGGATGACCCCGAAATACTCTGAGCTGCACCGTTTAGGTTTATCACGCTTCCGGTTCCTGTAAACGTACTGCCATTATTAATCCAATCGCCAGCTATATTGTGAGTAAATGCTCCGGCTGAAAAACTTGTACCGTTTCCTAACGTTACATTTCCCCCAATTGTAAGCGCTGTCACGGCCGATGTACTTACAGATCCACCCAGCGTCAAGTCACCGGAAATTGAAGTTGTACCAGCCTGAAAGTTTTTTGCACCACTACCAGCCAAGCCAAGATTAAAATAGGCATTGCTATGAATGGTCTGACCTGTTCCCGTGTAGTTTACAGTATTACCACTGGCGGTGGCTGTCATGTTGGTGATTGCAGAAGTTCCGCCAATGTTCAGGGTAGCCCCTGCTCCCTGCGTTAACCGGCCACCTCCACTTAATGCTGTAGTTACTGTTAATGAATTGGTGTTTGTTAGTACAACAGCCCCTCCGGTTACCGTTACACTCGGTATTGTAAATGTACCTGTTAAAACCTGTGAATTTGTATTGAAGGTATGAGTAGCCGTACCTGCGGTGAATGTACCGTTGTTGGTAATACCTCCCTGAAAAACTACTGCTTCATTAACTGTCTCATTCCAGTTACCCCCTACACCAATAGTTACCAGGCCTGTAAATGTTTTTGTACCCGCAGTTGAGTTAATGGATAGTGTACCGTTTACCGTGGTGGTAGACGAGACTACAAAAGTATTATTTAAATTTAGGGTAGCTCCGTTGTCAATAGTAAGCGTTGCACAGGCAGCTGAGGTAGTAACAGTAACTGTGTTACCATTTCCAATATTTACGATATCTCCAGCGCCCGGTGTGGTTGCAGCAGCAGCCCCTCCATAACCAACTGTAGACCAGGTGGTGGTTAGGTTCCATGCGGTGGAAGCCCTGGTAAAATAAGTTGTTTGAGCATTGGCACTTAGGCATGCAAAAAAGAACACCGCAACTCCTAAGAACGAGCGATAAAAACCTACCATTTTTTCAGACATAAGACCCGTTTTGGCTTTTAAAAAATACCTATTTCTTCTAAAATACATTAATTATTCGAATTGATCCCGTTTTATTGCGAATGTACCTTGCACAGATTACGTGCAAGTTTCCACTAAAAAACTTCACAATTTAAATAAACTTTTGCTATGTATAAGTAACCAAATCCTTTTAAAAAACTCTACTGTGACTTTAGTTTCTGATGGTTTAATAGAATCATGAATGAACGAATTAAGAATCTATTAGTAAAGGGTGGGAAAATATAGTTATAAAGCACTAAAAATCAGAGTCTTATATAAATACGGCTTAATTTTCGGATTTAAAAGTTCCACTTTGACGCACCTGATCAGTGTAAATGCTTAAGTGTCCGAGCTACAGATTTTTCAAATTAATTTTTTAATAATGTCGATGCATTGGTGGAACCCAGCACCACTAGGGAGGCAAAGTACTTCTTGAAAGAGTTGCTCAGAATTTCGTGATTTGACGGCAGGATAAGCTGAAAGATGCTTCATGGTATGAAGTGGATTCCACCCTCTGCGTACCTCGAAACCTTCTTTTTCCAGTTGAAAATGCAGTTTTTGAGGTTTTGATGGGGAACGAAAGCGAAATGCTGATAACCAACGACTTGCCAGATCATTTGATAGTGTTTGAGCCCAACTAATGTGGGGGTGATCCTTAAAAGCTTGACAATAGTTAGCAAAAATCTCCTGACGGTGTGAAACAAGATGTGGGGTTTTGGTTACCTGTAATATGCCATAGGCAGCCACCAAAGGGCTCATCCGATAGTTAAATCCAACCTCATCAAATAGGTAGAATGACTTAGGTAACCTGGCTTGAGAAGCAAGAAACCGGGTGCGCTTTTCCAATTTGGCATTTGAAGTAACAATCAATCCACCTCCAAAGGCCGTAACTGTTTTATTACTGTTGAATGAAAATACCCCAATATCCCCTACTGTACCGCAGGCCCTTCCATTTATTGAAGCACCCCACGCTTCCGCAGCGTCTTCTATTACTGGCACCCTATACTCAGCTGCCACGCGCATGATCTCCTTCATGTTAGCAGGCACTCCGTAATTGTGTACCACAATAATAGCTTTTATACGTTTTGACCTGGTATTGAATTTTTTTAGTGCTTGCGCCAATAATTCAGGGCATAAATTCCAGGTGGTTTCTTCACTGTCAATCCACACTGGCTTCGCGCCCATGTAAAGGACAGGGTTAACAGAAGCTACATAAGAGAAGGTTGGGACTGCCACCAAATCGCCCGGACTAATGTTTAATGTAGCCAGAGCAAGGTGTATAGCTGCCGTGCCCGATGAAACAGCTACAACAGACCTGTTGTGAAGTAATGATGATGCCGTTTTTTCAAAATCAAAAACAAGCTCTTCATGATTGCGATGCTGGTATTTCATCAATACCTCATGCAAACCTAGCGCATCGATTTGGTTATAGGATAATGGGTATTTATACACGTATACCGAATGTAATTTTTTGATAATAAAATCCAAGAATTAAGATAAACATCAACAATGGATTTACAATGATACGGTGAATCTGAGATAATAAGGGTGAGGAAATTTCTGAAGTTCCCTCTAAGTTTAACTTAATCACAAAATAGAGTGGAAGAAGTACAAACAATTCAATCAGGAAAACTACAAAAGCTGCTTTCAGGTATTTCGTTTGTTCAAAAAGAGCCCATATCAATAGCATACATGCACCATCGTTTATGATTAGTCTGATGGTACGATTAAATATAAACACCGGATACGGATGATTGATTGAAAGGCTCTCCGGAAGTATGCTATTCATCATTCCGGCATAACTTACTTTTTGAAATACATAGACAAATAGCAGAATGAGGATCGCCATGGCTATCATTACATAGCGTTTCATGGTTGCCGTGATTTAATTATTGCTTTAACCGAAACTCCACTTACCCTTTCAATCCACCACCACCATAATATAAAGACCAATAGATAAATAACCGCTGTGAACATGTACTTATGTATATAATAAAAGTACTGACGCCAGTATTCTGCCACATAATACAGGGCAATAATTCGTAATAGATTAGCAAGGTATATTAACACCAAACCCACAGGAAGAAACCATGCTAATTTTTTCCAATTGCCTTTAAAGGCAAATAAAAATGAAACAAAAACAATCATTACATTGATACTGTTACATCCTTCAAAAACACTTAAGGCCACACGGGTATCCTTTAAGATTGCCACTGTTGAAAAGCCTTCCTTCGGTTGGGTATGAGTTTGTTCTCCTAAAAGATTCAAGACATACGAAGTTTGTTTCGTTATTAACACCGTTGCTGAATCAGCCTCTTGACCAAATGATGAGACCCAAACTCCATATACAATATTAAGCCCCAGATAAAGTCCGAGGAAGATAGCCAGAAACCAAAAAGCAGGTTTAAATTCTTTCATTTCATTCTTTAATACGGGCAGGGACACCCATTACTGTAGTGAAAGGTGCTACGTGTCTGGTTACAATCGCACCTGCTCCAATTTTTGCCCCTTCGCCAATTTCTATTTGTTGCAATACCGAGGCACCTGTTCCGATCATCACGCCTTTACCTAAATGAACATGCCCTGATAGGTGTGATCCCGGCATGATTGATGAGTAATCGCCAATTGTTACATCGTGCCCAATAGTTGTATTGAGATTTATCAGTACATGTTTCCCGATCTTAATATCGATGGTTAAATGGCAACCAGCGGTGATTATCGAGCCACCTCCTGCCTGTACCTCCATACCAATTGTTGCAGTGGGATGAATTAAAGTTGGAAACGCGATTTGATGGTTGCTAATTTTATGAACCACTTCTGATTTTGCGGATGGATCTCCGATTGCAACAACAACATCAAGCGGGTAATCAATTTTATTTAAATCTGCTACTCTTCCTACCACCAAATGACTGGCTACTTTTTTTCCGATCGGATAACCATCATCATAAAAACCAATCACATTCCAGGTTAATTCTTTTTGATTGATCTGATGAATAAGTACAGCTATTTCTTTTCCCAGACCACCAGCCCCAACAATAGCAATATTCCTTAAACTCATCCGGTAAACTTTTCTTCAGAAAGTGAAGTGTCTTTTCTGAAACTTAACGCTAAAATAAGGGTTTTGAATAAGATCTTGATATCCAACATAAAAGAGATCTTGCTTACATACTCAAGGTCGAGTTTGAATTTTTCATCCCAGGAAAGATTATTCTTACCGCTTATCTGGGCAAGCCCGGTAATACCAGGCAAAACAGCATGGCGTTTATTTTGCTCTTGAGAAAAAAGATGTTCGTATTCTACAGGGAGGGGCCGTGGACCAACCCATGACATTTCGCCTTTTAGTACATTCCAAATTTGTGGAAGCTCATCCAGATTTGTGAACCGTAAAATCCGGCCTAACGGAAATTGTCGATCAATCAACTCAAGCCTAGTATTTGATGACAGGGTACGGAACTTATAGATATCAAAACACTCACCAATCTTTCCAATTCGTTTAGTTCGATAAAAGATTGGCAGATTAACTGTGAGAATGAAAATGAACACTATAAGTATGTATAACCAGAAAAAAAACAACAAAAAGAATAAACAAAATATTAAATCGCCTATTCTTTTAACATATCGTGTATAAATGGTATGCACTCACTTCTTCAATATAACTGACAATGTTTTAAATATTATTTTCAAATCAATCCAAAGATTGTTTGTTGCGACATACTCCAGATTAAGCTGCAGTTTTTTAGGCATTATGTATTCAATGTAATATGAAACCGGATCATCCTTACCTTCCAATAATTCATTCTCATTTCTAAATAAAATAGATGCGTAGTCTGTCATTCCAGGTGCTACATCCAATATTTTTCGTTGTTCCGGGGTATATAAATCAACAAATTTTTTTACCTCTGGGCGGGGCCCTACAAAACTCATTTCACCTTTCAATACATTCAACAACTGAGGCAATTCATCCAACTTACTTTTTCTCAGGTAATAACCTACTCCTGTTATTCTGGGGTCGCGATTACCGACAGTTATAGCTGTACCTTTGTGCGCACCCACATACATGGTTCTGAACTTGAATAAGAAAAATGGTTTTCCGTCTTTACCAATGCGTTGTTGCAAAAAAAATATTGGGCCTTTTGAATCAAAAGCAATAGCCACTGTAACCACAAGAAAGAGTGGAAGCAAAACCAACAGTCCAACCGTGGAAGCTACAATATCAAAAACTCGTTTAGCCATTTACTTCGTAATAGGACTTCACAACTGCATCAATAATATAATCCGCTTTTGAATCCAATCCTGGATAGATGGGTAATGAAATTTCGCGGGAATAATTATCAAAGGCCATTGGGTAATCTACAATCGAATAACCCATCTTTTTAAAAGCAGTCAACAGTGGCAAGGGTTGAAAATGAACATTAACCGAAATTCCTTTTGCGGTTATGCTTTCAATTATTTGGTCCCGTAAAGATTCAGTTATTCTATTTATCCTTAGTGCAAACAAATGATAAGATGATACTTGATTTGCCGAATCAATTGGCGGTAGCTGAACCCAGTTGTATTCACGTAAACGAGAAACATAATGATCGAATACTTTCTTACGGGCGGGCAGAATCTGGTCTTTATACTTCTTTATTTGCGCCACGCCAATGGCCGCGCAAATATCAGGCATATTCATTTTAAAGCCGGGGTAAACAATATCATACTTCCACCCGGCACCGTTGGTCTTTGCCAGAGCATCTTTTGTTTGACCGTTTAACGACCAAAGCTTTAAAGTGCGATAAACATCTGCATTATTAAAAGGTTGTGGCAAGTTAATGACCATTGCCCCACCCTCTGCTGTGGTAACATTCTTTACTGCATGGAAAGAGAATACGGTGAAATCAGCCCAACGGCCAACCGGCAAACCATTATAAATTGCACCCAGCGAATGTGCAGCATCCGACAATATTAAAATCCGTCCCAATAATTTCTGAACATCTGATGTTGGCGTAAATCTTGATTTAATTTCCGGTGAGTTAACGATCGCGTTCAACTGTTCATAGTCACATGGCCAACCAGCAATATCAACGGGAATAATTGCTTTTGTTTTTGAAGTAATCTTGCGGCTTACCTCATCTAGGTTGATATTAAAATCCTGATTACAGTCAACCATGACCGGTTTAGCTCCCAAATGGATAACCACCAACGCAGTGGCAGCATAGGTGTAAGCAGGAATAATTACTTCATCACCTTTAGTAACTCCGTACCAATGCAACAGCAGCATTAAGCCTGAAGTAGCTGAATTACAACAGGCCACATTCGACACGCCAACTTGCTCTCCCACCAAACGTTCAAGCTCTAATACTTTTGGTCCTGAAGTTATCCAGCCACTTTCAAGTGTACTTAGTACTTCCCGTTTAACATCTTCGTCAATATAGGGTGGAGAAAAGGGGATTTTCATTACCAGTTGTGTTATTGATTTGTGTGCTTCTCAATCGCATCTACAATGTTATGTGAGGCTAAGCCACCCCCATATAATTGAACACCAGAATTCCATGATTTTTTTATTAGTAAATCGAATAAATCAAGTATTACTTTTGGGTTATACCCAGCAACATAGTTATATCCGTTTTCCACCAATTCAATCCATTCTGTCTCGTTTCTTAGTGTAATACAAAATTTATTAAAAAAGTATGCTTCCTTTTGCAAGCCCCCACTATCAGTCATTACCAGATCACATGCTTTTAGTAAAGCAATCATGGATAAATATCCAACAGGTTCAATAATTCGTATTTTTCCCACATTAATGTTGCGTAACTTTGCCTTGGTTCGGGGATGAAGAGGAATAACAACTTCCAGGCGATTATCTGCAATTTCCTTTAAAGTTTCTAATATGCTGTACAATCGCTCAGGGACATCGGTTGTCTCAGCTCGATGTAGGGTACAAAGTATAAATTTATCCGTTTGAAGATTTAATTTTTTAAGTTCAGTATTTGTATCGACCCGGCTTGCATAGTACAAAGCTGCGTCCTGCATTACATCTCCGGTTTTTACTATAGTAGATGCAAAACCAGCATAACCTTCATTTAGCAAATTTCTCACTGCGGCATCGGTGGGGCAGCATAGTAAATCGCTGATTCTATCTGTAAGTATTCTGTTGATTTCCTCTGGCATCGCCATATTAAAACTCCGAAGGCCAGCCTCAACATGAACAACCTTAACCTGCAACTTTTTTGCAGCTAATGCACCTGCAAGAGTTGAATTTGTATCACCATACACCAGGACATAATCCGGCTTTTCTTTCAAAATAATTTCTTCAACTCCTGATAACATTTGGCCAGTCATGGCACCATGTCCTAATCCATTAATATTCAGATTATACACTGGTTTGGGAATATCCAATTCACTAAAAAATATCTCCGACATGTTGGAATCGAAGTGCTGACCAGTGTGGACTATTATTTCTTCAAAATTCGCATTCGACTGAAATATACGAGACAACGCGGCTGCTTTTATAAACTGAGGACGGGCACCTAACACCGTTAATACTTTGATCATACTAAAACAAGGAGATATTCTTAAAAGATGCAATAAACAGAAAACTTTCTAAATCTTCTTGGTCATGGTAACTGATTTACCATCATCATTTACGATAGACCATCCATTGCGTTGATATGATTTAATTGCT
This sequence comes from Bacteroidota bacterium, assembly GCA_051715425.1. Lineage (GTDB taxonomy): Bacteria > Bacteroidota > Bacteroidia > UKL13-3 > UKL13-3 > JAJTFA01. The sequence continues at coordinate 25,616 of JBPXJS010000036.1, read as the reverse complement.
GTGGCGTTTGTTGATTTAACCGTTAATTTTAATATCGCAAACCCCATCTTTTTAGCAACAGCCTCAAATTCCTGTAACAACCTTGAACCGTACCCTTTTCCCTGGTAAGTCGGATCAACGCCAATCACCACCAAGCCTGCATGAGGCTCAACAGAATCAGTCTGTAATAAGGCCGAGTTGAGTGATGGTTGTTTATCACGCGTCAATCTCCGCCATATATTCTTTAGTGCAAGTCCATATTTTGAGACAAATTCAGAATGAACAAGCAGCCATGGGCGAATCAAAATAGCTTTTGCGGCAGCATTAAAACTATGTTGTATCATACTGCTGGCCGAGCCAACCCGTGTATTCCCATCAAACTTCAACCCTCCACAATAACCCACACATTGGTCATCTTCTTCCAATAAAAAAATAAATGCGCGATCATCCACCAGGTACCACTCCAGCATCTTCTCAACATACTTTTGGCCCATAGCAGTTGATAAGGTTTTTGGAAAAGCTACACGATGGCATCTCGCCAGACGCGGAAGATCTTCAAACGTTGCCTGTACAATTCTTGACATACCTAATTAAGTTTCAAGGTTCTTTAAAACCTTTTCATGAATTCGCTCCCGATCAAAATTCTCTTTAACATACTGCTGCCCTTGCGCACCTAAAGTAACCGCCAATGTACCATTAGAAATCAACACATTAATCCGATCTGCAAGTTCAGTCGCATTCTCGGGTTCAAAATATAATCCCGCTTCTCCCGCCTCAATAAAAAGTTCCCGGGCCTCACCATCTACACCTAATAAAATCGGCTTTGCTAAAGCCAATGGTTCAAATAACTTGGAGGGAATAGCACCCTTGAATAAATCGAGTTTCTTCAGCGGAACAATGTACGCATCACAGGCCTTAATCAGTGAAGGGATTTTTGCTTTCTGAAGATTGGGTTGAAAGATTACATTTGTCAATGATTTCTCGGCCATTATACGAACGAGGCTTTCTTTTTCGGGACCATCACCCACAATCAAAAATTTTACTGCAGTATCTCTCAGTATGTATGCTGCGTTCAGAATTACTTCCAGTCCTTGTGCATGACCGATAATACCGGCATAAAGTAAAACAAACTCTCCTTCTTTTATACCTAATGTTTTCCGCCATGGAAATTCATCGTGCTCTCTGTCAAAAAAATCAATATCGACACCATTCGGAAACCATACAACCTTTTTGGAAGGAAACCGTGTTGCAATGCTATGCACAATTCCCTTAGTCTGGCCTGTTATCATGTAGGAATTCTTGTATATCCATTTCTCCAATGAGTACGCCAGGGATATAAGCGACCGACTGGAGATAATCTGAAGTTTTTCGGCAGACTCTGGCCACAAATCAGACACATTGAAAACGAGCCGTGAACCCTTTATCCATGAAATTAAAACAGCTGTCAGTCCTAAAAACAAAGGTGGTGATTCACAAATAATGTAGTCAGCTTTTGGCGTAATTAACAACTTGAAGAATGAAGTAACAACAAACGAAAAGTAATTCAACAAACGCGCCAACACACTGCGCGAACGGCTTACAAAAATCCATGTCCGGTAAACGGGTACACCATCAATGTTTTCCTGCACCGAATATTTATTTCGGTACTCCGGATAAATTTCATTTTTAGGATAGTTCGGTAACGCAGTAACAACCCTTACCGACTTGCCATGACGTATGAAAAACTTCGACAGGCTATGAAGCCTGTTTTGTGGCGCACCGGTTTCCGGTGGATAATACTGCGTAAGGATTATAAATGTCTTCACCAAAAAAAATTAAATAGACCGCTTCACGTGAGAGATCACGGCCGGAAATTTACCACTTGGATTCCGGGCAATAGTATCAACTTCGCGAATGTTTAACTGGATATCGCCCAGCTGACTGATCATTCTCTTAGTGATGAGGTTGGCTTCATCAGATGTCCATTTTCCATTGGTCACCACCTTTATTTCAAACTGATCCACCGTGTGTTGGATGATTTGTGCTTCGATGAGGTTCGGCAGGTTAATAAAGATACCGTGAAATCTTACCATCTCGCGTCCATCTTTCCCCACTACGGTATCCTCAATACGTCCGACAATTTCCTTAATCACTGGCATGGCCCGTCCGCAGGCACAGGGTTTGTCCCCTAACCGCATCAGGTCGCCAATGCGATACCGGATAAGAGGTTGATCATAGTTAACAAAACCAGTACACACCACCTCACCCACCTCTCCGGGAGCTACCGGTTTACCCTCGTCATCTAACAACTCAACCAATCCGAGATCAGGACTGATGTGAAGACTTCCATGTTCACACTCGGAAACCAGACCGCAGGCTTCCAATCCACTCCAACTATCGAACGTCTTGCATTGGTAAACGCGTTGAAAGGTTTCGCGCATGGAACCAGTAAGTTTTTCACTTGACGTGATCACAGCCTTCAACGGTGGTACGTCCAGTTTAAGCTCTTCTAAAAAACGGGCAAGGAAAAAATTACTCATGGCGTACCCTGTCATGTATTGAATCTGGTGCTTTTTCATTCCCTCCAGATAATTGCGCGCATGAGCCGCTGAAATATGATAGGCCGAGAAGTAAACTTGCTTCTCCATAAAGTTGTAGCGGTAAAAAGGTTCGCGGGCATCACCATCCGGCACTACCCTTCTGCCACCAATGGTTCCACGGCTGGTAAACCGATCGACACCTGCCCAGTGACGGATGCGCGCTTCAAAACCTGCACTCCACCGTTGATGCATGGGATGGGAAAATAAAATCTGCGTGGGTGTTCCTGTACTGCCGCTACTTGGAAAAAATTCACCGCCTTTCTCGCGAATGGAAGAAAGCAGTGTGGTTGTCCCGAAGGCTCGTAAATCATTCTTTTCAAGAAATGGAATACGCGCGACATCCGATAACCCGAACGCCTGAATTTCGTGCCGCGTAATGTTCGCCCTTTTGAACGACTCTCCGTAATAGGGAACAGTTTCATACGCATGCACCAGGAGCTTACGCAACTGCAGCGTTACATAATCATTCCACTCCTGATCACTAAAGCTCTCGCGTTCTTTGAATCCTATGAGTTCCTGCTGAAACACTCCGCCAAACCTTCTCTTTTTCCAGGTGTATCCAAAAGCCGATACACCAATATTCTGAAGTGCAACCGGAAGGTGCGGATATAATTTATGATATAAACTCATGAGGCGGTTCGTTTGGTCGCTACACCATCCAGAACTTCGAACCACTGCAGACGCACACTGTTCCAGTCAAAATCTTCAACCCTTTGGCGTGCATTCAAACTTAGTTTTCTCGAGTACTCGGGATTACCTACTAATTCCTGAATAGCTTTCGCCATTGCTTCTGCATTATTCGATTCTACCAAAATTCCATTTTTCTTGCTCTCCATCAAATACGGAATGCCACCAACATCAGTCGATACCACGGGCAAGCCAAGGGCCATAGCCTCGATAACACTAACCGGCATGTTATCAATGGTGGTGGTGTTGATGAAAATATCATAATCTTTCGAGAGCTCTATCCATTTCGTCTTCAACAATCTTCCGGTCAATTTCACCCGATCGGTTAATTCCAATTCAGCGATACGTTTTTCTACCTGGCTTCGGGTGCCATCCGTATCAGCACCCACCATGCAAAGCGTAGCCGCTGGTCCCAGTTGGCGAATCACCTCGATGGCCATCACCGGATTATAAATTTTATGAAAAGCCCTGACCCACAAAATTCGGGCACCTGCTGTCTCCCGGAGCTTGAAAGGGTACTTCTCTAATTCAATAAAATTAGGAATGTACTTTATTGTATATCCGGCATTCTTAAAATGAAATTCTAAAAAACGGGAAGGAACAATATTGATGTAGCTGCTGGTAAAGAGAAAATCACATTGCTTTTTGCTTTTCCCTAACCGATTTACAAAGTCACCGCCTCGTACAATGGGTATAAACTTGAGGTTGAGCAAACTGCAAAACCTCCCCACCACATAGGCAAACCAAAAGGCTTGCGTAGTAAATGTATCTACTAATACCACGTCACACACATTCCGGTATTTCCATACAGAAAAGAGCATGTGCAGCAAGCGAATGGGTTTGGACTGGTAAGAAGAAACGGATTTGATCGCATACCGGCTTGCCAGTTTGGGCGTCATCGTCTCTATAAATCCAACACTCCCACCGCTAACAGAAAGAATATTGCCTACGTAGAGAATCATGCATTAGTGGAATTAAAATACCAAAGCTGCAGTGTATAGAGAATCAAAATTCGCTGATACGCTGTAGCACGACTACAATACCGTTGTAATGATTTTTCTGTTAATGTTTTAAAAAGAATATCAACATACTTGACATCGATGTACTCCTTCACAATTCCATCACTTCTTAGTAATTGACTTTTTATATACTCAAGATTTTCTTTACCCAGCCAGGTATCAAGAGGTATATTAAAACCTCTTTTCACCATTTTGGTGGTCATCGATGGGTAAATCTGTCCATGAATATTTCTGAGAATCTTTTTTGTTGTACTAAAATCTGACTTTTGCTTATAGGGTATCGATAAACTAAAATTAACCAAGTCTTCGTCTAGCATTGGAACACGATATTCAATACTATTGATCATCGACATCATGTCTGACTTTCTTAGATAGTCTCCGAGCATCCGATGATGAAAATAGTATTTCAAGATCAAATCTTCCTCGCCTAAATCGCCATCATTTTCAAACAAGTCAATTCCGGTATTAAATTCCTTTACAAAAGGATTAAAGGGATACTGCTTCTTGGATGCTGGAAACCATGAACCCCATTTAAATAACAATTCACTAGCAGAAGACGAATCCAATAGTCCGATACCTTTATTATAAACTCGCACCAATTTTTCCGGTCCGAGCGAAGGGTGACCGAAAACTCCCGTAAGCAAGGAAGTTGGAAGGGCCTTGCGAAGCTTTAGTAGTTTCGGAAGTGATTTAAAACCAGAGTAGCCGTTATGAATTTCATCCCCGCCATCCCCGCCAATCAACACTTTTGTCTGTGTCGAGGCGGCCATACTTAAAAAATAAAAGGGAACCAACGAAGAGTCAGCATAAGGCTGATCGAAATGCAACAGTAACTTATCCAATAATTCCAGTCGGTTGTCGATGTTGATATTCACAGTTTCGAGCGGGGCATGAAGATGGTTAGCATACACTGCTGCAATATCCGACTCATCGTACTGGCGTTCATTCATTGATACTGTAATACCTCCTACCGAAAGCTGCCTATTACAAAAAGCGTAAAGCAAGGAAGAATCTATTCCGCCACTCAATGCCATCTTTACAGGAACATCGCTTACAAGATTTCGTTGAGCCGCTTGCTCAAGCAAGTCCTTCGTTCTACTAGTATTATCAGCAAGCGTTAAACCATTTCTGAATGTAAAGTCAAAGGTGTTTACCTGGCTCGATGAATAGTGGTAATCATTCAAAGACCAGGAAGACAGTTGTCCAGGAGGATGAGCTTTAATTTGCTCATATATAGTATCCGGTTCAGGCACATAACTTAACTGCAAATACGATAGAACTGAGTGTTCCCTTACAGTCAGTTTTTCTCTAACAATAGGCACAATCGCTTTCATTTCACTTGCGAAAATTAAAGCACCATTCCGGTTATATACATAAAGCGGTTTTATACCAGATGGATCTCGAAGAAGGGTAACCGTAGGATCCGATGTTCTGAAATCATAGATTGCAAAGGCATACATTCCTCGTAGCTTCTTAAAAAAAGATTTACCGTATTTCAAGAAACCTTCCAAAAGCACCTCTGTATCAGAACTCGTTCTCAGGTGAAGCCCATCACATAAGTCTTTGTAATTATAAATTTCACCGTTGTAAATAATGGCCGCCTTTCCGCAGGAAGAAAAAAAAGGTTGATTGGCAGACTCTGAAAGATCGATAATACTTAATCTTCTATGTCCTAGAAAAACATGGTCGTTTTGATAAAAGTTTTCAGCATCTGGACCACGATGTCGGAGTGCAGATAGACCTTTTTTGCAGCGCAAAATTATCTCATCGTCTAAATTAGACTTACTTACATAGCCAAGAATTCCACACATGAACTAATTGTATTTTGTTAAGTCTACTTTTACAATATCAGATAGATAATGCACCAATTTATCCCACCAAGCCTCAAATGAAAATACCCTCGCAAATTCTGTTGCCCCTATGGATTCCAATCTCCACCGCTCGCAATCATTCAGATAGTCACGAATGGTGGCTGCATAAGAATCTGCAGAATATTCAGAAATTACTCTCCCAATACCACAAGATTCCAAAACTGATTTCAAAGTAGAAACATCTGACACAATAGGAATTACTCCATAGGCCATTCCTTCACTAATCACTTTTGGCCATCCTTCACCCATACTAGGTAATAAAAGAAATTGAGCTTGCTTGTAAAAATCAATAAGCTCTGACCTGCTCTTCCAGCCGACAAACTCTACGTAGTCGGATATCAGCAATCGGGAAACTAAGTTCTTTAACGCATTCGACTCTGTACCTCCTCCGACCATTACTAATTTGCAGGGATAATTCCGTAGTAACAAGGCAACAGTTTCAATGACAATTTCGGGGCGCTTGAATTGTTCGAGGGCCCCAACAAACAAAAGTGAAAGTGGTGTTCTTCCACATTTTTGAGATATCTCAGCGTGACTTACTTCTGCAATATCCGATAACCTGAACGAAGGATTAACGATTTGAACAATAAACTCTTTCTCCTTTTTATTGGAACCGTTAATGGTTGCTATATGATTTCTCAGAAAATGCCGAATAATTATTCGTTGGAACCAATTTGAAATGCCAATCCGTTTGTGCTGCCAGTCACCTGCGTATTTTATCCATTTCTTCCGACTAGGAAAAAATATTAACATTACCAGAGCCACTAATGAAATATTTGCCGGGCAGCGTACGTGAATTAATCCAGTGCTTGCCCTCACCTCTCTTCGTATCACCGTCATATACTCCAGCGAGTCAGCTAATACTCTTAACTTTGCCTTCAAGGTATCCCCACCCCTATTTTTTACTGATACCATGCGGACGGAGGAATTCATTTGAAAAAAACTTTCAGGAACAGAAATAGTAGCATCTTCATTTTGAACCGGTGCAATGTGCGTAATCTGCCCGAACTTGGAGGTCAGAAAATTAATCTCCTCAACAGTTGGTCCCCAACCATAATACTTTCCCTCCTTTAGGATATGAGCGGTATGAGAAATTATCAGCAAATTCATTTTTCGTCTAATATGACTAAGTATTGCTTTCCAATAATACTCCAATCATGTTTTTGAGCCCATTCATATGCCTGCTTACTTAACGCATCATAGTTTTTCAAAATAATATCCAAATGTTTACAAATTTCGATTGGATTCTTAGCATCAACTACATAACCACTAATACCATCATTGATTGCCTGTTCAACACCTGTGCCTCTCGACCCTAAGGCTGGCACCCCAAAACCATTCGCCTCTAGTACTGCTATACCAAATCCCTCTACATCACCATCGGGCAGGTTCTCACTTAGCATAATAAACACATCCGCCAGTTTAAGCAATCTGTTCTTCTCCTCGTCACTAACTGCACCGTGAAATACTGTATATCTACTTACACCGAGACTTTCGGCTAGTGCCTCAATTCCACTTTGCTCTCTTGGGATGCCCACGATATGATATTCAACGTTTTCAAATCTTCTGATTATATGGGGTAATGCAGCCACAACATTTTGCTGACCCTTCCTTTTCGTTACCGACCCTATGGTGATTAAAACAAGTCTGTTACGATCACGATGTTTCTCCTGAAGATAATTTGGTGTATTTACACCATTAGGAATAACCAAGACTGGTCTGGAAATACCGTTTTGCTCCAGTAGTCTTTTTGAAAAGTCCGACACCGATACTACTTTGTCCGATTGCATTAATGCTCTGCGAACAAAAAATCGGTTGACTCCTCTTGCCATAATGATTTCATGACCATGAACCACGCAAAGAACACGCGACTTCATTACTAATTTAATGAGGTTATAAAGAACCAGGTTGGTTAAGCCAGACAAAATAATCCAATCACACCCTTGCCTTTGCCGTAGCATAAATTTCACTAGATGAACAACCCTTGCTACGCTGCTGAGGTAAATGGGATAGCGAAGTATTTTCATCTTTTGGTCGCTATCAAACTGATGGGATGGATAGTCTGGACGATCAGCGGTATAAATTGTAACCGCATTACCATTCTCTGTAAGCTGATGGGCCAGGTTATAGGCATGCGCCCCGATACCTCCAGGGCCGGGGGGGAATTCTGAGGAAAAAATAAGAACATGCACCTAAATACTTGATTGTTTACTAAGTTTCTTCTCCTGACTGAAAGATCGTAAAACCTTATAGGGCAACAGAATCAAAAATAAAAGATAAGCAGCAATACTGTATCGGCTTTTTGCTTTCAGAATCAAACTCAAAATTAATAACAGTCTGAATTTTCTTGGATAATATTTTTTGATGCTGAACAGCTGTGTTGGAGGTGGGTAGGCCCCTAATAAAGTACTCTTATTTCGCCACCACGCTCCATGTTGCCGCAGACCACCAACCTTGGCCTTATAATGCAAACGAATTGCCTTTGGGTTAAGGATAATACTATGGCCCGATAAAAACAAACGTTTACCTAAATCATCGTCTGCCCCTGGACCACGGTTAAATGCATCATCAATTTTTCCTACCATTTGCAGAGCAACCTTGCTGATAAAACAATTTCCGGTATCTAACACATCCGCTGAACGGTAAAAACGATTGATGAATTGAATGCTTTCTATACGCTGACCAGGTGACAGCGATAAACCGGTTGAACAATCGGCCAATGAGTGCTCAATTAAATACCGATGTTCCTCGAGACAATCCTTCCAGCAAACTGAGTCATCATCAAATAGGTATATCCAATCATGCTTTGCTTTATCAATACCAGTATTTCTGGAAATCGATTGACCGGCTACTTCAAGGTAGAGAACGGAAACGTGCTCGTGAGCCAGAAATGAATCATAATATCCTGCTATTCTTTCGGCCAAGGGAGTTTGGTCTACTACAATAATTTCAGTTGGAGGAAATTTCGCATCCAATAACGACTGAATGGCTTTATCCAAATACTCATACCGGTTAATTGTAGGAATTATGGCCGTATAGTGGTTGATTTCACGCAACTTAGTTCCCACCAACTTGCCTTTAACCGAAATATTCGGTCTTTTAGTAATCAACCTCGTATTTAAAAAATTGAAACGTAAGACTCTAAATAACAAAAAAGCTTTCGATGGGAAATACTTCTTAACGAAAACAGCTTCATCATTCTTAGTGATAGTTGCTACACCGTTTACTGGTGATACCTTCAGGAACGAGGGATCATGCATTACTTTACCACCACCAATCATAACACGATACGAAAAATCCATCAAGGCTGCATTCATTGAATCGAAGGACTCATCAAGCCCGGTCATGGTTTCAAAAATAGTCTTTTCAAAAACCACAAAATCAATTGTAGCTTTCCATGAATAATTTCGAAGGCGGTAATTGGGCGTTAGAAAGTTCCAGTTAAAGGTGATGAGCTGAATGTGCTCGAAAGCTGCCTTACCTTCAAAGAGTAACCCACAATGAAGGATATCGGCCGATGACAAAGCCCTTATAATATCCTGAGGATTCAATTCATGAAAATTCGGCTTTGATGTAACACATATTACTTCCTCATTAGCAGAAGCAATTATTAAATTAAGGTCACGAATACTAGCAACCCCTGATGGATCAATCAGCGCTATAGAGTTAGTCATTGGTTTCGCCTGGGTTTTCATTTGTCCACGACAACAGAATTGAAACCCCAACCGGGAATGAAAAACCCCATGATAGAATCGGTTTCTCTAGCGAGAATATGCCTTTTGCCACAACTGATGCCATGGAATTATTAGCAACGTCAAAATCGGATTGTGACTGTTCTGCTCTTTTACTCTTATTGAATATCCTGAAAAGTGCTATCGGAAAGAATAGAAATGAATTAAAGTACGTTGCTTTTACAATGCGACCACTGGATGCAAATAGTGCCTTAAAACCTTCTCGCGTATATCGCCTGAAATGATGATTGATATCATCGTGCTTACTCCATAAAAAATTAAAGGCAGGAACAGTAACACAAATTTGCCCATCCGTACACGTCACGCGCTTCAATTCCTGCACAGCCAGTGTATCGTCTTCAATATGCTCTATCACATCGAATGCGCACACGAGGTCAAAGGCATAATCAGAAAAGGGTAATTCTGTAATTGATGCATTGATGAATTCCTTTCCATATTTGTTCTTTACAAATGCACAGCATTCCTGGTCGTACTCTACAGAAGTTACTTCGCCAAACTCCTGCAGGAATTCAGAACTATAACCCGTTGCGGCACCTACGTTGAGTATTTTCAAATTCTTTCGGTTCCCGGTAAGAGATTTTAAATGATTTAAAATAATATCTCGCCTTACAAGGAACCACCAGTGGGTTCGCTCCAATACTGCATAATTTTTAAAATACGCTCTATCCATACTTATCAATCCAAAAATATTTCTCTTACAATATACAGCGGTCGCTTTCGACTTTCATCATAAATACGCAATAAGTACTCCCCAATCAGCCCCAACGAAATTAATTGAACACTGCTAAAAATGATCACAAGAATAGCAATTGTTGTAAAACCCTCCGGTATACCACCAGAACTGAAATAGGTAACTAACAAATACACCAGGTATATCATGGAAAATACCAACAAGGTCACTCCAGAAAAAAATATAAATTTTACAGGAAGCGGACTAAAGCTAAATATTCCATTATAGGCCAATTTAAAGAGTTTGCGCAGTGTATATTTAACTTCTCCAGCATATCGTTTATCCCGCTCATACTCATAGCCTACCTGTTTGAAGCCAACCCATGAACGAGTACCTCTGAGAAACAAACTTTGTTCACTTGACTTCAGCATCTCTTCCACTACCTTCTTTCGCATAATACAAAAGTCACCAGTGTCCAGGGGGATATCGAAGGACACACTAAATTTGAAGAGTCGGTAAAACAGCCAATACGCCAATCGCTTAAACAAGCCTTCTTTTCTCTTCTTTCTGACCCCATACACCACATCATAACCTTGAACGAGGAGATTGTTCATTTTTACAATTTCCTCAGGTGGGTCTTGTAAATCACCGTCCATTAAAGCAATACAATCACCTTTCGCAAACATCAAACCTGCAAGAAAGGATTGCTGATGTCCAAAATTGCGAGATAGTGAAATGATTTTCAACCGTTTGTCGCGTTCGCGAAGAGCCTTCAACTTCTGGAGAGTCTCGTCTTTACTTCCATCATCGATGCAGATTATTTCAAAATCATTAGCAAGCGAACTTAGTACTGCAACACATCTGACATAAAGATGATCAACCGTAGCGGCTTCATTGAAGACAGGAATTACAACAGATATCATAGTGGATTCACTTCTTGACTTATAGTACTCAAATTTTATTTCAGGGCTTCATTCTGTTTACGATTTCTGAAATTCATTAAACACTACGGGGTTGCTCAGGAGACCGCCAGGCCGGATGCAGAAATAAGACCGTGGTTATAAAGAAAGTACCCAGAAAAGTAAAAAGTGCTCGACCAGGATAAATAATTTCACCAAAAAAGTTAGCTACTAATAGTCCAGCATATAAACATATCCAATTTATTGCAAAGATATAAGAAGCCTTATTATTCGCATTCTCTTTGGCTCTTACACCAAACCTATACAGGTAATATAAAAAACCCAGGTAAATAAATAATCCAATTATACCATGTTCAGCCACAATATTGATATAAGCATTATGGGCAGCCAGCGCTACTTTACCAATACCTTTTGATGCATTTTGAAATCCGGCTCCAAATAATAAATATTGAGGATTTTCCAATAAATTTTCTATGGACTTTTGATAGATAAACCACCGGTTATCATCTACGCGCTCAATCCAATTTTTTTCCTCCTCATCAAGTATATCAAATGCGGTTCTACCTAATTGTTTGTTGGTATTGATGGATCTATATAATAATATATCCTTGACATTACTCTCACCAGCCTGAATATTAGTCTCAAGCAATAATCCAACACCGCCCACCAAAAGCAACCCCAACACAAATCCCTTGATGTTCCGTGATAAAGTCAGATTGACGATTAAATAAACTCCAAGTACTAACCATCCAGACCTACCACGACTAGCGATCATCGAGTACAACATCGGCAACAGTGAGACCGCATAAAAAATATTCAATAATGAAAACCGAAACGCGACAGTGAATCGACTGATGATCATAATAATTCCAATTGCCATGATCAAACTATAATGTGTATGATTGGGAGCAAGACTAGCCGTACTCAAATAACCACTTTCAAATTCTGAATATACAGCATAGTAATCAGGCCACAAATTCGGAACGATATTCAAACCTTGAAGCGATCCAACGATAGAAATGATCGCAATACAGATAATTATTGCGTCAAAAAGAATCAACAACTGCTTTCTCCCCTGGATGAACATAAAGCCCAACACAAAAACCATTGAGAACGAAAAAAAGCGGAAATAGCGAATAACACCAATAATAAATCGGTTTTCGCTATTAATCAAAGTTACAACCAGTCCAACAATACCTAACAATATCCAATAAAACAGAAATTTGTGGGCCAGTGACAATGTGCTCCATATCTTAAAGATTTGACTCATCATTGGTATCAGTAACCCGATAAACATAACAACAAAGACCAAATCATAGAGCCTGATTTCACTGGAGGTAATACCCAACACAACCCCAGTTCTTAATAAAGGCAAACAATAAAAATACGAAAGCGACAGTACGAACAAGAAAAAAAACTCGGTCGTCCACACCTTTCCCTGATGAAGTGCTCTACTGTTCATACAATTTTGTGTAGGTTGCCATATTCGCTGCGACTGAATATTTTGCACGAACAAAATTCAATGCACTTTGCAATATTTTATTGCGCAATGTCTTATTCTCCTTCATGAGTATTAATGCTTCTACGATTGCTTCCGGATCCTTAGAGGGTATTAGAAGTCCATTTACTTCGTGCTGTATCAATTCACGTGTACCTGCAACATCGGTGGCAATAACTGGAATTCCAGAAGCCATTGCTTCCAAAAGGGCCAAAGGCATGCCTTCCCATAATGATGGAAGAATAAAACAGTCCAGTGCTTGCAGAACTTTCGGAACCTCCAACGCCTGCCCATAAAATGCAACGTAGTCCTGCAGGGAATCCCGCTCAACTGATTCACGAATTTCATTTTCCAACTCTCCTACACCAACAAGCAATACCTTAAGTTTAATACCCCGCTGTCGGAGGATGCGGATGGCATCTAAAAGGTATTTGTGACCTTTCTGTGGTGAGAAGCGAGCAACTACGCCAACTAAGAAAGTTTTATCATTCATTCTCAGCTTCTCCCGCTGAAGCCTTCTTTCTAAAGCATCCGGAAAAAAAATATCCGTATTAACGCTGTTCGGAATAATAGAGAAGTTACTCTTAGCTTTTCCTGATATCGCACTAAGGCTTTCCCTAACTTTTTCAGAAACACAGGTATAATGGTCAATGAATCGAAAGAAAAGCAAAAAGTAAAATTTTAGTCTAAGTCTGGCACCTAATGGATTCCAGTTCTGATATTCATTCTGTTGTGTAAAGACAATGCGCCTCGATCCAGACAGCAGAATACCCAATACTTGCCAAGGCATGGAGAATGCAACCTGAGAGTGCACGACATCGGGATTAAGGCGAATCAGTAGTTCGCGTAACCTCAGAACAAATCCACGCTGACTCAATTTGCATTCCACGACTTCAATACCATTTGCTTCTAGTACAGCTAGAAAAGGGCCGCTCCGTTTTAATAAGCAAATTACTACGGGTTGCCACTCGGTCATAGCCTTTAGGTGCAAGCACCAATCAGTAACCGAGCGCTCGATTCCCCCTGTCTGAAGTGTTCCTACAACAAAAACGACACGTTTACTCACTAGTTTTTCGGTTTGAACCCAAACCCGCGAATAATATATGTTCCGTAGAACAGATTACTAAGAGCTTTGCTTAATAGAGAAAAAGGAAGTCGCCATCCACCAAAAGTCTTGTGGTGTTTATTGACTACACGGATAGTGGTAAACCCAGCCCGTTGATATAACTGTCGGAGAGTACCCTTACCAAAAAACCATAAATGATGGATAGAGGCAATATCCCGTTTACGTTGCTTAACGTTTCGTAAAAACATATCACGGTGAAAGCCAAAATTATCTAACTGATTCGGTACTTCGATAAAGAGAAGTCCACCCGGTTTAAGCACCCTATACGCTTCACGCGCTGCCAGCAACGGATCTTCCAAATGCTCGAACACATGAGACGTGTGAACTACATCAAATGTATTGTCAGCATATGGCAACGCTTCAGCAAGTCCTAAGGTAACATCAAGTCCTTTGCCCTGACAAAGCCTCACATCGTCCGGAAATGGTTCAAGTCCTTTTGCTAGCCACCCGTGTTTGATGGCAATTTCCATAAAATTCCCGCTGGATGTGCCCACATCCAAAATCGTTTTGGATTGTGGAAAAAATGAATTAAATATCAACACACGCTCTTCAAAGTCGAAAGTACGTAGTTTATCAACAGAAGCATAGTTGTAGGTACGTTCACCATACTCACGCAATGCATCTGGCAGAATTCCTTGTAACATAGCTTCGCGATTTCTCTTACTGGGACGGGGACATAAATAAAGCATACCTGTCTCCTTACATTTTGCAACCCGGATTGGCTGCGCTAGATTGAGATGATATGCACCCCACGGATAATCATCATAATTGGTTTTGCCCGTCAGTGTACAGGCCGGTATTTCAAAATTTTCTAAATCAATTTTTTCCATATCGGGTATAAAAATACATTTTTGTCTGTGTGCAACCTACTTAACCGGAGCATCTTCTCTATTTTATAATAGGATACCTTTGCTCTTTAATTGGAGAATTATGACCCCAAGATTTTTGATTAAGCTTACTCACCTTGACTATTCGGTACCGATCATTCTGAAAAACAAGTTCTCCGGTTACAGATGGCATCGACTCACTAGTAAATAGTACGATCCAGTCCAATTGCTTAGTCAAGAAATCAGTTGATGCTATATAATGATTAATTTCGGCTCTATCCCAGGACGGAAGAATATGGCTATCTGTAAAATCAATAACTTCTTGTTTTTTGGTTTTGTCATAATACAAGCTTGAACTAAACTCTTTATCCGTTCCATAGAGTATTCCAAAAAAACGAACACTACGAATCTGAAGCCAATCCATAAAGCCCTGCTCACTGTATCCCAGCAGCAACGCAGCATGAGTAAGTCTTTCCATTTGTTCGCGATGCGAAACGGCCGACTGTGCGCCCCTTGGCAAAAAACTGTAGTGCTTGGTGTGGGTTAGTATATCTGTTTCCAGCCAAATCTCTGGGGCAAGCACAACTCCTTGAGGCTGTGATTTAAGAAAGCCTATAACTTCTGAACGTTCATGATCCCATCGGGATATCCGTTCAAATGATTTCCACGAAACGAATGTCTGTGCTATAAAAAAGATGAATACAACAATCCATGTAGTCGTCAGAATGTATTGTCTATACGACCACAAATACCGCTCTGCTATTGCAGCCCCAACCAGAATGACAATCCATGCAAAAACCCGATCCACTCCAAACGACCAGTGACCAGGCTGAATCGTCTTGCCCACCAGTACCTGAATATTTAACAAAATCACACAGCCCAGCAAAAAACCAACCAGCATCATGGCATTCGGTGTAAATCGTAACACGATCAAGACCACAATACTCCAGAGTGCAATTCGAATGAGCAGGCCGGTTGGTAGCAAAAGGAAACGAGCTTCTGTGAGACCTCCCATGAGCGCAAAGCGATAGCCTTCCTCATCAGCAAGCTGCTGATTCTGAATCAGGATGACAATGCCCCATACCATTCCAACACCCACTACAATCAAGCTGACACGAGCATACTGATTAAAAAAATCTTTGAATTTCCACCAGCGAAATCCGAAACCGGCAGTCAATAAAATTCCTAATAACAAGGCAAATTGGAACCAGTGGTATAGATAATTTAAAGGCAACAGCGCACATAATACTGCCCAAAGCGTCAACTGCCAGGAAGAAATTTGCTCGTTCGCTTTAATCTTCTTAATACCAAAAAGGGTAAGTGCCATTACTGTACATAAAAGCGGGTAGAAAAAAATATCATGCGGATATTGCCTGGGACCAAAATGCAAAAGTGCGTTCGGTGATACGACTATGGCATTCAAAACATAACTCCACTGCTTCCCAGATAAGGGAGGGAGTTGTGAAAGCAAGTGAAACAATGTGTAGTGAATCAGTGCCACAACATGTGCCATGGAATTTTTAAAGCCGAATGACCGTGCCAACAGCAAAAGACTGGCGTAGCTTAACAAAACTCCAACACAACACCAGAACAGATATGCATAAAAGGGTGTGAATATTGTTGTGGTTACTCCTAAAACAAAATGAGGGAATGAAAATGGAACGCGTAACAGGTCATGTCCCGGATCCTTCAACACCGGATCGATGAACGGGTTATAAGTGTCTCCCATTCTGTTCCACTGGATATAGTATGAAAAAGCATCACGGTTATGAATGCCATATTCATTTTCAGTACCACCAAAAAAATAAAATACACTTCCGACCTGTACTATAACAATAGCAACGAAACAGTATCGGAATAAAAACTTCATGCTACTCTGAAAGATAAATTGATCACAATATCAAGTCCTGATGTTTTTAGAGCCCGCCTAAGTCGAATGATTTAAAGTAGTCTTCTGAATACTTCTCACGATGCAGTAACACAATATGACAACGTCCTCTATCCTTCATGACGTTTGCGTTTTCAACAGGCTTACCGGTGCGCAGATAAATCATCAGATAGTTCAATGGAGTAACGAAGTCAAGAATATCCTGAGCATTCTCATACAATTTCTTTGTTCCAAATTCATGAAGTTCAATGAATACGTCTGGTCGCGATGATGATAAAACCTCCTTCATGCCCTTAATGGCAATTCCCTCCGCGCCTTCAATATCCATCTTAATAAAATCCGGAAAGGTGTCATTGGCCTTTGCGTAGTCATCCAACGAGAGGGTGGATTTATGAATTTCAATAGTATGCCCCATGCGACCTCTCATAATTGAAGCTCCACCGGATGCTCCTTCCCAATAAAAAGGAATGGTATAACCAGAACGGTCTGCAACTAAAGTATTAATCACTTTGACAGACTTATCAAGCTTATTCAACAAAACATTCTGATTAATAATATTGACAGCCGCCTCAGACGCTTCAAATGAATGAACAGAAGTTGTTGAATATTTTGACGCTATTAGCAACGAAATAATACCATGATTCGCTCCCACATCGAACACACATTTTTTATTCGCAGCCAGCTGAAGTATAACAGAATAATCTCGATCCGGAACCTTCTTACGAAGCGTGTAACCAACCTTGAGTTGTTGACCCAAAATTGAAAGTGGAAAGACAGATCGAACTCCACCCAAAGTAATCAGGTGCCCTTTTATGATTGCTAGTATTTTTCTCATTTATAATAGTCCGTTGATCTTAATACTCCCGCCATTGTTCTATTCGTTCCATTCATTACCACATTTGCGCATCGTCAATCTTTTCCTTTACGTGCGATTTTTGTTTGATCCTGTAAAGATCAAGAAGTTCATCCACCACTACCTCCACATCGTGGTATCGGGCTGCATACGCTGTTGACTTCTCACCCAGTTCCTTTCGTTTCTCCGGATTCAGAATCAACGCTTCCAGCACCGCTTCCAGATTTTCCGGTGCTCCATGAACGATTGGCAGATCCGGCCGGTACTTTCGTAATTCAGAATCGATGTTACAAATCACCGGCTTTCCCAAGGCCATCAGTTCGACCGATACTTTTCCATGCCAGCCATACAGTACCTGGTCAATCCCAATATCACTTTGTTCGTATAACTCTTTGATTTTATGATGCGGAAGTTTTTCAGCCAGCACCAGTTCCACCGAAAGACCTTTACTTTTTAGTCGGGCAATCGCTTCTTCAATAAAGTCCGTCCCCTTTTTCCGTCTGCTGGAGGGTGCATGCACCACGCGAATAATTCCGTCTTGTTCCGACAAGGGTCTGCGTGTTGAAGACCAATAGTGCATATCAATTACCTGTGGCGACAAGGTGGCCTGGGGAACAACCTCAAAAAGGTCGGGCTCCGACACCAACACGACATCGGCATACCGCAACCACTTTCGGAGTTTCTGTTGCTGATCCGGACGACTTAACGGTGGTTTCTCCAGTTGCACCCCGCGGTTCTTCTCACGCAAGTAGTCGAAGTGCTTGATATCCACAACATCGAGTCCTCTGAAATGCACTACTATTTTTTTTCCAAACAATTTCAGGAATGGCAGATCGAGCAAATGAAAGCGCCACCAGTTCCATAAACTAACACCCCAAAAAAAATGGAATACATCGTAATGCCCGAGCGCCCAGAGAAAAAAGAAAAAACGATCCACATTGCCTGCAAATCCTTTACCCGAAAGCATAACGTCATTCTGATATCCACGAAAGTCATCATTGTATGCTGCCGAAGAAGCTTGCAGCCATCGCCTGCGAAACGTCTCCGCCAGCAATTGCATCTGCCCTCCAATTTCATGGCCGGCAATGAGAATGCGGGATGTATTATTTTCTTTCAATCGATTCGTATTTTTTTACCATGCGTGATACCCACTCCCCTTCATCAAATTTTTCTGCTGCATGCTTTCGCGCGCTTGCTCCCATCTTCTTCCTTTCATCCGGATGATCCATCAGGTAGTGCATCTTTTCAACCATACCATCAAGATCGCCAACCGGCAAAATAAAACCATTTACACCGTCTTCCAAAACCTCATCCATGCCTTCGCATGCAAACGCGACTACTGGTAATCCACAGGCGATGGCCTCTACAACACTGTTCGCCAGACCTTCTGCCACACTCGTGGACAAATACACATCTGCCTGGTTTAACCAGTCAGGCAATTCACTGGCCTTAATCTTCCCCGCAAATGTTACATGTTCAACCAGTTTTAAAATGTGTGCGGAATAGTGAAGTCCTTCACGGTCTGGCCCATCACCCAACAGCAGCAGTCGCACGGAACGCCCTTCCTTAACGAGCATGTTTAAGAGTTGCAGCTGATACTGAAAACCTTTTCGCCACATCAACGCTCCTACCGAGATCATGGTAAAAGACTTTTCAGCTTTGGCTATCGGGCGCGGAGAAAACTTCTGCAAGTCAATGCCATTATAATTAATAAATATTTTTTCCGCATTAGCACCAAAGCGCTTGCACGCCAGGGCCATGTCGTTTGAAACACAATGAATATAGTCTACTTTCTGAATCGCATCCTGGATTGTGGCTTTAAAACCCGGGCGCGTTAGCGGATACACCGTAAGCTGACTTCCTCTGGCACTCGCCACCAAGGGACACTTGAAGAAGTGCCCAAGCCATTGAAAATCCGGTACCGAAGAAAGCCATTGTATATGAACAACACCCGGTGGCTTTATGCGTGTAATTGGTAAATATTTTATGGCCCACCGCCAGCGTTGAGCTACCATAAGTTCAGGCCGAAGCGAAAGTAACCGAAAAAAAAGAAGTGGGCTCATCCAGACTTTGATGAAAGACAGAAGTTGCTGCAGACTATTTTGTTTACCGCCAATGCGCAACACGCGAGCCTTGGGCAAGTCAATTCGCTGACCGTGCTCTGCCACGATGGTAAGTTTAACACCCGCATGTAACAAGGCTGCTAACCTTCGGTGAATAAAAGAAGGAACCGGATTACCAATGCCCATGATTAATACGCTGGTTATCTTCATTGGTTCTTCGCTTAAAGAGGTTTGGAGAACACGGCTACGATGGTGCCACTATACCACCGGGAGGGATTCCGGCTCAGTACACCGTTCAGCTTAATGGACAGAAACCGGATGGGATGATAAATAAGACGCTGCCAGAATGTGAGTGGCTGATGCACCTTGAATCCAAAACCGCCATAGTAGGATAGATAGTTTATCGTCAGGTTCTTGCGCTTTGCAAAATCCTTAAAGAGATCGAGATGCATGCAATCGAGATTATGGGCTTTCAGATTTTTATAATCCAGCAGGTATCCGTAAATCTTCCGTAAGTATCTTTTATTTGGGATCATCACCATCATGGCTCCTCCGGGTTTGAGGTACGCGGCATGTTTATCCAGAACCTCAGCATAGTTGGTAAAGTGTTCGATAAACCCGTTCGAAAAAACAAGGTCGTAATCTGGTGAGGGAGTATGTTCTAAAAAATCGGTGCAGATGTAGCGATAATCTGTAACATCCATGGCGTGCATGGACCGGCTGAATTTTTCTTCATCGGGATTAAAGTCAAGGCCGGTAGATTGAATTTTATAACGCGATGACAAGTACGCCAGGTAACGGCCTGGAAATGCTCCGATCTCCAGAATGGACTTCGGTGGTTGCGAACAACTTTTTAATAACAGGTCCCAAAAATAATCGTAGGCACCGCAAACCTTGATGATGGTCTGCTTGTCTTCAGATGCCTGTTGGTAATAATCCTGCCAATATTCTTTTGACGTTAGTTCCATTAAACTTTTTGAGCATTTAAAAAGAAAACCCGATATAATAGCTTTTGTGCCACCTTAAGATATTTCTCTACATCCTGAAAAAAGGAAATCAATTCTGAACGATAAAATAATCGTTGGAAGAGAATATGGAGATAAAGAATACATGGAACAGAAAATAGTAAAATCCATTTTTCTTCCGCAAAAGAATAAACGAATGACCAGGAGAAAAGTGCTATCATCAGAATGGTGCTGATAAAATTGCTTTTTACCAACCCGAATAAGTCAGGCAAGCGCAATCGTATCAGGTTTAAAGATAATGATAAGGAAATCACTGATCCAGCTACCCTCACCAGAGTTGTTGACAATGCCACACCAATAACACCAAATTGACTTCCCATGAAAACCGATAACAAGAAAACAGGCGTAAAATAAGCCGTAAACTTAAAGCCGATATCAGGCCGGCCAACAGCTGCAAATAACGAACTCGATGGACTACTCATGGACCTGCCCAACGCAAAAGCACATAGTATCTGAAATGGGATTACAGCATCCATCCATTTCTCTCCATAAATAAAATAAACAATTGGTTCTGCTCCCAAAACCAATGCAGTGATTAATGGAAAAGAAATAAAGCTTAAAAACTTAATCATCCTGCAATAGATCAGGCTTAATCGTTCAACATCTCCTTTTACTTTGCTGAATAAGGGCAGGAAAATATCATTCACCAAAAACACCACGTTTGATGTTACCAGGTTGGCCAATTGAAATGACAGTGCATAGATGCCCAATCCTTCCATACCAATGAATTTACCGACAATCAGATTATCACCTTCATTCACCAACTTGGTGAGTACTCTCCCACCAATGATGTGCTTGCTATACGCAATAACCGCTTTGTAGTGTTTGGTGCCCAGGGTAGCCAAGGGTTTCCAACTGGTCTTCAGGAAAAAAGCCAGCATAAGGAATGGCGAAACTAGTGCCTGCGGTAATGCCAGACTGTAAACGCCAAATCCTGCCCAGGCGGCTATGAGCTTGCCAACTGAAATCACAGTCATGGATACGGTGCTATAATACACCAGCGATTTGTACTCCAATTCCTTTCGCAACATGGCTTTGGGAATAGTTGATCCCATCTCAAAAAAAAACGAAACTAGTAAAAGCAGTAACAACGGGTAAACCTTATTATTGGAATAAAAATCAGCCCACCAGGTACCGGTAGTAGCCACCACCATCACCACCGCGATGGTTAAAAATAAGTTAAGCCAAAAAGCGGCATTCCATTTTTCGGTTTTGTCTTCTCCGTCATAGTATACTACATACTCAGCAATGCCGGAGGTAGCCAGAGTATTGATGATGCTGAGAAAAACAGAACTGATAGCCAGAAGTCCAAAATCTTCTTTTGAAAGAAGTCGAGACAAAAACGCCATTACAATCAAATTGATTGTATTGCTCCAAAACTTTCTTAGTAATAATAAGGATGCACTGGAGAAAGCTTTTTTACCTAGTGACATGAATACTAATCTGAATAATATCCATTCCCGTCCTTTCTTCTGCCGTACCCATAAGCATACCCATAGTGGTATGCATAGTTTTGTCCATAACCATAACCTAAACCAGATTTATAGACATCATTTAGTAGAATACTCATACTTTTTAGCTTACCAGACCTATGGTACTCATCAATGCTTCGTACGAATTCCTTTGGTGAATAATTTTGGCGTAAAACAAATACAGTATGGTCAACAAATTTAGAAATTACAAAAGCATCAGTAACTAATGCAAGGGGCGGTGTATCAATAATAACAAAATCGAACTGCTCAATGGTCATTTTGATAAACTTATCAAATCTATCTGTCAACAATAACTCTGATGGGTTAGGAGGCACTGGGCCTCCACTTATTAGAAATAAATTATCAATATCTGTATTCTGAATAACCTCATGGAATTCAGACGTACCAGAAAGAAATGTGCTTAACCCAACTTGATTGGTACAATTAAAATCTTCATAAATTTTTGGTCTACGCATGTCCGCCCCAACAATCAATGTCTTTTTACCTGATAAAGCAAATACAGTGGCTAAATTAATTGTTGTAAAGGTCTTGCCCTCACCACTGATTGAACTACTCACCATAAACAACTGCTTCATTTTGTTTCCGGTAAAATAGTTCAGATTCGATCTAAGGGAACGAAAGGATTCAGCCACACCAGATTTAGGTTTTTCCTTTACTGTTAGATTTGTCTTTAAAGTATTGTGACCAACACCACCTATAAAAGGAATAGTTGTCATTTTATCAATATCTTCTTTGGATTGCACCTTATTATTTGTCAATTCAAAAATTATAAAAATTATCAAGGGTAATGCCAATCCAAGAAAAATTGCAATCGTAAAATTTTGTGTAGGTTTCGGAGTTATTGCACCACCTTGCATTGGTGAGTTAACAGGTATAATATCAGATGTATTCGAAGCTTTGGAAATTTCAGCTTCCGATAATTTCTGCATCAGGAACACATACAAATTTTCAAGTAAGGCATAGTTCCTCTGCACAGCTACCAACTGACGCTCAGATGCCGGCAAATTTTGGATTTGCCTTTCAACTTCTGATTGTTGTTTTTGCAAAAAAGTAATTTTTATTTTATCTGTAGCACGCAATGCAAGCACCGCCTCTTCAATGTTTCTCTTTATTTCATTTATCCGTTCAATTTTATTAACTAACATTGGGTTTCTTGCCCGCTCCGGATCAATTTGAGTTTTTATTTCTAACTGCAGGTCAATCATCTTTACGAGCAAAGATGATAACACTGGATCAGTAATACCCATTGCAGAAGGCAGAATGATTTGATCAAGATTACCATCACTTTTTGACAAATATTCCAAGAGATATTGATAATAATTTTCTCTGACTAACAACTCTGTTTTTTGTAATTCAATTGACTCAAGTTTTGAAAATACTCGCTGAACTTCCGTGTCAATATTCTTCACCCGACCATTATTACCAATCCTCTCGAGTTGATATTCAACTAATCTTAATGAGTCTTTGATATCAACTAATTGCTCTCTTATAAATTGTATGGTTTGTTCCGCAGTCTGATTTTTCTTATCGAGATCTCTCTGACCATATTCATTCACCAATTCTTTCAGAAAATCAATATCCTTTGCAGGATTATTGCCTGTAATGCTCAAATTAATTATTCCTGCACCTTCAGATGCCCAATCCACCTTTAATTTTCCTATATATTTTCCAGCAACTGCAGTTGGATCAGATATATCCATCAAAAATGGAACTCCAAAAAAGGATTTAATATTTCGATCTGGAATTCGGGATATACAAAGTTTATAACCTTCAAAATCAATCGAATCTCCAAGTGTAAACACTAAATCACTATCAACTTCTAGATTCTCAGAAAATTTTGAAAGCGAATACTGTGTTTCGTTTTTTAGGTTAAAAATTAACTTTCCGGTTTTAATTCCAATCGGATTACACCACACAGCCTTCACAGGGATATAGTCATAAGCATCAGTAGTCATGAAGTATCCTTCTCGGGAAAAGGAAATTTGAAAATTAAGGTTCTTTATAACTTGTTCAACCAAAGGATACGATCGAATGATATATGGCTCATTTAGATAATTTCGATATGGATCAATAAGAGCATTCTTGTACAATAACTCAGCACCAGCGGTTTCCTGCATTTCACGAATCACAATAGAAGCCGAAACTGGATACAAGCGCTCACTATATCTTGTTTTATAAAATGCAATTGTTATTGAAACTGCCAGTGAAAGGATGATTACATACCAAAACCGAATAGCACGAGCCAACACCCGCTTAAAATCCAATGTAAAGCCAGCTGGTTGATTTTGTAGTTCTTGATCAAAAAGATTATGAGCCATGCTAATTTGAAGTGGTGTTGATTAAAGTGACAGAAATCAACAAAAGTGATAGGGACGATATTATCAATGAAAGGTTCTTTCCGAAGTAGGTTTGGTATGGACGTTGCCGTAAAGCCGGAACAATTATTATATCATTCTGATGAACAAAATATTCAGGGGAATTTATAAAATTTTCATCCAACAAATTTAAATACTGCACATGAGCCTTTCCATCAATTTGACGGATTAGCTTAATGTTGCGCTTATCAGCTAAGTCAGTAAGGCCACCTGCAATACCAATAGCTTCAATATAATTCACCCTATTATTAGAAAGGATTACAGTTCCCTCTTGTTTAGCCTCTCCAAGAATAGTAAATCTGAAATTGATTAAGCGAACTTTTACAACTGGCGACTCAAGGTATTGATTTGCTAACTGTTGAAGTTTTTCCTGAACTTCATATACTGTTAAGCCTGCAACCCTCACGTTGCCAATTACCGGATAAGTAATTTCTCCATTTGGATTAACTAATTCCCCAACCAAAATGGCATTCAGCTGATTAAGATTCTGGGACTGTTGAGCAATTAAGCTTCTATTGAAAATATCATACTCCTGAGGAGTGAGACTCTCAAATTTAACAGAGATGTTATCTTCTGGTTGTATCCTATACTCATATTTCTGAATATCATATGATCTTATAATCGTGTCTTTAGGCAAATTCTTCAAATTAACATCATCCTTTTGAAGATATGTGTATTTCTTATTCGTTACACAAGAGGTAGCGATTAAGGTAACCAGAATGAAAAAATACTGAAATTTTAATCTCATGATGATTAAGACATAGTTTCAAATCTACCAAAAATCATTCGCACGCCCAATTTTTTACTTGATTCAGCTCATTCAAGGGTCGTAAGTGCATTACATATTTCCTTCAACTGATCTACTTTTAGTTCGGTGTGCATAGGCAGGGAAAGCACTTGCGTAGCGAGTGATTCAGAAATCTGTAAATTCGTAGCGTTCGCATATTCATAGGCATTAGTCTGATGTAATGGAACCGGATAGTAAATCATG
>JBPXJS010000035.1:0-4938 GCA_051715425.1 Bacteroidota bacterium | reverse complement strand
CAATTGTTACCCAAGGAGACGAAACCCGCGTAATTCGTGTGGTAAAGCGATAAACAATAAACAAAGGTACTGAGGTACTGAGGCACTAAGGTACTGAGTTAACAACAATAGAAACTCCTCAAGAAATTGAGGAGTTTTTTTGTATATTGTTATTTTCAGCCATCATAAAATGTGATTATCATAAAACGATTGCGTTTTTGGTCGATTATTTTTGCTTTTTAACGATTTGTTAATATTGATGAAACCTTGTGATAAAATTCTACGTAATTTTATCTACTAATTTTAAATTAAAAATATGAATACAAATTACAAGTCTGCAAAACGGCGATTGGGGTCGTCATTTGCTTTTTCTTGGCTTAGTGTATTTGCATTGACTTTATTCTTCTTGAATGGAAGTAATGCTTTTGCACAAGTAGCTAATTATACGTTCTCTCAGACAACGGGAACGTACACGCCAATTACGGGTGGAACAAATAATGCTTCTACCACTACCGCAGCCATTGATGATAATGTTTATTCTAATTTACCTATTGGATTTACATTTTCATATAATGGGCTTAATTACAGTAGTTTTGGTATTAATGCTAATGGTTGGATTACCTTAGGAACAACAACTGTTACATCAAATTCAACACCATTATCGTCAGGTACAATAAACAATATTATTTCTGCATTTGGTATCGATTTGATAGCAAGACAACATTTTGTAGTAAATAGAACTAGTGGTAACGCCACCCTAACTGTTACTGCAGGAAATACTAATAATCTTGCCATTGGCTCGACATTAATAGGAACAGGTATTGTAACTGGTGCAACTGTAGTTTCAAAAACTGCTACAACAATAACTATGTCAGCTAACGCTACATCAAACGGTACAGGTAGTCATTTAAGGGCTTTTGAAAGCACTTATGGAATAAGATATGAAACAATTGGATCTGCTCCTAATAGAACTCTTGTAGTTCAGTTTACAGGATTTTCAAGATATTCTACATCTGCGTCTAATGGAGATTTAATGAATTTTCAAATTAGATTGAACGAGACTACAAATATTATAAATGTAATTTATAACATGGTTACACCAAATTCAACAGGAAATATTATTCCTCAGGTTGGTTTAAGAGGTGGAACTTCTGCAGATTTTAATAATAGAACATCTACTACAGATTGGTCTGCTACTACAGCAGGTGGATCAAATACTGCAACAATTACGTTTAATAATACAGTAACTCCATCAGTAGGATTAACTTATACATGGACTCCACCGGTAATAGCCATTGATATGGCTGCAACAGCAATAACTGGCATACCAACTTCAAATTGTGCAAACAATTCTGTTCCGGTATCAGTAACGATAACAAATAACGGTGCCAATACAATAGATTTTTCTACAAACAACGCTACTGTTACTTTGAATGTTACAGGTGCTTCTACACAAACCTTATCAGCTACTTTAAATTCTGGAACATTAGCTACAGGAGCTTCACAATCTGTGTTGTTGTCCCCAAATGCTAATTTCTCAGTTGCAGGTACACACAATTTATCGGCAACGGTAACTGTAACCGGTGACGGAGCGGCTGGAAACAATACAACTACCGGTTCAAAAGTAATTGCAGCTACTGCAACTGCTCCTTATACAATGGATTTCCCCACAACATCTACTCCAACTGGTTGGAATACAACCGGGTGGACTATTGGTGCTGCTGGACATTCGGTTACTTCAAATGGAATCTATAAAAACATGTGGTCAAGTGCTACAACAGGTCAATTCAATACAATTGCTGTAGGACCAATTGGAAGTAATGATGAACTTAAATTTGATTTCAGAATTTTAAATTATAATCTTACTTATCCTGGTACTCAAGTTCCACCAACAGGTGACTGGGGGAATTTTAAAGTTCAAATTAGCACAGATTGTGGTGGATCATATGCAGATTTACAAACTATAAATAATACAAATCATACGGTTACGGATCAAAGTTGGACAACTAAGATTTATAACTTAGCGTCTTATTCTGGTCAATTTGCAACTTTTAGAATTGTTGCCACTTGGGTTGCAGGTGATTATTATTTGGATTTTGATAATTTTTCAATTGCACCCGTACCAGTGTTGCCTCCAAACTGTGCAACTGGTTTAGTTCCGGCAGATACAGCAACAAATGTATTTAGAAATGCTTCATTGTCTTGGTCTGCTGCTACAGGTAGTCCTTCAAGTTATGATGTGTATTTTGGGACATCTTCTAATCCCGGATTTGTTGCAAATGTAACTTCATTAAGCTATACTCCAGCTGTGATGGCAGCTAACACAACGTACTATTGGAAAATAGTTCCAAAAAATGATAATGGAGATGCTGTTGGATGTTTAGAACAATCTTTTACTACAGGTGCTGATTTATTGTATTGTGCATCTGTTCCAACAAGTAATGATGCTTCAGGGATTACTCAAGTAGTGTTAGGGTCAACTAGTGTTACGATTCCTGATGTAACATATCAAAATAATACCGCTACTGTGGTTTCAGTTAATCAAGGAGCAGAATTAAATACACAAATAACTTTTGCTACAGGATTTACATACGATACAAATATATGGATAGATTTTAATGATAATGGTTCGTTCGCTGATTCAGGAGAATTAGTGTATACAGGAGTTTCTTTATCAACTAATCCAACAACTCTAAATGCAACATTTACAATGCCTATGACAGCTGCTTTAGGAGCTCATAGAATGAGAATTGGAACGGCTGATTCAGGTCAAGTACCACCAAATCCATGTTATAGTGGTTCATTTGGAGTTACACTGGATTTTACTGTTCAAGTTAATCCAATGCCAACTGATACACCTGATTATGTAAACCTTCAATTCCCAGGAAGTGCTACTATATTAGCTGGAGAATTTACAACGGTTTATGCTCAAGTGTATGAAGGAGGTTTAACAGATGTTGAGCCAGGTTTTTCAGGACAAGCTGCCGGAATTGAAGCTTGGATTGGAATTAGTCCAGTTGGTGCAGACGCTTCTTCCAATCCAAACACTTGGACAACATGGATTCCTGCTACTCATAACGCAGGAGCTATTGGAAATAATGACGAATATCAAGCAAATATCGGTTCTACTTTAGCTGTAGGAACCTATCGTTATGCATCACGTTTTAGATTAAACGGAGGGCCATTTGTATATGGAGGTTTTCCATTCAACCAATGGAATGGTTCTGATAGTAATAGTGGTGTGTTAACAGTTAATCCAAATCCAACACAATGTGCTGTTATTGGAGCTCCTGCAAATGCAACTACAAACGTTACAATTGGTACAGTTGCTTTATCTTGGACAGCTCCAACTAGTGGTCCTGCTCCAACTGGATATAAAGTATATTTTGGAACTACTTCAGGTAGTTTAACGTTGATGACTACAACAAACGCTTCTACGTTTACATATAATGCAACAGCTCCTGCTTACAGTACAACTTACTTTTGGAGAATTGTTCCGACATCTGTAATTGGAGGTGGAGATGCAGTTGGATGTGATGAATGGAGTTTTACAACTCAAGCAGATCCTTTTGCACCTTATTGTTCTGGCTTGACTTTTACAAGTGCAGTAGAGCCAATCACATTGGTTAATTTTGCCGGAATAAATAATGCATCAAGAGCAACCTTGAATGGTACTCCAGCTCATCAAAATTTCATTTCTGTTACTGGAAATGTGACTACTGAAAGTACTTATGCAATTACGTTAAAAGGTAATACTGACGGTAATTTTGCTAATAATTTTAGAGTGTTTATCGATTGGAACCAAGATGGTGATTTCAATGATGCAGGAGAAACAATCAATGCAGGTTCAGTTACTAATTCTAACGGGGTAGATGCTTTACAAGCTGTTACAAACATTACTATTCCTGGTACAGCCTCAGCTGGTGTAACTAGAATGAGAGTTAAAAAATTATTTGGAACAACAAGTATTGATAATCCTTGTATCGGTGGTGGTTTTGGTCAAGTAGAAGATTATTCTCTTAATGTTACTTTATGTACTAAACTTACTTGGTATGCTGATGCTGATGGCGATGGATATGGAAATGAAAATGATGTTGTTGAGGCTTGTTCACAACCAGTTGGTTATGTAGCAATCGGCGGCGACTGTGATGATACTAATAGTGCTATCAACCCAGGAGCAACAGAAATCTGCTACGATGGTATTGATCAAAACTGTAATGGTAGTACAACCGATGGATGTCCGGTGATCTTAGCTCGTTTACGTAACGACAATTGTGGAGCAACGCTAACGGCGATTAATCAAGCTTTACGAGGAGATTTCTTCTCATCAAGCATTCCAAATGGAGTGGCGTTAAACGGATACCGATTCAGAGTAACCAATATGACCACAAATGCAGTACGAGTAGTAGAGCGTCCAAATTATGTATTACAATTATCCACGTTGGATATTGCACAGTATGGAACAGTTTACAATGTTGAGGTTGCCGTATTGTTAAATACAGAATGGATGCCATATGGCGATATTTGTAGTGTTGTTACCCCTGGAATACCAAGCACAGTATTGGCACCAAGTTCATGTGGAGCTACTTTAGCACAGATGAATAACATCATCAGAGCTACAGTAGTACCGGCAGCGGTAAACTATGAATATGAAGTATCGTTGATAGAGGGAAGTATTCCTGTAGCAACAACTACCTTAATTAGACCAGGAGCAAGTTTCAACTTGTTACAATTAACAGGTATTCCAATTAAATTTGGAGCAGAATACCGCGTAAGAATGAAAGTAGAAGTACCAACGGATTTAGGTTTACAATGGTCATCAGATTACGGAGCACCATGTTCAGTATTTAGTCCGGTAGCACCAGAGGCACAGATAGAAGGATGTGGAGATGAAGCGGGAATCTTCCCAGCATCGTTAAACACAGTAATCTATGCTACACCGGTAGCAGGAGCAACCCT
>JBPXJS010000034.1:0-3119 GCA_051715425.1 Bacteroidota bacterium | reverse complement strand
GGGGTTTAGTGTTAAATTGTAGTTTATGTTTCAAATGTAGTTCGGTCACGGGGGACAATGTACAGCAGGTCGGGTTTAACATTCCGCTGCGCTCCATTTATAAACCCTCCTAGTCCCGCAACTTCATAAACACAAACGTTGTGGGCAAGGCGGCAGGACGGACCAGACAATATGACTCAGAATTTCAAGACTAAAATTTAAATTAGAAATTGCGACACTTTATTAAATTGTGTATCACTTGACAAACCTCAGTAATATGAAAAATCTTTTTATCCTGCTTTTGACAATTGGTTCGTTTGCGGCCAAAGGACAATCAGCCGACACGTTATTTATTGCAAAACTGACCGACATGGAATGGACTAAGAACTATTCGAATTCAACTCAATTTGCTTTCATAAAGTTTGAAGATGGTTCGGTTTTAGGAATTGGTGACAAGATGCAATTTGGAGCACCAAGTGGGACAAATCAGTCTTCGTCACAAACGACTGGACTGTTTAGTAGCAGTGCCACGCGGACAAATAATTTTACTTACATCATGCTTGGACGAATGGGAGCAGCAGTTATGGGGGGTGTGACATATTTGCCTGAATCGTTTAAAGGAAGAGAAGCTCAAATTGAAAATATTAAAATGTTTAGAAGCAAAAAAGCTAACGTACCTTCCGCTGCGTCAATTATCTTTCAGAATCCGGGTATGGACATTACGGTTTTGGATTTGAAATTTGCACTTCAATATGGAGAAATAGTTAATCCTAAAGCTGCAATGACCAGCGACCAAGCTTTGGCAGAATTAAAAAGAGCAAAGGACAAATTAGACTTGGGACTAATTACACAACAACATTTTGACTCTCTTCGGACTGTTCTATCAAAGTACATTAAATAACGGTTGACAGATAAAGAGTGGAGTATGCCGCCCAGCCCACAACAGCAGCTATTTGCAATGGCTGGGTGACGTGTAAGTATAAAGTTCTAACTTCGCTATTAAGTTTGGTCACGGTGGACAGATACGTTATCAGAAGCCAGCCACTGCAAATAGCCAAACGTTGCCGGCAATTTTCACCGGACAGATTAACCTTCGACAAGAATGCATGAACCGTACGAGGAAAGATTAGGCCGACAATTTGACTTCAAAGTCAAGTACCGACTTTATAAACCAGAAGAAGGTGGACGAAAGACTGTTTTATATCAGGGTATCAGGTACGACTTTGCATACTCTGACTTCGGGACAAAGGACTTTAATGTTTACATGATTTGGCCCGAGTTTGAAAATGAGATTGGACAAGTAATAACTGAGGACTTTGAGATAATAAAAGAAACTGGGACAGCTCGAATGTGGATTATCAATGACGACATGAGAAATCTACATCAGGACAGAATTGAAATCGGGACTAAGGGATTTATGATGGAAGGAAATCGTAAAATGGGAGAATGTGAAGTGACGGACATAGTAGGACTTCGAATATCAGGTGTGGAGAAGTGAAAACAGCCGGCAACAAAAAGTTTATGCAATTGCGGGGGGAGTGTAAATTTGTAGTGTATGTTTCAAATGCAGTTCGGTCACGGTGGACAATTTCGCAGCAGGTCGGGTTTAACATTCCGCTGCGCTCCATTTATAAACCCGCCTAATCCCGCA
Organism: Bacteroidota bacterium; assembly: GCA_051715425.1. Taxonomy (GTDB): domain Bacteria; phylum Bacteroidota; class Bacteroidia; order UKL13-3; family UKL13-3; genus JAJTFA01. The sequence continues at coordinate 1,489 of JBPXJS010000034.1, read as the reverse complement.
ACTGCATAAACTCAAACGTTATAAACAAGCCGCCCCGCCAATTGCGGCTCAAACCCCATCTGGAACCCACGCGCATGTTGGCCAGACGGTGGACTCACAAACCTCAATGTTTGTGCAAGCCAACGTTGCCATCGCACATGTTTGGCCGCGCCCCACGCTTCGGGTCGGCCAGTTTATAACAGCGGGTTGGTGCCATGTGGTCGCGGGAACGTGCAGTGCTTCGGTCATAGTTCTGTGAGGTAAATAAATATTTTAAACCTCTGACGCTCATTAGGGAATCTCAATAAGTGTAGATTTTTCTAATTCATAGCGGTAATTACACCAAGCATTTAAGAACTTATCAGCTTCTTCTCTATCAAGATAAATATTGTTTTTCCAATTATCCATCTCTGTACTCCAAGTAGTATGCTTGGTTATAACTATAATACCTTTGTAGTTATCACGAGTTCGTTCACCATTTCCATACCAATGTTTTTCAATATGTTGAACATCTGCCATAGGTATTATAGTTCTATTGCCGCTAAAGATTGATTCAGTTACTTGACCTTTTGGTAGTTTAAGGTTCTCTAATCTTTTAATTACGTTTTCCATTAATTGTTCAAGTTCTTTCATTTTAATTAGGTGAATCGCCCCCGCGCTGGTTTAAAATATTTATTTACTGTGTTTCAATCAAAGTTCTGGTTCGCTCCCACACGGACACCAACCCGCTATCCATTGTGGGCAATTAATTTTTAGAGAGAAATGACAGTTGAGAAATGTATAGAAGAAATTGAGCACAATAAAAAGACGATAAATCAATTCAACCTTGGTAATGATCTCATATTGGACTATTTAGTGACTGAGGACGACAAAAGAGAGATAAAGAAAGGGAAAGAAAATAATTCCGATTTAGTCGACTTCTCAGTTTCGGAGACATCAAAAGATAAAATAACCCATATCCTATTTATGATAATCGGTTTCATTGGAGCGCCTCTTATGACGATTATAAACTTTGTAGTATATGACAAACATGACTTTATAGTATTGGCAGGAGGCCTGGGACTAGGACTGATAACCTCCTATTTTTATTTTAAAAACGGTATAATATTTAAAATGGATCAACTTGGAATATATAAAAGTGGTAAGCTGATTCAATGGAAACAAATAAATTTTATTCATCTTAAGACAATTCGCTCTAAATATGCAACTGAACATTATTTGGTAATAGACATCAATTCTGGCAGACGAAAAAAAATTGACGTCTCATATTCAGATGTGGACCTCAGGACAATAGGGAAAGTTGTATATTCATTCATGGCTAGATTTAAGACAAATTAACTGCCCACAACAAAATGCATGTGCCATATTGCTGGTTCAGTGTAGCATTGTAGTTTTAGTTTCTTAATTTCGTTCGGTGTCGTGGGACAAAACGCAGCAGGTCGCTAAAGCCATTCCTTCGTCATTTGGCTTTAGCTCCTATGCCGCAATACGTCACATGCACCAACGTTGT
>JBPXJS010000033.1:0-21397 GCA_051715425.1 Bacteroidota bacterium | reverse complement strand
ATCAATGATACCTCCAACAGTTTCTTCAACAAATCCTTCAGCTATCTGTAATAATGCAGCTGGAGTTGTTGTAATCGATGGGAATAACTTGATTCATGTTAATTCAGTTACAGTGGGAGGAACAGTTGTTACAATTACGGCTCAATCCAACACTCAAATAACAGTAAATGTTCCTCAAGGAGTTTCAGGGCAATTAGTTGTAACAAATGCTGCTGGAAGTGCCAATGGTGCAATAATAACGTTATTAAATGCCGTAACCTATTATGCAGATGCTGACGGGGATGGATTTGGTGACCCTCTAGTTTTAGTGTCAAATTGTACAGGGCAGCCAACTGGTTTTGTGACTAATAATTTAGATTGTGATGATTCAATTACGTATTACACCGATACTGACGGAGATGGTTTTGGAGTTTTGCCAAAATTAGCCTGTGGAACGGTAACAAATGATTCAGATTGTGATGACACAATTACATATTATACTGATACTGATGGAGATGGTTTTGGAGTTTTGCCAAAATTGGCTTGCGGAACGGTAACGAATGATTCAGATTGTGATGATGCAATTACATATTATACCGATACTGATGGAGATGGTTTTGGAGTTTTGCCAAAATTGGCCTGCGGAACAGTAACTAATGATTTAGATTGTGATGATAATTTACTTTTGTATGAAGATTTAGATGGAGATGGTTTTGGGTCGTTAATTCTTGTGGGTTGTATAGGTGTAACAAATACTTTAGATACTAACGACAATGTTTTGACCTATATTGATGCTGATAATGATGGATATGGAAGTAATGAATTAGCACCAAGTGGAGTTACTAATAACACTGATTGTAACGATAATAATGATTCAATAAATCCAGGAGCTATTGAAATTTGTTTTGATGGTATTGATCAGAATTGTAATAATGATTTTAATGATGGTTGTCCAATTGTATTTGCTCAATTAAGAAATGATAATTGTGGTATAACATTAAATTCTATAACACAATCACTTCGTGGGGACTTGTTTTCAACATCAATCCCACAAGGAGCGATATTGAATGGATACAGATTTAGATTAACAAACACAAACACAAATGCTGTTCGTGTTGTTGATAGACCTAACTATATATTTCAAATTTCTTCAACTGATATTGCTCAATACGGAACAGTATATAACGTAGAAGTAGCGATTCGGTTAAATGATGAGTGGATGCCTTATGGAGGGGTATGTTCTGTTGTAACACCAGATGTACCTAGTACTGTTATCGCAAGTTCGTCTTGTGGCTCAACTTTAGTTCAAATGAATAACATTATTAGAGCAGTTGTTGTTCCTTCAGCGGTTAATTATGAATATGAAGTTTCGCTTATCGAAGGAGGAATTCCGGTAGAAACAACCATTTTAACCAGACCTGGTGCTTCATTAAATTTAATGCAATTGACAGGAATCTCATTAAAATTTGGGGCAGAATATCAAATAAGAGTAAAAGTAGAAGTGCCTACTGCTATAGGATTACAATGGTCAACAAATTATGGAGCCCCTTGTTCAGTTTACAGTCCAATTGCTCCTGAATCACAAATAGAAGGATGTGATTCTGAATCCGGTGTAAATCCTGCGTCTTTTAATACGGTTATTTATGCTACACCTGTTGCGGGTGCAACTCTGTACCGTTTTACATTGAGTGATGATAATGGATATTTTCAACAGTATACAAGTTCATCCAGAACGTTTCGATTGAGTAATTTTAATAGTCTTTCTTCTTTAACTCTTGGAAGCAGTTATTCAATTGTTACTGAGGCTCTGGTCTTTGGTTATTATTATCCAGGTAAAGATTGTAACATTACAGTACCGGGAACATTAACAAGAAATGGCAATACTAAAGAAAGTGAAGTTGTTAATGATAATCAAGAAGTGGCTATTCAAAATAATACGTCATTTAATGCAATTGTTTATCCAAATCCAACATCAGACTATTTTAAGTTTGAAATTCAATCTGATATAACTAAAGTAGATATCTCCTTCTATGATATTTCCGGCAGATTAATCGATACATTTAATGGTCAACTAAGTGATATTAATCAAAAGCAACTAGGGCAACAGTTTCCTTCAGGAGTGTATACAGCCGTAGTTTCAAATGGAAATGAAATAAAAATAATCAGAATAGTGAAACAATAAATTTTAACAAATAACAACAAAACCTCTGAATTTTCGGAGGTTTTGTGTTGTTAATCTTTTTAATGATAACTTAATCGAATTTAATTTAACATTTTATTATGGTTACTTACATTTGTTTCGTTAAAAAATAAAATATGAAATTAAAAGCCCCCTTTAATTTTATTGGTATAATAATTCTTTTCTTTTCCGTGTCTTCTGTTTATGCTGATGCTGTATTAACTTGTTACAGAGATTTTGATGGTGACGGTTATGGAAATCCTGCTCAACCGTTGTCCTATTCAGGTACAATACCAGTAGGATATGTTTTAAATGCTAATGATTGTGATGATACCAATCCATTGGTTTATCCTGGTGCTCCAGAAGTATGTTATGATTTAATTGATAATAATTGTGATGGTGAGATTAGTGAATCGTGTGCCCAAATAACTACGCAAATCAGACCAATTCATTGCAATACAATACTGCCGGCATTAAATTACCAGTTTAGGGCATCATCAATTTCTGTATATCAATTGCCAACTGGAGTTGTAGTGAATGCGTATCGATTTAAGATTAAAAATTTAACCACAAATCAAACCGATATTGTTCAAAAAAGTTTACCCATTATTCAATTAGTGGAATCATCTGTGGCTATGTATGATTGTGCTTTTCAAGTGGAAGTAGCCATACAGTTAAATAATGAGTGGATGCCTTATGGTGCATCTTGTATAGTTTTTTCTCCACCTGTACCCGGTACAGTAATGGATGAGGATTCCTGCAACTTACAGGTTCCTCACATGAATTCAATTATCAGAGCTATTCCGGTTCCTTTAGCAACGCGTTATGAATTTGAGGTTTCATTAATAGAAGGTGGAATTCCAATTGAAACAGTTACTTTAATAAAAACGGGAGCTTCTCTAAATCTATTGCTCGTTGATGGAATATCAAAAAAATTTAGTGCGGAGTATAGAATTAGAGTCAAAGCAGAAGGATTAACGGCAAGTGGATTGGTTTGGTCATCATCATACGGACCACCGTGTTCCGTTTTTTCTCCACATCCGCCAGAAGTTTGGATTGAGGGCTGCGGTGAAGAAGCAGGATTACACCCCGCTAGTCTTACTACTGTAATTTATGCTAAATATGTTGGAGGTGTAACCAATTATAGATATACACTTTCTCACGAAGACGGTTATTCACAAACAATAACGTCAACAGCTAGAACTTTTAGGCTGTCAAATTTTAACCAATTATCACCTTTAACAACTGGAGCAACTTATTCTTTAGCTGTTGAGTCTATGATTTACGGGTTTTATTATTATGGTAAAGACTGCAATGTAAAAGTTCCGGGTGGTAGTGTGTTGAAAGAAAATTTAAGTATATCGGAACGTTCTGAAGACAAATATCTTATTTATCCTAATCCAAGTGATTCCTTTTTTACCATTCAAACTAATCTTGAAAATAGCAAACAAACAATAAAAAAGTTGTCGATAGAAGCGTATGATAATTTTGGAAGAATGATTGAAAAGAAAGAAGTTGAAAATGCGGAAAGTCTTATTTATTTTGGAGATAACTTATCTTCAGGTGTTTATTATTTAAAAATAAATGATGGAAATAGAACTTGGTTTGATAAGGTAGTTAAAAGATAATCATTATTGTAAGTATTTTAATAATTAAACTCAAGTTTTGTGTATTTTGTCGGTTTTATTAACGTTTTAACGAATTTCATAAAAATTAAAAGGTAAATAATTTCAATTCAATTCTTTTGCATTAATTTTAGCATGGAAAAAAGTGATTTTTAAATAGTTATCCCCTAATTAACCTACATAAAAAATTGGAATGAAAAAAATAATACTAAGTCTGTTTAATAAAATAAAACCGTCAAATTTTACATTGATGGTTCTTCTTTTTTTTATTTTTCAATTAAAAAGTATTGCTCAGATATCTGCTTATAGTTTTAGTGAATCATTAGAAACCTATTCGGAAATATCCGGTGGAACAGTTGCCTATGCCTCTCCATGGGATAATCACGTTGCCGGTGCTGCAGTTTCTGCAAATTTTGGATTTAATTTTGAGTATAATAGCTCAGTGTTTACTTCGTGCTTTATTAGCCCTAATGGTTTTATTACTTTTGGAGCTGTACAGCCGGCAAATAATAATTATGCTCCTTTGAGTAACGCTTCTGCATATAATGGAGCCGTTAGTGCATTGGGTACAGATTTAATTTCAAATACTGATGCAATTACGTACAATACTATTGGTACAGCTCCAAACAGAGTTTTTGTGGTACAATGGAAAAATGCAGTACGTAAATTAGAGACAGGAGTATTCAATTTTCAAATTAGATTGTACGAAACATCTAATGAAATTGAGTTGCGTTATGGTTTTTGTTTTCCGGATAATACTACTGTAATTACAGCTCAAGTTGGTTTAAGAGGGCCTAACAATACTTTTTTGTCTAATGTTAATAATCGTTTACAAGCTGGAGTAAATATAAATAACGTTTGGTTTCTAAAAACTACTTTAGGTACGGCTAATTCAAGTACGGTAAGAACAAGTCAAGCCGAATATCCCGATAACGGATTGGTATATCGTTACAGTGTTCCACCGGCTTGTACAACTCCTTCCGGAAGTCCTTCTTCTTTAGTGATTGGAGGAACATCCGTTACAACAACAGCTTTCACGGGAAATAGTTTTACTCCTACAACACCTTCATCAGTGCGTTATTTAGTTTTAAGAAGTACAATTAATACCCCGCCGGATGCTACTTTAATACCTAATGGAACCTATTGGGGTGCCGGAAATATTATTGGAGGAACATACAATGTTATTAGTACTTCTAACGCAAGCAATTTTGTTCAAACCGGTTTAACAAACAATACTACTTATTATTATTGGGTTATTCCATATGATGGAGATTGTCTTGGTGGTCCTCTATATAACTTGACCAATATGATTTCAGGAAGTCAAACAACTTGTATTCCTGCCACTACTTTATTAGCTACTTCTGCTATTAATGGAAATGGATTTACCATTAATTTTAATGCAGTATCAGGAGCTACAAATTATCAAATTGATGTTTCTACTAACAATACTTTTACAGCTATTTTACCTGCTTATAATAATGTGTTAACGGGAGGATCAACAAGTTTTACCGTGACCGATTTACCACCTTTAACAACCTATTATTTTAGAGTTAGAGCGGTTGGATTAGGTTGTAACATCAACAGCTCCACAGGAATTGTTGCTTTACCTTGTGGGTATTACTTTGTTCCATATAATCAAAATTTTGATACTACAGCTGTAAATGCAATACCTAATTGTACAGCAACTGTTGATGATAATACAGACGGTACTTCATGGAGAGTGCAAGCTATTAATCCTGCTTCTGCTCCAAGAGCACTATATTTAAATAAAAATACTACCGTAGCAATGGATGACTGGTTTTTCTTACCCGGTTTAAAATTGGATGGAGGAACTGCTTATCGGTTGTTTTTTAGATATAATTCTACTGCAACAGGTGGTCTATCTGAACGATTAAGAGTTAGATTAGGTAATGGACAATCGGTTGCACAAATGAGTATTACCATATTAGATTTACCAAATATTACGAATACTATATATCAGTCGGCTTTTGTAGATTTTACACCGGTAACAAATGGGGTGTATTACTTAGGATTTCAAGGATATAGTGCCGCCAATCAGAGCTATTTGGTTTTAGATGACATTAGTGTTACCGTAGCTCCAACATGTTTTGAACCTGAAAATTTGAATTTAACCGCTGTTGGAACAACTACTGCTACTATTGGATTTGATGTTCCTTCAACAGAACCTTCTCAAGGCTATCAATATTATTTATCAACTTCAGATGTTGCTCCAACAGTTGCAACTGTTCCAACAGGTTCCGTGCCTTTTGGTTCAAATGCTATCTCTTTGAGTGGTTTAACTTCTTCAACTTCATATTATATCTGGGTTAGAGGAAATTGTGGGGGCACAGATGTAAGTATTTGGACTTTTATTTTTGCTTTTAGTACAGAATGTAATCCACCAGTATTTACAACGGTTACTCCCGCAAATAGATGTGGAAATGGTACCGTAAATTTAGTAGCTATTCCTAATTCAGGTTCTGTAACGCAATGGTATGATGCAGCCGTTGGGGGTAATTTATTGTTCACCGGTTCAACTTTTACAACCCCTTCTTTAACAGCAAATACAACATATTATGCTCAAGCTAAAGCAGCCGGTGGAAATGTTTCTGCAGGACCTAGAACACCCAATGCAATAGCAGGAAATAAAGCATTAGTAACAACCCCATCAGCTGTATTTATTTCAATAACGGAAGAAACACAGTTATTAGGCGTTGATATTTTTCCTCTATCTTCCGGTCAAAGTGGGTTGATGGTAATTAGAAATGCTTTAAATGTAGCTGTGGCTTCTATCCCTTTTACTACTTCTGTCGTAGGAGGAAATACTCCTCAAACCATTCCTGTTAACTATAATTTTACTCCCGGAAATTATTCGGTAAGCTTAACAACCGTTCCAACCTCCGGTTTGATTGGAAATGCTGATAATATCGCTTATCCATATACAAGTTCTGTAGCTTCAATTATAGGAAACAATTTTGATAATTCATTTTTTATTTTCTTTTATAATTGGCGATTTACAACCACTTGTTTGTCTGCTATGACACCTGTTACAGCAACAATTACTCCTCCACCAAGTTTAAATTTAAGTGCTAGTTCTGCTGTAATTTGTAGCGGAGAAAGTACAGCTGTGATAAATGTAGTTGGAGCAGGTTCGTTTAACACTTTTACGTGGTCTCCGGCAACCGGTGTATCCGGTTCAGTTGGAACCGGCTATACATTCAATCCTACAGAAACAACCATTTATACGCTTACAGCTAGTCAAACATCAGGTGCTTTTTGTTCAGCTAATACATCAATAACGGTTACTGTAAATCCTTCACCTCCAAGTATTACAATTTTACCGGGAGATGTAACCATTTGTGAAGGTACAATACAACCTTTAACCGCTACCTTTGGTGCATCAGCTGCTGTTAATATCGTTAATGAAAATTTCGAAGGAGCAAGCGGATGGACAGTCACCAATACTTCTGTAGGTGGAAATGTGGCTAACGCTGCATGGACTTTACGAAATAGTACTTACAGTTATACAAGTGGTACTTGGACTTTTAATGCTAGCAGTAACGACGCCTCTCAATTTTATATGGCAAATTCCGATGCTCAAGGTTCTCCTAGTAGTAATTTAACAAGAACAACTTTAGAATCACCAACATTCAGTTTAGACGGTTATTCTTCTGCTGGTATCAATTTTTGGCATTATTTAAGATGGATTACTGGAAATAAAGCTCATGTTGAAATTTCTATTGATAATGGAGCAACTTGGACACTTGTTGGAGCTTATACCGGAATTCAAGGTGGTGCCTCTAACTTTGTAAACCGAATTATTGATATTTCTCCTTATGTAGGCAACAGTTTTGTGAAAATAAGATTTTTGTTTGAAGCTACTTGGGATTATGGTTGGGCAATTGATAATGTTCGGGTGTTTGGTGTTGTAGCTACAGCCGTAAACTGGTCGCCAATAACCGATTTATATACTGATGCAGCTGCTACCATTCCTTATACAGGTACTCCAACTTCATCCGTATTTGCTAAACCAACTGTTACTAGAACATACGATGCAATTGTAACAACAATTGATGGTTGTGATTCTCAGTCGTCTGTAACTATTACCGTTGATGCTCAGCCAATTGCAGGTACATTAAATGGTGATCAAACTTTGTGTGCAGGATCAGCTGTTGCAAATTTAGATTTAGTTGGTAGCTTTGGCCCAATTATTCGTTGGGAATATGCAGATGATTTAGCTTTTACTATTAATGTTACTCCAATCGCATTCACCGGAACTTCCCTAAGTTCAGTTGAAATGGGTGTTTTTTCCAATACAAGATATTTTAGAGCTGTTCTCGCAAACGGAGTATGTCCAATAGTTTATTCTAATGTTGCTGCTGTTGAATATCCTACCACTATTTGGAATGGCTCAACGTGGTCTAATGGTTTACCCGATGCAACCAAACGAGCAATTTTTATGGGGAATTATACTTCCACAGGAAATGTAACCGCTTGTTCCTTAGAAGTGCAATCCGGAAATGTAACCATTCAAAGTGGTCATGCATTAATTATTACCAATAATGTAAATGTGACCGGTCCGGTGGCTACCACAAGTTTGGTTTTTCAAAATGATGCTTCTTTAATTCAAATTAATGATGTTGTCAATACAGGAAATATTCAATATTATCGTGAAGCCAACCCTATGATAAGAAATGATTACTCTTATTGGTCATCTCCGGTAGCCAATCAAGTATTGAATGTTTTTTCTCCATTAACCAATCCAAATCGTTATTATATTTTTGATAATACTATTTACAATTGGTTGTCTGTGCCGGGTGCTTCAACAATGGTGCCGGGTAGAGGATACATTATTAGAGCTCCTAGTAATTATAGCACAACTGTACCAACTGTTTTTAACGGTTTGTTTTCCGGTGTGCCAAACAATGGAAATGTCGATTCTGCCGTTGTTGTAAATGGTCTTGGTAACCGTAATTTACTTGGTAATCCTTATCCAAGTGCCATTCATGCAGATTTATTGGCAGATGCTTATCCAACTATTTTACAAGGTAGTTTCTATTTCTGGACACATAATACACCAATAACTAATAATGTTTATACCGAAAATGATTATGCCGTATATAATCAAACCGGTGGAACTGCCGCTGCAATTAATTCAGGAATAAATAATGGCATTCCTTCCGGTTATATTGCCGCAGGTCAAGGTTTCTTTGTACAAGGTTTAAGCTCAGGCACAATTACTTTTGCAAATACAATGCGGGTAATTGGCAATAATGCTGATTTCTTTAGACCGGATGGAAATAAAATAGAAGAAAGTACGATTTCCAAAAATAGAATTTGGTTAAATTTAACCAATGCTTCAGGGGCTTTTAAACAACAATTAGTTGGTTATATTCAAGGGGCAACTAATGCGGTAGATAACCGATTTGATGCCGATGCTGTTGAAGCCGGAAATTCTGTTAATTTTTATTCTATCGTAAATAATACTAAATTAAGTATTCAAGGTAGAAGCTTGCCATTTATAACAACCGATACTGTTCCGCTCGGATTTAGAGTTACGCAAGAAGGTAACTATCAAATTTCGATTGCCCAATTGGATGGCCTGTTTGCCAACGGACAACAAATTTATTTAGAAGATACATTGCTTCAAATCACTCATAATTTAAGCAATAGTAGTTATGCTTTTTCAACAGCTTCCGGTTCGTTTGAAGATCGATTCATTCTTAAATTTGAAGAAGGAAGCTTAACTATTAATGACCCTCAAGCATCAACTTTTCAAGTAATTAAATTTGATAGAACCATTCAGGTGCAAAGCAGTGCTTTAAATCCATTAAATGAAGTAAAATTATTTGATTTGAACGGACGTTTATTAGCCGTAAAATCTAACATTCAACAACCAACCGTTACCTTTGTTGATTTGCACTTTGCTAACCAAGTGATTTTAGTGCAAAGTAAATTAGAAGATGGAAGTGTATTCTCTCGAAAAGTAGTCTTTTAAATCGAAAACAAACAAATTTCCCAATACCCAATAAATGAGTAGTACATCTGTGCTACTTTTTTTTTAGGTTTTTCATTTGTCAAAAAAAGAGAAATTAGACAATTTGTGTCGTTACTAAATCTGTAAAGTGCTACTTCGTTTTACTTTCATCGTTTTTTTTTACATTCTATCGAAATACTACACATTATTTTTTCAAAAACAATAGCTTTGAAATTCATTTACGAAACAATAACATCTATTGCGAAAACATATCGCATAATTGTTATAAATTTAACAAAACATTTTTGTTTTGTTAAAAAATAGTAAATCATGATGTTTGTTTTTGATATAAAAAATGTACATTTGTTGTTACAACCATCAAAAAACAAGACGTTTGACGCTGATTATGAAGTAAATATGTTGCTAAATATCAGAAAAATCAAACGCTGTTTCTAAATAAATGTTATTTGTCGATAAAAGATGTTTTTTGTCGATACTTTTTCTTTTAAATAAAGAAATCAAAATGACAGTTATAGATGAAATTATTTTTTAAAAACTGAATTTCCAAAATAAAAAACTATGAATTCAACTTTACTAACCTACTCAAACAAAAAAACAAATCGTGCCTTTACCAAATGGTTGGTAATGCTGCTGATGATTTTTAGCTTTTCTGCCGGAATGGCTCAGGTAGCTTCTTATACTCAGGAGCAATTGCCGCTTCCTTCGTATACCAATTTGCCTGCTACCAAAACGGTAATTCATGGCGGTACATGGGATGATCCGGCTCCTGCCAGTATTCCAATTGGTTTTACGTTCAATTTTAATGGAACAAATTATACTTCATTATTTGTATCAGCCAACGGGTTTGTAACATTTGGTTCTGCTCCAGCGGCCGGAAACTATGTGCCAATCAGTACAGGTGGCGGATATGATGGAGCCATTGCAGCTTATGCTGTGAATTTAAGTGTTGGTACAACGGTAGCCGGAACTCCACAGCCCAATTCAGTTTCTTATGAATTGGTGGGTACAGCTCCAAACCGTGAATTGATTATTGAATGGAGACTTTTTAGAAGAGCTGCTGGAGATGTCGGAAATACAATGAACATGCAAATTCATTTGTTTGAAACCTCTAACGTTGTTGAAATTCATTATGATGAAATGCCTGCCGTGCCTAGTGTTGGTACTTCAACAAATGGTCAAGTTGGTTTAAGAGGTGCTTCGAATGCAGATTTTAATAATTTATGGCATGCTGCATCTACAATCCCTACAAGACCTTGGCCAATTGCACCAAGTGTAATTCCACCTGGCGATACTAATGCAAGAGCTGTTAGAATTACTGCCGGAACAACTCAAATCATTACTGCTGCTGCCAATCGTCTTTTCAGATGGACACCTAATTTTTGTAATGCTCCTAGTGGTTTAGCCATGAGTAATGTATTGATTTCTACCGCAACATTAAGTTATTCAATACCATCACCAACGCCTAACAATTTTCAATATGAAATTAGAACAGCTGGAGCTCCGGGCACAGCTTTAGGGCCAAATGATGTAAGCGGTTCAACAATAGATGGTACCGTAAATTCAATTAATATAACCGGTTTAACACCCGGAACAACTTATACAGCGTATATTCGTTCGTTTTGCGGAGGTTCAAATTACAGTGGTTGGGTGTCTGTTGGACCCTTTTCAACCTTGTGTTCAGCAGCAGCAATTCCTTATTTCTTGTATTTTGATACTGCAACCATTCCTAATTTACCGGCGTGTACATCACGTCAAAATCTAAGTGCAGGAAATTTATGGACAACGGTAAATTCCGATGGAGATTCTGGTATTTTTGATGAACATTTAATTTACACGCAAAGTGGTACACAAGCCGCAAATGTGTGGTTCTATACACAAGGGGTTACCTTGGTAGCCGGCACAACCTATGAGTTGTCCTATTTATATGGTGGGTCAAGCGTACCTTCTACGGTTACCAACAGAATGGAAGTAAAATATGGTTTATCGCCAACTAATGGCGGAATGTCATTGCCATTAGCCAATCATACCAATATTAAAGGTTCACCTTCTAATAACACAGTATTGTTTACCGCTCCAACTTCTGATGTATATTATTTCGGATTTAGAGCCTATTCACTTGCTGCACAAGGAAAATTGTTCTTAGATGATATTCAAATTATAGAATCTTCTTGCCAAACGCCAATTTCACTTGCTGTTGATGTTCCTTCAATTGCATCAACATCGGCTACTGTTACTTGGTCAATTCCTAATCCGTCGCCGGCACCAAATCAGCCTTCTGGTTATCAGTATTATGTAACTACCGTTAATCCTGAGGTAAACATGGGTGCCAATTTAATTGCTGGGCAATCTTACACGATTACTTCTGTAGGTTCATTTGATTTTACAACTGTTGGTGCTTCATCAAATACAGTTGGTAATTCTTTTGTGGCTACACCGGCATCGGTAGCAGCTGGTTCGTTTGTAGTTGGTCAGTCGTATACAATAAATTCGTTAGGCTCAACAAACTTTACATTAGTTGGGGCTACTGCTAATGCAATTGGTGTGCAGTTTATAGCAACTGCTGCTGGTTCAGGAACCGGTAATGCATTGCCATTATTAGTACCAACTTCGGGTACAGGTACTGTTGTAAGTAATCTAAATGTAAATACAACACCATCTGGAGCAACCGGAGCAGGAGTAACGGTAGCCAGTTTATCTGGTTTAGCCAATAACACTACCTATTATGTATATGTACGTTCAATTTGTTCAATTGGAATATTTTCACAATGGACACCATACATTACATTTACAACCTTAAATGTTCCGCCTTATTGTATTCCATCGAGTGCATCCGGAACAACATTTATCAATAACTTTACCACTACAGGTGGTATCACCAATATTGCCAACATTTCCGGTTTTGCTTTACCAACGGGTTACATTGACTATACAACAACTTCACAAGTGGTTACTCAGGCACCTGGTCAAAGTGTTGGGTTTTCTGTTGCAATGACAACACCAATCAATGCAGGTGTGGCCATTTGGGTAGATTGGAATAACAATGGTACGTTTGAAGCAGGTGAAAGAATGTATAATTCTGCAGCGTATGTAACAGGAGCAACTGGAACATTTGCAGTGCCAGGCGGAACACCAACTGGAGTTTATCGTATGAGAGTAATGGTCGATTATTGGGCAACTAGTCCATCGCCATGTGTCATCAATACATTTTTTGGAGATCAACAAGGAGAAGTGGAAGATTACAACTTTAGAGTTGTACCACCACCACCGGCTCTTACTTTATCTTCTATAACAAGTGCTCAATGTGCCAACACTAACTCGCCTTTAGTAACGTTAACTGCTGGAGGACCTCCAACATATAATACGTATACATGGTCTCCGGCAACAGGAGTTTCAGGAAGTGCAGCAGCTGGTTATACCTTCAATAATACAACAACTACAGTTTATACGCTTACTGCTGTACAAACAGTAGCACCATTCAGTTTAAATACGGTTAAATATACGTATCAAGCAACACCAGCCCCAACGGCAGTAACTGTTACTCCAGCAAATCCAACGATTTGTCAATCTGGTCCGGCGGAATTGTTAACCGCTAGTGGCGGAATAGTGAACAATAGTGTAGCGTTAAATGAAAATTTTGAAGGCGGTGCTCCAACTTGGACAAGAACAAATCTATCAACAGGGGGTAGCGTTGTAAATGCAGCTTGGACCGATAGAGCCAGTGGATATAATGTGAGTGCTCAAACATTAGTGAGTAATGATAACTCTACTTTTGTAATGTCGAATTCAGATTCACAAGGAATCGGTACAACAACGAGTACACAATTAACGTCTCCTGTGTTTAGTTTAGCCAACTATACCGATGCCAATTTAGTATTTTATCATTATTTTAGAGCGTATATCAATGGTACAGCCGTTGTAGAAATTTCTACCAATGGTGGTGGAACATGGACAACACTTCAAACTTGGTCAACTATAAATCAAGGAACAGCTAGTGCGTTTGCTTTGGTAAATATTAATTTGAATGCTTATATCAATCAAACCAATTTACGTCTCCGTTTTAATTATAACGGAAATTGGGCTTGGTGGTGGGCTATAGACAACGTAACCGTTCAAGGAACTCGTTTAGGTCAAATAGTATGGAATACAACTCCTCCAACTGTTGGAACAAACTTTGTAACACCAATTCCGGGATTGTTTACTGATGCGGCGGCTACAACACCTTATACATTAAATACAGTTTCAAATACAGTGTATGCATTGCCAAGTGCAGCAGTTACCTTTACGGCTAGTACTAACGTGGCGGGATGTAGTACTTCAGCCAATGTACCGGTTACATTAATTCCGGTGGTTGCTGGAACAGTTAGTGGTACACAAGCCAATTGTGATACTTCAGCCTTCACTAATTTAACTTTAGCTGGACATTCTGGAACTATTGTACGTTGGGAATATGCCGATAATGCAGCATTTACCATTGGTGTAACACCTATCGCAAATACTACAACTACACTTACTCCGGCTGAGTTTGGAACGTTTTCAACTGTACGTTATTTTAGAGCGGTAGTAGGTAATGGTGTATGTAATACGGTTAATTCTAATGTTGTTTCTGTAACATTTACTAATACCATTTTAACGGGTACAAATACGTGGAGTAACGGTTTACCGGCAATCAATAAAAAAGTGATAATTGCTGGAAATTATACAGCAACGGCTGACTTTGCTGCATGTTCAATTCAGGTTTTAACAGGAGCAACTTTAACAATAAATTCAGGTGTTACGGTAACCGTACAAAATGAGTTTGTAGTGGATGGACCTTCATTACCAAATACAGTTGTTTTTCAAAATGGTTCTACTTTGTTGCAAAATACTGATGCAACCAACAGCGGTTCAATTCGTTATATAAGAAATTCTTCACCAATTATTCAATATGATTATACGTATTGGTCAAGTCCTGTTGCAAATCAAGTGTTAAGTGCATTTTCTCCCAACACAAACGCAAATCGTTTTTATGTTTTTGATCATACAGTAACAAATTATCAATGGTTAACAGTAAGTAATGCGTCAGTAATGACTGCAGCAAAAGGATATATTATTAGAGCTCCCAACACAGTCAGTACAACTGTGCCGGCACCATGGGCAGGAGAATTTTATGGTGTGCCAAATAATGGACCATATTCTATAAATGTTGTATTGAGTGGAAGTGGTGATAGAAACTTACTCGGTAATCCATATCCAAGTGCTATTTTTGCAGATGATTTATATAATGAAAATAGTTCTGTATTAAATGGGAACTTCTATTTCTGGACACACAACACACCAATCACAGCTAACAATTATAATGCGAATGATTATGCATCGTATAATGGAGTTGGTGGAGTAGGTACTGCGGCTCCAACAACCGGGGTTAACACGTCTATACCTAGTGGTAATATAGGAGCCGGTCAAGGTTTCTTCGTTGGTGCTGCTGCAACTGGAACAGTTAACTTTAACAATACTATTCGTGTGTATGGTAATAATAACCAATTTTATCGTTCAGGTGGTATTAAGGTTGAAACTGAAAGCGTTGAAAAGCATCGTTTGTGGATCAACTTGATTAATAATCAAGGAGCATATAAACAAACTTTAATTGGGTATATTCAAGGTGCAACCAATGAGAGAGATCAACGTTTTGATGCAGACTTAACAGAAGCAGGAAATTCAGTAAGTATTTATTCCCTTTTAAATCAAGATAAATTGACTATTCAAGGACGTACTCTTCCCTTCCAAGTTACAGATGTTATTCCGATGGGTGTAAGAACAACTTTAGCAGGTGAATATACGATCCAATTAGAAAATTTTGATGGATTGTTTGCTCAAGGTCAAAATGTTTATTTAGAAGATAAACTGTTAGGAATCGTTCATGATTTAAAACAAGGTGATTATACGTTCTCTACAACCGGAGGAACCATCAATGATCGTTTTGAAATTCAATTTGAAGAAGGAGCTTTGTCAGTTAACAATCCTAAAGACCTTTCCAATGCAATTATTGTGTATAAAAACAATGAAATAATCTTTGTTAATGCTGGTAATGAAATCATGACAGAGGTTAAATTATTTGATGCTAGAGGAAGATTAATCACAACAAAATCAAATATTCAAACTTCTGAGGTTCAGTTTGATGGATTACAAGTAGCCAATCAGCTACTTTTAATTCAAATTACAACCGAAAATGGTGAAAAAGTGACTAAAAAAATAGCTTACTAAAATAAAGAAATAAAATGCTAAAACCCTTGATTTATCAAGGGTTTTTCTTTTTTTATGCAGTATGTTAATTATTAATGTTAAAAAATAGAACTGCATTTTATCGATTTTATTAACTTTTCAACGATTTGCTAATTTTAGCTTAACATCGTATTAACATATTTAGTATATTCACTAACTTAATTTTAAACCAATTTTTTAATTTATGATGAATAATTACATTCCTTTGGGTACACGTTTGGGGACGTGGCTCAAAACGAGAGAACCGGACGGACATTCGTCTTTCTCTTCTTCAAAAAAGCGATCATATGGATTATGGCTCGCTCAATTGTGGTTGTTCGTAGCTGTGCTTTTCTTTAATGATGTTTCGGCACAGTTTACTTACACGCAAAATTTTAATACTAACAACGGAAGTTTTACGGGTGACTTTACGAGGTTTACCGGTGCAACTGCATGTGGAGGTACCGGTGGTGCAATGCGAAGAAATATTTATGCTTCACAAACTACCGGCCAGTTAATCTCTCCTTCTGTTGGGACTTCCACTGGAGGTGCTACAACAGTAACTTTTGATTATAAAGTGGCTAACTGGAGTGCCAATACTGCCGGAACTCCTGCAGGATGGGGATCTTTTAATGTTCAATATGGTATGTCAGCAACAGGGCCATGGACAACTGTATTTACAGTGAATGATTCAAATCACGTGGTTTCCGGAAGTTGTGCTACATTTACTACTCCTTCGTTTACTCCTCCGGCAGGTTCGTTATTTATACGTTTTTCTGCTACTTTTGGAACTGCAGGAGATTATTATTTAAATTTTGATAATGTTTCTGTAACTCAATTAGCTCCGCCATCATGTGAAGGCCAACCTAATGCGGGTACTGTTTCAGCTAACATTGCTTCTGGTTGTTCCGGACAAACATTGTCATTATCATCAACTGGTTTATCAGTAGGTTTAGGTATCTCATACCAATGGCAATCTTCACCTGATGATTCTTCATGGACAGATATTCCAAGTGCAAATAGCACTTCTTATTCTACACCATCAACTGCTGGTTTAACGTATTATAGAGTAGTTACTACTTGTAGTGGTAGTGGCCTAACTAACGAAAGTAATTCAGTTGCTTTCAATGGTTTAAGTTGTGGTTCTATTAACATTCCTGCTACTGGTTCTGCCAACGTAAGTTGTGGTGCTAGTACGTTGATTTATGATAACGGTGGGCCAAGTGGTCAATACACTAACAACAACAATGGATTTATTGTTTTAGAAAATTCTGGAACAGGTGTAATCACTTTATCTGGTTCAATTCTAGGCTTTGAAACATGTTGTGATGGTTTAAGAGTTTACAGCGGTGTTGGTATAGGCGGTACGTTATTGGCAACAATCACGGCAACTGGTGCTATTACTCCAATTGTTTCTTCTCCAGGTCAAGCACTAACTGTTCAGTTGTTTTCTGATGTTTCTGCTGTGTTTGATGGTGTTGCTTTGCAAGCAGTTTATTCTGGTGTTTGTGCTTCATGTTCAGGAGCTCCAAGTAATTTAGTTGCTGCTTTTTCAAGTACAACTGATGCTAATTTATCATGGAATGCGGCAACTCCTGTTCCTGCTGATGGATATGAGTGGGCGGTAACAACTTCTGCAACTCCTCCAACTTCTGGGACTTTAACGACAGGTTTAACAGCAAGTATAAGTTCTTTAGCCCCTGCAACTCCATATTATTTACACGTTCGTTCAGTTTGTGACGAAGGTGTTGATTATAGTTCTTGGAGTACTTCAAGTGCTTTTACAGCACCAACAGTAACATCTGTTCCATGGACAGAAGGTTTTGCTACAACAACATTGCCAGCTCAATGGTCAAATAATGGATTTGTTGTAGGGTCTTCTACTGGTGCAGGTGGAAATCCTGGAAATACAATATATAAAAATTTATATAGTTCTTTCCCATCAGGAGATTTTAGTACTCCTAATTTAGGAACTATTGCAGCTAATCAATTGTTGTCTTTTGATTATAGATTAGCCAATTTTTCTTCACCTTATGATCCACCCGCTGCTAGTTCAGGAAATTATCAAGTTCAAATTTCTACAAACTATGGAGCAACATATACTACTTTAGAAACGGTAGTTAATGACGGTGTAGCAGGTTGGAGAACTAAATCGTATAGTTTAGCAGCTTATGCTGGTCAAGATGTTAGAATTAGAATTATCGGAACATGGATTTCTGGTGATTATTATTTGGCATTTGATAATTTTGCTGTAACTGCTTTGTGTGAGGGAACACCTAATGGTGGAACTGTGAGTGTAACTTCTCAATCAGTTTGTCCTTCTTTCCCAGTGGCATCTATCACCGTAACTGGAGCATCAATTGATGCAGGTATTACATATCAATGGGAACAATCTACTGATGGCGGTACCTCTTGGGGTAATGCTGTGGGAGGTACTGGTGCAACAACTTTAACGTATCAGCCACCAGTTTATGCAGGAACAGTAATTTTATACCGTTTAAAAGTAACGTGTACAAACTCATCTGAAGAGGCTTTTTCAACTACATCTGAAATTAATGGTAATCCAAGAGCGGTTCCTTTTACCGAAACATTCTCTGATTTAGCTACTTTAACAGGATGGAGTACTTCCGGATTCAGTGTTGGTGCACTTAGAGGTGCTACAGGAAATCCTGGTAATAATGCGTTAGCTAATTTATGGGCCTCTGCAACTACTGCTCAATTAACTACAGCAAGTTATGGAACAATAACAGCTGGTCAAGCGTTAATGTTTGATTATAAATTATCAAATTATGCTTCTCCTTATGATGCTCCTGCAGCAGATTCAGGTAGTTTTGAAGTATTTGTGAGTACAAACTGTGGTGTGTCATATACATCTTTAGGCGTTACAACAAATGACGGAGTAGCGGGTTATAGATCAAAAGTATATTCTTTAGCTCCATATGTTGGGCAAGAAGTAATGGTGAGAATTTTAGGAACATGGGTGTCTGGTGATTATGATTTATCTATTGATAATTTATCAATCATGGTACCTCCTCCAACAATCACATCTTTTGATCCAATTTCAGTATGTGAAGATAGTGAAGCAACTATTACACTTACCGGTAATTATTTTAGTAATGCGTCAAGTGTAACAATTGGATCAACTGAAACAGTATTTAATGTTGTTAATCCAACAACAATTACTTTTACTGTTCCAATTGGTGCAACTACTGGTTTAATTTATGTAACTACTCCTGGAGGAACAGCTGTTTCTTCTGCAAACTTAACAGTTTATCCTTATCCTGTAAACAATCCAATTACCGGAGAAGATGATAAAGTATGTACAAATGGAACGTTACAATTAACACCCGGTGGTGCAGGTTCTGCATGGTCTTCTTCAAATGAAGCGGTAGCCACTGTTGATGAAAATGGTTTAGTAAGTGGAGTTTCTGCTGGTACTGCCGTAATTTCATTCTCAATTACTGACTTTGGTTGTACAAGTACACAAGATTATACTATAACAGTATATGAGCAAGTAGTTATTACAACTCAACCACCTTCAACTAAATCAATCCAAACCGGAACAACTTCAACAGTTTCTGTTGCAGCAACTGGTGATGGTTTATCATATCAATGGTATTATTATTCATTTGATGCCGATGACTATGTGGAGGTTGAAAACGGAGATAATTTCTCTGGAGTGGATACCGATACATTATCAATTATTGATACTCCAGAAGAATTTGATGGTTATGAGTTTTACTGTATTGTATCTGGAACTTCACCATGTGAAGCTGAACAATCTTCAAGTGTTGTTATTTCTGTTGGAAATACGGCAATTACTACAGATGTTGTTAATCAATCACTTTGTGATGGTGGTTCAGCAACATTCTCAGTAGTAACATCGGGTGATGTAGATACTTATACCTGGTATGAAAATGCTGGTTTAGGATTTGTGCCTGTTTCTGCTTCAACAAGTGGATTAAGTTATTCTGGTGATGGAACAAATTCTCTAACAATTAGTGGTATTACTACTGCAAATAATAACTATACTTATTTTGTAGTGGTTCAAGGCCCTGCAAATTCTGTGAATTCTTCTGTTGGAGTATTAACAGTTGGGGCATCAGTTGGTGTTTCATCTCAGCCTGTAAACACTTCATCATGTTATTCAGGAGGTTCTACTAGTTTTGTAGTAGAAGCAAGCGGAACACCAAGTTCTATTTCTTGGGTATATTCTACTTCTGCTAGTGGTCCATTTAGTCCAGTTGTAAATAATACTCCAACAGGTGTTACCTATAATACAACTGTATCTGGAACATTAGGTATTACAACTGCGTCTAATACACCAGTAAACACCTATTACTATCAAGCAATTGTAAATGGAGTTGCTCCATGTACAAATGCCGAATCAAATGTGGTTTCTTTAACAATTGATAATCCAACCATTTCAACTCAGCCAACTGCTGGTAGCGTTTTAAGAGGTTCTTCAAGAACATTTACGGTTGCTAGTTCAACACCTGGTGCTACCTATCAATGGCAAAGAGCTGCTGTAGTTGGTGGACCATATACTAATGTTGTGGATAATACGCCAGCTGGAATTACTTATTCCGGTGCTGATTCAGCTACGTTAACTGTAACAACTTCTGGTGCTGCAGCTACTGGAGGAGGTAATTTCTATCGTGCTGTTGTTTCTTCACCTTCAACTTGTTCTGTAAACTCAAATGGTGTAGCATTAACTATTTTTGATTACTGTGCAATTCCAACTGCAACAAGTACTGCGTCATTTTTCAATGCTTTCACTACTACAGGTGGTTTAACAAATATCAATAATACAGCTTCTGGTTTCTCTACAGGAGGTTATGGTAATTTTACAGCTCAATCAGCTTCTCAATACCAAAATTCAGCTGTAAGTTTCACAACTCAATTAACAGGAACAACAGTAGGTGTTGCAATTTGGGTGGATTGGAACCAAGATGGTACTTTCCAAACAACTGAGCGTGTTTATAATACAGGTTCTTATGTTTCAACTGCATCAGGTTCATTTACAGTTCCTGGAACTGCATTGTTGGGAGCTACAAGAATGCGTATTGCTATGGATTTTAATGCAACAAGCCCTGCTGCTTGTCCTGCTACCGGTGGTAGAAGAGAAATTGAGGATTATACCTTTATTGTAGTTCAACAACCTGCTTGTGAAGGTACACCTGCTGCTGCAACTGTAGTTTCTTCAGTTGCAAATGTTTGTTTCTCAGGAACATCTACTTTAACAGCCAGTGGATTCTCTACTGCTGAGACAGGTTTATCATACCAATGGTATAATACTTCTGGTGCTATTTCAGGTGCTAATAGTGCTACATATACTACACCGGTATTAACCGCTCCTGAAACATATTATTTCAGAGT
>JBPXJS010000032.1:0-1052 GCA_051715425.1 Bacteroidota bacterium | reverse complement strand
CGTTACGTTAGCCGATGTACAGGCCACTGCCAAAAAATACATCCGTCCGGAGAATGCACACATTGTAATAGTGGGCAAAGGGGCCGAAGTGGCCGATAAGCTTAAGAAGTTTGGTGACGTAAAGTACTTTGATATTTATGGAGAAACTTATGTGCCAACTAAAGCTTCAGCATTACCTGCTGACTTAACAGCAGAAAAGGTGATTGCGAAATATATTGAAGCAATTGGTGGCGAGAAGAAAGTGAAGGAATTGAAAAGCGTGAAGACAACGGCCAAGGGTACTATTCAGGGAATGGAGGTAACGATGTTAAGTTCAAAAAAAGCGGGTGGTAAATACCTGATGGAATTATCCGTTACGGGAATGGGCACCCTGCAAAAAGTTGTTAGTGATGGTAAGGATATTTCGCAGGAAATGCGTGGACAGAAAATACCATTGGATGCTGGTATGAAAGAGCTCAGTTTATTTGAAACTCATATTGTTGCTGAAGTTGCGCTTGCGGCCATGAATATCAAGCCTACTCTTATAGGAATCGAAAATGTAGAAGGAGTTGAGGCGGTTGTGATTGACTACGTATTTCCGGCTGGAGGGAAAATTTCAAACTACTTTGATAAAAATTCTGGTTTAAAAATTCAGACAGTTACGTATGTAAAAACCCCGCAAGGCGAAGTGGCGGTTCCCATTCAGTTTCAGGATTACAAAGAGGTGAGCGGAGTCAAAATTCCTCATACTCTTTTGCAATCAATGGGTCCGATGAAGCTGAAATTTGAAACTTCTTCTGCCGAGGCGAATGTAAACCTGGACGATACGCTGTTTAAAGTACAGTAGTTAAAGGGTCATAATCAGTAAAAGCCGGTTAAAAACCGGCTTTTTTATTTCGAAAACCGGCTTTTTATGAAAATGCTTCACAGGGTACCTTGTAAAATCCGATTATCCTAAGCATTTTTGCAGCCCTTTTAAGAAATTTTAGCATTTGAAGATATGAAACGTACATTCCAACCTTCGCGCAAGAAAAGAACAAATAAGCACGGCTTCCGCGAGCGCATGGCTACTG
>JBPXJS010000031.1:0-1051 GCA_051715425.1 Bacteroidota bacterium | reverse complement strand
CGTTACGTTAGCCGATGTACAGGCCACTGCCAAAAAATACATCCGTCCGGAGAATGCACACATTGTAATAGTGGGCAAAGGGGCCGAAGTGGCCGATAAGCTTAAGAAGTTTGGTGACGTAAAGTACTTTGATATTTATGGGGAGAGTTATGTACCTGCTGCAGCCTCTGCGCTGCCTGCCGATTTAACAGCCGAGAAAGTTATTGCGAACTATTTACAGGCTTTGGGTGGTGAGGTGAAACTGAAAGAACTGAAAGGAGTTAAGACCACTATGAAGGCCACCATTCAGGGCACCGAGGTTACTATGGTATCTACAAAAAAGAATCCTGGTAAAATGGTGATGGAAATGCTTGTAATGGGGAACGTAATGTCAAAACAAGTTACAGATGGAACAGAATTCTCAGTAACAGCACAAGGACAAAAAATTCCGGTTGATGCAGCAATGAAAGAAGAGGGGCTATTTGAATCTATGATGGTTCCTGAGACCCAACTTGCGAACCTGAAGGTAAAGACAACTTTAAAAGCAGTTGAAAACGTGGATGGAAAAGAAGCTTATGTGGTAGAGTATCAATTTGCCTCGGGTGGAAAATCAACTCACTATTTTGATAAAGCAACTGGTCTTAAACTACAGTCTGTTAAAGAGGTTAAAACACCCCAGGGAACAAATGCTGTTCCAACCAAATATGATAATTATAAAGAGGTGAATGGAATTAAATTTCCACATACAACCTCTATTTCAATGGGTCCAATGAGTTTGAAATTTGAAGTTTCAACAGTTGAGGTTAATCCATCAATTGATGATGCAATTTTCAAGATTCAATAAGAAAATTGAATTTCAGAAGTTAAAAAGGCCGGTTTATCCGGCCTTTTTGATTGAAAATGAGCCCGTTTGATTGAAAATCGGCACACATACCTTGTAAAATCCGATTATCCTAAGCATTTTTGCAGCCCTTTTAAGAAATTTTAGCATTTGAAGATATGAAACGTACATTCCAACCTTCGCGCAAGAAAAGAACAAATAAGCACGGCTTCCGCGAGCGCATGGCTACTG
>JBPXJS010000030.1:0-2039 GCA_051715425.1 Bacteroidota bacterium | reverse complement strand
CAATTGTTACCCAAGGAGACGAAACCCGCGTAATTCGTGTGGTAAAGCGATAAACAATAAACAAAGGTACTGAGGTACTGAGGCACTAAGGTACTGAGTTAACAACAATAGAAACTCCTCAAGAAATTGAGGAGTTTTTTTATCGATTAAAGGTAATTTTCACAAGGTAAACTACTGTAGATGAGAATTTTGTCGAGTATAATTGTAACTGAACGATTTAAAAACTTTTCTCATTTGTTTCATACTAAATTTGTTGTAATCATTTCCAAAATACCACACAACCCTGAAATGAACGTTTCCAAAAAAAGATTAGTAACAAAATGCACTAAATATGGAAACAAGAAAATTACAATTACATTGGCTTATTATTTTAAAAGCCTTTTTGCTGGTATCTGTCCTTTCATTTGGACAGGTAAACATGACCTCTACCGGGAGTTATAGTCAAAATTTTAATAGTTTGGCAACTTCTGGAAACAATAACTTTACCAATAATTCTACATTAGCATCATGGTATATTCAAAGGGAGAACAATAATGCCACTCCGAATGTTTATACGGGAAGTAATGGAAGCTCTGGAACCGGCTCATTCTATAGTTTTGGATCAACTGGAAATAGTGAAAGGGCTTTAGGAGCTGTAAATAGTAATGGAACGGAAGACGTTGCAATAGGTTTGTTGTTAAGAAACACTTCCGGTTTGACTATTTCTTCTATAACTGTTTCGTATTCTTTAGAGCAATGGAGAAAAGGAGGTGATACTTCACAAGGACTTACATTTAGTTATCAAACTTCTTCATCCATAATATCAAACTTATCACCAAATACTGATATGGGTTGGACGAGTGTGTCTGGTTTAAATCTTAATGGTCCGGTTAGTTCCGGGTCAGATGATGTAAGCTTAAATGGTAACACAAATAGTGTTAGTGTAAATAATGTTACACTCACAGGATTAAACTTAGCAAATGGTCAATATATCATGCTTAAATGGCGTGACATTAATCACGGTGGTAATGATCATGGTTTGGCAATAGATGATGTCACAGTTAATTATACTGTACCTTCATTTTTGGTATTGAATGATATTACAACCAACAACAATTCTGCAAATCCATATACAACAAATCAACAAGTGGGTTCAAACTTGACTGCATCAGGAATTGGGAGAGGTTCGGGAATTACTAATGCTAATAGAGACGGAGCTTATAGTGCAACAAATTGGACAACAAGTAATTCGCTTAATTCTTCAGATTATTATGAATTTCAAATCACTCCAAATGTTGGGTATCAATTAAGTTTTGAAAGTTTTGATTATGAAGGACAAAGAAGAAATTCAAATGCACCGGAAGATTTCTCTTTTCGTTCTAGTTTATCAAATTTTGCTAGTTCGATAGGTACCAATTATACAACAACAAGTACAAATGCTCATAATAGAAGCATTGATTTGTCTTCTGCCACATATCAAAACATTCAAGAGACTATTACCTTTAGATTATATGGGTATGATGCCGGAGGTAGTACAGGTGAGTTCAGTATAAATAATTTCTTGTTTTTAGGTACAATATCAATGATACCCCCAACAGTTTCTTCAACAAATCCTTCAGCTATCTGTAATAATGCAGCTGGAGTTGTTGTAATCGATGGGAATAACTTGATTCATGTTAATTCTGTTACAGTGGGAGGTACAGCTGTAACAATTACGGCTCAATCCAACACTCAAATAACAGTAAATGTTCCTCAAGGAGTTTCAGGGCAATTAGTTGTAACAAATGCAGCTGGAAGTGCCAATGGTGCAATAATAACGCTATTAAACGCCGTAACCTATTATGCAGATGCTGACGGTGATGGTTTTGGTGATCCTTTAGTTTCAGTGTCAAACTGTACAGGGCAACCAATTGGTTTTGTGACTAATAATTTAGATTGTGATGATACAATTACGTATTACACTGATACTGATGGAGATGGTTTTGGAGTTTTGCCAAAATTAGCCTGTGGAACGGTAACAAATGATTCAGATTGTGATGACACAATTACATATTATACTG
>JBPXJS010000029.1:0-2624 GCA_051715425.1 Bacteroidota bacterium | reverse complement strand
AACGGCCTAAACACCTCTATAATCGTGCGCACGTCGGGAGGTCGTATCCCCATGAACTTCTCTCTTTGGTCGGAAAGAAATCGTCATGGTTGCTAGCTCCCGGCCTCAGCGCAATCCCTAACCAATGGGGAAAGTCGAGCTTAGAGAACACGCTTTAGCAGAAGATTAGAAAAATCTACTTTTCAGCAGGGAACGAGTCTGCTCGGCTACTTTTCTATATAGCTCCAAATGCCGGGTAGAGCTGACTTTCCAGGAAAACTGCTGTGCCCATTCTCTAGCATCCTTATTAGGTATACGCATGTTGAATTCACCACGCTGGTAGAATAATCGCTGGCAAGTTTTTACCCAAGCGTCTAGATTCTCTGGAGGCAGAATTTCTGCAGATGGCCCTATTAACTCAATTAAGCTTCCTAGAGCGCTGAATAGCACAGGAGTTCCTACTGCTTGTGCTTCCAATGCAGGAAAACCAAATCCCTCATATAAGGTTGGATAGAGTACTGCCACTGCTTGTTGATATAATTGAGCCATGTACGTCTCTTCAATAAAAGGTAAAAACACGATTCGATCACGTAGTGACGGTTCTATATTTTGACGCGCTTGTGTTCGTTCAGCTTCTGAAAAGCCACAGACAAGCAACCGTATCTTGGGAATATCTATGTTTACCAACACCTTAATAGCCCAACCAAACCTTTTACGCGCTAGCGACCCCCCAATGTAGAGAAAGTAAGGTGCCGGACCGACTTTGTCTAAAAATGTGGGCGACAATATTTTGCTTTGCTCGTTAAGATAAATATCGCTTACCCCATGGGGGATCACATGGAGTTTACGCTCAAGATACGGCCAAAGCTCAAGAATGTCCCGGCGCGAAGATTCACTGATGGTAATGATTGCCGTACATCTTTTAAAGGCAGCAGGAATCAGATGATGTAGGTACCACTTATTATAGGAAAGATGTAATTCATCCTCTTTCCACATCAAAGTATCGTGAATAGTTACAATTGTAGGTACAGCTTGCCAATAGGGTAGCGTAGTAGCTATGCAATGTAATATATCTATCCCAGCACGTCGCGCTTGCCAAGGCAGCCCGATTTGCTCCCAGGTATTGAAACGGTAGCCTTTCAGGTCAAAAAGTTCAATTTCGCCACTCTCTACTGGTTTGTGGAACACTGTATCGGGGCGGTCCGCAAAAAATCGCCATTCCACTTTTGCCAATGCATCAGCATTTTTAATTAATTCAGAAGCATATTTCCCCATACCACGTATATGAGGTGTATTCAAGCAACGCGCATCAATCCCGAGACGCAGTAATGGCTCAGCCTGCATAGTGATCAGACAGATTTTCAAGAGAAAAATTTAGTATGGGATACCCAAAGGAATTAAAGTGGATTTGGCCAAATTTTTCCAAGTGCGTATAGCTGTTGGTTCAAAGCGAAGCGCTCGCAGAGCGCAGTAAAGTGCAAAGGTCCAATCGCCCGCCTCAGCTGCATAATGGCAATTGATCTGATAAGATGATACAAGTGCTTGGCGGCGCAACTCTGGAAATGATTGCCCCACTCCACCGTTATTAAAAGCCTCAGATATTATTCTCAGGTGGTCTGGAAGCGTTCGGCGAGTTTTCATTGTTGCTGATTGTCGATGTACCCGATAACGGACAACAGGTTCAGGGAGATATCCTAAAGAGTGGTTAGCACAAACCCTCAGCCAAAATGGCCAATCCTCTACAGATAAATAAGTTTCATCGAAACCTTTATATTGATTAAAGATAGCCCGTTGAATCATTACCGTTGACTTAGAAATAAAATTTGTTACTAGCAACTGTTTTAAAACTTGCCCTTCCACAAGATGAGTAATACTGCCTCGCTGTACCTCTCCAGAAATTGACTCACCAAAGCAAAAAGAATCAGTATGGGATATAGAGCTATCTTTGCAATGTTTCAATTGAAGCATCAGTTTATCAGGAAGCCATATATCATCTGCATCTAGAAAAGCAATCCACTCACCCTGTGCTAGTGCGGCACCATAATTACACGCAGCAGCACTTCCTTTATTATTTTGATGTACAACTCTTAACTTATCTCCATACTCATTTAAAATCTGGGCAGTCTCGTCAGTAGAACCATCATTTACGACAATAATTTCAAAATTGCTATAGCTTTGATTTAATACACTATCGATGGTATCTCGTATGTATTGGGCTGCATTATAAGCTGGAATAATAACACTAACCAAAGCCATTTTCTTTACCTATATATTCAGGAATGTAATTTTTGAGTTAAAAGATTCAGAGCTTATCCGAAAATTATTATTCAGGGGATATCTGATTAAATACAGCTCTCTTTATCAGGAGGTGGATACAATTTCTTCAGTAGAATACGGATAGAAGAAACCCAAATCATAGCGACACTGGAAGCGACTCTTTTTTCATAGACACGGACTAATCGACGATAGCGGCTTAGCCCACCGATTACCCACATCTTTTTTATCTTTATATTCAATATGTTACGTTGGATTTAGTATTACTTTGATTTTATATCTTAAAAATAAACATATTACCGGCTATCATCGGATTGATGTTGAAGCGATTCCATGTGCCCCAGAGCAGATCAAGACGCTGAAAACCAGTA
>JBPXJS010000028.1:0-2226 GCA_051715425.1 Bacteroidota bacterium | reverse complement strand
TATTTAAAATTTAAACTGGTGGTATCAATATAACAGCCGTTGGCTCCTGTTGGCGGACCGCACTTACGTGGTGCACTCCATGCGGTATAAGGACCTGCTGCACTTACAGAACTGTATGCAGTAACATCCCAATAACTTCTTACCAGGTTATTGCTGGTATTTACAAACGTGTGCGGACTTTTTATCCAGACAGTATCGGTAAAAATATCATAGTTATAGCTTGCAAGGGCAGGAACTTGTGTGCTTCCAGAGCCCGGAGGTGTTACCCATAATTCAACCCTTGCTAATGCGGCTCCTGATTCCTGAGAAATATCTCCGGCTGGTCCGGGAATAATGGTTTGCTGATAGATAAGGCGCGTGAGTGTAACCGGAGAGCCAAGAATGTTGGATGCATAAGGGCCTGTCGGAGTAGCGTATGAATGAGAAAGGTTTGCTCCATTTAACCTCGCCCCAAAAACACCAATAATATCACCTGCAGTAATTTGAATATTTGTACTGATAATGGTTGTTCCGGGTACGTTGGCAAGGTAAAGGAGATTTGTTTGCGGGGTTATGGTGGTTGGATAGGCTGGCGGTGTGGTGGCAAACTTCATAATTTGAATATATGAATTACCGGTGCCTTGTTCTGTTGGTACACGTACACCTGTGATGGTGAAATTAACTGGGGCTGTAAACCAAAATCCCCTGGTTTGTGCAGCAGTGTAAGGAGAACCGTGAGCTGGCAGAGGAACAAGTGTTTGACTTGTTGCTGTATTTACCAATGATATCATTCCAATAAATAAAATGATACCCATCAATCGGGTGAATATATATTTCATAGGCTTTTTATTTCTTAATCAAAATAAGATAAAAAAGCGCGTAACTTATTGACTCAAAGGTTAAAAAAACCTTAAAAGATGGCAGTCTTTATTTTTATGAAATAAGTGGTTTAATTGTTTGAAAGTAAGAGATTAACGAGTTTTTTATTTTTCCCGTTAATCTCTTTTTCCCTTATTCAAGAATAATTCTGGTGGTCACTGTATCATTATTTTCATCCGTCATCTGGATGAAATACAATCCTTTTGTCTGATGTGAAATGTCGAGCAAAAATGTTTCAGTCAGATTCAAGTCGGTTTTCAAAATGGTTTTTCCAAGAATATCATAAACTGTAATATGCTTTAGTTTATGCTCTTTGCTCATAATATGAACTATTCCATTTTCAGTTGGATTAGGATAAACATAAAACCCTTTAGATCCTGCAAGCTCGGTGGCTCCGGTGGTTACATCAACTACCTGAACCAGACGCTCTTCTTCACGTGATTTGTTTCCGGATAAATCTGTTACATTGTATTTTACATAATAATAGCCCGGAACATGGGTGATTACTTTGCTTATATCAACTTGTAATAAAGGACGTAATTCAGCATCTGAATTATAATTATCTCTTATTACTACCTGCGGGTCAATGTATGGCTGGAACCTTGGGTGAACAAATGGATTAGCTCCTGTTATAATTATTTCCGGACGTGTTTTGTCAACTACTTTCACTGTTCTTGTTAATGCCATACAGTTGTTGGCAGCATCGCAGAAGTTATAAGTAATGGTGTAGTTACCAAGTACACTGGTATTAAGGTTGCTGCTGGTGCTTACCGTTACGTTTGGATAATAGTTATCTGTTGCGGTATAACCCGGCTCGTTGTATGTACTGAATACTTCTATCTCCATCTCTTCCAATCCTTTCAAGTCTGCGGTTGGAGCCTGACGGTCTTTTACTTCTACCACTGCAAGGAATGGATTGGCCATATTGCCTGATCCGTCTGTGGCGGTATAGAGTAAATTGTAGGTGCCCGGTACATTTACATTGATGGTACCTGTGCGGGTGGGTACTATATTTTTCCAGTAGTTATCTGTTACTTCAATGTATTGGCCATCATTATAAGCATTGCCTATCTGATGTTCAATAGTAGATGAACCTCCTACAATGGTGATGCTTGGTTTCACAGTATCTTTTACCTCAACCACCCTTACCTTTTGTGCCATAAATCCAAAGGCATCTGTAATGCGGTAGATAAGGCTGTAATAACCTAACTGCTGGTTGTCAAGCGTGCCCAGTTTTACAACCTGGCTGCTGATATTATTGCCCAGGTTATCCAATGCCACTGCTCCCGGATCACTAAACGTTGCTCCCACTCCAATCATCATCGTATCGGCTCCGTTAAGGGTAATGCTTGGGCCGGTTTGGTTAAT
>JBPXJS010000027.1:0-3619 GCA_051715425.1 Bacteroidota bacterium | reverse complement strand
CACAGCCATTTTAGAGATTCTCGATCTCTTCTTCGGAAAGCCCTGTATATTGAGAAATTTTGTTGAAAGGCACACGATCAGCTTTCATCTCGATAGCTGTTTTTCTTACTCCTTCTTCAATACCCTCAATTCGCGCAGTGTCTACAACATTGATCAGATCCCGATAATGTTTAAGACTCTCTTCGTATGCCGACAGCTCATTTTCAGTCAGTTGCGCCAATTCAGCAATTTCAAAGGCTTGCTCAAGAATGGTGTGCTGAAATTTGGCGGGTACATCTGGAAACTCTTCCAGATGCTTGATAAGGTAAAGCCAGTTTTCGAGCTGGCTGGCGAGTTCGCTCTCAACCTTGTGAAATTTGGGCATTTCGATGAAATACAGCGCGTACTTGTCATAAAAAACTTTGTTGTGTCGGTTCTTGAGTTTCACTTCATGCAAATAATCGGGATTGGCCTTGTCTTCCTCGAACACAAAATCGAGAATCCCTACACAATACACGGCTTTCAGCTCATAATTCCAAGGCCCTTTTTCAGCTTGCTCCCGAATTGGGAACGTCGTATAAAACACGGTGCGGTCTTTGAAAAAGTTCTGCTTGGATTTCTGCATCTCAACGATGAAGTAATTGCCCTGGGTGTCTTGGCAATAAATGTCATAAACAGCTTTGCGTTGATCTTCTCCAGTGCCCAATTGCTCTGCGTTGCGAAAATTGAGGTCAGCGATAGGATAATCCAGAGGTAGTAGGGAATTGAGGAAATCTTTCAACAGCGGTTTACTGGCTTCTTCGCCGAAAAGCTTCTTGAAGCCAAAGTCTGTGAAGGGGTTGAGGTAACGCGCTTTCATACAAGCCATTATACCACAGCATACACCCCCATGCTCACATTTTTGAGAAGCGTTTTTTTCTCTCGCGTTGCAATAGATAAATACCTGGCACGCTTTGCAGCATCTGCATTAGCATGGATAACTAACGGTTGAAGAGCAGTTATCTAAGCAGAGCATGCCGACTGATGAGGCATGCTCTGCTTAGTTGCTCACATCACTAATAAACTTCATAAATATAAAAGCTCTGCAGCCATGTGTTAAAATCCAGATTTATAGCAAAGTGTATGTGCAACATTTTGGATCTTTAATGAACAGGGCAACCCTTCTCTGGTCCATTTGTGTTGTTCGGCAGAACACCTTCATACTTTCCCCACATCATAAGGGCCCGATCGAGCACTCTGGCAGTTAAGCCAGGGTCTTCCTTTTGAAGCTCACCTAAAGTCTTATGAAACCAAGTACTATAGGCGTCATACAGTTGATGGTGGGGGGTAGTCTTGCTCATCTTGATTTTTGCATCTTCTTGCTTTAGATTCTGATCAAAGGCAAACCAGTGGTAGGCTTTGTTCGTGTAAACATCGAAAATCGGGCTATCTAGATATATATGCTCAAGGAAGAGCCCCCAGACTGCAGCCCGATTTGCAAAGATTGCTCGAAGTGACGCTTTGGCTTGTGGAGCCGTATTTGATTGTGTGATCGTAAAAGAATCGCTATTTTTTGCTGCAAGCTCGTAAAATTTTTGTTTGTTGTGCGAGAGGGCCATAGGGCAACCCGCCTTATTCGCATTTTTCCATTCCAAGACCTCTTTTAGCCCTTGGACACAGCCTTGCCGAGCCTTTTGCAAGGAAGGGAAATAGCTCCTGTCGTAGTCAGCCGGATAGAGTTTAGCAAATTGCCGAACTGTGTCTAAAGCGAGCTTATTCATAGTATGGTCTCTTTCTGATCGATATTGAATTATTGCTAGCAATATGATAACATGGTCCATTAATAATGGGTCTAGTATATTGAGGTGAAGTAGATGATTATTTCCGCGAACTTTGATTCCAGAACAGTGCGTTTTATTGATGAACTTCAGTTGCAGAGCCGTTCAAGTTATTTGGAGCAACTGGTGTGGCAAGATCTATCAAACCATGGCTGTTCCCATTCCAACCAGACATGGTCAGTGGATTGTGCTGCGTGTTATAGCAAAACCATGCTTCATCTTCTGAAATGTGGGCAGGAAACCCCGAACAGAGAGCGGCTACAGGGTCTGAAGAACCATCTATCTGACACTTGGCTCACGCCAAAATGGATGGCAAAATGCCATGAAATATTGACTACTCAGGGCTTGCCTTTCCGAACAATAAATTACTTAGAGCAAAGAGTGATTTTTCAGCAAGCACCCTTTACAATGTGGAGTGTCTATATCGGGTCTTTTTTATTAACTCTGAAAGGGAAACCTGTATTTCAGCCAAAAGACCTTCGAGCAGAACTCCAAATATTGATGGGGGAATCCTGGGATACAGCAGGCGCACGGCCAACCTCAGTACTTCCTAGCGATGCGTCAGAGGGGAGTAAATATGCAAACGGCTATGACTGTCTCAGAATTGCCCACCAGGGTAAGCGTCCCTTTTATTCCTGGATTGGTTTCGATGAACCAAACACCTTTAGCCTGTAGTTTTGGAGAAATCATGAAGCGCAAAGCCGTATGAAATAGTTGAGTGAAATATTTTCTGTGAGTCATGCCAATTTTTTCAACCTCTGAAAAATTCGCAAGGCATTTTTGACCTGGCAAGTATACCCCGATAACTACTGCTTACCCAACGACATGCCGTTTTTTAGCTCCTTGAACAGCTCTTCGATATACACCTGTACCTGCAATTTCAGCCCGGTTTTTTCTTCTCGGTCCAGATTGGTCTCCAAGACTCTTACTACTTTTGACCCGTCGTTACGCGAATTCTTCGCAGTCACAATGTGGACTTCTTCCTGTTGTTTCAAGCTGACTGTCATTTTCAAAACAAGTTAGGACTACAGTATTAATTATTTACAGAAACACCAAAATTATATCCAATATTTCCAATTGTAACTTTAATTGTTGCATATCCCGCCTTATGTGCTGTAATTAGGCCTGATTTAGTTACTGAAACAATGGTGTCATCCAACGATATCCATTCTGCTATGCTTGGATCTGCAATCGGCTCTAAATCATTAGTGTGTAAAACATAGTTTAGCTTTAGTTGAGTAGATTCATTTATCTTTAAAAGAATACCTTCTCCCTGCTTGCCTACCAATAATCCTTTGTATTTGCTTAAATCAGGCTGTGAAGAAATTAATTCTGAAATTGGAAAATTTTTTGGAAATGATAGTAATTTCTTTTTTCCATCTTCGGAAATAACATAAATTGAATTAATTACATTTTTATTAAGTAAAAGTTGTTTTAGTTCCTCCCACACTGCACATTCAGTTTGATAATCCTCATAAAGGATACCATCTGGAAGAAATGCAACTTGTGGTGGATTGCTACTAGAGTTAACTTTCCCTGATGATGTTTCTACTGTAAACCAGTTAAATGACCAATTTAATGTAGGAACTGGCTCTAAGCATTTGGGTATAGGCAAATAATTATATGCAGTTGGTAATGGTGGGCTATTTTCGCCTGGAGCAGGAGTTGGTCTTGGTGTTATATACACAAAGTTTATACCTGCGGGGGTATGATGTGAGGAACAGAAGAATTGAAAAGGCCTTTAAAGTGCGTTATGTTTAGGTTTGCAAACAAAAAACAAACAACCCTCCAAAGGCCTGGAGATAATTTACCATGTTCCGAAT
>JBPXJS010000026.1:0-1864 GCA_051715425.1 Bacteroidota bacterium | reverse complement strand
GGACCATTATTACTGATATCATATAATCCCACCTGATCGAAAATACCGATGATGCGTTTTTCTGCAAAGAAATCGATAAGAGGGGGAGCACTCGGTGTATCTGCATACACTACTTTTTCAATACTATCTAATGGTTCCACCGCACCTCTTGCTTTCAGTTTTACTTTATACCAACCGCGGGTTGGGAAAGTATATTTAAAATTTAAACTGGTGGTATCAATATAACAGCCGTTGGCTCCTGTTGGCGGGCCACATTTGCGTGGTGCACTCCATGCAGTATAAGGACCTGCTGCACTTACAGAACTGTAGGCAGTAACATCCCAATAACTTCTTTCCATATTATTACTGGTATTTACAAAAGTGTACGGACTTTTTATCCAGGCTGTATCAGTGGTGTTATCATATACAAAACTGGCAAGGGCAGGGATTTTAGGGCCAGTTGGTGCTAACGTATAGCTTACACTACCGGCAAACCATCTGGCAGTGGTTGCATTTGGAAACCCACCACCGAATGCTTCATTTGTTCCCATTCTTATTGTTAGAGTACCATTGGTAAATGTATTAGGAGAAGGCGCGGTAGAAACATACTGCATACCGGTAGCCGTAATAGCTATTCCATAAATCTGATTCGCAGGAACCGAAATATTGAGAGGAATTGGAATAGGGGTTACTCCAGGTGCCGGCAGGTTTGGAAGTGAGGCTAAAGTACCTGCCTGAATCCATCCATTTGCCGTACTGATAACCTGAGTACCCGCAATTGCCGATTGCTTATACCATATCTCAATTGCACCGGCCGTTGTGCTAAATACATGTCCAAGTTGGGTAATAGTGATATTCTGATTGGCCTCAACATTAAAACACAGTACCGTTAATCCAGTTGTGTTTGGTGCAAGCGGAGGAACTGTAAAAACAGTTTGCGCCTTTAGTAAATAAACATTAAAAAAACATAAAAGTAAGTAGATTATTCTTTTCATAGGTTTCAGGTTTCTCTTTTGATTGAAACAAATTTAGTTTGTGTCACCAATTTCACTCCTGAATTAAGAATAATTTAAGTCGGCTCTCCGCTTATCAATAAAAAAGGCCACTTGGTTTCGCTCCAAGTGGCCTTTTTCAGAATTGATATTTTCTATTTGATAATAATCTTACTTAAATTTTCTTTACCTGCCTCATCGGTAATTGAAATGATATACATTCCTTTTGTTTTTCCTGACAGGTCAAGTTGGAAATCATTTATCAATTTACCATCGTGCTTAACTATTGCTTTACCTAACATGTCATAAACAACAATTGAACTGATTTTCGAGTTTGGACTTAAAATATTCACAAACCCATTTTCTGTCGGATTAGGATATATCATTATTCCATTAATATCAGTAATGTCATCAACACCTGTGCTCACGTCAACAACCCTAACCAAACGCTTCACCTCGTCAGCTTTATTTCCAGACAAATCAGTTACATTATAAGTTACATAATACAATCCGGGTATATGGTTAACCACTTTTGATGCATCAGGAACCGATGACATATTGAAAGATGATTCAGGATAATAATTATCACTTACTGTAAACCCAGGCTCTGTATATGTCTGAAATCGTTCTAATATCAATGGATTTGCCCCAATAAGTCTTATTTCCGGAGCTGTTCTATCCATTACTCTTACTGTTCTGGTTAATACCACACAGTTGTTGGCTGCGTCACAGAAAGTGTAGGTAATGGTGTAGTTGCCAAGCACACTGGTATTAAGGTTACTGCTGGTGCTTACCGTTACGTTTGGATAATAATTATCTGTTGCGGTATAACCCGGCTCGTTGTAAGTGCTGAATACTTCTATCTCCATCTCTTCCAATCCTTTCAAGTCTGC
>JBPXJS010000025.1:0-189375 GCA_051715425.1 Bacteroidota bacterium | reverse complement strand
ACTGCCGCTGGTTGAACCTGAACAGATCGTTGTGCCTCCGCTTACCGAACCGCCTGCTGTAGCCGGATCAACCGTTACGGTGGTGGCTGTTGAAGTAGCTTCTGTACAAGAGCCGCTTTGTACCACTGCCCTGAACAGGGTTGTTGGGATTAAGGCTCCTGATGTATATGATGTGGTTGTATTTGCTATGGTTGTCCAGGTGCTGAATGGCGATACTGAACTTTCCCATCTTACTATACTGCCGGTTTGGCCGCTTAAGCTTAATGATCCGCTGGTTGAACCCGAACAGATCGTTGTACCTCCGCTTACTGCACCGCCTGCTGATGCCGGTGTTACCGTTACCGTAGTGGCTGTTGAGGTAGCTTCTGCGCATGATCCGCTTTGTACCACTGCCCTGAACTGGGTGGTTTGCGTTAAGGCTCCTGATGTATATGAAGTTGTTGTGTTGGCTATGGTTGTCCAGGTGCTGAATGGCGATACTGAACTTTCCCATCTTACCACACTACCTGTTTGGCCGCTTAAGCTTAATGATCCGCTGGTTGAACCTGAACAAATCGTACTGCCTCCGCTTACTGAACCGCCTGCTGATGCAACTGTTACCGTTAATGTGGCAGCATTTGATGTAGCAGGTGGTGTGCAGGTACCCGACACAACACAACGGTATTGATAACCATTCATTCCAATTGAAATGGCTGAGAGATTTAAGGTGGCTGTTGTTACTCCGCTATAAGGAGCCCCGTTAGTTAAATTGGCCCAGGAACTTCCGGTGTTTTCCTGCCATTGGTAGCTAATTCCGGTGCCTGATGCTGTAACAGAAAAAGAAGTGGAAGTACCGGAACAAACTGTTGAAGGTTGTGGTTGTGTACCAATAGCCGGTAAAGTATTTACAGATAATGTGGCCTGGTTGGAAGTTAAATTACCACAAGCTCCGGATACCACACACCTGTATAAATAGCCATGCATAGAGGCAAGAGTACCATTCACTGTAAGGGTATCATCTGTTACAATGGGGTAATTGGCATTTACAGTTAGATTACCCCAACCTAACCCTATATTTATCTGCCATTGGTAAGTTAAAGAAGTACCTGAAGCTACAACATAAGCCAGGGCTGAAGATCCCTCGCAAACTGTAGCAGATGCAGGATGGGTAGAAATAGCGGTAGCTGCATTTACTACAAGACTAACCGAATCGGATGTAACAGGAGGAATACATGTGCCGCTTACCACACAACGATACCGGTATCCGTTAAATCCAAACGGAGGGTTTATAATGGTTACAGCATTGGTTGTTGCTCCACTGTAATTGGCACCATTGCTTACCGAGGTCCACCCTGTGCCCGGATTTACCTGCCACTGGTAAGCCAATCCAAAACCTGTAGCAGTAATAGAAATCGTTCTGTTTCCGGAAGCCGGACATATAGCAGCAGGTGCAGCAGGCTGAAGGGTAATGGTTGGATATCCTGTTGCGGTTATAAACTCAACCGATCCTATATCTGGTGTGCTTGCACTTCTGGCAATATTATTAAAATCCGTTGTGATACTAACTGGCGTGCCCGCATCTGCAACCCTGCAAGCCGTAGTAGCTAAATTACCCTGAGATGTGTTTGTGAAAAAAGCAGACGACAACAATTCTGTTGCCAGATTGCCCAGATTATTTGCCGGATTACCGGTTAAACCATTCCAGCTTGCAAGTGTTCTGGCAGTTCCTGCAGGGTTTTCAATGCTGTTAGTACTGTTGGCAACATACAAATTATAATTCTGTGTAAAATTACCGAAAAATGCGGATGACAGTGCATAGTGTGTGGCACTGCTACTGGTGCGTTGGTTATAAAAAATATTATTTCTCACATCCAGCGCAATTGCTGCCGAGGAAGTATTTCTATAAAATCCGGAAGTGGTATTTGCACCATTACCTGTTCCTCCAATAAAAACAGAGTTATAATAAAAATGATTAGCTCCACCTGAAGTGTTTAATTCAATCCCCCTGATTCTTGGTTGATTGTTTGTAGTTGCCGGAACAATGGAAATCTGGTTATTATAATAATTGGCTGATCCTGTTGATCCAATATACATTCCATAAATAACAGGGCTGTTGTTACCCGCATTGGTACTGGTTGCATCTAATCCATAAATCCTGTTTGCAAACACTGCCCCATCAGTCCATGTATTGGATACAGAAATTCCGGTAACAGCTGTTGAGAATGTGGTACTCCGGTTGGTAAGGTTGTAAATCGTATTTCCTGAAATGATATTTCCTGATGTAGTTAAGGAAAAACGTATTCCGTTAAGGGTTGTTTCTGCGCTGGTACCTGTTGTAGCAGACGTATTCAGGTTGTTAATGATATTATTGGTTGTGGAACAATTACCTGCCGTGATATTAATACCTATAGTTGTTGATGCCCCTGTATTATACAAGTTGGCTACCGTATTGCCTGAAACCAAAACATTACCTGTTGAAACCGAATTGATACCAACTATAGAATTTGATGAACGTAATGTATCACTTCCGGATCCTATTACATTACCGGTTATGTTTACATTCCCGGTATTGGCGTAAATGGGTACCAAAACAGATGTAGCAGAATTGGTGTTTATATTTCCTATGTAGTTATTGCTAATGGTTGTAGGGCTAATACTGCCTGCACTTACAAGAATGGGGTAAAAAGTTCCGGAAGTGATAAAATACCCTCCTCCTCTTGTTGAGTTATTGCCCCCTATAGAATTATTGGTTATAGTAATATTGTTGAGGCTGTTGGATATGAGTATACCATAACTGGTTCCGGAATGTGTAAGTCCGGAAGAACTGAATATCTTATTAGAGCCAATAGTATGATTGTTACCTGCACCTACCGCAATAAAATAATTTACCACACGAACTGCTCTCTGGTAAATATTATTTCCTAAAGCAGTATCGGTTGCATGACCTAATAAAATATTATTTCCAACATTAGGTACATATATACCATATGTTGTAAAATCATATATGGTATTTCCCTGCACTGCAGAATTGGTAATATTTCCAGACAGGGCACTAAGGTTTATACCCGATGCCGGTGCATTAGCGGCATTGGCCAGTTCTCCCCTCATGGTGTTTCCGTAAATGTGAATGCCTGACGAAGAAACTCCGGTTGAATTAGTGGTTAGTGTAACAGGAGCGTAATAGGTGTTCGAGTTGTTACCCTCAATTACACAATTCCTAACGGTATCATTTACCCCATTTACAATCCAGATAGTTGGTGCAGTAGCTGCGGTGGGAGTTGTACCAACAAGGTTTTTAATAATTAAACGTTTAGATGCACCCCCATCAATAGTAACACCGGCAGCTCCATTTAAATGAATAAGTCCTCTTGTTCCTAATGAATATGCTCCCGATAAAGTTCTGGTTTGATTATCTGGCTGAATGAGTAAATTATATCCGCTCAACCCATTATTATTTAGGGCAAATGCACTTGTCTCCGTAATATCAGATACAATGGTTACAGTGGTATTGCCGGAAAGAGCTCCGTTATTAATGGCATTAAACAAACCACCCGCTCCGGTAAGAGTGGTATACGTTTGCCCTGCACCCACATTAATTGCTGTTGGCAAACTTCCCACAAGTGAATAGGAAAAAGGAGTTGTAGGCACCGAGAGTTGTGTGTTTACATCGCTGTGATTGGTTCCGGCAAATGGCAGATAGGCCATATTTACCACTGTGGCTGAATCCTGAACAACGATATAATATTGATATTGATTATTAATAACCGTTGCCCCGCCAATCAATGAATAATCAATGGTAAATGTCCATACTCCGCTAAATGGAGTTCCACTTGTTAAGCTGCCGGCCGTACTTACCCAGGCTGATGCAGTTGGAAGTGTTCTTCTGTACCAAACCCGGGGTTGCAATCCGGCTGTGGTGCGAACCCCTGTTCCATTATCAATAATGGTTGCAGTTAATGTTCTGTTTAAAAGTGAAGAAGTATTACCAATTGATGTATGTGTAATAATAGAAGAAAAAATATCTGAACCAACAAAATTACCGGCATGTGCACCAATATCTACCGGAGTATTTAATGACCTGTCTTGCCCTGCTGCGTCAAATGATACCCCTGAAACTACAGCTCCGGTGGCCTCGGCTGGTGTTGGGCTTTGAACATTGAGATTCATTGATGATGTAGCCAATGTTGGCGCAATAAAGTTGGGGTTGCCATAACCGGAATTAATATCAAAACCGGCCAGTGCCCTCCAGGTTGAAAGCGCGGTATAATCTACCCCGTTAAACCTGATAATGGTGCCGCCTGCGCCTGGTGCGTAATAGATATTGTTGTTAATGTTTAAACCTGTGATGGTGTTGGAAGTAAGAAACAATGCATAGTGTTTTCCTGTAGAAGATCCATTAGAGCGTGCGTTATACAAAATATTATTCACAAACATCCTTGCTCCCGTTGTGCCGGCTGAATTATACAGAGCATAAGAATTGGTAGCACCGGCACCAACTCCGGTTCCACCAATATAAACAGAGTTATGAAGGTAACTGTTATTATTACCTGCATCATTTATTCCTGCTATATTGTGATTAATAGTTTGAGAATTACCTGATGTATCAAGCCCTAACCGTACTCTATTATTGTATACAAGTGTTGAAGCAGCCAGGTTATAAATACCGTTAATTACACAGTTACCGGAACTGAGTGGGTGAATACCTGTTACCGTATTTCCGGCAATGGTATTGTTTCCTCCGGTAGTGGTAAAATAAATACCATTAAACTGCATCACCAACGCAATATTGGTTGACATTAGCCCACTTATAAAATTACCGGAACATACCTGATTGGAGTTGGTAGCATTTACATAAATTCCATGTATTGGCGAATTTACTCCTGTTGCAGTATTGGAAGAGTTGGTTAATAAATTCCTTATGATATTATTACTGATTTGAAAGGAGCCATTTATGGCATAAATACCACTAACCCTGCTGGAACTGGATGTGGTGGTGGAACTGATGTTTGAAATGGTATTGCCTGTTATCGTATTATTGGTTGTATTGGGTTGCAAATAAATCCCCATCACATCTGCATTGGTAGAATCATTTATAGAATGTGGAACTGTTAAACTTCCAATGGTGTTATTCGAAATATCGAGTGCCGGAATATTTGCCGCAACCCCAATGGCTCTAAAAATAGTGGTTCCAGCCCCGGCAATGGTTATGCCTCCTATTTTATTTCCGGTTAGTTGTATATCTCCAAAGGCAGTGCCCCCGGAAATATAAACTGGAATAAAAAGGGTTCCCGTTCCGGTTGACTTAAAATAAATGCTATTTGCCGTTGTAATGCTACCTATGGTATTATTGGTTATATTAAATACACCATTATTGGCAGCAATCATAGAAAATGTAGTGCTTACCAGCGTTAAATCAAGGTTACTTATCGTATTGTTGTTTATGGTACATGTACCTGCTGTTCCCAAATTAAAGGTCATTGCCGAGAAAGAACCATTGCCATCATAAACAGTTGGGCTACCTGCGGCCAATGGTTGAGATCCTCCAAAATAATTATTGCTGATGGTATAAGAAGATCCGGTTGCAACAGAAATGGCTGTAGAATTATTAAAAGAAAGCGTTCTGGAAAACTCCTGATAAAAACTGTTTCCACTAATGGTCCAGTTATCGCTTGCTGCCGCTAAATTAATTCCAATGGTATTATTGGATCCATTATAAAAATTTATGATGCTGTTGTTTGAAATGATATTATTCAGGTTGGGGTAACTTGTGTTTCCTGAAGAATAAACAGACTGAATAGGTGTTGCTATTGAATCTTTTATGATACAATCAGTTATGGTGTTATCATTATTCCCAACTGTACCGGTGGTTCCGGCAAATACAATTACTGCTGAGGTATTTGATGAGGTGGCACCTGAAATGGTACAATAACGAAAGGTATTAAAACTGGCATTATTGGAAAAACGCACCGCTGCTCCTGCCCCGGTAAGGTTGGTAATATTTATAAAACCTCCTGCCCCTGTTCCACCGGCACGCCCGTCAATGGTAAGATACCGTGTGGCATTTAAATCAAAAGATGTTGCCGTAAATCCGGTAAACACAATTGGGGTGGTTACATTTGATTTGGGCCTGATGGTTACTGTGTTTGCGGCAGACGTTAATAAATTTCCAAAACCAAGCGGATAAGTTTCTACCGAAGAATTATAAGTGG
Source organism: Bacteroidota bacterium (assembly GCA_051715425.1). Classification (GTDB taxonomy): domain Bacteria; phylum Bacteroidota; class Bacteroidia; order UKL13-3; family UKL13-3; genus JAJTFA01. The sequence continues at coordinate 183,187 of JBPXJS010000025.1, read as the reverse complement.
CATCCAATTCCAACAAAAAGTTACCACTTACTCCCTGATTTCTGATATCACTTGCGGCTGCACCGATTGATATATAATCGCAACCGGAAGGACATACTGTTTTTGTACCGGATAAAGCACCTGCCTGTGTTGACTGGCTGCCGGAAACAAAGTTAACAGGTATACTGCCCTCGTTACAGGCAAATACCCTATAGTAGTAGGTAACTCCCGGTAATAATCCGGTTACAGACTGACTATAATTGGTACCTGTTGACGCACGTGTTGTTGAAACAGGTGTGGAAATTAAAGAGTAGTTGGTGCCGTCAGTAGAGAAATAAAACTGATAGTAAGTTTCGCTTGTTGCATTATCTGTCCAGTTTACATTCATTGAAGTTGGCGTGATCGAACTATACGAAAGTGCGGCAGGTGCAGGTGGAATCACATATTGAGGCGAAAAGAAAAAACGCTGACCGGAGTTTGGCTTGGTATTAATTCCTGTTGTTTCAGTAACGGTAGATGTATCAAAAGGCAAACCACTTACCGATGTTAAACAGAGGAAGTTTCTTACTCCGGTAGCAAGGTTGGTTATACCAATAGATGCACTTGGTGCATTTAAACCACCTGATTCCGACCGATAGGCAAACTCTATTCTGTTATCAGCCTCATATAATTTAACCTGCATGGAAACGCAACCCGATGTAGCCTGATAACTCCACTGCACATTAAGCCATTCAGCAGTAAAAATGCGGTTTGGTGTTGTTCCTGTTGTTACATAACTAAACCCACTTGCGGTTGTCATCTCATTATCATCCCACAGAGGAGCAATAATCGGGCGTGGAGAAGCAGTACCCGTGCCTGCTGTTAAATTATTGTTTTGACTGGCATTATTAGAAATATTTGAACCCAAACTTAACATACCATTCGTAGCAGCCGACACCGAAGTGTAAATGGTGCTGTTATAAACAAAGTTAAATCCAATGGGAATACTGGTATAAAAACCATCATCCGTATTGCCGTTTAAAGTGGGTATGGTTGCTCCACTAATCTGAGTAAAACTTCCCGATGTCGCACTAAAGGAATAGTTTGTTACAGTCTGTGAGTTGGCGGTAAAAACAAATAAAAACAATAAGGTAAGTGAGTAAAGAGATTTCTTCATTATTGGTTAGGATTAGGACGTCCAAGTTACAACTTTGATGATAAAAACCAACATGCCACAAATGAAAAAGAGCCGATGTTAACCGGCTCTTTTTAAATAAGTTAAAGAAATAACCCTATCATTTTATCCGAAAAGTAGCCATCACCTCAAATCTCAACTTAATTTTCTGTACATCAGCGCTTGGGGCCGCGGCTTCGGCATTACCATCCATAGCCATATTGGCCATCATGTTTTTATACATCGGGTAATGATAATCGTTAGCGGTTTCTTTAATATAAAGAACTTCACCTAATTGTTCTCCAATAGATTCAAGCATTAACCTGGCCTTTTCCTTTGCAGCCTTTAGCGCCTGAATTTTAACCTTTTGGCGATACTCTTCCATTTTACTGTGATCAGTCCGTTGCATATAAACATGGTTAATTCCTTTATCATCCAGTTTTTGCATCAGTTGGTTGTATTTTGTCATATCACTCAGTTTAATAATATAGGTTTTAGAGGCGAGGAATTCGCCTTGCCTGTGGCGCCAATAATCCCAGTCGTAATATCCCGAAGCACCCTCTATGGAAATATCTTTCTTATCAATTTTTAATGCGTTAACCACATCCCAGAAATGGGCATCAATTTCATCCATTCTCACTTTATTGCGATCCTTCATGTATTCACGAAGACCAACACTGAGGTAAATTTCATCCGGAGCAAGTTCAATTTCAGCACTTCCTGAAACCTCAATCATTTTTTCTCGTCCTGAAGGTAAATTTGTGGTGGGTTGCTGGGCGTATAATGTTGTGCCGGTGAGCAAAAGCCCTAAAATAGTTAGTAATTTCATATTAAATTATTTGATTGATGGAGTTAGAAAAAAGGATGCCAGAATTATTTCTGTATTTCCGGAATCCGCACTGCTTTAACAAATCTCTTTTTATAATATTCAAAATCAAGCCTGTCTATTCTTACCCCTTCACTTGTGCTGGAGTGAATAAACCTTACAGGGGTTCCTTTTTCAGATATTACAATTCCAACATGTCCAATTCTCCGGCTTCTTCTGTTTCTGCCTCTGAACAGTATCAAATCGCCTCTCCGGATATTGGTTTTATTCACCTCATATCCAATTAGTCCTTGTCCTGCCGAGGTATGAGGCAACTTTACGCCAAACTTTTTATACACCGTCATCGTATAACCCGAACAATCAAATCCCCTGGCACTGGTACCTCCTCTCCTGTATCTGTCGCCAAGAAATGAATAGGCATAATTGATGAGGCTATCCACCCGGGCTGCTTTACCTCTTGTTAATGACACTGAAACACCGGCTTCCGCTGCATTGCTCATCGATTCTGTTGTATCAGTAAGTTCATCAGACGAATCAGGATGCAAAACAACCTGTGCCTCAGCACTATAAAAGTAACCCATCCAAACCATTAAAAAGAAAACAAACCTGTATTTTTTCATCTGCAATTGCACAAGATAAAAAATAGGTTTAAAGCACTAAAAAAAAGTGCTGTTTTTTGTTGTATCGTATTATTATACAGCCCAATATATTTAAAATAGTGCTGTTTGCCCCCTTTACAAGTAGAAATAATTAACTTATGTTTGCCGTTAATGTTATCAATGCCGCTGAGATTACCTGTTTTAATTGTGTTAATGATATTCCTTGGATCATGTTCAAAATATCAAAAAGCACTCAAGAATCCCGATCCTAATAAAAAGCTCGAAATAGCTCAGTATTATTATAATAAGAAGGATTATTACAGGGCTTCTGTTCTTTTTGAACAGTTGCAGGACAATTTTAACGGTACGGCAATGGCAGAAAAAGTACTTTATTACAGTGCCTATTGTAATTATGGGCTCCAAAACTACCTGCTTGCCGGTTTTCAGTTTAAGTCTTATTATGAAAACTTCCCAACCGGGCAGTGGGCAGAAGAAGGCCTGTACATGACCGCTTATTGCCAATACCTGGAATCACAAAGTTATTACCTGGATCAAACAGATACCCAAAAAGGGCTTGAGGCATTTCGCCTGTTTATTAGTGTGTATCCGGATAGCAAGTATATTCCTGAATGCAATAACCTGATGGATAAATTGAGGAACAAACTCTCCTACAAGGCATATAGAAGTGCGCGTTTGTATTATGATATGGGAGAATACAAAAGTGCCATAGTGAGCCTGCAAAACGCTATAAAAGATTACCCGGAAATTCCTCAAAAAGAAGAGCTGGACTATCTAACAGTAAAGGCTCATTTCCAACTGGCAATAAACAGTATAGAAGAAAAAAAGGAAGAGAGGCTGGGAGAAACCATTACAGCCTACAATAATTTTATTACCGAATATCCGCAAAGCAAGTACCTGAATGAATTGAAATCGGTTTTGGTAAAAACGGAAACAGCTCTTAAAAAACAACGAAAAGCAAGGCTCAAGGAAGCTGAAGAAACAAAAAATAATAATTAATAAATCAAATAATTATGGCAAACAACAATTACAACAACGCACCTCAAACAACGCAGGTTCGTGATTTAAGAAAACTGGATGCACCAACCGGAAACCTTTACGAATCATTGGCTATTATCTCCAAAAGAGCCAACCAGATTTCTGCTCAGATGAAAGAAGAACTGCATAACAAACTTCAGGAATTTGCCCACGACAGCGATACTTTGGAAGAAGTATTTGAAAACCGTGAACAAATAGAAATATCCTCATTTTACGAAAGACTGCCAAAGCCAAGTTCTATTGCAACGGAGGAGTTTTTAAATGAGCGCATTTATTTCCGTAACCCTGAAAAAGAAAAACGCCTAAAGGAACAGCAATAATACATGCTGAAAAATAAAAAGATATTGCTTGGAGTAACGGGTGGTATTGCAGCCTATAAAGCTGCCATACTCACCCGTTTGCTTATTAAACAAGGGGCCGAGGTACGCATTATCATTACAGAAGATGCCAAACAATTTATTACCCCCCTCACCCTTGCCACATTAAGTAAAAATCCGGTTCATAGCAGCCTTATTGCCAATCCGGCAACGGGCGAATGGACCAATCATGTAGACCTTGGTTTATGGGCCGATATGATGCTTATTGCCCCGGCAACAGCCAATACCATAGCTAAAATGGCAGCAGGCATTTGCGATAACCTGTTGCTTGCCACTTATCTTTCTGCAAGGTGCAAAACATATATTGCCCCTGCCATGGATGTAGATATGTACCAGCATCAGGCCACGCAATCCAATATCCATCAATTGCGGGAATATGGAAATATTGTGCTGCCTGTTGGCGAAGGTGAGCTTGCCAGCGGCCTTTCCGGAAAAGGAAGAATGCTGGAGCCTGAGGAAATTCTTTCTTTTCTCATTCAGCATGCCACTTCCACACAAAAACTAAAGGGCAAAAAAGTGCTGGTTACCGCAGGGCCAACCTATGAGAGTATAGATCCGGTAAGATTTATTGGAAATCACTCCAGCGGAAAAATGGGATTTGCCATTGCAGAAGAGATGGCCCGCCACGGAGCCCAGGTAACTTTGGTAGCAGGGCCTACCGACCTAACCCTTCATCACGAGCATATCAAACGTGTTGATGTTACTTCTGCAGAAGAGATGCACGAAAAAACCATTAAGCTTTTTGAAAAAACAGATATAGCGGTGATGAGTGCGGCAGTAGCGGATTACACGCCTGAGAAAGTATCCATTACCAAAATTAAAAAAAGTGGCAATGAGTTACACCTTAAACTAAAAAAAACCAAAGATATCCTTGCCGAATTAGGTCAGCATAAAACAAGAAAACAAATCCTGGTAGGTTTTGCACTCGAAACAGACCACGAGTTGGAAAATGCCACCAAAAAATTAAAAGCCAAAAACCTCGATTTTATTGTATTGAATTCCCTTAAACAAAAAGGAGCCGGATTTGGTCACGATACCAACAAAATTACCATCATCAATAAATCGGGAAAGGCCGAAGATTTCAAGTTAAAATCTAAGTCGGAAGTTGCACACGATATTGTTTCTAAAATTATTTCATTAATACATGCGTAAAATTGCCATTGTCATTATCGGACTCGTTCTGTTTTGCACTGCCTCCAATGCACAGGAGTTATTGTGTGAAGTGAAAATAATGGACAATCAGATACAACTTACGGATAAGCGTATTTTCAGGAAACTGGAGCAATCGTTAACGGAGTTTATGAATTCCCGCAAATGGACAGAAGAAGAGGTTAAACCCAACGAGCGGATTGAGTGCAGTATTCAGATTATATTAAGCGAATACGATGTGCAAACCAACCACTATAAAGGTTCAGCTCAGGTGCAGGCACGCAGGCCCGTTTTTGCCTCTTCATACAATACCCTTACATTTAATATCAATGATGAAAACTGGGACTTTACTTTTGTAGAGTTTCAACCCCTGGTGTTTAATGATAACTCCTTTAGCAACAACCTCACCTCCCTCCTTGCCTTTTATGCTTATTATATCATCGGCATGGATATGGACTCATACGGTTTGCTTGCCGGCACTCCTTATTTTGTTAAAGCTTTTCAGGTGGTAAACAATGCACAGGCTTCAGGACTTGGCGGATGGCAGCCATTTGAGCGTAATGTAAGAAGCCGCTTTAATCTCACCGACAATGTATTGAATGAACGTTTTAAACCTCAGAGAGAGGCATATTACAAATACCACAGGCAAGGACTTGACCTGATGTCGAAAGACCCTGAACAGGCAAGGAAAAATATATATGCCAGTCTTGAACTGGTGCAAAAAGTATTTAAAATAGCACCCAATACAGTTATGCTCATCGTGTTTTTTGAATCTAAATCTGACGAGCTTATTAATATTTACAAAGGAGCACCTGCCAATGAAAAGCCCAAAGCGGTTGCCATACTTGGAGAAATTAACCCTGCCAATATCAGCAAATACGAAAAAATTCAACAAAACTGAATTGTTGAAAATTCTCCACTTCTAAAATCATTTCATCCTGTTACTTTTGAGGAAGTATGCTTACCAAACTTCAAATACGTAACTACGCCATTATTAAAGAGGTTGACATTCTCTTTGATCATAAGCTAAATATTATTACAGGTGAAACGGGTGCCGGTAAATCCATTCTTATGGGTGCGCTTGGCCTTATATTAGGAGAACGTGCCGACTCTAAAGTATTAATGCAGGATGATGAAAAGTGTGTGGTGGAAGGGCATTTTAATATTGAGCCTTATCAGTTATTGCCATTTTTTGAGGAAGAAGGACTTGATTACGATTCTTTATGTATAGTGAGAAGGGAAATTACATCAAACGGAAAATCGAGGGCATTTATTAACGATACGCCAGTAACATTAAATCAGTTAAAGGGGTTAGGATCGCAATTGATTGATATTGTTTCCCAGCACCAAACCATGGAGTTAAATGAGGAACGTTTTCAACTGGGTATTGTAGATGCCATTGCAGAAACCGGTGCAGAAAAAGACGCATATCAACTTACTTACAGGGAATTCAGACAAACAGAAAAAGTGCTTAAAGATTTACAGGAGCGTGAAGCCAAAGCCAGGCAGGATGAGGATTATTTCAGATTTATACTCAATGAACTTACCGAAGCCGGAGTAACTGCTGATGAACAGGAACAACTGGAGAAAGAAATTGATACGTTGAGCAATGCTGAAAATATTCAGCAGGCCGCCTTATTCGTATTTAATGCATTAGACAGTGGCGAACAAAACCTTATTGATCAGTTAAGGGATATCAGATCGGCCATGGCAAACGGAGCCAAACACCATGAGGCATTGAAGGAACTATCGGCCAGGATGGAGAGTTTGGTTATAGAGTTAAAAGATATCGCATCAGAGGCGGAGCAAATTACTTCGCAAACACAGGCCAATCCGGAGTTGTTAATGCAGGCAGAAGGCAGGCTGCAGGTATTGTTTAACCTTCAGAAAAAGCATAGGGCTTCAGGCAATGCCGAACTCATTCAATTGCAACAAAAACTGCAGGTTGATATTGATGCCATTGGTACCCTTGCTGCAGAAATTGACTCCAGAGAGAAAGACCTGTTTGTATTAAAAGAAAAACTGGTAAAGCAGGCGGCAGCTTTATCCAACAAAAGAATCAGTCAGATTCCGGCTATAGAAAAAAGCATTAATGAATTACTTAAACAGGTTCAGATGCCTGATGCCCGCATCAAAATAGACCATACAGCCAACCCAGCCAATCATTTCACCCAAAACGGAACCGATAGTATCGTTTTTCTGTTTGCCGCAAATAAAGGCGGGCAATTCCAGCCCATCAGCAAAGTGGCTTCAGGGGGTGAGTTGAGCAGGCTTATGTTGTGTATTAAATCCCTCATCAGTGATAAAGTGGCTTTACCAAGCATTGTATTTGATGAAATTGATACCGGCATAAGTGGTGAGGCTGCACTCAAGGTATCAAATGTGATGAAAAAACATGCTTCCAAGCATCAGGTGATTGCCATTACCCACCTGCCACAAATTGCAGGAAAAGCTGATGCCCATTTTTTTGTTTACAAAACTTCCGGAAAAAACAGCACCAATACCTATATCAAAAAACTAAATGAAACAGAACGTGTGGAGGAAATTGCCAGAATGCTTCAGGGAGAAAACCCTTCGGAGAAAGTGCTGGAAGCAGCCCGTGAACTCATCGGGTAAGGCGCACTTGTGACATTTCATCTTTTATCCATTTTGTGTGCACCTTTCCCGGCAGCTCTGCTTAAGAAATTCTTCATTTTAATAAAAAATATTTAACTGATTATCAATGTCATTACATAACTATGACATTAGGCTTGCAACTTTTGGCATAGTGTTTTCGTACATATCATCATAAGAACTTTCAAAACATTTAATTATTCACGTTATGAAAACAAAAGTATTAACCATGAACTTCATGGTATTTAAAGCCGCAGCAATTGGTGTACTTCTGATAAGTGCCCTTGCAAGCCAGATCTAAAGTTTAACAATTTATTAAAAGAAAAAGCCGCTGATTCAAGAACCAGCGGCTTTTTTTATATGGTATATCTTCAGATTATTACTGAACGATGAATTTACCTGCTTTAATAACCTGACCAGCCTCAGTTTTAATTTCATAGAAATATAAACCTTTAGAGAAAGAAGTTACATCAATGCTGTTGGTAGCTTCAAATGCTGAAAGGGTGCTAACTACCTTTCCGGTAATATCAGTAATATTAATAGTTTTCAGTTTGTTGTAGTTTGTTTCAACAAATAACCTGTCAGATACCGGATTAGGGTAAACCTTAGAACTGTTTACAGCCAGATTTTCTTCAGAACCAACAGGGAAACGTTGTTCGTTCCACCAGATTACTGTTCTGCTGCTGCTGTTATTGGTTAAACCTGTACCTGTTTCAAAATTAGCAGATGGGCGGTTAAGAATATGTGAAATAACCCCAACAGTTACATTGGTAGAAGTATTAAATACGATACCTGCAGTAATGGTTGGTGCATCAATGATCATTGAATCATTTGGCGCAATCGTATCTGTTACTACTTTAAAAGAGAATAAGTTAGGGTTTGATGCACTTGGGTATCTCACCAGTAATGTAGAACCTACGCTTACAACGTATTGGTACCAAACAGAGTCACCAGGGAAAACGGTATCAGTTCCAAGATTTTTACCAACAAAAGAAAGGCTTATTGAAGTGCCTGATGATGCGCTTTGAAGGCTATCAGGAGTTAAGATTTCGCTGGTAGTCCAATCAATCGTTCTTTGAGCAAATAGCTGAGATGCTGATAGAATAACAGCGGCAAATAGTAGTAGTTTTTTCATTGTTTTGTTTAGTTAGTATTTTGTAGTGACCTCAAAGAACGAGAAAAAGTTGCATTTTAACCAATCTTTTATTTTAGAAATAATCCCCCTATTTTTACCTGATGACTAATTTCATTGACAATCGTATCCGGCTGCTGATTTTATTATGCATAAACAGTTTATTAATAGTGAGCTGCAAATCGCAACCGGGAAATACAAAGCTTAAAGAAAGCAAACAAATTGCTGAACCAGCCGAAAAACCAAGAGTAACTATCCATTGCACCTATACCCAATACAATACAGCCATGGGAAAAGGGCGGGGAATGTTGTTTATTGTTGAGTTGTATAAAGACACCGCAGGAGTAGAATTTCCTAGAATTGACTCACTGGTAATAGGCGGTAAAAACCTGCCCTTTATAGTAAAAACAGAGCAACACCTGATTTTGGAAGCCAACTACCTGCAAAACGAAACGGCACCTGCAGTTGGAGAAGTAACCCCTGCTCCGCTAAAAGATCCTTTTTTTGATGATAAAAACTTTGATCCTGCCTGGCTTATGGTTACCTATAAGGGCAAACAACAGAAACTAATTATTGATTACGTATACCACAAACAATATTGAAATTTCAAAATATGAATAAACATTTACGTTATGTAATAGCTGCCGGGCTTGTATCCGGAATTACAGCCGGAATTATTACCCTCTCATCCAATGTAGAAAACTCGAAAGAACACCTAAGCAGGATATTAAAAGAACATCCTTTTAGTGACCCCAGAAGACAGTATACGGAAGAAGACGGAAGAAAAGGAAAACCTGCAGCACCCGACCGTGCGTGGGAACAAGACTTCCTGAGAACAATGGATCCTGCCCTTGGCCGACCAACTCCTGAGCGTTTACCGGCCACCATTCAGGCTATGAAAAGCATGAAAAATATGCAGTTGGCTCCCGGAAGCGCATCTGCCCCGTGGGTAGAAAGAGGCCCTAATAATGTAGGCGGAAGAACCCGCGCATTGGTTTGGGATCCGAATGATATTACCCTTAAAAAAGTTTGGGCCGGTGGAGTTACCGGTGGTTTATGGTTTAATAACGACATTACCAATTCCAACTCTTCGTGGAATGCGGTAAATGATTTGTGGGACAATATTGCTATTTCAAGCATTGCCTTTGATCCCAACAACTCACAAATTATGTATGTTGGAACCGGAGAAGGTTATGGGTCAAGCTCTTCAAGAGGTGCCGGAATCTGGAAATCAACAAATGGGGGTACAAGCTGGACCCAGCTCACCTCTACAACCGGATTTTATTACGTAAATGATATTGTGGTTCGCAATGAAAGCGGAACCAGCGTGGTTTATGCCGCGGTTGATGCCTTATCGTATAAAGGACAGTTTCATGGCACTTCCTCAGCAGGTATTCAGCGGTCAACCAATGGTGGTACATCATGGACCAATGTATCTCCTGATGTTCCGTCACAATCCATCAAGATGGTGGCCTCAGATCTGGAAATAAGTGCCAACGGACGTTTATGGGCAGGGAGCCGCACCTCACCTTTTAGCGCATCCGACAGAGGTGGAGGACGAATATTCTACTCCGATAACGGAACTACCTGGACTATATCCAACAGCACACCTGTAAATAACGGAGAAGGAAGAGTTGAAGTGGCCTGTGCTCCATCCAATGCAAATGTGGTGTATGCCATTATAGAAAGCGGAGGTCAGGTGTTGCTGATGAAAAAAACAACAAATGCCGGCAGTGTATGGAATAATATGACAGAACCTGCAGATGCCGACCAGGGAATTCCCGATACAGATTTCTCGCGTGGTCAAGCGTGGTACGATTTAATACTGGCAGTAGATCCGGTAAATGAAAATAATGTGATAGCCGGTGGCATTGATTTGTTTCGTTCAACAAACGCAGGAAATACCTGGGGACAAATCTCAAAATGGTCTAATAATAACGACCTGGCTTTGTTAAACTGCTCTGAAGTTCATGCCGATCAGCATGCGATTGTTTTTAAACCAGGCTCCTCCTCTACCCTCTTAATTGGTAATGACGGGGGCGTTTATTACACCACTTCCATCAGCACGGCCGAAACAAATGATGTGATATTTTCACGCAACAAAGGATATAATGTAACCCAATATTATTCTGCCGCTATCCACCCAACATCCGGATCAAATATTATGCTTGCCGGTGCTCAGGATAATGGCACACAGTTATACAATTCAGTTGGAGTAAACAGTACCACCGAGGTAAGTGGCGGTGATGGCGGTTATTGTTTTATTGATCAGACAAACGGCAATTATGCCATTGCGTCTTACGTATATAATAATTATTACCTTTCCACCAACAGTGGTACTTCATTCAATATCACTCTGGCTGATGATGACAATACAGGTAAATTTATTAACCCTGCCGATTATGATGATAATAATGACGTGTTGTATTCCGGCAGATCAAGTATTTCCATTCTACGCATTAGAAATGTAACAGGTACACCTTCGGCAGGAGAAACGGTAAATATCACAGGCATGAGCAGTGAAGCAAGTCATATCCGTGTTTCTCCATACTCTTCCACCGTTTATGTTGGTACCGATGTTGGAGATATTTTTAAGGTAACAGATCCTTCAGGTACACCGTCCACCACCAATATTACCGGAACCTTACCTGCCGGCAGTGTTTCCTGTATTGAATTTGGTGCCAATGAGAACGAAATACTTGTTACCTATTTTAATTATGGCGTAACCTCTGTGTGGTATACCAGCAACGGAGGAACCAACTGGGTAAGTAAAGAAGGAAACCTTCCTGATATGCCTGTGAGATGGGCCTTATTTAATCTATCAAACCGCTCGGAAGTTATTTTGGCAACCGAACTTGGGGTATGGGCTACTTCCAATTTTAATACAACCACACCAACATGGACTGCATCTAACAATGGTTTGGCCAATGTGCGTGTAGATATGTTGCAAATAAGAAGTTCGGATAAAATGGTGATGGCTGCCACACACGGACGCGGAGTATTTACTTCTGCAGCATTTAACCTGGCCAACCCGCCAAAAGCACTATTTAGCGTAAACCGTGTTCTTGGATGCCAAACTGATACCATTCAGTTTACCGATACAAGCGATGTTGCCGCTACATCATTTCAATGGACCATAAGCCCGGCAACCTTTAATTTTACCGGGGGTACTTCAGCCACATCGCAAAACCCCAAAGTATTATTTACTGCTGATGGGGTATACAATATAAAACTTAAAGTAACCAATAGCGCAGGCTCTGATTCACTTACCAAAAACGCTTATGTACGAATAGGAGGATTAGGCCTTCCATATACTGAAAACTGGGAAAATCCTTCAACTTATGGCTACTGGCTTTTGGAGAATCCGGATGCACAAACCACCTGGACCATTTATGATATTGGAGGCAACGGTTCAAGTGTAAAGGCTGCCGGTATTGATAATTTTAATTATTCAGATGCAGGAACAGCCATCATCAGAGACGGCCTTATTTCTCCACCCATAAGCCTTAACGGATTTACCAATATTTCACTGGGTTTTAAACATGCTTACAGAAGGTACAGCACCACCAATCAGGATTCTATGGCTGTTTATGTTTCCACCAATTGCGGGAGTACCTGGACACGGGTATCCTCTTTCAGAGAAACCCAAGGCAGTTCACCTTTTAATTTTATAACAAACAGCAACCTTGCCACCGGGTTTGTACCTTCCACCTCGGCCGACTGGTGCGGTAATACCGGATATTCAACCTGCAAAAGTATTGACCTTACGGCTTATGCAGGAAGTACCATCAGAATTAAATTCGAGAATATCAGCGGGTATGGCAATAACCTGTTTATAGATGATATCAGTGTTACGGGTACAGCAAGTGTGCCCGCTCCGGTGGCCGATTTTTCTGCTTCATCAACCAGCACATGTAACGGAAACAATGTTACTTTCACTGATCTTACCACCAACTCTCCTACTTCATGGAGCTGGAGCTTTACCCCAAATACAGTTAGCTATTCAGGTGGTACATCATCAACTTCGCAACATCCAATTGTGCAGTTTACGGCAGCAGGTTCCTATACGGTGGCACTCACTGCAACCAATCCCAATACCAGCAATACCAAAACCAAAACAGCTTATATTAATGTAGGATCAACTGTTATCCCAACAGCTGTAATAAGCAGTAACGACACCAATATTTGCAGTGGTTCCAATGCCGCGTTTACCATCAGTATTTCCAATGGCGGCAGTTCCCCTTCCTACCAGTGGAGGGTAAACAATAGCAATGTAAGCACCGCCAGCACATTCAGTTCATCAACCCTGAGCGATAATGACAGTGTGTATTGCACAGTAACAAGCAATGCCGCCTGTGCATCTCCGGCATTGGTTATATCCAACAAAATAAAAATGAATGTAAATCCGCTTCCTGTGGTACCTGCTATAACACAGGCTGGCAATACACTTACCTGTAGTGTTACAGAAAATGCATACCAATGGTATCAGGACATAACAGCCATTTCGGGTGCAAACAGTAAAACGTTTAATATAGCAGCCAATGGCAATTATGCGGTTGAGGTTACCAATACAGAAGGTTGTAAGAGTAAATCATCATTATTTAACGCAGTGTTCACCGGGCTTGTTTTACCTGAGTTTATGCATTCGTTTGTATTGTACCCGAACCCATCAAGCGACAAGGTATATATTGATTTTGAAACTACAGCCAAACAGTTAACCATTTCTGTTTATGATGTAGCCGGTAAAAAAATAAGTGGTGACCTGATCCAATGTTTACCGGGTAAAAACACTTACCAGGTAAAAACAGATTTGTTGTCCAGAGGCACCTATCTGCTGCAACTCTCCGATGGGGAAGCAACCCTCAAACGAAACTTTATTATTAAATAAAAAAAACTCCTCCGCATACCGCGGGGGATTTTTTTTGCCTGATGAAGAAAACTCCGGGTTGTAAAGGCTGTTTTCATTCTGTACTTTGCGGGTTAAAGATTGCACCATACGTATGACCAACCTGTTTAAACAATTGCTGATAAGCGCAGCTATATTCATATATGCCTTACCTATAAACGCCCAAGCTCCCCGCTCCTACACTTCCTCAGAGATATTGCTGCAGTTAAAAAAGCTCAACACAGTAGGGTCCGTGCTTTATATAGCAGCACATCCGGATGATGAAAATACCCGTTTAATTGCCTACCTGGCCAATGAAAAATGCTTGCGTACCGGCTACCTGAGTTTAACACGCGGAGATGGCGGACAAAACCTGATAGGCCCCGAGCAGGGAGTAGAACTTGGGGTAATACGCACGCAGGAGTTGCTGGCTGCACGCAGGGTTGATGGTGGTGAACAATTTTTTACACGGGCTTACGATTTTGGTTACAGCAAAACACATGAAGAAACATTCAGAAAGTGGAACAAAGATTCCATTCTGAGTGATATGGTTTGGGTAATCCGATATTTCAGACCCGATATTATTATTACCCGATTTGCAACCGATGGCAGTGGCGGACACGGGCATCATACGGCTTCAGCCATTTTAGCAGAAGAGGCATTTGATGCGGCCGGAGATCCAAAACGTTTTCCGGAGCAACTTGCATTTGTAGAAGTGTGGCAACCCCGCAGGTTGTTTTATAATGGCACCAACCGTTTCAGAGACCCCAATGCCGATATGAGTGCATTTATTAAACTGGATGTGGGAGGTTACAATCCATTGCTGGGTAAAAGTTATGGCGAAATTGCAGCCGAAAGCCGCAGCATGCACAAAAGCCAGGGATTTGGAAGTGCCCGCCAACGCGGTGAAGTGCTTGAGTTTTTTAAACCTGTAAAGGGCGATACCGCAGGATTGAAAGACATTTTTCAGGGAATGGATTTTACCTGGAACAGAATAAAAGATGCTAAAAAAACAGGTAACCTTGTATCTAAAATAATTAGCCAATACCGTATTGATAAACCGCAGGAATCTTTAACATTACTGGCAGAACTGAATATACATTTCAGAAACCCGGAAACACCCGTTTATTTAAAGCTGATTCTGCAACAGCTAAGTATGAGCATGGCTGGTTTCTACAAAGAGGTTACCATTCATCAACCCAACTACAGTATCAATGAAAAGTTACCTCTTGTTGTTCATCGTTTGCCAAGAAGTATTGGCACCACTTCTTCCATACTCAGAGATACCATTGCCTATTCATTTAATGATATCACGCCACTATACTGGCTTACCAAACCTATTCAGCAAAATTTGTTTCAGCTAAAGGAAAAAAGCGCTTTAATAAACAATCATTCGCAACCGGCTTCGCTCGCTGTTCATACGGAAGTGAACAACCAGTTTCATTTTAAACAGGATGAGCCTATACAGTATAAATGGGTTGACCCGGAAAAAGGGGAATTGTATCGCCCGCTGGTTATTACCCCTCCGGTAATGATTAATGTGAATGAGGATGTGTTGGCTTTTGATAAAAATGACGGAAAAGAAATAGGTATCACCTTGAGAGCAGGTAAAGATTCTGTTAGTGGGGTATTAAAAATCACTGCCCCTGATGGATGGGGGGTATGCACTTGGGCATCATACGTGGGTTATGAAGATCCATGCAGCAGCCCATCAAAGAGCTTCAGTCAACCTTTTTCGCTATTAAAAAAAAACCAGGAAGTATCAGTTCTTCTTTTTGCTGTACCTGAAAAAGCGAAAACCAACAGCTTTGATATTCTCAAAATTTCAGCCAATTTAGAAGGTAATGAATACACCAAAGGCATTAAAGAAATTAAATACGACCATATCCCTGTTCAAACACTTTTCCCGGAGGCAGAAGTAAAGCTGGTAAAACTTGATATTAAACGCAACCTGAAACGTATCGGATATATTCCCGGTGCGGGCGATGAAGTGCAAGCCTGCTTAACACAATTGGGTTATGAAGTGACCACACTAACCGATGATAAACTGGCCAACGAAAACCTGAGTCAGTACGAAGCCATTATAACCGGTGTGCGTGCCTATAATACCAATGAAAAACTGCCATCGTTTAAACAAAAACTAATGGATTATGTGGCGGCCGGTGGTAACCTCATTGTGCAATACAATACCAACAGTTGGGCGGGGCCGCTGCAAAGCCAGGTTGGACCCTACCCTTTTAAAATTACCCGCAACCGCATTACAGATGAAGAGGCCAAAGTAAATTTTGAATTGCCCAACCACCCTGTGCTCAATACCCCTAACAAAATTACCGATAAAGATTTTGAAGGCTGGATACAGGAACGCAGCATATACCATGCAGGCGATTGGGATAAAACATACGAAGCCCCCATCAGCATGGCCGATCCGGGAGAAAAAGCCGATAAAGGTGCACTAATTATAGCCAAATACGGCAAAGGACATTTTGTATACACAGGTCTGGTATTTTTCAGAGAACTACCTGCGGGTATACCGGGAGCTTACCGGCTGCTGGTAAATATGATAGAACTGAAAAATTAGTTGGCCGTTATTGAAATGTTGAATGCTGAGTTTTAAATGTTAAATTTTAAGTGTTAAGTTGGATATTGGGCATTGGGCATTTGTCACTAGTCATTGGTTATGAAATGTTGAATACGGAACTTTTAGTTTTAAATGTTAAATTTTAAATGTTAAGTTAAAGCCGGTCAACACTATTCAGGGAAGTTCATTCTTAGTTTGAAGTTAGGAAGTTCGAAGTTGTTAAATCTTTGCGCCCTTTGCGCAGTCTTAGCGAACCCTGTGGTTAAGATGGGATATCATTTGTAAAAACTTAAAATTACGTTTCAGAATTTCAGTATTCCTTCACCAATACTTCAGCTGGAATTTGTAAAGCATCATGAATTTTTCGGATCATATCTAAGGTAAGCTTTCTTTTCTTATTTAATATCTCACTTACCCTGCCACGATAACCAATAATATTTTCCAGATCCCGTTGCTTATAGCCCAGTTGTTCCATCCTGAATTTAATTGCTTCAATTGGATCAGGAGACTCAATCGGATATTTCTCTTTCTCATATTTTTCAATAAGAAGAGCCAGAATATCCAACTCATCCCCGTCTTCGGTTCCTGGTCGTGCATCAAATATTTGCTCTAAACGGGCTAAAGCCTGTTTGTAATCTTTCGCAGTTCTTATCGGTTTTATGTTCATACTCGTTCCTTTCTTACTTTATATCGTTGTAGCATCAATCTCATCATATTCGGCATGCGTGCCTATAAACCTAATCCATACCATGCCAAACCGATAATTAATCTTTACAATTAAACGATACTTATTCCCTTTAATGTTAAAGACAACGCGGTTATCTTCCAGAAAACTGGCACTTGGATAGTCTCGCTTGATATCATTCGGGGTTTTCCATAATGCAACAGAAGCTTCCTCATACCATGCTTTCAATTGCTGTCCGCAATCGTTGTGTTCTTCCCAAAATTCCCGTAATGTTTTCCGTGCTATAACCCTCACTCTTATTACCTTTGATACAAAGATAATAAATGATCCCAAAATGGGAACATTTATTACGAAATATATTTGGAAACTGAAGTATAAAATTTAGCTCCACTGTCAGATCAAGTAGTAGCTAATACACTTAACCTCTGCGTGAAATAGTAAATATTGAATGCTGAATGTAAGTTCTCAGTTAGAAGTTAAGGAGTTCGAAGTTAGGGAAATGTTGAATGCTGAATTTTAAATGTTAAATTTTAAGTGTTAAGTTAAAGCTGGTCAACACTATTCAGGGAAGTTCAATTGGGCACTAGT
Source organism: Bacteroidota bacterium (assembly GCA_051715425.1). Taxonomy (GTDB): domain Bacteria; phylum Bacteroidota; class Bacteroidia; order UKL13-3; family UKL13-3; genus JAJTFA01. The sequence goes on along the minus strand of JBPXJS010000025.1, from coordinate 165,567 downwards.
CATTGGTTATGAAATGTTGAATACGGAACTTTTAGTTTTAAATGTTAAATTTTAAGTGTTAAGTTCACAGTTCGAAGTTATGGGCATGTTGAATTTTGAATGTTAAGTTATCACTAAGTTCATAGTTCGAAGTAGGGAATTCATCTGCACATTTTCACATCTACTCATCTACACATCTGCACATTTTCACATCTACACATCTGCACATTCAATTCATTCCTGATGCGGGTTGTTTTATTCACATTTTGTGAAACGCTATTTTTTTAAGCAAAAAATGATTAAAATTGTAGCATGTTTGTGTTTTCTAAAAATCTTCGTGCCCTGCGTGTGCGGACCAATCTCTCGCAGGAGCAGCTTGCAGAGCAGTTGGGAGTAACGCGCTCGCGTATTGGTTCATATGAAGAGGGGCGTTCTGAGCCTGGTTTGGAAATGCTGATTCAACTGGCTTCATTTTTTAAGCTTCCTATTGATGCATTAATCCGTACTGATCTTTCCCGCTCGGGCAATAAGTCGTTTATAGATATTGGGAAAAGCCGTGTATTGTTTCCGGTAATGGTGGATGATGACAATAACGATACCATTGAAATTATTCCGGCCAAAGCTTCGGCAGGTTACCTCAACGGGTATGCCGATCCGGAATATATTGAGAACCTGCAACGGATGAAGCTGCCTTTTATACCCACCGGCAAACACCGGGCATTTCCTATAAAAGGAGATTCTATGCCCCCATTGGGTGATGGGAGTTTTGTGGTGGGCAAATTTGTAGAGGATATTAAAGACATCCGTGACGGGCAAACTTATGTATTGCTTACCCATAATGATGGTATTGTATATAAAAGGGTATACAATAAAATAAAGGAGAAAAAATCGCTGTTATTGTGTTCTGATAATAAACTGTACGACCCCTATTTTGTGCCTGCCGCAGAGGTGCTGGAGATATGGGAATTTGTGTGCAGCATAAATACACAGCCTTATTCCGAGAACGACCTGAACCTGCAAAGCATTATGAATATGCTGCGGGAACTACAGGTAGAACTGAAAACTTTAAGTAAAAAATAATGAATTCCGAAGGGTTAATCTGATTATGTTTGTCCTATGACCGTAAAAAAAAACAACGCACTGATTTTTATTTTTATCACCATACTGGTTGATGTAATTGGTATTGGAATTATTATTCCTGTGGTACCCAAATTAATAGAGCAGCTTACCGGAGAAGGGATGAGTGAAGCATCACGTTACGGAGGCTGGCTTATGTTCTCTTTTGCCATTATGCAGTTTTTGCTTTCACCGGTTGTTGGCGGGCTAAGCGACAAGTACGGGCGCAGGCCTGTTTTATTATTGTCGTTACTGGGTCTGGGGCTCGATTATATATTCCACGCATTGGCACCTACCATTACCTGGTTGTTTGTGGGCCGTGTGGTGGCGGGTATTATGGGGGCCAGTTTTACCACAGCCACAGCCTATATTGCCGATATCAGTGAGCCTGAGAAAAGGGCTCAGAATTTTGGTTTAATCGGAGCAGCGTTTGGTTTGGGATTTATTATAGGACCGGTTATTGGCGGCTTATCGAGCACCGAATGGGGGCCGAGGGCTCCATTTTATGTTGCTGCAGCACTTACCTTACTGAATGTGGTATATGGCTTTTTTGTATTGCCTGAATCATTGCCTAAAGAGAACAGAAGACCATTTGACTGGGCCCGTGCCAACCCGATTGGATCCCTGATGCACCTGAGAAAATATCCGGTTGTATCCGGTTTGGTGGCATCCCTTGTTCTTATTTATATCGCTGCCCATGCTGTGCAAAGCAACTGGGGCTTTTTTACCATGTTCCGTTTTAACTGGACAGAAAAAGAAGTGGGTTACTCATTAGGGGTTGTTGGATTTTTGGTGGCGCTGGTGCAGGGTTTATTAATCCGCATGACCATTCCTAAACTGGGGCAAAAACGCTCCGTTTATATTGGTATAGGTTTATATGGGATTGGGTTATTGTTGTTTGCCTTTGCCACAGAAAGCTGGATGATGTATGCCTTCCTGCTGCCTTATTGTTTGGGAGGTATAGCCGGACCCGCGTTACAAGGCATTATCTCATCGGAGGTGCCACCTAATGAGCAGGGTGAACTCCAGGGAGCTTTAACCAGTTTAATGAGTGCTACATCCATTGTGGGGCCGGTAATGATGAATAATTTGTTTGCCACATTCTCCTCAACCAACGCACCATTGTATTTCCCCGGAGCTGCATTTCTTGCAGGTGCAGTATTAACTTTTACCAGTTGCCTGCTGGCATACCGCTCACTTAAATCACGTGTATTGGCTTAATTAAAAGTACAGTACCAGTTCGTTGGTATAATGGTACCATACCTTATCTATTGGAACCACCGGTTCATATTCATTCATCAGTTTGAGTGTAAGGGCGTATGATATGGTTTCAGTTAATTTAAGATTAAGGCGCGAATGTGCACCCAACCTTTTGCGGCTAAAGTTGCTATCGGTTCTAAACTGATAATACAATGCCATATCCAGGTTCATTCTATCAGAAATGGTATGATCATAACTGATATAACTATTAAAACGTGGATTAAACACCTCTCTCGGATTGGTGTTTGCGGGCAGGTTTTCGTCTCTTACACCTCTGTATCCCCATTTTTCGTACTCCATTACCAACCCTGCGGCTGCGGCAACCGTCAGCTTTTCATTGCGAATAAACCGGTACCTCATATTGGCTGTGGTGGCAAATTTTTGCTCCAATCCCCTTGCTTCCAGCCATTGGAATTGGGCAGTAAACTCCGGATAAAGTTGCCGGTTTATGCGTTCACGGAAACGGACATAAGCATATCCACCGCTTAAAATGTTTTCGCCTCCATTGCGTACCATCTGAAAATTTCCTGCCAGTGTAAGCACATTTACTTTGTTGATACGCTGGGCAAGCTCTACCCTGCTTCCCAACTGTGTTACCACATACTTTTGGGTTTGCTGGCTAAATGATCCTGAAATGGTTCCGGCATATTTTTTTGCCGTATCCAGCGGAATCATCACAAAACTTTCGGAGAAAAGAAACTGTGCTCTGGCTGAGGTTACACAAACACAAAACACCAACAGATTGACCCATTTTTGCATGCCGCAAATTCCGGTTTATACAAAACACCACAAACCGAACTTTTAAACAGGACGGGAAAAAGATCAGGACATTTTTTTGGGAGGCATGGTGCCAAATATATAATCCCACAAGGGGGTTGATACACCATAGGCTCTGTTTTCGAAAGCCGGATTGTGGTGTTTAAGGTGGTGGGCCCATAAAAATTTTATTCCGGGCACCGGTTTCCAGGCGTGCACGATATAATGAATAAATGTATACCCCAGATAACCGCTAACAAAACCAGCCATAAACAAAGGAGTATATGTTTTAAACAGCAGGTACCAGCATCCATAAAAAAAACCAACAAGCAATATTCCCGGTAAAGGCGGCATCATCAGCCTTTCTTTATCTCTCGGGTATTCATGGTGCACCCCGTGTATCAGGTATTGAAATTTCCCTTCTTCAATATGAAATAAAAAACGGTGAATCAGGTACTCAACCAGGGTCCAGGCAAAAACCCCCATCAGGATAAAATGTATGTTTTGTAAAACAGGAAGATGATTAAGATATAAAAACAAAACGGCAAAACCACCGTAGGTAACCACGTGCATTACCGGATTGGTTTTAGTAAAAACCTCCAATAAAGGATTATTAAAAAGTTTGCCTTGTCCCTCCTTTTTTACCTTAACCATATTGTTGCAAAATAAGCAAGATGAACTGAAAATGGAAAACAGATTATATCAGCTCCAGGTTTTTTTCATAGCAAATCTCCGGAAGTGCAGGAATACGGTTGATGATTTGAAGTTTAAACAATTCGAGTAATATTTTATGCATTTCCATTTCGTCCATTTCATGGTGGCATGCATACTCCAGATCGCGGAACCATAACATGGCATCCCCTTCTTTTATGCCATATCGTTTAGCTATTAAAGCAGGGGCAGCACTGTTGTTTTTTAATACCAAACAGGAGAGGTTAATTACCGCAAGCAATTCCTGCAAAGCCTCCTCCTGTTTTTCTATAAACTCGTTTCTAACCGCAATTACAAAACACGGCCACGGAGTGCGACATTCTCCTATTTGTTTAAACTCACCGTTATCTACATATGGTTTTGTGGTAAATTTTTCCCACAGAAATATTTCAGCCGAACCGGTTTTAAGCGCTTCCCGTGCGCCATCTAAATTGCCCACTAAAACAAAATCGGTATCTGTAATTTTAAGGTGGTGGTTATTGGCATTTACATAAGCCATTAAATGCGAACCCGATTTATACCTGCTGATGGCATATTTCTTTCCTTCTATTTCATTAACAGATGCGAGGGGCGAATCTCCTTTTACATAAATACCCCAGGTGAGCGGAGAGTTTACATAAAACTGAACCACCCTGCTTGGGTTGCCATTCATGATATCGCTTATCATTCCCTCTGTAAGTGCTATGGCAATATCCAGTTCATTATCCCTTAATGCTTTGCACATGGCTCCGGTACCTCCCGGAACATCTTTCCATAAAATATGTAGTTGTTTTTTTTCGAATGCTCCGTTTTCCATGGCCAGGTGCCAGGCGAGGTTAAAATGTTCAGGAACTCCTCCTACTCTAACGTTTAACATGGTTTCTGTTTTAAAAAATAAACAAGAATCTGATAAAGGTGTTTTTTAAATACCCTTGCAAAGTTAAAGCAATCGCTACCGGATAAGCTATGATAAATATCAATTAAATGTCACTCTCTTCATTTCGCTCTGAGGCATTGCGGAGAATAACCACCCTGTTTGCCTTAATTACTTTTCCCTTCCGGATCTCTTCAAGCACCTTATCAATGGCAACATTTAGCTCAAAGCCCATTAATAAAATATAGGTATTGATATAGATAAGCAGCAGAATAACGATGAGCACTCCAATAGAACCATAAACTTTATTATAAGAGTTAAACGCATTTACGTAAATGGAAAACAATGTAGTGGTAATAATAATACTGGCACAGGCAAATATTGCCCCGGCTGAGAAAAAACGCCACTTTCTGCTTTTGCTGGGGGCAAAATAATAGATACAGGAAACGAAAAACAGGATAATAAAGATAACGATTCCATAGTTGAGCAGAAAAAGCAAAACCGGGGTAATAATGGAAGGAAAATATTTGAGTTTATGTAAAAACTGGATGGAATAATTACCTACAGTGATAAGCAACACGGATGACAGCAATGACATGGATACAATAACAGACAGAATAATAGCCACCAACCGCTGTTTCCAGAAAGAACGTGTTTCCTTTTGACGGCTGTATTTATTGAGGATATTCATTAAGGAGTGAAATCCGTTGGTGGAGAAATAAATGGCAAACAAAAAACCCACGGAAAGCAGGCCGCTGCGTTGTTTTCTGAGGATATCGTGAAGGGTGCTTTTAATGGCCTTAAACGTATTTGCCGGAACCATTTTTTCAATAAAAAACAGGATTTCGTCTGTAGAATAATTGAGTGGCAGGTAGGCTATTAAGGTAAAAAAGAAAATAACAGAGGGAAACAAAGCCAGGAAAAAAGTATACGATAAGGATGAGGCCCTGATATGAAGATCCCGTTTATCAATCCAGCGGATAAAAAATTCTATTACAGCATACCAGCTTATTTCCGGATAACCCGGAAACTGTTTTTGCTGCAGGTAGCCAATGGTGGCTTTTACAGGCTTGCTATGTAATATATTAATCTTTATCCGGGCCATGGTATAATGGCTTCATTTTTTCTATTAGCACCTGCGGAGCCCTGGTAATGCGGTTGGTATTTTTATCAATAAAAACGAGGGTGGTATTGCCTTTGTTTATTATTTCTCCCGCCTCATTCATTATCTCATATTCAAAATCCATTTTTACCGTTGGCAAATTCCTGATGATGGTTTTAATGGTAAGCAGGTCATCATATCGGGCAGCTTTGATAAACTGGCAGTTCATGGAAGCCACCGGCATCATTACTCCCATCTCTTCAAACCCCTTATAGGTAAGCTCCAATGAGCGCAGGGCTTCTGTGCGGCCTATTTCATAATAAAGCGCATAATTGCCATAATACACATAGCCCATTTGGTCTGTTTCGCCATAACGTACCCTTATCTGCGACTCGTGAATCATCATACACTTACAGGTGATTAATGCTTAGTTGTGCAATGGTATTGCCAATACTTAGTGAAGAAGTGGCAGCCGGTGATGGGGCATTAAGGATATGAATGGCGCGTTGTTTTTCTATGATCTTAAAATCATCAATCAGTCCACCGGTGCGGTCGCATGCCTGGGCACGAACTCCTGCTTCTGCCGGTATAAGGTCGTCTTCCTGAACTTCAGGAATAAATTTTTGCAAAGCTTTGGTAAATGCTGTTTTAGAGAAGGAGCGGTAAAACTCCCCAATACCTGTTTTCCAATATTTGGCAGCCACCTTTTGAAAGCCCGGCCAGCTTAATGATTCAAACATTTCTACCAAATCTACGTCCGACTTATGATAACCTTCACGCTTAAATGCAAATACGGCATTTGGTCCGGCTTCCACACCACCATCAATCATGCGGGTAAAGTGCACACCAAGGAAAGGGAAGTCAGGATCAGGAACAGGGTAAATCAGGTTTTTAACCAGCGAACGTTTTTCAGGTTTTAGCATATAATACTCTCCTCTGAAAGGAATAATGCGTGTATCCGGTTGCTCACCGGCCATCTCAGCCACCTTATCGCAATAAAGGCCTGCACAGTTTACCAATAGTTTTGCCTGGTAGGTATGGTTATCACTTATTACTTCTACCCCATTTTCAGTTACACGTATATCGTTGGCCTTTTGTGAGGTGCAGATTTCGCCACCAGCCTGCCTTACCAGATCAGCCAGTTTAAAACAAACTTCGGTGTAATCAATAATTCCGGTGTAGGGTACATGAATGGCTCTTATGCCGCGCATATTGGGTTCAAACTCTTTTAACCGCTCCTGCTCTACCATGCTTATTTTGTCGAGTCCGTTTTCCAGTCCGCGCTTATACAAATTTTCCAGCAAAGGCAATTCCCACGTTTCGGTTGCCACTATTACTTTACCACATAAATCGTATTTGATTCCATTGGTATTGCAAAAATCAAGCAGCATATGGTAACCACCTATGCAGTTTTGGGCTTTGAGGCTGCCCGGTTTATAATAAATTCCTGAATGGATAACACCACTGTTGTGGCCGGTTTGGTGTGCTGCTACTTCAGCTTCTTTCTCCAGCACGGTTACTTTTAGTGCCGGGTTTTGTTTTAGCAGATTCCATGCGCTGGCCAATCCTACAATACCACCGCCAATTATAATTACATCCTGTTGCATAACTTTTTTAAAGTGCTGCAAAGTAAATAATGTTTAAGAATGAAAGCTACAATTGCTTAAAAGCTTTCGCCTTTGGCTGATTTTATGCGTTTTACAAGAATGATGGTTAATAATGTGGCGCCAATGGAAAGGTAGCCAACAATATCGTAATTGGACATGATACCGGTTGTATCATCCTTTATAATAATCATTCCTGCAATATAGGAGGCAACTCCTGCAGAAAGTTGCTGCATGCTGGATAATATGCTCATAAAACTGCCACGCATCTGGGGCTGCACCGTTTCGGATACCATGGCTTGTGCCGGAATAAAACGGCCACCGGATACAATAAAAAACAAGGTAGTAGCAATTAAGGCAATCCACAACGCCACATGAGGCATATTGGTAATGGCAAAAACCGGCAATGAACAAAGGAGCACAAACCAGGTAAATACTTTTCTTTTCCCCACACGGTCGGCCAGTTTTCCAATCATGGGGCCGGTAAACATATTAAAGGCACCACCAATCAGGTAAATATAGGCGAGGTCACTCTCGGTAAAACCAACATTGGCCACCATAAACGGACTAAGAAAAGGAATAATGCTAAAATGCCCGAACATCAATACCATCATTAAGGTAACTGATTTGCGCTGGTTGGCATCGGAAGTAATATTGATTAATACCTGCTTAATATCTGTTCTGTTACCTGAAGTGAGGTGTGCATTTACATTGGGAACAAAACGCCAGATAAGGTATGAGAGAGGCAAAGCCAGCACAGCAAGGAATAAAAATGGAGCCTGCCACCCAAACTCGTTGGCTATAAACAGGCCAAAAGGCACACCAAATACGGATGCTACCGAAAAACCGGCCATGATCATACCCATTGCCTGTCCCCTTCTTTCAAAAGGAATGGTATCGCCAACAATGGACAAAATAACCGCACCAATTACACCACCAAAAATGCCGGTGAAAATGCGGGCAATCATCAGCAGGTGATAATTACCGGCAAAACCACATGCCAGGGTGCCCAGCAAAAAACCAACATAAAGAAACTGAAGAAATTTTTTGCGATCGAACTTATCTACAATAAATGCGGTGAAAAAACCAGAGATACCTGCACTGATGGTATATGATGAAACCAGCAAACCAAACTGTTTGGGGTTGATCTCGAAAAGCCTCATTAACTGTGGTCCGAGGGGCATCATAATCATAAAATCAAGAATATTGGAGAAGTTAATAGCTGCAAGGATAAGCAGTAGAATTCTTTCGTTTTTTTGCATAAAAGGATGCGAAGTAAGAATAAAAAGTTGAGGAAATAAAACCTATCTGATGAGGGTTACGGTACCATGAACTGTTTTGGGATCAGCCTCGGTAACCAGTTTATAGGTGAAAATAAAATAATAAACTCCGGCAGGACATACTGCACCATCATTGTATTTTTTGCCGTTCCAGTTGATGCCATCATTGCCAAAACCATCTTTCTCCCCTTCAAAAACCTCATTTCCCCAACGGTTATAGATATTGATTTTATAATATGTCCAACCTTCAATATCAATATCAAAAGCGTCATTTGTACCATCATTATTATCCGGAGTAAACACATTAGGAATGCGCACCCTTGCCCCCAGCATTACCGGTTTACAAACAGAGTCCATACAATCCTCCTTATTATATGCCCAGAGGCATACCCAGAATGTATCCAGTTGAGCTGCACTAAAGAGGTGTTTGGTATCCTTTAGTGTAGATGTATTCTGAGCGCCTGAAGCCTCATCTCCAAAATTCCAAATGTATCGGATGGCATCGGTGCTTTTGTTGGTAAACGAAAACTCAGGTGTTTTGGAATCATCAATTTCAAAATCGGCCTTTACAGAGGTTACAAAAACTTTTGTATATACCGTATCAATGCAGGCAAGGGTGGTGTTTGCAGCCGGAGCCATCATAACATTAAATGTGCCGGTAGAACGGAATATTTTTGACACAATGGTATCGGGTCTGTGTTTGGTTAGGGTATCACCATCTGCAAAGTTCCAGAAGAACCTTTTATACAAGCTATCTGCTGTTACCACAAAATCCACTTTTTGGTTAACACAAACTGTATCCTCTGAAGCTACTGAAGCTTTTGCTCCCGGTAATACATAAATGGTTCTTGAAGGGATATTGGTATTGGTATCAGGGAAGTAGGCGTTACACGTAAGGAAGTTACCTGTGGTAGGATTAAACACCGTATCCACTCCCTGAAGGCGTATTTTATAGGTTCCGGGCAACAGGTAAGTGTGCAGGGCATCTGAATCATCTGCCGTTGGTTTTACATTATTATCGCCAAAATACCAGGTCCAGTTCAGGAGTTTTTTCGGTGTGGTATTGTCAAACTTTACTGAATATGGTGCACAACCTATGGTATCACTTAAAATATCAAATGCCGGCTGAGGCCCTTTCATATTCACAGCAATAGTAGCTGTGTCCACACAACCCGCCACCGAAGTAGTAATAATGAGCTTTACATTAAATACGCCATTGGATGTAAAATTATGCGCAGGATTTTGTTGCAAGCTGTTTGGTTTATTATCATCAAACAACCATTGCCATTGCAAGATGGTATCAAAACGCGGCTGTCCCATAGCTGCAGAAGAGTCAATTACATAAGATGAATCCATGAACTGAACAATTTGGGGTGCACAGAAAAACTGCGATTGCAGGCTTTTTATCTGTGCTTCGGGAGCAACTACTTTAAAGAAATTGGGTTTCACAATGGTATCAAAACAACCTGAACTGTCAGCTGTAACCATGGTGATGGTATAATTGCCCGGGCGATTGTATTTAATTACCGGAGAAGAACCCGTTAAAGAAAAACCTGCCCCATCGCCAATATCCCACCATATCCGTTCCTTACCCGCTGCTGCCCGGGCAGGTTCTTTCCAAAAATCCCTGGTGTTTAAATAATCAACTCCGTTTACATCGTAATACCTGATTGTTTCGAGCAGAGAAACGGTATCGTTTACACATAATACATAACGTGGTGCCCTGATGTATTTATGATAACCCAAACCAATTACACCACTGGTAGAAAGCCCGCAACCATTCACATCTGTAAGCAGGCTAATGATATTATAAATTCCATCATCAGGTAAATCATTAAACCTGATACGTGTAATAACTGAATCACCAGGGTTTATAGTGGTGGTTGCCGTATTGGTGTATGGTGAAATTAAAAGGATATTAGTTGAATCGAGCAAATAATTGTGGGTAATTCCATAGGTATGACTGGACATATTGTACTGTACCGAATCAATTAAATGTAAATAAATATCAAAAGGTTCGCAGGTATTGTTTAGGGTAAAGTTAAAACGCGGGTCTTTAGGAAACAGGCGAAACAGGTGGTGATACCAGGCGGTATCATAACAATTGCCATTTTTAATAATAATGCCTGCTGTAATCCAACCACTGGAATCACATGTTGATGAGTAAACATTTACTCTTTTCCTTGGTTTAATAATGGTATCAAACTCCACCCAGTTATTGGCACCACAGGCAGAATCGAAATTGATCCATGCCCTTTGATAATGACAAGATGGTAATGTACGCTCTATATTAAATGTGATTGGGGTGTACATACAAGGTTGTGGTGGTGTTTCCACATACAACCTTGGGCGCGGTGGGGTAAAAGACGAGTCATAACCGGCATCCGGAGGTGTAAGAGAAAGTGTTGTCGAATCTCTGCTTGTACAACCACTTGCAAGATCAACCATCGTTAAGGTGGCGCCATAACAACCCTCCTCCCCTGGTTTGTACATATGTTTTACATCCATGGAATCTTTAGACCAGTTGCAATTCATCCCTACATTTATTCCATTTTTGGTATCAGTGGTGCAGGGTGGCGCAAAAGCATCACCAAAATTCCAAAGGCGGGTCATTTGTGGATTATTATAATGACATGATAAATAAGGAACAGGCGTTTTAAACCGTACGGTATCCTGAATACTACATTGGTTGCCTCCAATGGTTCTTGCTGTATCATTGGAAATCTTTGCCTTTGGGCCAAGAACATGCAAAATGGTATCTTTAATAATCTGGCAGTTTAGCAAAGTTTTGGTCATGCGCAAGGTGAACATGCCACAGTTACTTGCTTTAAAACCAGGTACAGACCAGGAGTGAGAAAAGGCTGAATCCACCTTATTATTTCCGGCATCAAAAACCTCCCATTTTACAGAACCAGATACTGCGGTACCGAATTTAAACTCATTTAAACTATAACATTGGGTTGCGGGAGTTAACATAACGATGGTTCCCTGCAGCGTATTTACAACAAGAGGAGCACCACTTACAAAGGTATCTGCACAATTATTTAAATCAACCAATACCATCCTGGGGTAAAAGGTTCCTGCGGTTTTATAAGTGTGTGTTGTTGCAGCCCAATTGTTACTGTCAATAACCCCATCACCAAAAATCCAGTAGATTTTTTTTACCTGTGCTAAAGGCATTAGGGAGGTATTGGTAAAGCTTGCTACAGTACTATCACAAAACTCTGTAGCTAAATGAGTAAACTCAGGTGGGTATACTTTAGGCATTAATAGCACCGAATCTTTTTTCTCCAAGCGGCTTATGCAGTTATTGGTATCTCTTACCTCCACAACGAGGGTATATAAATGTCCGAATACATCTAAAGTGTTGGCGTAACAATATTGTTGGTTAAAAACCGGAGTAGTATTAAGAATATATCCATTGCTTAGCTGCCAGGTAAGTTGATTTAAAGGGGCATTTGAAGCACCCGGGGTTGACAGGTTGAGAATACACAGGTTGTTTCCTTTAAAACATAGGGTATCCTCAGAGGTAATTACATAATTGGCTATAGGAAGCGGGAAAACCGTAACCAAAGGTGCTGATGCATTGCAGGTGGCACCACCGGAAAAAGTAACAGTAACAGTTGGGGTAAAAGATCCAACTGCATTATAGCTGTAAACAGATATGGCTGCAGCATTGGGATTGGTATTGCCATCGCCATAATTAATGGAAATATTGGTAACGGTTCCACCCGTGCTTGTAACGGTAAAGGTTGCCGTATTGCCCAAACATACTTTCTGAGAAGAAACGGTAAGCGAACAGGTTTGCCCAAAAGCAGCTGCTGAAAGTATCAGACATAAAAAAACATAAACAGCCCGTTTTAATCCCATTAATTGCAATATAAACCATTTTCCGGGTATAAAGGTTGCTTCATTATTAACATATAATTGATTTTTACTGCTCATCCAGAAATAAATAACCCGCCTGATTATATAAAAGAGAATACCCCCAGCGGATATGGGAGTTGCTCATCTGCTATTTAGTAGTCAATCAAAAGGCAATTTACCCCTACCTGATATGTGGGGGTAGTCCATGTTTTACAAAAATCCTTAGCAGCACAAAAGCATGACATACAGACTGCTCTATCTTTTATTGTTTACCCGGTTTTTATATCTGCCTGGAAATTACCAACAAAAAAACTGCCTTAGGGGGAATAATATTTAAGAAATTTTAAAGAAACCGGGCAGATATTTGGATATGTGTTAACCTGATGTTTTGGGGGTATATCTTATTCTGCATGTAATATCCGATACAACCATTGGCCAAACTCATAACCATTTTGCCATAAAAGGAAGATGATGGTAAAAATGCATAAGGGAAGCAATATTTTAAAGGCAGGCGATTTTAAACATTCGTCTTTGGTCATATCTCTTTTTTTGTTGCTTAGATAATTACATAGTGGTAAGCTTTGCAACTGATTGCCTCACTTTATCTGAGCCAATTGGTTATCTCAAAGATATTTTTTCAGGCAGGTATCGTTTACGGCTTTACATAAGTGGTAATTCCATTGCGACAAGGCAAACCGGTAATGGGTTTTGCCGGTTATATTTTTCATTTCACTCAGTCTTCTATTGCCTCAATACCTTGTTCATTCAATTTTGTCAATGCATCTTTCATGGCTTTTACCTGTTCCGCAGGGTGGCCTCTCCAAATGGTTATTTCTCCAACCACTTTGAAAGGATGTTTTGACCGATAAGACATGGTAGGATTACCCGGGAATTTTTTGTCGGTTAAATTGGGGTCATCTTCAATTGCACCTGTTGCCTCTACTACATATATTCTTTCCCGCGCTTCGCCTAAAGCAAGTTCTGCTCCCCAGATAGCGGCATCCAATGTTGATGTAAGGTATATGTATCTGGCATTTTTTCTTTGGCCATAGTTTGAGTTGAGCCCAACCTCAATAAAATCACCAATGTTCAGGTCGGCCTTTGTGCCATGAAAAAAAGTTTGAGAAAAAGGGCTTTGTGCAGATTGATTTTTGCTTGTATGTTGCTCCATTGTTATATTTTATTTACAAGTGAGTATCACAGGTAATGTTTATTATCTAAGGCTTATCTCTGCCCACAAATCTTTCCTTACCAATAAGAAAGTTAATGGCTCTTTTAATATTTCGCTCTTTAGATTCTTCTGTTTTGAGGTTGGTTAAATACCTTTCAATTTCTAATTTTCGGGAAGGCGGTAACCCATCAAAAACCGTTTTTGCCTCTTTATTTTCAGCCAAAGCTTTAATAAAACCTGCAGGAGGCTTCACGGCTCTGCTTTCCGGATCAAACGCTAAGGTTATGACAATGGTCTCCCCCACTCTTTTGGGCGATTTTGCCAGCATGGCTGTATTGATATAAAGCCTCCAGGCTCCGCTGTATTTTAACAGAGTTTGCCTGTAAGGTTTATTATTTATGCTTCCCCTTATCGGAATATGTCCTTTTTCCTTGCCAGCCTGTTTAAAGATTTGCCGGAGTATTTTTTCCGGTACAAAAACAAACGGGTTAATTCCTATGATTTCTATTTGTGCTTTAAATTGAAACATTTACCTGTTGTGGTTTATCTTTCACCTTAAGAATAAAGCTATTGAAATAATCTGAGGATTGCAACCTTTTGCTTCTCCGCCAACCAGGATTCATTCTATTTTATCAGGTTTATACTTTGATCTGGATACTTAGATAACCATCCCCCTCAATAACATGTATTAAAATGCATAGGAACCAGCTATTATTCATCACATAAGAATTAAACTGCAATGAGCGAAAATATTTAATGCTTGAATTCACCTAATTAAAAAAGCCTCACGTTTCCATGAGGCTTTTTTAATATTATTTTAGATCATCTCATCATCCATTAATGCAATACATTGAGTTTAGCAGAACGCAACCCTTTTGAGGTTTGCACCTGTACAAGGTATACTCCATTGCTAAGATCTGATGTAACCACAGGAATAGTTAATTCTCCTTTGTTGAAGTATTTGGTATCAGGCGTAATTTGTTTGATTACTCTTCCTGAGAGGTCGGTAATTTTTACAGAAACCACTGTTTCCTGACCTGTCAATTGAAGTTTTACCATAGCATCAAGAGCAGAAGGGTTAGGGATTACAACAAGCGTTTCTGAAACCTTATTTCGAGATGTGGTTTGAATACCTGTTGTGCCTTTTTGCAACATCATTAAACTATCCTGTTCCCAAAAGGAGGTATCACTTTCATACGGAGCATTGGTAGACACAATAAACTCACAACTGCTTCCATACCTTTCTTCTGACGGTTGCCAGTCGCTGCGTTCCTGTGAAATTCTAAAGCCATAAGTTTCTGTTACCTGCGTAGGCTGGTTCAACCCAAATCCAAGGGTAACGCGCATATTGTCTCCCGGGTTCATGCTAATACCCCTTAAAACTGCATTCGTTAAGTCTGTAACAGTAAGCTCATGAAGCTGGGGATTACTTACAATAAGGCCTTCACTTAACTGGCCAGACTGAATCCATGCATCCCACAGGTTTTCATCAACCGTAAGCGTTACGGTTCCAAGTGCACCAAAAGCAACACTGCTTTGTGAAATGGCACTAAAGCTTACATCAAATAAATGGGATGATGTGAGGTAACTATGAAGTAATACAGAGCTTGTACGTGGTGGTGGAGCAAGTAAAAAATAGCCATCCAGATTAATCAGCGAGGTGTTTCGTGTAACAATATTGTTGTTTCTATATACATTTCCGCTGATTGAAGCAGTAGAACTTGACCTTTCATCATACATGGGATCTTGTAAAGGATCATCAATTCTGCCCAGGAAACAGATAGCTGCATCTGGCGGTACCAATGAGGAGGCGAAGGTTGCCGGATCAGGTGGGAACCATTTCGCAGAAATAACAGCATTAGCCCCAGGTGCTAATGCAGGAACCGCATACCCACTTCCTGATGTATAAGTGCTATAGCCCGAACTCAAAGTAAGTTCTCCACCTCCCGCTGCCGATCCAACCATTTGACTTCCGTTCCAGCTATTCGGCCAATGTTCACCTGTAGAACCGAGAGTCCAGTACATTTTAACATAGCTGGGTGCTGAGTTGGAGCATCCGATATTGGTTACACGCATTTTCATCAGGTTACCCAGTCCGTCAGAACTTAAATATCCGGGGTTTTGATGGTCAAACATACTTCCTGTTGTGTTTCTCCTGTTCCATATATCCGGACTTGCCCACATATCAGATGTAGAGTGAGGCTCCAGGCCAATATCCAGGCTATTATCCCTGGCAATTAATTCAGCTTTGAAATTTGTACCTATATAGTTTTCGTCATCAACCTGGTCGGGCAATTTAGGGTTACCTACATTTAAAGAGGTACTGCTTATTGCATAGGTAGTAGGGTCAATAGAGGTTAATATTCCCCCGGAGCTCACCATATAAAACTTGCCATCGGCTGCTTTTTCAATTTGCGATTGGGAATAGTTTGTAGACCCCGACACCAAACTGCTGGTTCCACTGGTAAGATTTGCCACAAGCACACCTCTGTTAGCTGGTGTTGAATTATCATGACATACAAACAACTTATTGCCGTTATCAAAAAACTCAAGGCCATAAACATATTGTAACCCAGTTATAGATGCACTTGAAAAGCTGGTAAAATTTCCTGCACTATTTAAATTCATCACATGCACCATCTGCTCAGAAGAATAGTAGCTTCCACCCCAGGCCAATTTCATACTTCCAGTTGATGGGTTCTCATATAACTCAACCTCAAAAGGTTTATTATTCCATCCCATGCTGTTAATATTTGCCACTACTACATCAAATACAATCCCATTAGGTGTAATAAGAAATCTGTTGGCACCGCCAAAACCAACTGGCGACATACGACCAATGGTAAACAGGAACCGTTGTTTACCCGGGCGTAATTTGGAAACTGCCAGTGCGGCAAATTCTCCTCCGACTGTACCCAAATTTACATTATCAAATCCACTAACAATACTAATACCACCGCTGGTTTCCACCATGGAATAATGTAAATAAACCGATGCAAAAGGGGCAGTGCTTATGCCAATCACATAAAATCTGCTGCAATGCCCCGGAACGGGAACCACTGCAATTTCATTTGATACCGGAATAGGGGTACCTACAGCAGCCCCGGCCGGTGTTAATATCTCTCCATCTCTTACATAAAACAGCATGTTTCCGATTTTATCGAATGCGGCATTGGATGGATTCCAAGAACCAGCAGGCACTAAAGAACTGGTGGTAATAACGGGAGCAGATCCCGCAAAATCAACAAGATGAGGTGCAATACACCATTTGGGCATTTGAGCCTGGGCTGCAAAACACAACAACAGGCTAAGGCAAAATAATTTAGATCTATTTTTCATAATCGCATTTTTTTCTTTAGAAACATTCATTAATAAATTAATACGATAAACTTTATTGGCAAACCATCTGGTTTATCGGGAACGGTTTAATAGCTGCAGGTGCGGAGTTTAATTTCCTGCCATAGTTGCTAAGAGGAAAAAGTTCCGGGGGTTGTTTTCATAGGGTGTGGGGTTAAGAGTTAATAATAATTTACCTCATCACGTTGGTAGAAATGGGTGCATGCATAATGGCCATTTATGCAGATGCAACTTAAAGCCCCGAAAGCATTAATGATTGATCTGGTTCACGGTTGTGCAGAACCAGTTCACAGTTATGTCGAATTAAAAATTTAAAGGTTGGGGTGCTGCTTAATCAACTCGAGAAACACATCTTTTCTGCTGGCAGCTACTTCCACCTTAGAACCATCCTGCATAATAATGTAACCTCCCCTGCCCCTTATGTATTTACTTATGTATTGGAGGTTAATGATATGAGAGTGGTGCACCCTGAAGAAGCGGGTTGAGGGCAGGATGTTCTCACATTCCCTGAGCCGCATACTTACCATTATTTTTTTATCTTCCATAAGGTAAATATTGGTATAACTGCCTGATGCCTCACATCGAACAATAGTGTTGCAATCAACAAAAAGGTAACCTTCCTGTGTGGGTAATGCAATTTTATCATTGTGGGGAGGATGAAGCTGCTTCAGGTATTTGATCAGGTTTTGGTTGGTTAGTGTAAGTTCAATTTGTTTCTCTGCCCTACTTACAGCTTGCAGAAGCGCATCTATATCGATTGGTTTAAGTAAATAATCGAGTGCATTCTCGCGAAATGCCTGCACCGCATATTGGTTGTAGGCTGTAGTAAAAATAACCACAAACGGAACCGGATTAAATTTTTTGAGCAGATCAAATCCATTTCCTCCTGGCATCTCTATATCCAGAAAAACCAAATCAGGCTTTAAACGGGTAATCAGGTTTACCCCTTCTTCCATACCAGTGGCAGTTCCTACCACAGAGAGCTGGGTGCAATAAGTACTTACCAAGCTTTTTAGCGTTTCAATATTGGTAGGCTTATCATCAACTATAATTGTATGCAACATGAACTAATAATTTAATGCGTTATGGAAGGGGAAACAGAGCACTACCCGTGTGCCACAAACCCTGTTATCTTTTGTTACCTCACTAATCTGCACGGTTATAGATTCTTCTCCCGGAAAAAGTTGATTTAAAATATCAATACGTCCGGAGGTGATGGACATTCCTTTTGAATGATGGGTTTTATCGCCCCTATTCTGATTTATCTGCTTAAAGCCGGGTCCGTTATCTTCTACCACACACTTCAATATACGTTGGTTGGTTTCGTAGCTAAATGTTAATACAATCATCCCACCATCAGACATGTGGCTTACTCCATGTTTTATGGCATTTTCAACATAGGGTTGTATCACCATGTTTGGTATCAGGATATGTTCCCTGTTTATGAAATCGGCATTAATCTGATACTCAAAACGGTTTGCCAACTGCAATTTTTCCAACTCTATATAGTTGGTCAAATAGGTTATTTCTTCGCTAAGCGGAACATGAATTTTTGATGAATTCTCCAGCGTTTTACGCACCAATCCTGCAAACTGAGACAAATAAAAGTTGGCCCCCTTAACATCCTGTTTAATGATATAATGCTGAATAGAGTTAAGACAATTAAAAATAAAATGAGGATTCATTTGCGCCCGTAGTGCCATCTGCTCCAGTCCGGCAATTTTCTTGTTGATGAGGCGTTTCTCCTTTTCCTTTCTCCTGATTTGCCGGATACGCCACTGCAGGCTAAACCAAATAACCGAAATGCTGAGTATTGCTATTATGGTAAGGAACCAGGACGTTTCCCAAAGCGTAGGTTTAATTTCGAAATGATATTTCCTGATTCCGCTGGAATCATTAAATTTATTAGTGGCTTTTAATTCCAACGTATAAATACCTGATGGCAGTAAGGGATAATTTAATACCTTTTCCTTAATCGTTTTCCATTCATCACTTAACCCACGCAGCCGGTATTCATAGGTAATATCCCCTGAAGATAAAAAGGAAATTCCGGCAAATTCAAACCGGATATTGTTATCATGATGAGACAGAACAAGGTTGTTGTTTTCCGGATTCTCCTGTTTTCCGGAAACACTTACCCCTGTTAAACGGATATAACAGATCGAGTGTTTGGGTACTTTGGTTTGGTCGAAATAAGTAAGGCCGGCTGAGGTTCCAACAAATACCATATTTCCTTCTGTATAAATGCTGTTTATGATATCGGTACCCAATCCATCTTTAGCAGTAAATTTCTCCGTTGTTTTATATTGCCCTCTCGAAATATCTACTTTGTTTAATCCCTTTTCAGTTCCAACCCACAAGGTATTTCCCGATATAAAAATGCAGCGACAAATATCACTGCTCAGGTTGCCGTTTTGTTGAGTGATATTGGCTATGATTTTTCCGTTTTTATATCCTATTACACCAGCTTCATAAGTGGCAATCCATAACGTTCCATTTTCACTTTCTGCAAAAGAACTTATTCTGCTCCTAAACAGCGCATTCTTATTTCCCGGAAAAACCAGATTATTTCCATTTACCGTGTATAATCCGGTAAGTGTTCCAATATAGAAGGTATTCTCTTTCTTATAAGCAACTGTAGCCCTGTTCTTATACAATTGCTTTATCAGGCGCATGGATGGCAAATGGAATAAGAAAACCCCTCGTGAAGAAGCCACCAACAAGGTATCCTGATAAACAAAAAGGGATTTAAATGACTGTCCAAAGTTGTTGAACCGAAAAAAATTAGAACTGGAATAATTAATCAGTTGCCCATCCTTTTCTTTACTTAAGAAACCTGCATCAGCTTTTATTTTTTGAGGCATATACCATTGCTTCTGCCCCATGTCCGACCCTACGGATTTTAAATTCCAATACTGCGCATTATCTGTACCCACATACAGGTGATTATTTATTTTATGAATACTTAAAACCCCGAGACGCGTTTTACCATCATAAAACAACGCATTTTTATAGGTGGGGTTACTTAAGCGGAAAATACCGGCCTCCCTTGTAGAAAACCACAAACAACCTTCCAGGTCTTTAAATATGGTATGAATGGTATACTCAGGCAGGTAGTTAGCAATATAAGTTCTTTTATAGATGTCGTATAATTTAACCCCACCTGTGTTTAAACCCAATATAGCAATGGTGCTGTCGTCTATTTGGGCAATATTCCTTGTGCGGGCAGGCAGCCTGAAAGTAAAACCCGGAAACTGATTTTCCAGAATACAAAGGGCACTATCGAAATTGGAGAACAGGTAGTGGCGTTTTACCCGCGAAGAAGATTTTTTTACTAATGGTGCACAATAGTTTTCATAGCCCAATGACAGGCGCATCACCTTTTCCGGCAATTCAACCACGCCCGCTGGTAGATTAGCCAGACCCCGGATTACATGAAAGCGCGTGTTACCTAAACTGGTTACCTCTCCGTTGGATTTTATAACAATAAACTCAGGGATTGACGTACAACATAACAATATATCGCCATATTGATTTTCGCCAATGG
This sequence comes from Bacteroidota bacterium, assembly GCA_051715425.1. Taxonomy (GTDB): domain Bacteria; phylum Bacteroidota; class Bacteroidia; order UKL13-3; family UKL13-3; genus JAJTFA01. The sequence goes on along the minus strand of JBPXJS010000025.1, from coordinate 144,964 downwards.
AGGTAACAATGGAGCCCGGATTTACCTTTTTTAATAATGAATCGTTTTGCTGGTTATAAATTTTCCCTTTCCAGTAATAACAAATCGCATTTTTAAATGTGGTTAACCATACCCTGTTTTTTGAATCGATAAAAACGCCAAACACCTCATTGCTGGGAAGCCCATCGGCACGGGTAAAATTTTTAAAATGGGTACCATCAAAACGGCTAAGCCCCGTTTCAGTTGCAAACCATAAAAAACCTTCTTTATCCTGTGCAATACCATGAACCGTTAAACCTGCCAGCCCGTCTTTGGTGTCGTAATGAACATAGCTGTATTGCTGGGATAAAACCACCACCGGTGTATGCAAAATAAGAACAAGCACCCAATATGAATAGCGTGGTTTTAGCAAACGGACTATGTATTTAATAAGGGTAAACAACGGCTAAATGGTAGTTGATAGGTGAAGTAAATGTACTAAAGAAAAAACATAGTTGATGGAATAAAACACCAATGAAGGTGGCTAAGTAAAGGGAAAATAAATGCAACAGGTGTGTTGCCTGGTGGTTTTGATTCCGAACCCAAAGATCATGGACGGAAAAATGCTTAAAACAGGGTTTAGTTTAGTGGTAATTCTCCGAAACTAAGTTTATGTAATCTGCAATACCAGTTCGGAGCGTGTTCTTCTATTATACAACCACCAAGTAGAATTTCATTGCGCCTAGATCTTTCAACGGCAGGTAATGTAGGGAGGCCGTATATTATTGGAATAATGTAATTCGTATGCCCCCGTGGACACACCGTTTTGTTTAAATTCCATATTTGGTCGAAGTATTTAGTATCTCCCATTATATAGCAGTCACCGTTGATTGTTTTAATTTCCCCTTCGCTGCAACTAAAATTTACTAGGGTGTCATCTTTGCAATACACATCCAGTGTATACTTTATGGGTGACGTAGATGTTCCTGCCTTTTTACTTGCGTTCCACCTATCAGTAAAAGACTTGATGCTAATCGGCCTCAGCATTCTTGTCTCACTCCATAATGAATCGTATCGGGTTATGATAATTGATTCAATCATGTCAGGATGCATCTTCAACTTTAACCCCGTGGTATTGCCACAAGCACAAAAGAGACTAAGAAATATGGCACAAAGAATGAACTTCATTTGAATATACAGTTGCTCATGTTCGGTTGTGAACTACCCATCCACTTTGTAAATATTGCAATTAAATCTAAAAAATCCAGGTTATTTATCGGTAAATACAAGGTGGAGGTTTGATTCCATATTTAAACGTCACGGACGACATCCCGCCTTGCGGGACAGGCTGTCCGCGACAACTGGCGTTTATTTCTCTAGTAGATTTAGTTGTTTTTTTAATTTTAGTTCTTCTTCGTCACGTATTTCTTGTCCCGAAATAAATGTCCAAGAATTAATTATTTTGTTGTACACAAATCTTGCATTAGGAATGTATCCCATTATCCCACCGCACCAAGCACCGAGAAGGAAATTGTGTTTGTCTACCTGCTCAATTGTCCAACCACCAATATTGATGTCAATAGTGTCTGTTCCGGCATTTTGATTAATCCAGTAAATATTTCTATCCTTATTTTTCTCTAAAGGTTTGTCAAGAATCGATTTTTTATTTGTGTTGCTGTTAATAAATTTGAACTTATTTAACCCCGAATGTTTAATAAGTTTGCTTGTATCTAAGTCGGACTGTAATATTATGCAGCCAAATTTTACTTGGTCTTTATGCACAGTTGTGTCCGGGAAATAGAGAACCAGAGTCTTGTTGTAAAATGTTCCAAGCAAAGAGTCGCTAATAGTCTGGCCTATTGAAATTGCTGGAAAAAATATTGCCAATAGAATTAATTGTTTTGTTCTCAAGTTTCGTCTTTTTAAATGCCTGCTAACGTCAGACTCCCGCAATCATGAGGGACAAGTTGTGAAATAACCTACTCACAACCCTGTATGTAAATATTGGTATAAAACTTCAAAAATACAAGTTTGTTTCCAGACTCAAACGTCATGGATAACAAAGAGCGAATATCTTGTTATTCGATGCCTTAATTATTCCTGTGTTCACAAACCGGGAAGGTGGCATTTAAGCTATCAGCGGTTAATTTTCTAAAGCCTGTTCCATCAATGTTAATGATGTATAAACCTGATGTGAATTTACTTTCTTTCACAAATACGATGCTGTTATTGTTTGGTGACCAGTCTGGGTGATTCCCATTTTCTATCAGCAATTGTACCTCTGTTCCGTCCACATTCATCGTATATATTCCCATCTTATTATTGCGGTTAGAAACAAATGCTATTTTCCTTCCATCTGGCGACCATGCAGGAAATTTTTCCCATGTTTCCGTACTCGTTATTCTTCTCGTTTCTCTGGTCATTACATTCATCATGTAAATGTCATAATTCCCTTCTCTTGATGAAGAAAAGGCAATATGCTGCCCGTCAGGCGACCAGGTTGCATTAAGATCATTTGCCTCGTGATCTGTTAGTCTTTTAATATTGGCTCCTTTTGTATCCATCAAATACAGTTCAACATTTCCATGCCTTAATGACTCAAAAACCAAAAACTTACCATCAGGCGACCATTTGGGATTGCAGTCATCTGCACTATCAAAAGTGAGTCTTACTGCATTTGTTCCTGAAGTATCCATTTTATAGATTTCAGGATTCCCATCACGAAATGAACGAAAAGCAATCTTGCTGTTGTCAGCACTCCAGGATGGGAGCATATTTGTTGAATCGCTTGTGGTTAGTCTTTTTAGTCCTGACCCGTCAGAGTAGATGATATAAAGGTTTCCTTTCCCCTTATCATCATAAGCAGTAAAGGCAATTTTAAACCGGGGTTTCTCCTGTCCGTTTACCGCACAACCTATGCAGAAAAGCCAAATAATATATGTCAAAATTGCTTTCATCATATCATAATTCCGTATAACTTCAGACTGCAAAATAACCAATCCACAGGCATCTATATAAATGTTGGGATAAAACTTAAAAAAAGCAAGAGTTGCAGGCTTCTATTCCAAGGCATAATAGGTAAATAAATCATAAAACTGCATCGTACCCCTACCCCACTCATGCATTACAAATGCGCGAAAACGGAGAAAAATGTCGGTTATTGTAGTCCTTATCCGTTAATCTCCCCCACATCCACCACAACTGCTGCAAGAACTTCCGCAACTGCTTCCACACGAACTTCCACTACCGCTGTCGCCAGTATAGTTGTTCTTGCTTGCATAGTTTACTATTGGCACAAATGCAGGCGCAAGCACCACATTGCCCAATAAAAAATACCTCCATTGCCAACTGTCATCTATTTGACGTTCAGGTAAAATATCATTCTTATACAAGTTGGGAATGATGGTAGTTGATATCTGCTTTGTAAGTCGTTGCAAGAAAACGATACTAATAATAGACAAAAGAATGGTTGCAATTATAATTTGGTCAACAGGTTTATCACGCAAAACACCGGTAGCAACTCTTGAAAAAGAAAACAATAAAAGCAATGAGAGAACGGCAAAATTAATGTAAAACAGAGAACCAAATTTTTTAGACTTATTGAAGTATTTTCTAAATGCATCCATACTGTTTGAAATATTTCCAAAAATTGGCTTTGATTCCAGAGTGTTCAACAGGTTTGGATAAAATGTGGTTCCTAATTCAGATAAAGCCGATGTAACCTCAATCTGAGAATGGCTGGCTACATTTTTATTCTTCTCAAGTTTAATCGTATAATTTGAATTTATTTTAATGGTTCCGTTGTCAATCAATTCATTTACTGCACCATGTATTACGCTGGGGAGTTTTTGTGTTTTCAAATAAACTAGTTCAAAAGGTTGTAAATCGTAAACAAAGGATGATGGATCAAATGCTGATACGATAGCATTGAGCCTATTTCGATTGTAAATTTCAAGTGTAAGCAGTGTGAGAATGCTAAGGATGGACAGACCAATGATGAAATAAGGATTGTTAATATGGACGTAAACAGGCTTTAGTAAAAAATATGCGGGAACAGTTAAAGAAATGAAAGCCAGAATTCCATATATAATAAAGGTTCTTAACTTGAATGGTGCTTTTTCAAGATGAAGGCTTTCAAACATATCACCATAAGCCCATATATGCTTGGGTTGATTGCCAAAATCCCTTTCATAAAACAATATGGTTCGTTCTTTTGCCTGCCTGAACTTATCAAACTCTGCTTTATTATGTGTAGAGGGAATATGTTGAACCTGTTTTCCCAGTATCTTACAAAAGTCCTGATATGATTGGGTAAAAATGAGATGTTGGTGCCAAACAATGTCAACAATTTCTGATGGTGAAACCATAAAGTCGGAAGTTGCTGCCAAATACATAAACTTCTTATATTCTAAAATTGCCTGCTCTGTAAATGTTTGTGTCCAATAATTTTCTCTGGCTAATCTTACCGAAAAGCCATATTCACTTAATGGATAATCAAAGTCAAATCCCAATATATTGTTCCAAAGTTCCTGATTCATGGATTTATACCCGGTTAATTATTATGTCTTATTTTTCCATAGTTCTTTGTAAAACAGATGTTCCTCATATCCCCGTAAATGTTGCAATAAAAGAGCAGAAAACCAAGGCTATTTATTAGTAAATGCGTGGTAGTGGTTTGCTTCCAAACTCAAAGTCATGAATAAGTGTGTCCGCGACAACGAGACAAATAAATCCACCACTGCTTTACTCATAAAAATCCATCTTGTGCAATTGCATATTTTTCAGGAAAGAATACACGATCCTTACTTGAACTATTTATTATTCTGATAAGCTCTTTAATCGGATATGTTGCTTTAAATGTCGTGTCATTTTCGAGTTCCAATATCATAAAGGGTCGTCCCACATACTTTTTCCCTGTTTTTTTAATTGCTTTCACAATATCAAAGTCATATTTGGTATCAATTATTTTAGCTCAGTAAACAACGATTTTGTTCCCCGCAAGCTTATATGGATACATTAGCCAGCATTCCGAGGAATAGGAAACAGCTAAAGTGTCTTTGTGTTGAAAATGAAGTGCCAGGGAAGCATTATTGTCTTGAAGTTGAACCCAACAGCTAGATGAACTGTCTGCTACAATCTCCGAAACGTTCCTAAATGAAAGTCTTCTCGTTACTGTATCTTGTTCTCCAATTTCATCTTCTGAAACCAAAATTTCAGGAATCGATGTATCTGTCTTCTGAGCAGAACTTGTTGAACGGTTTTGAGTACATGCAGACAACAAAAGCGAAATTGTTAGTAGCGATATTATTTGATTCATAGTCGTCTTAAATGTCCTAAAGCTGACTATGAAAACATACATCCACAGCCTTGTATGTAAATATTGGGATAAAACTTCGAAAATACAAGTTTGTTTCCAGACTCAAACGTCATGGTCGACATCCCGCCTTGCGGGACAGGCTGTCCGCGACAACTGGGGATACCTCCCAATAATTAAATACCAAAACTTCCTGCCGATATCCCCATAACAAAACGTGCTTCCGTGCAACATTGGCTTCATTGTTCGTCCTGTGGACTCAACGAAGCCTTAGCTGTTAGCGGTAGTTTTATATATCTGCATTAAGACCAATTCGTATACCAATCGGATATAAATCTCTAACATATATCAACTCCTTCGAAGAATACACCATTGCTTTATATTCCTCGAAATTAATTGTACCTATCTCCCAATTTGAAAATTTCCCATTTCCATCTCTCTTAACTTCATAAACCTCACTAACTCTTTCTTCCACAAAAGATATGTTTAATATGAGCTCAAATTGAATTTGAAATTCCTCATCATAATCTTCGGTTGTTAAATCCCTTTCAAGGTAAATTCTGTTATTATTTTGATGGAAATAAACAGCTGTGTAAATTTCGTCACCGGTTACATTAAATTCTTTTAGAAATTCTTGTGCTTCATATTTTTCGAAAAAATCAAAGAAGATGTTAATATGATCCATTACGGTTAACGAATCAGTTTTATTAAGAGCTTCTTTTAAATTTAACTTTAATATATCAGCGAATTTGGGAAGGCCGTTAAAATAAAAACTGTCAAACTCCATATTAAAATTTCATAAACTGTCGTACTTTCAAATTACCGCTAACGTTAGGCTCCCGTAATCATGCGAGACAAGTTGTGAAATAACCTATTCACAACCATCTTTGTAAATATTAGGATAAAACTTTAAAAAAGCAAGAGTTGCATGCTTCTATCCCATGGCATAATAGGTAAATAAATCATAAAACTGCATCGTACCCCTATCCCACTCACGCATTGCAAATGCGCGAGAACGTAGTGCTTTTTCCTGTCGACTAAATGTCAACTGAAACTCTAAGATGTCCGCCTAGTCCTTCACGAATAATTCTCATGAGGGTTGAAAGTCTGATGTCGCTCGCATTGTTTTCTATACGTGAAATATAGGTTTTAGTTGTCCCGCATTTCTCAGCAAGTTGCTCTTGTGTAAGACCTTGTTCTTTGCGAAGTTCCTGCAGCATAACTCCGAGTTTGAATGCTTCAAATTCTTCTTCGTATTTGTCACGTTTAGCTGTTCCTTTTTTACCATATTGTTTGTCAAGGTGGTTAGCGAACGAGGTCAGATGTTTATTTGCCTTTTTCATCGAAGTATAGTTTTTTAAGTTTTTCCGCTAATTCAATTTCATTTTTCGGTGTTTTCTGCGTCTTTTTCTGAAAGCCGTTTACTAAGCCTGCTCCTATCCCACTCATGCATTGCAAGACTTGTCCCGTTTACGGGGGGGGGCTTTTGAAGCACCATCTGCCAAGCTACCACTAATGTTTATTCGAAGCCGAAAAGTTTCTGCCACCACGAACGCCTCGCTTTTGGCAAGGTGCCGTTGTGTGATGTTTTTCTTTCGGTCATCCGTTCATATGTTTTGTCAAAGTCTGTCGATAGCTGAATGTATTTGTCGCCCCAACCATTTGACATTGATAACTCTTGATAAGTACAAGTTGGTAAAAATTCAACGTGAACTTTTTCGAGTGTCTGGAAGTCACAATTTTTAATTTTTTGAATGTCTTGATTTAGCTCTTCCAAAAACTTGTCTGCATTGTCAAATCCAGCCCAAACAGTGTCTGTGTCTTTTGTTATGAACGTTTTGATTTGCTTTAGTATTTCTGCAACTTTTTGAAAGTCTTTGTACAATCCAATTCTATTTACAAACCAGTCAAAACTTTCTTGGTCACAATTTTCTTTAAGTTTTGCAAACGTCTGTTCGATGTATGTTTGGGCCGCAAGTCCTTTATTTATTAGTTCACTGTCTTGGTAAAAATTGTCGATTAGAGACCAGTCGTTATTGTCAAACATTTTTTTCTCGTACTCACGTCCAACTCTTGCAAGTCCGTCAAAGTCTCCACCATAACTGTCGAATATTTTAACTTTTTCTATTGTGATCATTGGTTGTCCTAAAATAGCACATAACGATTTGCAGCTTGCCGAAGGCGGGTTTTTCGAAGCACTACCTGTCAAGCTACGATAAATGTTTATTCGGAGCCGAAAAGTTTCTGCCACCACGAACGCCCCGGTTTTGGCAAGGTGCTGTTATAAGTAGTGCTTTTCGGCTCGTCTAATTTTACTACTGAATAACCTGTCGGCTTTTTTTCTTCTGCTGTCCTGTTGTCTATGTAATTAAAATGTCCAATATCATCTACCTCTCCTGTTAAAACCACCTTCTTTAGTTCAAGCCAGCTTCGAACTTTTTCTACCTCGGCTTTTACGTCACTATATATAGCTTCAATCCTCTTATTCTTTTCTTCCGAGGACAATTTCATCCAGTCTTTATAATCGTAAAAGTCGTTTGCAAAGGTCAGTCCGTAACCAAGTCCAATATTATCTAAGAAACCATAACCATCACAATATAGGTCGTATGTTGCAATAAGCGATTTGGCGAAATCATCATTCTTTTGAGTCAAGTCGTTCAGGACTTTGTCGATTTTCCTTTTCTCAAATGCTCCATAATCTAAATATCGATCCACAATTTTTTTCATTTCGTGAATAATGTGCCTGCTTTTAAAATTTAAGGAAATAAACTCTAAATAGTCTGCTTGACTGAAACAGTTTTCTAGTTCCTTGGTCCGATATACCCATTGTTCGAAATCCTCGGTCGTAACCTCGTTATTAAGTAGTTTAAAAAATTCAATTTGTATGTCACTAGGCAGTTTATTCACTTGTAGCGTATTTAATTAAGTACTTTCAGTTCTTGATTTTTTTTATTCCAAAATGTCTCAATATTTCTTGCCTTTTCGGATCTGAAACTGTTGTGAGCAGTCGTAACCAAAAACATAAACCCCGTCAGAACAGTCATAAAGCATAACTTTCTTAACGCTGTCCTGTAGGTAAATATTGAGATAAAACCTCAAAATTACAAGTTTGTTTCCAGACTCAAACGTCATAGACGACACGTCCGAGACAATTTGGGGGAAGGTTTATTCATGCACGTCATTTTCACAGTTCTGAAACGTCTTGTTAAAATCTCGTACTCTTTTTGGGTTCCCTTCAAATCCTTGTTCTCTGTTTATATACTCGGCCCAATACATAACATCTCTTGGGTCGCCTATTGCATGGTCAATGTACTTTTTCAGGGCTTCAAAGTTTTTATCTGCTAAATAAATGATGCAACGAAGTATTCGTCCGCTATTTATGTAGTCGTGCTTTGCAATTGCTTCTCTAAGTGTCCTTATTACTGTTTCCGATTTGTCACCAAAGTCAGAATAAATTTTTTCTTTAATGTCAGGAGTTTCAATAAAGTCCTTTTGAAACATAGATTTAATCTTGTCGCTAAGTTGCCGGATTGTCATTTTAACATTAGTTCTATTGATGGTTCGTCAACTTGTAGCGAACGTAATATTTGTTTAGCTCTTGCCTTTTCGCTGATTTTACTTTTGTCAAACTCCTCTATAAGTCCACTAATAAATAATCGCTCGTTTACTGTCATGCCAGCAAAACTTTTTGTCTTGTCCAAATTCTTGATATCAACCCAACGACCGTCAACTAAAGTTTGAAAATGTCCCCATTCTGGATTACCATTTTCTTTGCCTTTTATTCTTGTCGGCAAAATAAAGTCGTGCTGACAATTGTCCAACGGGTCAGCAATTAAAATCCAATTGTTGCTGTCAAGATTGTATTCGCCTCTGCAAAAGTCCTCAGCATCTTCAACTGTGTCATGAAGATTGTTCGAAATTGAAGCTGTGTCCTGCAAGCAGTCGTAACCAAAAATATAAACCCCGTCAGAACAGTCATAAAGCATGACTTTCTTAAAGCTGTCCTGTCCTGATGTAAAAGCTACTTTTCTCATGTTGTCTGTTCATCTTTCCTGTGTCGGTTGTGTCGTATGTTAAACTTGCCGCTAACGTCAGACTGGAAATAACCTATCCACAGCCCTGTATGTAAATGTTGGAATAAAACTTCAAAAATGCAAGAGTAGCATGGTTCATTTTCAACAGAAGGTTTGTGCGGGTTCAATTCTAAAGCATAATACGTAATTAAAATAAGTAAAGTGCTTGGTACTCCAATCCCACTCACGCATTCCAAATGCGGAGAACTGGGGCGGGCATCCCGATGTTTAAGCGGGATTCGTTTGAGCCTTATTTGTTACCAGTAGGTATTTCTTCCAATCAAACAGTTCTAAGTTGCAGTCTTGTTCCTGAAATCCTGTCATAAACACTGGACTGTCCCTTACTAAGAATGATGCTAATAAAGTAAACAAACACCAAAACCTGTGGCACAATTAGAATAATCCATGTCCAAATTGGTGTTTCTCTACCAACTGATTCAAAATAGATAATCCAGTGAACTCCCGTATGAGCAAGTTCCCAAGGTAAATATTTCAATAGATTCCTTATCAAAATGCTCTTGTTCGTCTTATTTTCAGGAGTCAAAACTATCAAATGAAGTACTCTTTTTCCGATGGTCGCTTTCCAATTACCTTTCTCTGTCAAATACGAATAGGTTATTACTGGCAATGTCAGTGTCAAAAAGCCGATTAGCTGTCCGAAATATGGGTTCAAGCCTGCTTGCCTAAAGTCAAAGAACAAGGTCGTCACTGCGAAAAGCAAAATGGCATACAAAACAATAACTCCAAAGTCTATTGTCCAGGCAAAAATTCTATGTATGAGCTGTCGTGTCATATACTTATGGTAACTTCAGACTGGAAATAACCAATTCACAGCCCCGTATGTAAATGTTGGGATAAAACTTCAAAAATACAAGAGTTGATGGTTCATTTTCAACAGAAAGCTTGATGGGGTTAAGTTCTAAAGCATAATAGGTAAATAAATAAGTAAACTGATTCGTACTTCTATCCCACTTAGGCATTGCAAATGCGCGAGAACGGAGTATGTGTCCATTGGGGTCTGTTCGTCATGCTAATTATTCAATTGTCAACTTTCTCTCTCATTTCTTTATAAACATGATCAATTAATTCGGCACAGTTTAAAACAAAACTGTCATCAACTTCAATTAGTGTCATAACTTCTGAAACATCCCCTTCGTTGAAGTAATTTTCTCCAGGCAATTTGATCCTAAAAGGCAATGATTCAGACTTGGAAACTAAAGCATCATAACTTCTGCCTCGTCCATGTTTAAGTACGTTGATAGCACAAATGAATTCATCAAAGTGAGTATGGAGTTCTATCTTCTCTTTTTTTAAAAGTACGTTTTTCGCACCTTCGAATCCATTGCGACAAGCAAGTCTACTCTGTAGTATGGAGTCAAACAATGAAAACATTCCAATTGCCAAAATTGCCTTTTGTAATTGAATCATTTGAAGATTTTTCACAGCTATTGTTGATCCGTTGGACTGAATCTCCCTAACTACTTTAGAATTGAGGTCTTCCAAGGCATTCAATGTAAATGCAGTGCCTCTGTAAATTAATTCATCGAAGTTATGCATCGTTGTTTGTTATTTCCATGGGTATTACAGATTTCATTATACTTTCTAACTTTCTTATGTTCCGATGAACAACAACATCTCTAGAAAACCAAACGCAGAAAAGAATAAAATTCTCAAATTCAACAAAGCCAGTTATTTCTAAACCAAGATAGTTCTCGATGTCTGCAATTCGAATTAGAGTTTGTGCATCATCCCTTTTTATAGAGTCTCTGTACTCAATAGTTTTTACAGGGCTATTCTCCCGCATATCTTTTTCTTGAAAGTCTACAAGGTCTTTCAATTTGAAATCAGATATAGTTTTATCCCAAAAGTTAATGTAAGCAAGTTCTTTATGCTCTCCCGCCTCGATGAGTGTTAATCCCCTTTGATATAATAAACATAGAACACCTGGTCGTCTTGTAATATCGATAATCCAGCCGAAAGGGGCGAAAAGAAGAAGAGCATTTTTTCCCGAATATGGGATTGCAATATGGGATTGCAAAGTGTGAGTCAATTCTCCGAGACTATAAATATCCAATTCAATATGGTCTGGATTATTAAACGCTCTTTGCAGAGCAGCCTCGCTATACCCCATTTCTGTTATCATGATGCCTTTGTCGGCTCCTATATCAGCTACCATACTAATAAACGACTCAACGTCTTTTACGTCAACTTTTTTGTTATAGAGCTTACAGTCAACAACAATTTTAATATTATTGCCACCTACATTTTCCTCTATTAAAACATCAATTTGTCGTTTTGTCTTAGAATATTGACCAATAAGCTTAACATCTCTTTTTATTTCTGCGTCCGAGAAATATAGTTTACAAGTCTCGAAGACTTCTTTTTCGTATTCTGCCCAATTCATTCAGCGTAAGTGTAATATTTTGTTGGCATGAGGAGCATTTTATTCCAATTTTTCTTCATGTAAGCATTAAACTCTGTATAGAATTTCTTTTCTATATCTCGCTTTCCATTTTCATCCTCCAAATACTTTGTCCATGAATATATTTTACTCATTATTTGCCCATACTCATACCAGATAATTTTTGTTTCTAACTCATAAAGAGTTGGACTTATTAAATTGAATAATTCAATCATATTGTGAATATCACCATTCCCACAGCCTCCTTCTGAAAACATAGTTTCTATCGTATCGGTTCGCCCATCATCTAATATAAATTCGTTGAACTTTGTGCCCCTAAGTTCATTATTAGCGTGAAACAAGTATATAAATGTTTCTAATTGCTTCTCCCCAATATGCTTCCTTACATAGTCGAGAGTTTTATATGTATTATCAATCCGTCTTTGCCTTACTGAGTTTACAAAAGTTCGCAACGTGACTGCACCACCAATAAGTCCTAAAACTAATAGAATCCAATTTCTTACTTCTGTCGGGTCTGACTGTATACAAAGGTTGATTAACATCTATCTTGGGTATTTGTCTTATGAAATTACGCCTAACGTTTTGGCGCTTGGCGAAGAAGCGGATTTCGTAGTACTAAACTGTCTGCCAGCACAGAACTTGATGCGAAGCACAAAGCTTCAATTAAGCACTGAACCCGCTTTTTTGCCAAACGCCTGTTAGCGGTGGTTTTATATGTTGTTCGATATTCTGTCCACGCAATCATCAAGCTTTTCCATTATTTCATTTCCTGTCAATCTCAAGGTTTTTATCCCGATATCATTTAGAGCATTGTCTATTGCTTGATCTTTATTTTTTCTATCTCCACTATGGAATTCTTTAGAGTCGCAGAAGATTGCAAGTTTACTGGCTGGGAAATAGAAGTCAGCTTCGGTTATTAATTTATCTTCCTTGATGAATATATTGTTTTTAACCATTTCAAAGAAGTTGTCGTAAACGTGTCCGTTTTTAAATATTAATGTTTGAATTACTGGAAACAAATTCTTTTGCGCAAGAGCTTGAATTAAGAAAAGTTCAATGGGAGAGTCGCAGCCCCAAATTTTTCTTGGTTTGATGTCTGTGAAAGGTTTGAAGTACCTCTTTATTCTATACTTACTATATTTATTAATAAATAGATTGGTCAAGATCTTGTGGCCCCGGCATTGGGATTTGATTTAGATCGGCATCTGTTGGAAGAAAATATGTTTCTAGAACAAACCCGACTGTATCTGTATAATGCTTGTGAGTCGCTCCCGCAAGAAAACTAGTGTCTGCATAGAAACCTGTATCGACTGGCTTAAATGGAGAAAAGTCTGTGAAAATGTTTCTTGATTCGGAAATTTGCGCTAAATTAAATTTGCTTAATAATTCAATCGTGCATGAGTCTGGTACACCTCTTTTGGGACCAGGTACAAGGGAAATCGAATACGGATAAGCCGATGCTAATTCGTCATTAACGTTTTTAAAAGAATGAATATTTGCAACCACATTGATCACTTGAAATCTTGTATTTCTGTTTCTGTAATATTCTATTTCTTTTTCAGAAGGTTGAGAATGAAACTCAAACTGTGTATTTCTTACTAAATCCAATGTCTTCGGCTGTATGCCTGTCAAGGTCAGTAAGTCCATATTCAGAAAAGTTGGTAAGGAGGAATAGTTGAACGCTGTTGGTAACTTCGGTAGTTCCGTGTAATATTCGATGTCCAAAAGCTGTTTCGGACGATTCTTAATTAATTGGTTGTCTAATATCACTGGATTGTTCTTTAAAATCACCGCTAACTCATAAATATACGCAATGCATAATTCCCTATCCCCACATATTCAGCAAATTATCTATTGCGCATTTTAAATATTTATTTTCAAGTATAACCGTGTTCAAACGTTCATACCCGTTTACACTCATTTAAACACGTTTAAGCCCTCATACAAACCTCCCCTTCCTTTTCATCAAAAACAAGAGTGAAAACATTCTTTTTATAGAGTGAAAACACTCTTTTTTTTGCCCCCAAAAACCTAAATCCAAAACTCCATGGCATAGGCCCGCTCAAATACCTGTGCGGGTTCCAGGCTGTTTATGCCTGCTTTTTGGCTTATATCGGTATGGCCTTCGGATCCATCGGCATGGCCGCACCAGGGTTCTATACATAAAAAAGCCTCACAGCCTTTTTTGCTCCATATACCCAGGTAAGGGAAATGTAACCAGCTTACCTTTATGGCATAGGTTCCGTTTTTCTGTTTAATACTTACCGCGTTGGAGCGCAGGTTTTTCAGCACAATGGCATCGGCATCAAACAGGGAACTATGCAAAGGCAATATGTTTTGGTTGTTTAATAAAGGTGTGGTTTCTTCTCCTATCAGTCCATCCTGCAGGAGGTGGCGCCCTGCTGTTTCGGGTTGTTCAAATACCAGTTCATAATCATCCATACAGCCGGTGGGCAGGTTAAAACCCGGGTGGGCACCTATGGCAAAGAACATGGTTTGTGTGCCTGTATTTACCACTTTCCAGTGGCAGGTAATGCCATTTTCTGTAAGCCGGTAACCAATATATAATTCGAAATCATAAGGGTATATGGCTTTGGTTTGAGTATGGCTGCTTAGTTTACATACCACCTCTTGCTGGGTTTGTGCATGTATGGTAAATTCCATATCGCGGGCAAAACCGTGCTGGCCCATGGCATAAGCCTGCCCGTTTACCAGCAGTTGCCCATCTTTTACCTTGCCCACCACAGGAAATAAAACAGGTGAAGTTCTTGCCCATAGAGCAGGGTTGGCCTGCCACATCAACTCGGTGCCGGTATCTTTATGTACCACACTTTTAAGCTCAGCACCCATAGAAAGGATACTGGCTTTAAACCGTGAATTTTCTAAAACTATCATCACGGCTAACTTACAAAATAAGATGGGTAACTTATTTGCCCTTTTTACCCTTTTTTATCAACTCATAACCCAGGGTTAGGGCATCTTTAAACATATCTTTACGCACGGTAGCCAGGTTTACAAAGGTGCATCCTTTTTTGCCCCAGGCCCCGGGTACAGGGTAAAACACGGTTTCATCAAACGCACAAAATACAGATTGGTCAATATCGGAAAGGCGTATCATAGCCCGGTTTTCTTTGGTCCACAAGGTGGCAAATATTTTACCATTTACCCGGAATGAAGGATTTTCGAAATGCGGTTTCTCCTCCACTCCGGGCAAAGCCAAAGCCAGTTTGCGGTATGTTTCTATGCTTACCAAATGGGTAGTTTTATGCTTTGGGAGGTTCCCACAATTCAATTTTATTTCCTTCGGGATCCATACACCAGCCAAATTTTCCAAACTCTCCCTCTTCTGTTTTTTCCATTACCTCCACCCCATCAGCCCTCAGTTGGGTAAGCAAAGCCTGCAGGTTGTCCACCATAAAATTAATCATAAACGATTGCTGCGAGGGTTCAAAATACTTGGTGTCGGCCTTAAAGGGTGTCCAAAGCTGGTAAGCATCTTTCACCTCCTTTTGTTGCTGTTCAATAAAAAACTGTGCACCCCAGCCTTCATTGGCTATGCCCAGGTGTTTCTGGTACCAGTCGCTAAGGGCCTTAGGGTCGGCCGATTTAAAGAAGATTCCCCCTATTCCTATTACTTTTTTCATGGTTTAACGGTTTAAATTTTTTTCATACAAACTAATCCAGTCTTTAACCCCCATTTTGCTCACCAGTTCCCCAATCAGTTTATAGGGAATCTGCTCAGGCTTTTTAAAGCGGATACAACTTTTGCCCATATCCAGTTTGCTTTTTACGTATTTGGGATACTCGGCCACAAACCAATCCAGCAATTCTTTATTGGCATAAATACCCATATGGTAAAAGGCAATAAAATTCTTTTGTGAGGCAATACACATAAAAGGCAAAGGTTGTTTGGGATCATAATGGTAGCCGGCCGGGTAAATGCTATGCGGCACCACATAACCAATCATCTGGTAATTGAGGGTTTCTTTAAATCCTTTGGGCAGGTTTTTAAGAATAACCTTACGCAACTCGGCCATTGGTATTTTGCGCTCATCAGGTATAGCTTCGAGGTAAGCTTCTATCGTATCGGCTTCTATTCTCATAAAAAATGTATTACGCTTGAGCGGGTTTCTTTTTAAGCAAGAAAGAACTGATTAAGGAAATAAGCAAACCCAGGGGCAAAATTTCCATATAAGTAAGA
Source organism: Bacteroidota bacterium (assembly GCA_051715425.1). Taxonomy (GTDB): domain Bacteria; phylum Bacteroidota; class Bacteroidia; order UKL13-3; family UKL13-3; genus JAJTFA01. Next base: position 128,996 of record JBPXJS010000025.1, on the reverse strand, counting down.
CCCGCATTAATAAAAGGGTTCTTATACATTTCGCTAAACGATTTCATTTTTATCACCTGTTCATCAATTTCGGCTTGCGGTGCACCTGAGCTTTTCATCTTATCAATCATATGGGCGGCATACTTTTCTCCAAAATCTGGTATAAAATAATAAAACTCAATAAGCCAGGTAAGTACATAAATGGTAGAGGCAATGAGGGAAATATACAACCCCACTTTAAATGCCTGTGCAAAAGTTACTGCCCCGTTTTGGTATTTATCGCGGTAGTTTTTAATGCCTACAAAAATAAAGGCAAAGGAAATAATCATGGCGGTATACCCCATGAGTTCCCCATTATCGAAATCAATTTCGGTTCCGCTAAGGGCAAAACCCAGCAGCCACATGGCATTAATTGCACCGGCAATAAGGCCAAAAATCCATACGTTTTTTTTCATGTGTTTATCGTTTTGTTTTTACTCCGGCAAATCAACAGTTGTATCCGTTTTATGGCATCACCCGAAAGTATGAAATTTAAAATGAATATTCTTTTTCAGCAACTTAAGTATAAATTGCAGCATCTAATCACCAAATGGTATGATCAACAAACTCCTTATTTCAGCCTGTATTTTTTCTTTTTTATGTGCCTGTGGCGATAAAACGGCCACCGTTTCTACCGATAAAAACAGCAATGGAATTGACACCACCCTGATCAGGGAATTAAAAGCCGATTCGCTGGGGATGAAACATTATGTGATGGCATTTTTAAAGGCTGGTCCAAAGCGCGATCAGGACGATGCCACTAAGGAACAATTGCAAGCCGCCCATTTAAATAATATTAAACGTTTGGCCGATGAAGGCAAGCTGGTAATTGCAGGTCCGTTTTTAGACGGAGGCGATTTAAAAGGCATTTATATATTTAATGTAGAAACCATAGAAGAAGCCAAAGCCTTAACCGAAAGTGATCCTGCCATTCAGGCAGGCAGACTGGTAATGGAGTTACATCCCTGGTATGGATCGGCTGCCCTGGTGAAGGTGAATGAGATTCATAAAAAAATTCAGGTAAAGAGTTTTTAAACCTTCTTTCAGGGGAGCGAAACACCTATATGATGCCTGATAGAAAAGCATAACTAAAACATTGCGACATTTCCAGCCACAGGAGAATCTTTACCCTCTTGGCCACTTATCAATGAATATTGAAACATCCGTTAGGATGAAAAGCATATAAACAATAACATTGCAGTTGTTATATGACAATTCTTCTTACCACATTAAATGCTAAGTATATTCACCTGAATCTGGCCATCCGGATTTTGTATGAATTAAACAAAAAACACGAGGGTTTACAGTGGAAAGAATTTACCATTAAGGAAGACAAAGACCAGATAGCCGATTTTTGCAAACAATTTGATGTGGTGGCTTTTAGCTGCTATATCTGGAATATTACCCAAACCCTGGAAGTAGCCAAAAAGCTGAAAGAACTAAACCCCGGCATTAAAATTTTATTGGGCGGCCCCGAAGTAAGTTACGATTGGGACAATGTGATGAGCCGGGATGAGGTGGATTATATTATTGTGGGCGAGGGAGAAATAGCTTTTGAACAGTTTCTGCAGCATACCCATGAGCCTGAAAAAGTACCCGGGTTGGTTTGGAAAAAAGACGGACAGGTATTTCAGAACCCCATGCCAGCCGCTTACGATCTGAAGTTGTTTGAAGGAATCAATCCTTACATAAACGATCCGGTAGCCGATTTACTAAATAAGGTATTGTATATAGAAACCTCGAGGGGATGTCCGTATAAATGTGAGTTTTGTTTAGCCAGTTTAGATAATAAGGTACGTTACCTCCCCGACTCTACTATTAAACAGAACCTGTTGTACCTGATGCAACACGGGCGTGTAATTAAATTTTTAGATCGCACGTTTAATATAAAGAAGGATTTTACCATTGGCATGTTTCAGTTTATACTGGATCACCACCGGCCCGAGAATGTTTTTCAGTTTGAGATTACGGCAGATATAGTGCATCCGGATATTGTAAAATTTATACAGGAGCATGTGCCTGAAGGATTATTCAGGTTTGAAATTGGGATTCAGACCGTGAACCAGAAGGCCAACCTGGAGGTAAGCCGCAAGCAGAATTTTGAAAAAACCAGTGCCGTTATTAAGAGCCTGGATAATAAGGTAGAGATGCACCTGGATTTAATTGTGGGTTTGCCATTGGATGAGATGGCCGATATTAAACACAGTATTGAAGAGGTGTTTAAACTATACCCACCCGAATTGCAATTGGGTTTTCTGAAGTTTTTAAAAGGTACACCGGTTAGGGAAAAGTATGAGCAATACGGATTTGAGTTTGATCCCAACCCGCCTTACCAGATTATACGCAGCAATTACCTTTCGGCAGAGGAGTTGAAAGAAATTACCTTACTGGAAGAAGCACTTGAAATTTACTGGAACAAAAAAAGGGCACCGCTGGCCTTGCGTTATATAGCAGAGAAATATGGCATTACCGGTTTTTTGTTTGGCCTTGGAAAACACTTTGACCAACAGGTAGGATCCTTTCACCAATATACCATGTTGCAGGTTTACCAAACCATTACCACATTTGTGGAGCATCAGTATCCTGCCGACAAAGTGCTGATTGAGTTAATAGCCGCTGATTATTACCTGCACCATAAGGTAAAACCGCAGACCTTGTTTTTACAGGAACCCGATACCAAAGAGAAATATGCTTTGCTGGAAACATTAAAACTAAACTACCACAACAACCGCTACCTGGTGTTTCCTTTCTCTTTTGATTTACATGAGTTTATTAAAAGCAAACAACTGATTTCGGTACCCACCACTACGGTATTTGAATATACAGGTACAGGCAAACCACAATATTTTACCTTCAGTACTTCTCAGGTACTTCATTAACAAGCGCTTTCATCCTGTTTGTTTGTTGTTTTATGTTCGAATAAAACGCATCAGTCAAACCACCTGACTTTCTTTACGGAGTTTAAACACACCATTTTTTAAAAACTCAACTCGTATAATTAATTAGCTGTTTATAATAAATTATACCCATTTATATAAAAAATAAGGCCATCCTGCCTTGTTTGTTCATACCTGTTTTTTAAAACCTCATACCTGTTTTTAAGGCAATCGTCTAAGGCTTCATATTGCGACAATATACACAGGGGTAACTTGTGAGTGATTTATACTTTATATAATCAACTTATACAGTATTAACGCAAATCATTTTATCCATGAACAAAACTCTACACATTCCAGCAGAACACTATCTGATCAGCAGCTACCGTAAGAGCACGCTGAAAGATCGGTTAACACCTTCAGTAATTTACAGGCTGATAGGAATTTGCCTCACCCTGCTCTTATTATTAATAGGAGCTATGGCACAAGCTCAGAACGGGAGCATTGGTATTGGTACAGACAAGCCTCATAAACAGGCATTGCTCGATATCCATTCCAATTCGAAAGGTGTATTGATACCCCGACTCACTTATACCGAGCGGGAGGCTTTGATGGCCACCGGTTCTGTTAACAGTGAGCTGAATGGTTTAATGATTTACAACTTAACCGATTCGGCACTTAACTACTGGAACGAAAATAAGTGGTTATCCGTGAAAGGGAGTTTGGATGGATTTGCGACCATCAGTGTATTTGAGTTAGAGAAAAAACGTATTGACAGTTTAATTATCAGGGTAAATAATTCCAAGCTGATTGATACCGTTCATTATAATGCTGACTCTACCCTGAGTATTGTATTAAGCAACGGCAGTATTATAAAAACCGGAAAACTAACGGGTCCGCGTGGTATGGATGGTGCCCTGAGTTTAATAAAGGTAACTAATGAAAGTGCAGGGGTTAACTGTTCAGGCGGGGGACGCAAAATTGAATCGGGAATTGATGCAAACCGCAACGGTGTGCTTGAAACCGCTGAAATTGTTCAGACAGAATTTATATGCAGGGAAAAAGGAATTGCGTATACAAAGATCAATACCGATTCGACCATGACTATAAAATATACCGACAGCACTTCCTATACCACGGTTCAAAAGGTAATAGGAACAAAGGGTGATAAAGGTGACAAGGGAGTGGGGATCGCTTATACCAGGATCAATGCGGATTCAACAATGACTGTGAAGTATACCGACAGTACTTCTTTTACTACTACTCAAAAAGTGGTAGGTACAAAAGGTGATAAGGGTGACAAAGGGTTGGGCATTGCCTATACCAGAATTAACCCCGACTCTACCTTAACCATTAAATATACAGACAGTACATCCTTTAGCACCACACAAAAAGCTATAGGTACCAAAGGAGATAAAGGAGTTGGTATTGCTTATACCAGAGTAAATGCCGATTCCACTTTAACCATTGTATATACTGACAGCACTTCTTTTAGTACCACGCAAAAAGCCATAGGCACAAAAGGAGATAAAGGAAACAAGGGTGATAAAGGGGACAAAGGTAATGACGGAGTGGGAATTGCATATACCAGAATTAATGCGGATTCTACCATGACCGTGAAGTACACCGACAGTACTTCATTTACTACTACTCAAAAAGTATTAGGCACTAAAGGTGATAAGGGAGATAAAGGGGACAATGGCAATGACGGAGTGGGAATTGCTTATACCAGAATCAATGCTGATTCAACAATGACCGTAAGGTACACCGACAGTACTTCATTTACTACAACTCAAAAAGTATTGGGCACTAAAGGTGATAAAGGAAACAAGGGTGATAAGGGTGACAATGGTAATGACGGAGTGGGAATTGCATATACCAGAATCAATTCGGATTCAACCATGACCGTAAGGTACACCGACAGTACTTCATTTACTACTACTCAAAAAGTATTAGGCACCAAAGGTGATAAAGGCGACAAAGGTGATAACGGAGTAGGGATAGCATATACCCGAATCAATTCAGATTCCACTATGACTGTGAAGTACACGGACAGCACTTCTTTTACTACTACCCAAAAACTTATTGGAACCAAAGGCCTTTCTGTAAAATGGCATGGATCGTTTAACAATCTTGCAGCATACACGGCTGCAGGAAAACCGGTAAGCGAGAACAATGCCTACTATAACCAAACCCTTAAACAAGCACTTATACATGATGGCTCAGTGTGGACAGTAATGGGTAAAGATGGGGTTGACGGGCATGCAGTTTTAAACGGAGGTTCAGACCCGGTTAACTCCATAGGTACTGATGGAGATTTTTACCTCAACACCACTACCACTACCCTATTTGGTCCTAAGGCAGGAGGTATTTGGGGCACAGGGGTTTCATTAATTGGAAAATCTGTGGATTTTAAAGGGGCATTCCCAAGTCTATCAGCCTTCTCTTCTCTGCATCCGCCATCAAAAAATTCATCATACTACGACTCTACATTAAGGCAAACCATGATTTACGATGGCACTACATGGAAAGTACTATCAAGAGACGGATTGGGAATAAAATGGCATGGTGATTATTTAGATCTGTCCGACTATCTGGCTGCTGGAAAACCAGCCGCTGAAAACAATATATATTATGACAAATCACTTAGACAGGCAAGAATCCACGATGGAACAACCTGGACAACTCTCACCAGTGATGGTATTGATGGAGTTAACGGGATTTCTATTAAATGGCATGGCTCATTTGTGAACCTGGCTGCTTATGTGAGTTCAGGTAAACCACAATCAGAGAATAATGCTTACTACGATCAGTCGTTAAGAGAATCGAGAATACATAATGGTGGTGGTTGGAATACCATGAGCAAAGATGGTACTAACGGAACAAATGGAGCCAATGCGTATGTATATGTTGGATATGCTTCGGATGCTGCAGGCACTGGTTTCTCTACTACTGCTTCTGCCTCATTAAAATACATGGCCGTATTAAGCACAAATACATCAATCGCCTCTCCTGCCGCTGCTGATTTTGCAGGTTTATGGAGAAAATATATCGGTGATGATGGTGCGAATGGTACTAATGGAACGAACGGAACAAACGGTACAAATGGTACTAATGGAACAAACGCTTACGTATATGTTGGTTATGCTTCGGATGCAGCGGGTACTGGTTTCTCTACTACTGCTTCTGCTTCTTTAAAATACATGGCCGTATTAAGTACAAATACTTCAATCGCCTCTCCGGCTGCTGCTGATTTTGCAGGTCTCTGGAGAAAATATATTGGTGATAACGGGATAAACATGGCATGGCAGGGAGACCTTGCAGCTGATCCTGCATCACCATCATTAAACTGGGCGTACTACAATACCACCAATAAACAATCTTATATCTGGAATGGAACATCATGGCTAACTCTAGCCAAAGATGGCAGCCTTGATGCATGGGGATTAAAAGGAAACGGATCAACCAATGCGGCAACAGATTTTGTTGGAACAACCAACAATACAGATCTTTCTTTCAGAACAAACAATACACAAAGAATGCGTATTGCTGGCTCAGGTGAAGTTGCGCTTGGTGATTCATATGCTCCTGTTGCGGGAATCAGATTAAGTGTTCAGGGAAGGGTTAATGCAGCCACCGGTGGAGGTACAATTCCCAGCTTTGATTTAGCAGGAAACCGTTTTTCATGGAGAGGACCAGTGCTTGCCAATGAAAATACATTTACCGGAAATTTAGCAGGCAATACAACACTTACAGGAACGCAAAACAGCGCATTTGGAGAAAAAGCAGGAACTGTTCTTGGAAGTGGAAGTGCCAATAGCTTGTTTGGTGCAAGTGCCGGTTTGCAATTAACTTCAGGTAGTGAAAATGCCATATTCGGTCATGTTGCCGGTGCATTCTTAAATATTGGTGACCAAAACGCTATGTTTGGTACAGAGGCTGGATTTGGTACTACTTCCGGAGGAGGCAATACTTTTATGGGTTACAAATCCGGTCGTGGAAATGGCACGGGAACCGGTAATGCATTTTTAGGAGCCTGGTCGGGATACAGTATAGATGGAAGCAACAATACTTTCCTTGGAACCAGCTCAGGATTTAGTCAGACAGCCGGCAGTGATAATGTATATATAGGCTCTAACGCAGCCGATAGTAAAACAGCAGGCATCAACAATGTTTTCATTGGTTCAGCTTCAGCCAATCTGAATAATACTACACGCAATAATTCCGTAGCACTTGGTTATAACGCAGAAGTTGACGGAAACAACGCTGTTGCCATAGGAGCAAATTCATATGTAAATGGTAACAATATGATGGCACTTGGCGGAACAGGTGCAAACGCTGTAAACGTAGGTATCAATACCGCTTCACCAACCGAACGTTTGGAGGTAGGTGGTAATATTTACACAACCGGACAAATGCGAATTAAAGGTACCTCTACCGGTATTACCAGTTTTACGGGTGGAGCCCAGGGAGCAACAAATATTACCTATACCCTTCCAACTGCTGCACCTGCAGTAAGCGGATACGTGCTTGCTTCTACCACTGCCGGTGTAATGAGTTGGATTAATCCGGCTGCAACTGCCTGGGATCTTTCAGGAAACAATATCACTGCTGCTGATTTTATAGGAAGCAAAAACGATTTTGATTTCAGGATATACTCCAACAATGCAGAACGGGTAAGGCTACAATCTGTAAATGCAGCAAAACCATATAATACAGGCGCATTTAATATTGGATCGAAACTAATAATTAACAACGACATGGATGCAACCATAGACAACCTGAATGTAGGCAATGGTACTACCCCATCCAATATCAGAGTGGATGTTGATGGAGCCATTAATATCCGCAAAAGTGTGGACATAAACAATATCAGGAGTTTTAATATTGAAGGCGTTCCTTTTGTATGGAATGGTATAGAGAATGCCGGATTTGACAATAACAATCCGGGTGGAACAAAAGGCAATACGTATACCGGTATTCAGGCAGGGTATTATGCCAATGGAGCTGCATTAAGGCTAAACACAGGAACAGCCAACTCATATTACGGTGCCAATGCAGGACGTGCCGCTACCTCCACAGATCAGGTTGCAAGAGCTACATTAGATGCCAGCAACAACAGTTTCTTTGGCTATAAAGCAGGAGAAACAAGCTGGGGCGATAACAACAATTTCTTTGGTTACCTGGCAGGAGCTGAAAACGGAGGAAATCCAACAACCGCAAAAGCTGATAACAATAACTTCTTTGGATCGGCAAGCGGATACCGAAACAGTGGAATGCAAAATGCTTTCTTTGGAAGCTCTTCTGGCGTAGTAAATGCAGGACATTACAACAGTTTCTTCGGTAATGAAGCCGGTGGAGACAACCAGAGTGGAAGCAATAACCTGTTTTTGGGTTTCCAGGCAGGCAGAAGAAATACCAGCGGAACTGAAAACATTTATTTGGGTAATCAGACCGCTTTTGCAGCAGCCACTTTGATGCAAAAAAATATCTTCATTGGTCATAATGCTGCTGTGAGTTTAAATACTGCGGGTATTGATGAGAATATTTTAATAGGTCATAAAATTGCAAATTCGGGAGGAACAATAACACAACTTGGTTCTAAGAATGTGTTTATTGGTTCGTCAGCAATTACCTCCGGAAACTATGCCATCTCAAACGGTGTTGGTTTAGGTTACGGACATCAGATTAAAGCAGCAAACAGCAACTCTGTATTGATAGGATACCAGGCTGAAATCAGCGGAGCAAACAGCAATAATTCAGTTGCCATTGGTTCCAATGCAAAAGTTTCAGCAAGCAGTGCAAAGTCTGTTGCTATTGGATACAATGCAGTTGTAACAGGAAACAATATGATAGCTCTTGGCGGAACGGGTGTTGATGCGGTGAATGTGGGTATCAATACAGCATCTCCATCAGAGCGTTTGCATGTATCAGGAAATATCTATACAGAAAATCAGCTTCAATTAAAAAGCGCTAACGGAACAGGTAAAACAACTTTCACTACAGGAAATCAGGCAGCAGTTAATATTAATTATGTATTACCCACTTCTCTGCCGGGTACCAATGGACAGGTTTTAACATCATCTACTGCAGGTACCATGAGCTGGCAACCGGTTTCCGGATTAGGTTGGTTAACTCAGGGAAATACAGGTATCACTAATGGGTTTAATAATTACCTGGGTACAAATACGGCAGTTTCTCTGCGTTTACGTGTTGGTGGTGATAACAATGGCGGAGCTGATTGGGCATTGGATGATAAAATTGTTTTAATTCCAAATAGTACATATACCAAAGGTGATGGCCGTGTGCTGGTAAGCTGGCCTATAGACCTTAATACATATGAAAGAGCAACTTTCACTTCCGGCCGCTACAGAGCCATTAATATGCAAAACTTCAGGTTCCTTTGGGCGGGTGATGGTGATGTGGATGATGGAAATGTATTTTTAGGAAAACTTACCGGACATACGGTTAACGGAGCAGGAGATTTAAACACAACGGGTTCAGGACGTGAAAATATATTTATCGGATATGCCGCTGGCAGTACTTTTGGCACAGGTACATCAAATACCATGATCGGTTTTGCAGCAGGACAAAACCTGAGCAACCAGAATGACAATGTATTGATAGGAAAATACTCCGGCCAAAACTCTACCGGAGCCAGCAATACCATTATAGGTACACAGGCCGGACAAACAACCACGGGTTCAGGAAATACATTTGTGGGTTTTCAGGCCGGACGATTTAACAGCGGGTTAACCGGAGGAAACAATACCTTAATAGGAACAGGCACACAAATTTCCGGTAACCGCACCAACGCCACAGCTATCGGATATAATGCTGTAGTTGCATCAAGTAATTCTATTGTTCTTGGTGGAACCGGTGCAGATGCAGTTAATGTTGGTATTAATACAACATCCCCTACCCGCAAGCTCGATGTAAACGGAGATGCCAGAATTGGTGCAAACGGTACTACCATTACCAATGTGATGCTGGCTAAGAACCAATCCATCTTTGTGCCTAGTGTTGCGGCAAACGGAGCAGAAACCATTACCTTCTGGGGGCTTAGTAATGCGGCAGTTGGTTCTGTGGTACATGTAAGTCCGAGAACAGCATTACCAGGTTCACTTCTTATAGCACACGCCATGGTAGTTGCTCCGGGACAAATAGAAATTAAAATTGTAAATGCCGGAACATCTTCGGCTGGTAATGCCAGTTACAACTTTGATATTACCGTAATTGAATAACCCGCTAAAAGGAAAAACCATGGAACAAGAACACAAACAAGGTAAATCGGGATCTATCAGCGTTGCATTAAGTCGCCTGTTCTTCTCCTTTTTCAGGGATGAAACAGCAAATGATGAAGCATTCAGGATGAACAATTCGTTGATGTGGTTTATCTCATCTAAATCCTGTTAATTATGAAACGAATATTAAGTGTATGTGCCATCCTGCTTTTATGCAGCGAAGCCAAACCTCAACTGGTGATTGATAAACAGGCCGTTCTTTTTACTGACAGCAATTCCCTGCTGTTTGTAGATATGGAACTCTCTGTAAATAAAAATGGAGCTATAAACAATAAAGGTTCCATTGAGTGCCGCAATGATATTTATTCAAACGGTGATTTTTCTTCAGGGCATGGTTCCCTTCTTTTCCTGAATGGTTACGGACAACTTATCAGCGGATCGGGAAACCTTTACGCAGACAGCCTGTATATACCGGATGAAGGCCGAGCGTTGGTAAGTACCGATTTGAAAACAAGGCGATGCCAATTGAATAATGGAATTGTAGAGATAAACAATGGGAACATGATTATCACCGATACTTCTGAAGATGCCTTGCTCTTTAAAACAGGCAGATTTTACACTTCATTCAACGGTAAATTGCTGAGAAAAACGGCACCTTATAAAACATATACCTACCCTGTTTCCGGAAATGGAACAGACAGGCCTTTGGTCATTAAAACAGAGCAAAACCCACCAGAATATGTGGAGGTAGCACTTGTTGCACAAAGTCCTACCGCATTTGGATTATCCGAATTAAACCAAGGTACTTATGATATTCATCAACAATATTTTTATACCATTAAAGGTTCAGATCATTATCATGGATACAAGATTGCGTTACTCTCCGACTCGGTAAATGAGAATTATAAGTCCATCAGTTATTGGGAAACCGGTAAAGGAAAATGGTTTAAAAGCAGTGATGGCGACAATGGACTTAGCCTTACATCATTAAATATTAACACCCACTTTTCAGGGTTGGATAAGATGATCAATAAGCTGCATTATTTTAGTCCGGTGGAGTTTGCTGATCATTATGTACTCTCCAATAGCAAAGGAAGTATAGAAAGAGCAATGAGGGTTGAAATACCCGGAGGATTTACACCTAATGATGACGGACTGAATGATTACCTGGAAATAAAAGGGATTGAACGTTTCCCGGATAATGAAATAACCATCCTCAACAGTTGGGGCGAGGTTGTTTACAACAAATCGGGTTACAACAATACCAATGATGTATTTACCGGAAAAGGATTGATGCAAGGCAGTTATATCTACTCTTTAAGCATTACCAACAGTTCGGGTGAAGTAAAACGATATGACGGGCAATTAACCATAATCAGATAACAGCATGAAACGATATATACTCACTTTTTTCTCGGTTTGTGGCTTGTTGTATGCAGGATATGGGCAGGATGCTCATTATTCCCAGTTTTATGCCAACCGCATTTATACCAACCCGGCATTTGCCGGCACATCAGGAAATATCAGTATCAATACCACGATACGAAAACAGTTTAAAAATTTACCAAACAGTTATATATCCAGTGTGGTTTCCGGAGATTTACCCATTCCTCAAAAGCGCAGCAGCATAGGTTTTGTGCTGCATAACAATACCATGAATGGTGGAACTTACAGTTATAACCAGGCGTCATTTATTTACGCTTATATGCTTAAGCTAAAAAAGGATAAGTTCCTTAATTTATCTATTCAATCATCTTTTAATAACCGGATGCTTGATTACAGTAAACTCTCTTTTGGCGATCAACTGGAAGCCGACCTTGGAGTGGTAAGAAATACCAACGAACAGTTTGTAAACAACAGCGTGAACTATCCATCATTCAGTACAGGTTTTGTTTATGGAACAGGCAAATTATTTACAGGAATGGCCATTCATAACCTGAACGAACCCAATATGAGTTTTATTGAAAGGCATAAAACCGGTAAAGATTATTTGCAATTGAGGCGTTATGTATTTCATATGGGTCTAAATATAAAAACCCGTCAATACAGCGGACGCAAGAAACAGCATGTCTTCTCCCCTAATTTGTTGGTGATGAATCAGGGAAATCATGTGCAACTCAATATTGGCTCCTTTTATAATTACTCCTCGTTTGGCACCGGTATATGGATCAGGCAAACCAGTAACAATACCGATGGAATAGTGTTTGTAGCGGGTTATACCCTGAATAAAGTAAAATTCGGTTATAGTTACGATATGGGCCTGGTAAGTGAACTGAATCACCTGAAAAGTGCTCATGAACTAAGCCTCCAATTTATTATTGAAAGCAAAAAACCATATAAGATTATACCAGCTAAACTGAACTGCCCTCAGCTCTGGTAAGAATACGGTGCTTCCCCCTTTCCCTTTCCCTTTCCCTTTCCCTTTCCCTTTCTCCTTCTGTTTCTGTTTCTCTTTCTTCCATATATCTCGTGCCAATCATCTCCATGTTTTCATTCCGACACAAGCACCTCATTTAAGATCACACCAGCTAAACCGCCCTCAGCTTTGGTAGTGTAAGTGCTGCTTCTCTTTCCCTTTCTCTTTCTCTTTCTGTTTCTCCTTCTCTTTCTGTTTCTCCTTCTCTTTCTCTTTCTCTTTCTCCTTCTCCTTCTCCTTCTCTTTCTCCTTCTCTTTCTCCTTCTCTTTCCCTTTCTCCTTCTCCTTCTCTTTCTCTTTCTGTTTCTCTTTCTCTTTCTCTTTCCCTTTCCCTTTCTCCTTCTCCTTCTCTTTCTCTTTCTCTTTCTGTTTCTCTTTCTCTTTCTCCCATAATGTCTGATTGTAATACTCCTTTATTGTTAAGCGATTCAGCTCATCTAAAAATGAAGAAGGCTGCCTCAAATTGCTTTGAAGCAGCCCCTTCGCCATCTACCTATAAATGAAAACTACCTCAAAAAGGTCTAGTGATTAACGGTTATTTTCATAACCTTTTGTGTGTGATTGGCCATAGACACCTTAACGATGTAGAGACCATTTGATAATGATGATGTTGGAACATATACCTTATCGGTTTCAGTTTCCTTTACCATCAATGTATTGCCTGCCATATCAATCACTTCAAGTGAAGTAATTTGCTGGTCTGCCATTACGGAGAATAAGTCGTTTGCCGGATTAGGGCCATAAGAAATGGTGGCGTTAAGTTTTTTACCTGCACATACATCATTTACATACAAAGCTCCACTATATGATATTTCACCGTTAAGATCAACCATCTTAAGCCTGTAGTAACCGCTGGCTGAAACCACATAAGTATAAGTGGAACTGTTGCCACTTCCTATGCGCTCACCCACGTAATTATAATTTAGTCCGTCAATGCTGTGCTCCACTTCATAGTGACTAAAATTGTTTTCTGTTTCACTTCTCCAATTCAGGGTAGCCATGCAATTTTCAGCATTGGCACTAAAATGCGATAGGGTTACAGGTAAAGCAGTATTGATAATACTGAATAATGTGTTGCTATGATAAATAAGGGAGAAAGACGCAGAAGCATCAGCGTAAAGGGTTGGATAACTAGAAGTAGCACCTGCGATTAGGTCGTATAACAACCTGGTACTGCCCGCAGTTCCTAAACTCATCCATAATTCAGAACCATTTATTCCATTGTCAGCAGAAAATACCAATCTGCTGTTTACCACATGTATTCCGTTTATGTCAGAAGATCCGGCTCCTGCATTGATATCTTTTACCATTACCGTTCCTGCAAGAGTACCATCCGTTCTCCAGAGTTCAGCTCCATTGGTACCATCATTTGCTGCAAAATAAATATGGGACCCGAACGATGTAAATCCATTGGGACTTGAAGAGCTGCTTGAAGATGCAATATTTTTTACCATTACCGTACCAGCTAAAGTACCATTGCTTTTCCACAATTCTGATCCGTTAGATCCGTCATTGGCAGCAAAATAAACCTCAGTACCATTTACAAACAGCCTGTTAATAATAGCAGATGAAGCACCCGGCCTTATATCCTTAACCAATACGGTACCTGCAGTAGTACCATCACTTTTCCAGAGTTCTGCTCCACTTATACCATCATTTGCGATAAAAAACAATGAGCCACCAACAGATGTGGTATTGGTAATACTGGATGAGAGTGCTCCGGTACGAATATCTTTAACCAAAGTTGTTCCGGCAGATGTGCCATCGGTTTTCCATAACTCCCCCCCGTTGGTTCCGTCATCTGCTACAAAAAATACAAACGATCCTACCGCTATCAGATTATAAGGGCTTGAAGAGGCAGTAGTATTAATATCTTTCACCATGGTAGTTCCAGCGGAAGTACCATCTGTTTTCCATATTTCTGATCCGTTTATTCCATCATCTGCTGCAAAGTAAAGTGTAGTTCCTGCAACAGTGAGGTTATTAGGATATGATCCTGCATTTCCAGGTTGAATATCTTTAACAACTACGGTTCCTGCAGTAGTTCCATCAGTTTTCCAAAGCTCTCCTCCATTTACGGCATCATAAGCGGTAAAATAAATAGTAGATCCTACAACAACCAGGTTACTGATATTGGCATCTTCAGTGCCCACCCACATATCTTTTAACAGATTTGTACCGGCAGCATTACCATTACTTTTCCATATTTCAGTACCTGTTACACCATCGTTGGCAACCATAAACAGCTCTGTTCCGTTGGTTAATAACGATGTAGATGGTAATCCCGATTCTCTTGAAGGATAAATATCTTTTACCATGATTGTTCCTGCGGTGGTTCCGTCAGAACGCCAGAGTTCGTTTCCGTTATTGCCGTCATCAGCAGTAAAATATAATGTAGATCCGATATTCAGAATAGTTGCTCCAAACCGGAAACCACTACCTACACCTGTTTGTACATCTTTCAGTAGAACCGTACCTGCACTTGTTCCATCACTTTTCCAAAGTTCTTTTCCGTTTATTCCGTCATCGGTAGCAAAATAAACAGACGTGCCCATAGCGGTTACACTTTCTATCCAGGTGCTGGCGCTTCCGCTGTTGATGTTCTTCACCATTACTGTACCTGCAGATGTGCCGTCACTCTTCCAAAGTTCAGAACCATTGGTTCCGTCATCGGCACTAAAGTATAAGGTTGAACCCAAACTACCCAGCATAAAAGGTGCTGAGGAGGCCGTTGAGTGAATATTTTTAACCATTACAGTACCGGCCGTGGTTCCATCGCTCTTCCAAAGTTCCGATCCATTGGTTCCGTCATCTGCTGAAAAATAAAGCGTACCTGCCACATTTTTCAATGAACCTGGCCATGAACCGGAAACACCGGAAACAATATCTTTCACCATAACGGTACCTGCTGTTGTTCCGTCACTCTTCCATAGTTCTGAGCCATTTGCGGAGTTTGAAGCAACAAAATATAATGTGCTGCCTATTGCCGTTAAGCCGGTTGGCCATGATCCTGTGATGCCTGCTTCTATATCCTTAACCATTACCGTACCGGTTGAGGTTCCATCACTTTTCCATATCTCCTCCCCGCCTGTTCCGTCATCAGCAGTAAAAAACACTACCCCATTCACATTGGTTAATGCACGCGGATTAGATCCCATTACGCCCGGATTAATATCCTTAACCATTACAGTGCCGGCAACTGTACCATCAGTTTTCCATAACTCTGAGCCTGATGTAAAATCAAAAAAGGTAAAATACAATACCCCTCCAACATCAGCCATTTCGGTGATAAAAGTTCCGGAACTTCCCGGTGTGATATCTTTCACCATCATGGTACCTGCAACAGTTCCGTCCGTTCTCCAAAGCTCGCTACCATGGATTCCGTCATTACCCTCAAAGTACACGTAACTGCCGCTTTTTGTACCTCGTGTTGACATAGCACCACTCTTGGCGCTCGTATTAATATCTTTTAAAAGTGTGGTACCAGCAGCAGTTCCATCTGATTTGTACAATTCAATTCCGGTTGACGGATTAAACAAAGTGGTATAATAATAACCTCCCATAAACACAGCCTGAGATGGGGCAAACTGCTGATCTGTTTTAAGCGGAACAAATTGTGCCTGACCTCTCTGAAAAGACACAATGGTTAAAAAAGTCAGTATAATTTTTCTCATAGTTTAAATTTTATCAAGTAGTAAAAATGAGGATACATCTGTTGGTTTAAGTATTCATTTCGATGAACGTATGAATAAACCTCATAAACATTAAAAAAACCAGAATGAGCGCGTATACGATCTGATTGTAAAATAAAAAAGGCCGCCTCATCACTGAAGCGGCCTTTTATTATTGTTTGTGCTTTAGTTTTTAATCACTTTGTATGATACCTGGTCTATTACAACAAAATAAATTCCGTTATTTAAACCCGATAAATTAACCTGATAAACACCTTCTGAAACAGGTATTAAATCTGATTTCATTTCACGACCGGTAAGATCAGTTACTTTGAATGATTCCGGTAAACGGTTAATAGTAATATGAACCAAACCAGAAGTTGGTACCGGATAGATATTTACTCCATTTACGGCATTTTCTGCCATACCGGTTGATACATTGGTAACCACCGCTATATTGCTGTATGAAGATAATACACTACCCTTTTTTGCTCTTACCCTGTAATAGAATGTTCCTTTAAACGGCAATACATCAGCAAAAGTTTCTACATTCATACCTACGTTTCCTACCTCTGTAAACAGATCGTTTGAAACGGTTGAACGTTCTATCAGGTAACCTTCTTCACCGCTGGAAATATCACTCCAGTTTAGTGTTACTGATAAAGTAGCATTTAACACGGCATACAGTCCTTTAGGCGCAGCAAGATCAATTGGTGTGGTAACTGTTGCTTCGTTACTATAAGCAGAACTTCCGGAATTATTAACCGCGGTAACCCTGTAGGTAAAAGTAGTTCCTTCCGGCATATTCAGGTTGTTATAGGTAGTGATATTTGCATTTACACTATCAATTACCACAAAACTGCCGGTTGATCTGCGCTCAATATAAAACTTGCTTTCATCAGAAGAACTGTCTCTCCATGTTAGTGTAACAGTAGAAGGATCAACTGCTGTAGCCTGCAAAGAATTTGGAGGCAATGGCAAACCTGCCGGAGCAACAGGTGTAGTGGCTGAAGCAGTTAAGCTATATGCCGAATAACCTGAAGAAGCTGTATAAGAACGCACGCGGTAGGTATAGGAAGTTGCCGATGACAGGCCTGTATTGCTGAATGTACGTGCCGTTCCTGAAACACTGTCAATTGCTGAATAAACACTGGAAGAACCTGTGCTACGCTCAATAATATAACGTGTTACGGTTGCTGCATCTGTCCATGCAAGATTGATGGTATGGTGTGAAGCCGCTGTTGACGTTAAGGCCAAAGGTGCTGCAGGTACAGGAAGAGGTACCACAAACGAAACCGTATTCGAATGTGGTGAACTTCCGGCTGTATTTGTGGCATAAACACGGTAGCTGTAAGAGGTTCCTGATATTACACTGCTGTCATAGCCGGTTGTGGTTCCTGCCGGATAGTTTCTGATGGTAGCAAAAGATCCGCTTGTACCAACGGAACGTTGTAGGGCAAATCCTGTTTCATTTCCTGAATTATCAACCCAGGTTAACTGAACCCAATCATGCTGTGCATTGGCAACGGCAAGATTAGTTGGTACTGCCGGAACACTTGGGTTTGTTATTCCCATCACGCTGGGGGCGTAAGAAGAATAACCTCCCCTGTTGTAAGCCCTGATGCGGAAATAATAATACGTACCTGCATTTAGATTTGTTTTCTGATAAGTGGTAACATTTGTTAAAACACTATCAACCACTGCAAAACCAGATGAAGGCGATAATGACATTTCGATAAAAAATTTCTCTTCATTGTTAGCATTATCATTCCAGTTTAACTGAATGGCTGATGAACTCCATGTAGAGGCTGTAAGATTGGATGGTGCAAACGGAGGGTTTGGCAATGTGGTGGTATCTGCTACATTACTATAAGAAGAGTAACCGTAAGCATCTTTTGTTTTTACCCTAATAAAGTAGCGGGTATTTGCACTAAGCGAACCAAGTGTACGGGTATTGATATTGGCATTTACACTATCAGCAGGGGTAAAAGGACCGGTTGCAGAAGTTGCTCTCTCAATCACATAACCGGTTTCGCTGTTGCTGTTATCATTCCAGATAAGGTTGAATGAAGACGAAGTAACAGATAGTATTTGTAAGGCCGAAGGTGCAACCGGAGCTGGATAGGTTACGGCACTGTCTGTATTGGTATATAAAGAGTACCCTGCATTGTTTTTAGCCCTAACCCTGAACCAGTATTTGGTATTGCCGGTTAAACCTTTCGCATCGTACGACTGAATATTTGCAGTAAGACTGTCAATACCCCTGAAGGATCCTGTTGCTGAATCTTTGCGCTCAATAACAAAACCACTTTCATTGTTGGAACTGTCAGCCCATGTTAACCTGATCATGTATTGTGTCATTGCAGTGGCATTCAGATTTACCGGTGATTTTGGTAAAGTATCCAATGTGTTTGCATTTATCATACCAGCGTATAAGGAATACCCTCCGGCATCAACACAACGTATCCTGAAATAATAATTGGAATTTCTCAGAAGATTATTCATTACATAAGTAGTGTCCGTTGCATTCACACTGTCGGTAAAAACGATTGAACAGCAAGTACCCGCTGCGGTTCTTTCAATAAAATATTTTGTTGCTGTTGTTTCCCTTCTTTGCCATTTTAAGCGAATTTCGGTAGTTGAAATTCCATTAGCAGTAAATACTGTAGGCTCAAGCGGGCGTGCCATGGTTGTTCCGGAGAATACCGGTCCGGTTACTGAACCAAACTCATTGCTTGTTGTAATTCTGTAATACCTGGTATTACCGGCTGATAAACTCTGACGAAGGTAGGTACTGTCTGCAGCATAATAAAAAGTGCCGTATGCGCTAAAAGGACCGGTAGCTGAAGTTGACTCTTCCAGCAGGTATGAACTGGCATTTGATGTTGTATTCCAGCTTACAAGCAGGCTTGTCTGATTGAGAGCCGTTGCTTGCCCCGAAACAGCAGCAGGTAAGGTACCAAGGTTGTTTAATGACCTGCGCCAAACACCGAAGTTTGCCAAAGGAGCAAAAATATAGTTGGTACCGGCTGCATAAGATGTGCTGTATGGTATTTGATAAGAATTGTAATAAACTGAGTTGTTCATTCCGGTATTAAAATTGGTATATGTTGCCAATGTGTCCTTACTTAAATAATAACCACATATGAAATACTGACCATATACAACAGGTTCGTCATAACTGCTCATATATGTGTTTGACCTGTATGACCATGTAGCACCATTGTTTAATGAGATATAATTTTTCCCTGTTCCGGCATCATTAGCGCGGCAAACCAGAACGGTGCCTATTTTTGCTATCCAATACACTGCAGTATCCTGAACACCTCCATTATTAAAAGAAGGTAAACCTGCATTTTGTTTTACCCAGGTTTGTCCGTTATCAGCAGATTTGAGCAATCCAAATTTTCCGGATGCGATCCAAAGTTGTCCATTGATTTCAACCAGTTGGTTAATATTATTTGCTAAGCCAGGCATCGCTGTATTCGAAATATCCGTTTTAGTTTTGGCTGTATCATTAGAAGAATAAAGGTATCCTGAATAGGTGAAAACAAACTTACTACCTGAGAAAATCCCGCCTTTTTCAATGGTACTTACATTTGATTGTAATATCCATGTTCTTCCGGTATCCAGGGTATAGTACAATTTGTTATAGCAACTCATCAGAATCAGTCCATTGTTAGCCTTAAAAAATTTGTATACGTAATTGTTAGCCGGAACTGTAGCTCCGTTAGCATACCAGGTGTCCCCTTCATTATCACTTCTGTGAAACTTTCCAAACTGATCTACGGCCAGCACGGTGGTTCCCAAAGCAACAACTTTCAAATTCAGAGAGTTTATTTTACCACTCATTAAGGTCCAGCTTACCCCGTTGTTTGTGCTGTAATAGGCACCGTTGTTTGAAGACATATAGAGTGTATCACCATAAGAATAAAACCGGTCGCCATAATTTCCTTTGATATCAAAAGAATGTGGTTCCCATTTTTGTAAACCATTATTGTATCGGTATAAGGTATCATTGCTTACTGCACTTCCCAACACGATGCCTCTGTGGTACACGATATTCCGGATTATTCTGCCTGTACTGTTGCTGCTAATTCCGGTGGTAACGTTTACCCACGTTCTCGCGGTATCAGCACTTCTAAATACATAACCCCAACTGTTTATGGCAAACAGATCTGTACCTGCTGAAACAATTTTTAAAATTTCATTGGAAGACAGAAAACCACCACCGTTGCGCAATACCCAGGTATTTCCGGTATCTGCCGAATAGTGAACACCGTACGTAGAAGCCGTTAACAATATTGAACCAATGCTGGCGAAATCGTTAACTGACAAATTAGAGCCAAATAAAGTACTTCCGCTACCTACCCTTGCCAGCCATGTTTTACCGCTATCCAGGGAGTAATGAACATTGTTGTAGGCAGTGCTGTAAGAATTTGACCCCCTGAACAATATTCCTCTGAAATTATAGAATGTATTGGCATTATTGGAGATACCTGAAACGCTTTGGGATTTCCATGTTTTACCTGTATCGTTTGAATAAACAAAGGTATTCGATGTATTGTTCAGATAAATGCGTCCGGGAGTTATGGTAAACTCATTACATGTTGAACCATTATAAATACGACTCACATTCCATTGATTTCCATTGTTGGTGGAAGAATAAATTCCCGGCCCATCAGCAGAGACCAGAATAGTGGATCCAAGCCTGGTGACAGCACGTGATGCCCCACCCGTGGGTCCGTTGGTAGGTTGCCATTGTGCATACGTTACACCCGCATAGAGTAATAACATGATGAATGAAACTAGTTTGTTTTTTTGCATATAAATTGATTTAAATGGTTGTTGTAGTTTTAAATTTTAAGTGTTAATTTTTGTAGTAGTGCTGAAGTGTTAAATACTGGGTTATGCGGTAAGCTGTACTTGTTTCAGTTCTATAATGGAGCGGATATAGTCCAGTATTTCTGAGGAGTTAAAAGGTTTATAAAAAATGGTTTCCATTCCTGCCTCCAGCGCCTGATGTTTTATTACCGGGGAAGTATCTGCTGTCAGCCCGGCAACTGTTGTATCTGATAGTTGTCTTTTAATATACCTGCATGTTTCAATACCATCAATTCCCGGCATATGTATGTCGAGAAAAACCATTTTGGGCCTTATCCTTTTCATCAACTCAAGGCACTCCTCCCCGCTTGTGGCAGAGCAGTAGGAAATACCCGACAGTTTAAGGTGCTGAACAAGTACAAAAATATTGGTAGGGTTATCGTCAACTATTAATACATCAGGAGACTGATCCCCATTTGATTGCTGATTCGGAGTTTGGTTTTTGGCATTTCTCGGGTGAGCGGCCGCTTTGTTTTCCGTTAACTCAAAGTCGAGGTCGAAATAAAAATTTGAACCATTGCCCGGAGCACTTTTCACAAATATATCCGAACCCAGTTGTTTCAGGATTTTTTTGCAGATAGCCAGTCCGAGGCCGGTACCGCCATACTTACGTTTAATACTGTTATCGGCCTGTGTAAATGATTCAAATATGAGGTGTTGTTTATCTGATTCAATTCCTATTCCCGTATCCTTTACACTAAACCTTATGGACACCATATTTTTTTGCAGCCTTGTTATTTTATAAGCAAGGGTAATCCTGCCTGCCTCTGTAAATTTGAGTGCATTGGTAAACAGGTTATTTATTACCTGCGATAAGGAAGTGGTATCACCCATCAGCCTGAAATCAAGCTTTGAATCGTAGCACTTTTTTATTTCAATATTTTTTTCCTGAGCTTCTTTTGAGAAACCATTGCAAATGGCATCCAGGAGTTTGTTCAGATCAAATGCTTCTATAATGGTTATCTGGTTACTTTCCGATCCGGTAGTTGCATAATTAATCATGTTGGTGATAAGCGCATTCAGATGTTTTACCGTAAACAATAGCGTATCTATCGATTCCTGTTGATCAGTACGTGGTTTATTCTGTCTCAGGTATTCCACCAATCCACTTATTGCATGAAGTGGGGTGCGTATTTCGTGACTTATGGTAGAAAGAAAAAGATTTTTGGATTGTAATGCCTTTTCCATTTTTTCTTTGGCATCAATAAGCCTGCTTTCCGCTTCTTTTATATGGCTTATATCACGTATCGCCCCGTCATAATAAACGTTTCCTTCACTATCCACCGTTTTGGTTGAACTCACCAACCCCCAGAAAGTGGAACCATCCCGTCTTTTAAAGAGCACCTCCTGGTTAGAGAATGAATGAAAAACAGCTATCATATTCTGGAGGGAAATACGTTGCTCAGGGAACTGGTATAAATCTGCTGACTCCAGGCTTAAAATTTCACCAGGATTTGCATATTGGAAAAGTTTTGCAAATGCATCATTTACGTAGACCAGTCCTTTGTCTGGCGTACTTCTATATATACCCTCAGTAAGATTTTTATTAAATGAGATCAGCATTTGCTCCGTTTTTTTCAGGGCCTTCTCTGATTCGATTTTTTCCGTTCTGTCACTGTGTGTACCAATCATCCGGAGTGGCTTTCCGTCTTTATCCCGTTTTGCTATTTCTCCCCTGTCAAGTATCCATCTGTAAGTACCATCCTTGGCTCTTAATCTTTGCAGAGAGGCGTACTGATCAGTTTTGCCATCCACATACTCATACAATTCAGTTAGTGCTTTAGCTTTATCATCAGGATGAAGAATATTTAACCATGCATTAAAATCATCTTCTATTTCAAACTCCCCATAACCCAACTGTTGTTTCCATTTATCTGAAAAAAAAACAGTATTATTCTGTATGTCCCAGTCCCAAATTCCATCCCGTGATACATTCAAGGCAAACTCCAGCCTGAATTCCGACTCCAGCAAACGTTCATTAATGTCTTTATAGTTTTGTGTGATCTGGTTATTTTTTTCAATCAGGTGATGCAGCAAAATAACCGTAGCAAGCAACGCTGTAATGGTATTAGCACTTGCCACAAAATTGATATGATTACTTAACGCCTCATAAATTTCAATTTTAAGCTTGGGCGTAAACGAGGTAAATGTGGTAAGGCTTAAAATAAACAGCGAACATAAAACAGCAAATAATCGTTGCTTTTTGTAATGCAGTGGAAGAAAAACATAATAGGAAATAATTACCGGTATATACAAAATGAACTCACGTCCGGTTCCTAAAATACCAGAGTCGAAAACAAAGAGTAACAGGTTTACTGCAATAGCTGCCCAGATATAACCACCTAGCAAATTTCTTCTGAGCACCATTACCCAGGCAGGTATATAAGCAAGCTGCGATATCACAAAGTATAACGAATACTGCGGATATCCTGAAAAATAAGTGATCAGTGTAAGCAATACATTGTCTGCCAAACACACCAATAACAGCGAAACCAGAAGATTTTGTTTATTTACTTCCATATGCATGTGCACATTTATGAACGCAACTGCAAGTTTGGGTAAACTCCCTTGCATCATTTATGTTCACTGTAATGAGGGTGGCTATTTGTAGTGCGGGAGTAGTAAAAAAGGGAGTAAACCGCTCCGAAAGAATGGTAAAATCAACTTTCGGAAATAAACAATCGTTGAAATCAGGATCCCATCACCTGATACCCTTTTCTGCCTTCCAGCAAATGATAAAGTGCAGCGGGGTGAAATGGTTTATAGAGAATGGTATCAAAACCGGCTTCTTCAATTTCGGCAACCAGTTCCTTTCTGGTATCTGAGGTAAACGCAACAATGAAGCAGTTTTTCTGAATATTCCTTAAATGACCAATGGTGGTAAGTCCATCCATTTCGGGCATATGAATATCCAGCAATATCACATCAAACAGGCTGTTTCCTGCCACTTCAATAGCCTCATATCCCTGAGAAGCCGTTTCGTATGTGTAAGAAGCCAGAGATAAAAATTTTCCGGCAATGGTTCTGTTAATAAAATTATCATCAACAATCAGAATGTGTGGTTTACTGTGTTTCATAGCTTTTAAAATTTGGTTTTGGTACCTTGGATTCTATTATCTTTATTATTCTTTATTAGTTGTGTTAACTCTTTTTACATTTATAAACTCCAAATAATACTCCTCCCAGGAATAAAAAATGGATTGCACCGTTTACCGGCAGATCTGGTGGATCAGGGGGTGGTGGCGGACCGGTAGGATCCATATTTTCGTTTTCCTCTTCTCCTTCCGACCTTAGTCCTGTTCCAACAATTGTTTCAGGGTACGTTGGCTCATCATCTTCCTTTTTCAGATCCAGATTAATGGAACCCGGCATTGGAACAGTAACTTCCGAAGCTGCTTCACTCCTGTTGGCTCTTCCTCTTTTGCCATACCTGTTTATATTGTCGCTTTCAAACTGAAGAATCTGTCCCCGGTTCTCCAAATCATCAGGTACCTGCTCATCCGACTGATAATACTCATCTCCACCGAACTCATCTTCATACATACTTGCCGCATTCTCCTGTGCTACTGCCATTGCCGGAACGAAAAGCAAAAGCAGGCACGTCCTTCTGATACAATCCATCCTTCTCTATTCTCTTATTAATTTTGTTGTTATGGTTTTTCCGGTAACACGTGAACTTACCCTTAATAAATACATCGAACTTTTCAGATCACCGGTTTCAACAACAGCACCATCATTGGTAAAACTGATATGAACCGGATACGATTTACCTGCCAGATCACATAAACTTATTTCAAAATCCTGGTGCTTTTCCGGCAAACGAATAGTGATTGTTCCGGTAAACGGATTAGGTGAAACTTCCAGGAGTTCTTCCATTCCTGAAACCTCTACTATTCTTCTATCTGACACCTCCTCTGAACCATTCTGGTCAACCTGCCTTATCCTGTAAATGGCATATGCCTGTTTTTCTGACTTCATCATGGCAAAAGCTCCTTTATCAACCACCTGATATGTTTGAATATGAGATGAATTTCCTTGTGATTTAACGGAGGTTATTGCCGTAAAGTTTACTCCATTAAATGAGCGTTCTACAACAAAATGGCTGTTATTGGTTTCTGAATAAGTTGTCCATGCTACATCTATATCGTCATGGTTTGGTTTAACGTGAAATGAACCGAATGTAACAGGCACCGATGAAGCATCTGAAATGACAATGCAAAATCTTCTGTTTCCGGATGACATTGGATTACTTCCTATAGTAAAACCAATGGAAGGTGTTGTTCTCAGATCATATGCACTTGCAGTGAATGCATCATACAATAATACCTGTTTAGTTGAAACGATAGAGGTAAGTCCGCTGAAAACCATGCTGTGATTACCGGTATAGTAAGAACCAATACTTAGCCAGATGCTGTCTGTAGTTGCCATTGCTCCGTATGAATTAATCTGCATCGGAACAGAGTCTGGTGATTCTGTATAAATATTAATATAGGTATTAAACATTTTAGGTACATCATCGCCAACCTGATATAGTTTAGATGCGGTACCATTGAACAGCAATAAAGCCTCATCTGATTTGGTACTGTCCTTCATCATTTTTATGCGGATATGATTACCTGCGCGGTTGTTCTTAAATAAGCTAAAAGGGGGTGTACTCACTTTAGCTCCTTCATTAAATACCACAGAAGCTCCGCTTGAAGTTGCCTGAACAAAAAAGCCCTGACCCATTGGAATAATATTGCTCATCCCTCCTATAGAAACTCCTGTATTTCCATTATAAGCCTCATACGAACCTGTTGATGGATTAATGGAGTAAAGGATATTGGTAATATTGGTTTTGGTTACCGCAGCAAGATCCCAGTCTATCTGAGAAGGATAAGGATTACCAATCATTTGCCAGCCATCAGCCAATGCATTTCCTGTATTGGTATAGGTTAACGTATTATTAATTGCTCCAATATTTACAGCACCTGTAAAATCAATGGTAACTGCATTTTGTGCAGGGAAAGGAGCGGTATACCATCCTGGTGCTGATAAGGTTCTGTCGCCCCTTACAAAAGCTAAAAACCCTTTACCCACACTTACCCCATTGGTAATATGTGTAGCTGCGTTCCAACCTCTTCCCGGTGTTGTTTCTGTATATGTATAACAAGTAGGGTCATTGCGGCTGGCATCAAATCCATTGGTGGCTCCACTTAGTCCCGATACATAGATATCATCAATCAGTTGTTGGTAGGTAAAAGGACTTACCGGTGCACATAATACCCTGAAACCACGTGTGCTTGCCGGGATATATCGTTCAATAGTTGCATTTCCATTAATAGTTGCTCCGGAGGGAATTGCAGCTATTCTGCCTGTACCCGAATTATCGGAAATCAATTTTAAATATCCGTTTGTATTTAGTGCCGTAATAGCATCCTGAATGGTTAATGTTCCGCCAATGGCAGTTGTAGCTGTTAAATTTTTCACACCGGATGAAAGCTTAAGGTTCGTAAAATTGCCTTCTATATCCTGAGTGCTTGTCGAAACCGCTTCGCAATAACCGCTACCTAAAGCTGTTCCTGTAATTTTAATTGCACCCGAACAACTGAGCGTGCTGTTATTGTCTAAAACCAAACTTCCTGCATTGCGAAAATTACCGGCAACCATTACCCTGGAATCATCGTTTAATACCAACGAACCATTACTTATTCCACATGAATCAGCCAGATTTAATGTACCCGTTCCTGTTAAGGTAAGTTTCGCAATCGCATGAGTAATCATCAGGCTTTTAATACTGGCAGAACCTCTTATTTCAGGCATATTTACAGTATTATTCTGTAGTATAGCATCATCAGAACTTTCATTTTCCGGATATCCGCTCAGGTTCCAGTTGCCGTCCTGATCCCAGTCTGAATTTACACCTCCCGTCCAAATAAACGGATCTTGTTTTCTTCCTGTAAAATCTCTTCCACCAATATCAAAGTCTGAACTGCGAAAGGTTGATGGTGTAAGTTTATTGGTTGCTGCAATCGCATCATTTATCTGAAACCATTTACTGCCCAACCAAAAACTTCCTCTGATAAGACTTTCTGCACCGTTAATATCAGCGGAGGTATAATACGCATCTATTTTAAACTCGTAAGCACCGGCAAGGTTTGAATTGGAAATAGACCACCACCTGCTGAGATAATTGGATGATGATCCATTTGATGGATGTGCGCCATCTTCTACCCTGACACCAATGGTTCTTATATCTGTATTTGAACTAAGGCTAACTCCAAAAGGACTATAGTCATTTCCTGAAGTAATATCTCCGATAGGATAGGTAAAATTTTGATCTCCGGTTCCAAACACTTTTTTAAGCTCACCTCTTTCCGGTACAATCATTTTTGATGATGAAGGGCTTCCCGAGACAGTAGCCGTTGAACCCATAGTAAGGGTATGGTCACTCAGGTAGAAAATACCATTGGTAAGGTTTATATTGCCATCTATCTGCCTGTCTTCATGCAGATAAACACCATTGCTGTTATCAATTACAATATTATTTGGCGATGAGGAGGCCGACCAGATATTATTATTCAAGGTATGCTGCCCGGTTGTTGATTTCAGGTATAAAGTGGAGTTGCTGGAGTATGCCACTTTTCCGATACCTCTGATTGGAGAACCATTTACAGTTAACCAAAGACCTGCACCTGAATTTACCGGAAGGTCGGCATGCAGATAAATTCCTCTTTGCGAGAAAGTACCCTCTGTGCCATTATTTATACTATAATTTACAATACCTGTAACCGCACCTGAAAAACTAACCTGCTGCACCTTGTTATCGTAAGCAACGAAATGAATTTGTATTTGCCCGGCCCCGGTTGTACTCATGGTACCTGCTGTTTTATAAAGGGAGTCTCTTAAGCGGAATGTAAAGCCATTCGACATATTACTGGTTATGGTTCCGCCTGTTTGGAGAAATTTTCCGTTAACCGTAAATTCAATAGGGTTAGCAACTCCTGACATAGCTCTTAAAGTTCCTCCTGTTATCGTAAATGTTTTGGTAATATCAAGAGTGGTTGTGCTTCCCCCTCCTCCTCCAATGGATACTATTCCTCCATCAATACGAAGCGAGTCCGAAAACCCGAGATAAGTATTGGGTAATGTAACACTCCCTGATCCGGTACTCTGAAAATGCATAGTTCCTACATTCCATATATTAATAGGAAAAGTTGTGGTTTGAGACGGACAATTCCACCTCAGCACTTTAATAGATGGCCATGATGTAAATGAGGCCAAACTGGTAATACCGGTAACAGTTAGATTTACTGAAGTATATGTAGCTGTTGGAAGAGATGTGTTTTTGTTATGAATATAAGTGGAACCTGAACTGAATACGAGGGTATTTCCTGTAATAATACCGGTATTATTTACCGTGCCTGTGCTTGTTACCGTAGTTGTTGCTCCCGTGCAGGTATAAGTATTATCAAGTGCGGTATTTGCAGCTATGGTTAATGTACCTGCTATACTTGCGGCATGACCAGTGCCAGAATAAGCAACAAGTAATTTATTGGTACCCGTAGAAGCCAATGTGAAGGAACTTCCTGAAGGGATATCCAGGTCTGTTCCTGTTCCTCCCTGCAAGGTTAAAGTTGCAGTACCTGTGCTTTGCAAGCTAACCCTGGTGCTGTTGGAAAATTGTATCTGGGAAATTGTTTGTGAAGTGAAACCTGTTAAAGTAACCACTGAACCATTATTAAAAACAAGTACATCGGTAACCGCAGGAGTGGTTCTGTTTGGTGTCCAGTTGGTTGCATCCGAATAGGTATAGGTACCTGATGTTTTGTTCCAAACATAGTTTACCGCACCTGCATTTTGCATTCCTGATAAAGCACCTGCCAGGCTCAGAACAACTGTCAATACAACAGTTCTGATAGTTGTTAGTAATAATTTTGTGTCCATAGGAGTATCACTTAATTTTATACCAAGTTGAGAAGAACCTCATCGAAGAAGAGGGCAAAACCGACCAATCAGGTAAAAAACGGAGTGAACGAATATTACAGGAGATGAATACCCGAACGATACTATCTGAAATCAACCAAAATCATTATCCGAAGGATTTTTTTTATTGTGATTCAGAAAACCCCTACTCTGTTACGCACAAACACTTGTTAAAATGTCCTAAAATAAACACCTTATAGCGTTTAAATAAACTCCGCACTTTAAGAAAATAAAACATGACATAAATAAGTAACTCCCTCCTAAAAGAATCTCGGACACCGAATGGCTGCTCCCCTCTTCCAGTCAATATAATCAACACGCGGTGAGGTAATCCTGAGCTTAAAGGACAATCCTGCATGAAAGGAGTAAAAATGATCGTAACTGTTGGTAATGGGAAGCCCATCCAGAAAATAGGTTTGGGTCATATTAAACCGTGGATACAAAATAAGGTCCGTTTTTCGGTTAAGACGGCATCTGAGCATAATGCCAATATGATCAGTATACAAGGTCCAGTGAAAATTTTGTTTACCATTTTTATTCTCGCCAGAAACGCTTACATCCGCATTAAGAAAATTAAAGCCATATACGATATATGGAATGATTCTTTTAGGCCGCTTTTTATAATTAAAAACCTGTTGCAGGTTAACCGCTCCGAATAAACCTGCCGATTTCATGGTAGTTACAAACTCATATGTTCCTTTTTCGTAATTATTTTCTGAAACGTTTAACGCCCCGCTTCCTTTTAATGTTCCATAACCAACTTCTGCTCCCAATGTAAAAAACTTAACAGGAACAAAGGTAAGTACGGCCGACATGCCCGGTGATACATTGCCCGGTACGCTTGCTTTTGAGAGATGAATGCCTGCAAGCACATTAAATGAGAATCGTTTGGAAGTTGACGATTGAGCGAAACAATTTTGCCCTGTATAAAGAAACAGAATTAGATAAATACAGACAAGACCAACCAACGAAAACAGGAATTTCATATGAGATTTTCCCGATGAAATTCCAACTCTCCGGCAATACCACCATATACAAACCGACAAATGCCTTAAAAGAACGCACGAAAGTGGTATATAAGCGGGGTCTTATAATTTATTAATCCACTTTTTAAACTTAAGGGAACGGTCAATACTCACTATCATATCATCTTTGGAGGCAACTATGGATTCTATTTTGATGCGGTAACGGTCATATAAAACCATTTTATTGATATGGGATATGGCAACAATATATTTTCTGTTAATCCTGAAAAATAATTCCGGATCAAGCACCTGCTCCAGTTCTTCCATAGAATAACTAACAAAAGATGCCTCCCCTTTTCTATCTACCATACATACATATTTACTCTCTGCAAAAAAGTAAACAATATCCGACTCCTGATACACCACCAGGTTCTGACCCTTTTTTACGGAAAGGCGTTTTAGGTATTTTGGCTTCAGCACATTCAACAGTTTATCAGTTAAAACAGGTATTTGCTGATTGCCTTTGTAAACCTCTTTAAATTTATTTACCGCCTGCACGATATCCTCCGTCTGATAAGGCTTAAGGATATAATCTACCCCGTTTACTTTAAATGCATTAATGGCATAAGAATCATAAGCCGTAGTAAAAATGACTGGTATTTTAATATTTACCAGGTTAAATATTTCGAATGCATTACCATCTGCAAGGTTTATATCCATAATAATCAGGTCGCATGGATTGGCCAATAACCACTCCACCGTTTGGGTAATGGATACAGTAAATCCACAAATTTCCACATCAGGAAAATGAGAAGTAATAATGCTCTCTATTTCTTTTGCGGCAAACTCTTCATCTTCGGTTATCAGTAACCTTATTTTGTCTTTATTCGTCATATAATAATGGTATTTTCGCTGTATAATGTTGGTTGGTTCTGGTAAATTCAGGCAGGTCTTTTCCTAACAGTTTGTACCGGCTGATGATGTTCTTCTGCCCCGTTTTGGATGATTCATATTCATGCATCTTTACCCGGATATCATTTTCAATATATAAATGCTGCCTGTGTGAATAAATATTGATCAAAACAGGAAGATCCCTCGTGAGCATATTGTGTTTAAAAATATTTTCCACCACAATCTGGAGGGAATGAGAAGGAACCTTAAGGTCATAAACATCCGGCTCCACAGATATATTAAATGAAAAACAATCCTTATGCCTCATGGATTGAATGCTTACGTATGTCTGCACCATTTTCAGTTCATCTTTCAAAGACGACAACACATGATCGCTTTTCTGTAGTATGGTTCTATAAAATAAGGCAATGGAGGTTACCAGTTCCGTAGCTTCCTCTCTCGATTGCGAAATACAACTTCTTAGCAAATTCAGTGTATTGAATAAAAAGTGTGGGTCAATCTGGCTCTTTATCATCTCATACTTCGACATCAGGTTCTCATACTCCAGTTGTGTAACCTGCTGCCTGAGTAATTCCTGTTGTTCTTCAATTTTCAGTCGCTGATCATTAATCAGTTTTGTTTTTTGAATTAATAACCCGTTAAACTTCCTTACTTTTTTCAATAAAAACACCTGATTAACTGTAAAAAACAACAGTAACAACAAGGCTATAAAAGAAATGCTGAGAATAATATTCTTTCTTTTCCCTGATATTGATGCCTTTTCCATTTCTATGGCGTTCATCAACAACAATTCATTCTTTTTATCAAGATCAAAACGAATATTATTAATCATCAGAATGCGCTGTTTATTAATATCCGTTATCCTTTTTTGGATAAATTGCTGCTGTTTTATTGCGTTTATAACATTGGGGTAATCCTTACAGGCCTGATGCACCTTCTCTTTCAACACAAAAATTTCTTCTTTCATTTTTAATGCCCCCAAACTGCTTTCATTTATCAGAAATGCAGAAGC
The DNA here is from genome assembly GCA_051715425.1 of Bacteroidota bacterium. Lineage (GTDB taxonomy): Bacteria > Bacteroidota > Bacteroidia > UKL13-3 > UKL13-3 > JAJTFA01. Next base: position 97,033 of record JBPXJS010000025.1, on the reverse strand, counting down.
CTTATCAAGCTGGGTTAAAGCTTCCGTATAATTTGACTCCTTAAGGTTTATTTCGGCCAAATGATGGCTAATGGACGATCTGATTAAATTGGTACCGGAGAAAAACCGGGTTAAATAAAATGACCTGTTCAGCAATTTTCTGGCATTTTGGTAATTTCCAGCCCGCAATTCCATCAATCCCAGATTGTCCAGATCATAAGCCATACCAATAGTGTCTCCACAGGTTAATGACCAGTTAAAACAACGTTCAAAATACCACCTTGATTTGCTTACATCTCCCGTTTTTAGAAATATATATCCATATACTTCATAGGGGTAACGCAACAAATCGGTTTTGCCACTGCTTATAATTAAATTACAGGCAAGGTTGGTATAGGCAAGAGCCTTGGTGGTATCATCCAGTTGTTCATATTGGCCGGCCATATCTGTAAGTAAGATGGCCATTTCTCCAGGAGTGGTAATGGTTGAATCTTGTTTATATCTGGCCCATACCGAAGTAATGGTATAAATGGAGGAATGATAATCACCTAGATCACGATACAAAAAAGCCAGGTTGGATTGCAAACGGAACATCAGCGTTGCATTTTGTTTGATATCAGGCGCAGCGCTAAGTTCAATTAGTTCCCTGATGTATTGATAAACCTTATATTGCTTATAGCGTGTTTCAATTTCGGTAAGCACAGAATCGGCAGCGGAGGTTGAAACAGCCTGTGCCGTGTTAAACCTTAAAAAGGCCACAGCAAAAAAGAACAAAGAATAAATGATTCTTCCCTTAAAAAATCCCCGGCAACCGCTCATTGAATCTTTCAGACAACCAAACTGAGGATTACCCCCATTGGGAGGCTATTTTTGTTTATTTTTTCTCAAAAACGTGGTAAACATCCGATTGGGTTAGGTTTTTCTTCGGATTATTTTATTAAGTGGAATATCTGAATGCTGCCTTGCCGACACCTGTTAGTGAAGCAAGCGATAACCTGAACATTGCCAATGTATATCACGATATGAGAATATGATAAAGCTGAATTGCCAAATCAGCGAGGCAATTCAATCCAGGTTTTGTTTTGGTTTATACCCAACCGCTTAATGGTTATTTCATCTTTAGTAATGGTAACCCTCACCACTGCACAGGTAACCTGAGACACCACACTCCACATCAGTTCTTTATTAATGGTTTCCTCCAGTTTCATCACATGGTTGGGGAGGTTGGTATTGTTCTCATAACTCAGCAGGCATGAACGTCCGCGCTGATCAACCAAAATCTGAAGAAGCAACTTCCCCTGTATAACCGTTTTAATACGTGGATCAAAACACTGTTTAATTATTCTTACAAAAGTGGTATCAGCCACTTTGGCTGTGGTTGTATCTGTTTCCATAACAAAGGGAGTAGCATTACACAATGTTAACTTTTCCCTGAAAATATGTTGAGCACTGGCAGACTGAACAGCTATCAGTTGAACAAAACAAATAACAAAACCGGAAATTCTGAAAAGGTTGAAAATACCAATTGGCAAACCTGAAAACCTGAACATTTTTTTAATCTGATTAATGGGTAATAAATCCTTCGTCATTGGCCGACTTTATTTTCTTTTTTAATCTGATATACTTTACCAGAGAACTGATCAGAACAGGAATAAGCAAAAAACCGATAACGATACCGTACATCCAGGCCAGCTCATTATTAAGGCCTGAATAACCCGTTGCTCCTGCAATAGCCGGTAGCAATAAGAAAATAAAAATGATCACTTTCATGGCAGTTGAATAAGCGTTTACTCAAATATACCAATTATCAGGCTATATACAACAGTGGCATTAGGTTTCGCCCCATAACCAAAACGGGAACAATTTTGGTTGTTCCCGTTTTGGCTTTTGTTATTTTATTACCAGTTTATACACCCTCGCACTTCCTTTTACTTTCAGGAAATAAACTCCTTTGGTAAAACTGCTCAGGTCAATTACGTTTTTCTCAAACCTGATTTTATCAGTAAACTTTTCTCTTCCCTGCATATCGTAAATGGTATATGGTTTTCCAAGGTCTCCAAAATGGATATCAAAATGAAGAATACCGTTTGATGGATTTGGATAAACAGAGCCTGTATTCTCTGGTTCCATCTCAATATCTGCAACTCCTACATTGGCATTGGTAAACTTTCTCGCAAAAGCCTGTGAGGAGGCATACACCACAAAAAGGTTATTGCTGTCGTCAAAGGATAATGATGGGGTGGTAACCCGGCCGGCAGAAAAACCTCTTTCTCCAAAGAATGTCCAGTTGGTTCCGTTGTACATCATAATACTGGCTTTGTCATCAAACAATGGATCCGGAAAAATAACATGCGGAGTTCCCGACCTGTCAAGCCCAATAGAGCCACCTCCACCAATGCTATCGGTAAATGATGGTGATCCCACATCACTCCATGACGAATTTTCGTATTTACTGACTGTAAACTTTCCGGTAGCGCTATTGGTATACAAAGCATAGGTGATATTTTTTGCTTTATCAATAGCAAGCGATGTAAAAGAAGCAGCAGATGGAGAAATAACCCCTGCTCCTGCGTCAACCCAGTCGGTTCCGTTAAACTGCTTTACGTGTGCCCGCTCATTATCTCCCTCGTCTGAGTAGATAATATAAGGAACGCCTGAATTGTTCAAACTCATATTGGTATAATTGGCTTCACCTGAGGAAAAGCCCGAACTACCCACAAATACCCAGTTGCCGTCAAACTTTTTTACAGTGGCTTTATCTCCAAAACCATTATCGGAATAAGCCGTATAGGGAACACCCGCGCTGCTTACGGCCATGGTTACATTACTTACGCTGCCTGATGAGAATCCGGCTGTTCCTACATTTTGCCATGCTGTTCCGTCAAAACGCCTCATGGTAGTTCGGTAGCCATTGTCAGCATCACCATAAACAGCATACAGATTTCCGCTCTGATCAATATCCATCTTCAGGCTTTTGGTATCTCCGGTGGTAAGCGGTCCGTTGCCTATGGTATACCATTTGTTGCTGTCCGGATCATATCTTTTCATTACAGCCCTTCCACCCAATGCCAGATCCCTGAACAAAACAATGGGATCTCCCTGATTATTTACTTTTATACTTGTTTGTTCCACCTCTCCTTCAGATAAACCCACTTTAGGTTTTCCTGCAAGCAGTGTCCACGCATTTGCGGCAAACTTACGTACCTCCCCTTTCTGGTTGATAAAACTGAGGAAAGCACCATGTGGTACGCCATTATTATTAAATACAATTCTGCCCATCAACCTGTTTTCAAATGCGTTTAGTTCTACCACGTTATCCCAATCGGTACCATTAAACTTATACACCTTACATCCATATTGATCATTGTTGGTATTGGATACTACATAAGGTGTATCACCGGGGCCAAATGTGAGGTGGAAGGTATACACCACACCATGAATTTTTGGCCCCACTGAATTCCAGGTACCTCCTGAAAACTTTTTAACAACCAGATCACGGTTATATTGCATATCGGCATAAATCAGGTATGGTACTCCTGCTGAATTAAAAACCAAACGCGTGTGAGTAGTTGCACTATCTGACGGGGTTGATGGAATAGAAGTGCTTCCTACAAACTCCCAGCCCCCGGTGCCAAAATTAAACCGTTTTACCGCCATCTCCCCCTGAGCCGGTGCACCTGAAACATAAGGCATACTGTCTGTTTTTGGAATATCAAAACCAAAGGTTCCGATATTGCTGTTTTTCATACTATTGGTAAGTCCGCAATGAGGGAGTTTATTCCATGCCGAACCATTAAACCGGTAAACATGTATCGAATCAAAATTATCAGCATAGGCAAAATACGGCACATTGTTTTTATCAAACTTCAACCACAATATGGTGCTTCCGTATAGGTTATTGGTAAAGTTCATTGGGCTTCCAACTGTCATCCAGCCAAACCCGTTAAATTTATGGATGCTGGGTTTCATGGCGCCCTGAGGTCCATCCCAATAGGCAGTATAAAGGGTATCAAAACGATCTACAGCAATAATGGGTGTAATCTGCGGAAAGGATGATGTTGTAGAAGAACCTCCTACCCTGGTCCAGGTATTGCCATTGTACTTCATTACAATAGTTTTCATATTGTTATTGAGCGTAACTCCACCATATTCGAGTTTTCCGTTTTCTGTATAACATAAATACAGGTTATTATCACTGTCAAATACAGCAGGCGTTTCCCCCCAGCCAATTGGGTTATAGGTAAGCTGACTAAATTCTCCTGAGTCTCCAAGCTCCACTGACCCCTGTGAAAAAACCAGGGAGATGGAACTAATAAAAATGGTTGCAAAGATGAGTATCCTTTTCATGGTATGTTTCCCTTTATTATTTACCTGCTACGGTAAATATTTCTTTTTAAGTTTACGGTAGGCTTCTGTTTTTCTAAAATTAGCAAGGTCTGAATTCTCTTCAATAAACCTCACTTCGTTATATCCATTTTTTACTGCTTCCTCAAAATGTTTAGCCGCTTTTGCCATATCATTTCCGGATGAGTAAATACAGCTTAAAGCAAAATGAGCTTTGGCAAATTTCGGATCAAGTTCCACGCATTTGGTAAAATGTAAAGTGGCTTTTGCATAATCTTTCTTATTATAATACAGGGCTGCCAGGTTAAAGTGGGCATTGGAGAAAGAAGAATCAAGAGTGATGCAGCGTTTGTAACAACTTTCTGCACTATCGGTTTGTTTCATTTTATAATACCATAACCCTGTATTTACCCAGGCATTTAAATAAGCGGGATCCAGCGCAAGACATTTACCAAAATACATTCCGGCCAGTTCATTATTATTCTGGTTCATATAAAGCAACCCGAGGTTATTGTACGCTGTAGTATATAAGGGATCAAGTTCAATACATTTTTTATAATAATAAATGGCACTGTCAGCCTTTCCAAGCCTGCTGTATAGGTAGCCCAGGGTATTGTAAGGATATTTCCATGCCGGAGCCATTTTCACGGCTTCCAACTCGTAAGCTATAGCTGCAGGGATATCATTAAGTCCTTGCAGGGTAAGGCTGTATGTATGGAACAATAAAGCATCCGATGCTGAAATGGTAATTCTTCTGGCACTGTCAAGTATCACCAATGCCTGCTTCATCAAATCTTTTTGTGATTTGTTCTCATGGAAATCATGAAAAATAATGGTGGCCGATGCAGCCCTTGCCTGAAGCATGTATCGTGTTTTTAATACAATTTTCGATTGTTCGCTTTCTTTAGGGATAAGCTGGTAAGCCTTGTCAAGCGCATCGGCAGCCTTTATAAAATAATCAAAACTATACAGTTTCTGATTTTTTCCGCTCAGGTAGTTGTTTACGCGCTGCTGGGCAAAATTTACCAGTCCGGCTACAAACTCATCTGTAATTTCTTTTAATGCATCGGGCGTTAAACCGGGAGTTACCATCAACTGATCGTAATAAGCTTCGGCTGTATTGCCTTCCCTTCCGGTTAGCTGCTCATTGGTAATGGCATCCAGAAAACGGGCATACAGCAATCCTATTTTTTTAATATCGGGCAATACACTTCTGTTAATATTCATTGCCATCAGGTTATTGGTAATTGCCTGATTGTTTATGGAGGCCATTAGCGCACTTTTTTGCTGAGCATCGGGTTTGCTTAATGCAATATTCTCCATCTCATTGCAGCAAAACATTGGATTTTGTGCCGGAACTCCATTAGGTCCTTTGGTATCGGTACGCACTTTTGATTTTACATATTTCTGCAATTCATATAAGGTCACATTGCCATCTTCCGGATCATCATCGGCAAGTCCGTATAAACCATTAATGAGGTGCCAGGAAAATACCCCTCTCCCATTTCCCCAGTTGGTGCTTTCCAAACTTTTCTCATTGGCAGCGCAGGAAGCCATTTGAATTTCCCCGCTTTGTTTTTCCATAATCTTATTAAACGTCCACAAAGAGCCACTCTCCTTACCAGGTAACTCATTAGTACGGCAGGCATCGGTAATCAGTACCACCTGCACACCCATTTCCGATAATTGCTTGATTTTGGTTTTTAAGTTATAGATCTGAAAAGTACCACCGGCATTATATAAGTTGGGATCGCCTTCATTTGGTGCATCATGAGCCAGCAGATAAGCTTCTTCTGCATTGGCCGCATCACCATGGCCTGAAAAGTAAATAAATACACGGTCGCCTTTTTTATTGGCCTTGCGGGTAAGCCAGCCAAAATCCCTCCAGATATCACCGGCTTTGGCTCTTTCATTTAATAAAATACGGATATTGGCAGAGTCTACTTTTTCTCCTGAACTGTTTATCAGGTAATCATAAAATGCACGGGCATCGTTATCGGCAAACTTCAATGAGGGAAAATGTTGGTATTTGGAAATACCTATAATCATGGCATAGGTGGTTCCTTTTGCCCCGGCATTAAAACTGCTGGCTGGTGCCGATACGCCTTTTTCACCAGGTTTTTGGGCTAAACCGGTAAGAAAACAAAGCAGTGCGAGTAGTGTTGATACCTTTTTCATGGCCTGTTGGTAAAAGTTAGATCAAACTTACGCCTGAACTCTTTACCGCAAAATACCCCAAATCGGGTAATTTTCACCCAAAAAAGGTTAACAATATGTTGGCTTTGTTTTGAAAAGTGGCCTGAAACGCAGAATAAGAGCAGGTTTGATAAGACCAGCCAGATAATAAGCCTTGTCGGGTATTGGGCTACTCACGCAGGTTCTGTAGCCTATTCTGATCAGAATAATCAGGAATGTTCATCATGCTATATTCATCATTCCTGCAGTTGGTATACTTTCTGGAAACCAACATCTTTAAAACGGGCTACGGTTATTTTAAAACTATTTTCCCTCCTGAAATAAAGTTATCATCAGATAACAGCCGGTAGTAATAAACACCTCCCGGTAATGCCGTATCTACCTTTAAATGCCCGCCAGTATCAAAATACCTTTCAAGTACTTTAATACCTGTTGCATTAAACACCTGAACAGAATAACGGTTGCCAATCAATGTATCAAGTAAATCGAAGTTGAATGTTGCATTGGATGGATTAGGTGAAACACGTACAGCCGGTTTTATATTCGCGGAAAAGCGTGTAAGCACTACATTTTTTGAGTACCTGGTACTACCGTTAATATCCACCATTTTAAGGCGGTAATACCGTTTTTCCTTATTTAAAAACGCATTCTCATCTGTAAACAAATAGCTGCTTTTACCCTTCTCATTTCTTTTTGCCGTCACCCATCCAATGTTCTCCCAATTAGAATTTAAGTCCGACCTTTCCAACTCAAACCTGTCGCTATTTAGTTCTTCAGCAGTTACCCACTCCAGCACGGCATTGTTTTTTGCCGCATATCCGGAGAACGAAACCAACTGAACCGGCAATAACTGTGGAACGGTGAGTAATATGCTATCTATGCAGTTGGTAGCATCTGTAACAATAACTTTATATTGGGTGGCTGCCAAACCGGTAGCGGTTGCTGTAAACTGAGGTGGAATGCTATTCCATAAATAGGTGTATGCAGTGCTTACCGGCAAATCATAACTTACCATCAGGTTATCAACTGCGGCTGGTGGTTGTACGCCCAAATCCTGGTTATTTCTCCAGCTAAAAATGAGTCTTTTTGAACTGCCTGCAATGGAATCTAAACCCATAATAGAATCGGTTCTAAATGAAGACTGCAAATAATATTGTCCGATAAAAGTGCCTGACTGTTGTTCCCCCAATCCTATTACAGATTGGCTGGTGGATTTCAGATAAACCTTCAACTGATCTATACTGCCAAATACCCCACCAATTTGCCCCTGACACCTCCAATCGAACTTAATTTTTATATTGGTGGCGCCTGCCGGAAAATAAAAGTCTTTATAAAAATGAACCACTGAAGGATTAATTGTATCGTAAAAATTGGTACTGTCATTACTGGTGATATATATGGATTTATTACCTCCATTGGATACCGCATTTCCTATTTTCCATTTGTTTACCTCCGATCCATTTGAAATTATCCAATCTGTATTGCCTTCAAAATCTTCCCGTATTTCCACTCTTCTGTTTACCGCTACCGTTGCAGAACCGTTGTTTGACCCTCCGAAAGAAACACCTGTTGCGGCACCTGACAGGTTAAATGGTTTGGTTCGTTTAAGGATAAACACCAGGTCAGCACTGTCATTAGCCGTGTATCCATCTGCTGTATTATTTGGCAAATTGGTAAAGGCTAACATGGTATGATTGCCGGGAATGGCAACCAATGCGGGAAGTGTAACAAAAACCGATGAATCAGTTAACAGATTTCCAATCCAATTGTATGTTTGAAGGGCACCGTTATCCACCCTATATCTGATGATGGCCGATAATAGTGATGCAGTACCATAGTTCTTCAGCTCTACAACCGGAAAAACCGAATCTGAAGGTGCGCAACTAAAAGAATAATGATTGGCAACGGGAAGTATAAAACGCTCCACACCGGCATCGTTTAAAGTGGCGGGCGGTAATGCACCTTTCGAGTCGAGATACGGTTTAGTTGAATTGGTTAACAAAACGGCTCTCATCCGATCTTTTTGCCCTTGTGTGAAACGACATGTGGTAGCGTTAACTGCTTGCGGGCTGTAAGTTGGGGTATGGTTATAACTCATATAATTGTACCTCGAATTATTCCAAACTCCCGGGCCAACACATGGAGTAGTAACACTATCCCACTGCCTGTGAGGAGGTGTATCACAAACTTTATCTCCATTAAAAGCACAGGCTGAATCAGCAGGACAAATTACATGCGCTGCATCATCTCCCTGAAACGTATGATTTAATCCGAGCATATGTCCTACCTCATGCGTTATGGTAAGATCTGTGGCACTTGAAAGCCTGCTGTAAGTTACGCATACCCCGTTATAAGCTGAACCCGTAATGCCTGTGGCAATGCCCGTATAACTAAAATTGCAAACGGTATAAACCAACCAGATATTTAAATAGGATTTTACCGGCCATTTACTCAGGTCTTTCACAGCTGTTTCGCTTGCCCCGGTGGATGGACAAAGGTAATTATTAATGCCTCCAGTAGCATAACCGGCTACAACGGTTCCATTTACCCTGTTGATACCTGTAGTAGCATTTCCATTGGGATCTGTTGTAGCAAGTTTAAAATTAATTTGTACATCAACACCCTGATTGTTTACATTTCTGAATGAGTTATTCAGGGTTTGTATGGCATTAAGAATATTATTGGTGGCAATATTGCTGCCGCTTCCTACGGCCTCCCCTTTATGAATAACATGCACTACAACAGGTATGGTATAAACCGGAGTTTGCATTTTATTCATGGCTTTAACGGAAAGGTTTTTATAAATCTCTTCCTCTGCTGCTGTGTTTTCTTTTCGGTATGCAGTGTCTGTATTCATCAATAGTTGGTGCAGATCACCGGAACCACAAGGTTTCTGAGCCTTGCCTTGCAGATAACAAACAACTAAAATAAAAAACAGGAAGATAGGGCGTAATGTATTTTTCATGATTTGTTTTTTTAGGTACAATGGAATGACATTGTATCAAAGCTACATCATAAAAAAGGGGTGAAAAGGATCGTTTAATAAGCGGTTATATTTGTTTAACAACCGGGAGCTTAATACCAATCAGGCATTATCTGGCTGATATTTTTTTCATAAACTCTTCTTTTTTTCGTTTCGAAACATCAATATTGGCTCCATTGCTCATCACCAGCGTACCACCTTCTCCCCTCATATACTTTCTTATTTCATTTAAATTAATAAGCCAGGAGTGATGAACCCGAAAAAAAGAATGCTCTGCCAGCAAGTCCTCGTATTCCTTCAGGTTTTTAGAAGTCATCAGGGTTTCATTATTTTTCAGATGAAATATGGTATAAGGCCCGTCTGATTTACAATAAATAATATCGCTTACCGGAACAAATAACAATCCCTCCTGGGTAGATAATGCAATTTTTTGCTGATTCAGGTTTTTGGAATGATAATTCTGCATCAATACTTCCAGGTTTGAATTTAACGTTTGTTTTTGCTTTCGCCTGATCACCTTGTCAGTTGCCGCTTTCAACTCTGTAAAATCTATCGGTTTTAATAAGTAATCGATAGCGCAAAACTTAATTGCTTTTAAAGCATATTGTTCATACGCAGTTGTAAAAATCACCTCAAAATTTATTTCATCAAATCTTTCAAGCACATCAAATCCAGTTCCCTTCTGCATTTCAATATCCAGAAAAACGATATCCGGTGCACTTTTTTTAATTAGGGCATAAGCATCTTCAGCGTTTGATGCACTGCCAACCAGTGTTACTTCCGGGCAATACTCAACCAGCAGGCTGCTTAACATCAGCATGCTTCGTGCTTCATCTTCAACAATAACTGCTTTAATCATTATTTCTTTTAAATTGTATTTCAATAACCACCCTTGTACCACATGCAAACCCATTATCATCTTTCAGATCGTATATGGTATGGCTTGCTCTAAGTGGTGTAATTTGTTGCATAATAGCCATTCTCTCTTCTGTAACTTTCATCCCCATGGATTGGTGATGAATCTGCTTTTTATTGCGTATAAGCATTGCGGCTTCCCTACCGATCCCATTATCTTCTATGATACATATTAAGGTATTATTCTCCTGTCTTGTGGTTATTTCCAGATGACCACTTCCTGTTTTATTAAGCAGTCCATGGATAACCGCATTTTCAACAAAAGGTTGCAATATCATGGCGGGGATTTCTATCTCGTTTTTCTCCATATCAAGTATATTGGTAAAGTGCCATGTAAATCTGTTTTCAAATCGTAAACTCTCCAATTCAAGGTAAAATTCTATAATAATCAATTCATCCTCCAGCGAGTTGATATTTTTTTCGGCATTTTGCAAAACCAACCGGATTAACTTAGCAAATTTTGATAAGTACCGCAATGCTTCCTGTTTATTGCTGGATGTAATAAACTGCTGGATGGAATTTAGGGTATTAAAAATAAAATGCGGATTCATTTGAGCACGTAATGCTTTCATCCGGGCTTCCGAAATCTGTCTGGTAATCTCCCGCTTCAATTTCTCACTACGTTTCACATGATTAATACGATACCGATACCCAAGGTAGATTAGCAGGATGGTAACAAGAAAAACCACCATCTGAAACCAGCTTGTTTGAACAAAGTGTGGTTTAACTGTTAACTTCATGCTGGATCCGTTTAGGTTCCATACCCCATCACTATTTGAGGCTATGATATGAAGTATATAGTTTCCGGGAGGCACATTGGTATAAGATATTTCACGTTTTGTACCACAATAAATCATTTCATTATCAAACCCCTCCAACTGATAGGCGTATTGGTTTTTTTCCGGACGATCATAAGAAAGTGCCGACATTTCAAAAGAAAAGAAGTTTTGGTTATGGCTTAGTTTAACTTCATAGCGGGAAAAAAGTTCCCCGTCCATTTTCAGTTCCTTATCAAACACCTTAAATGAAGAAACATATACAGCAGGTACTACCCTGTTGAATATAAACTCTTTTGGATTACAGGTTGCAAAACCTTTTAATCCTCCGAATAAAAGCTCCCCTGTTTTTAGTTTAAGAGATACCGATTTATTATAAATATCTCCCGGTAAACCGTCAACATGATTAAATTCATCAACACACACTTCCTGTCCGTTATTCCTTTTGAATCCGATGCGCATAATTCCATCATTTTTGCTCACCCATACACTGCGATCAGAAGCAATTTCAAGAGACCTGAAAATGGTGTGAGTGTCTTTTTTTCTAAGTGGAATTTTACTTACACTTCCTGTTTTATGATGATATACCATCACACCGGCATCGCAAAGCATCCACACATTTCCGGCTTCATCTTCAGTAAATTTATTCACCGGATACGGAGAAAAAGCCCTGAGTTGTGTATTTGTTTCTGTCGACTGAAGGATATTAAGGTTTGTATCAATCTGATAAATCTCGCCTCTGCTGGAAGAATACCAAATATGTTTTCGGCTGTCCTCAAATACCGAATAATAAAAATCGGTTCGAAACTGATCAAGAAGATATTGGTTATAGCGGGTTTCAAAAACCTTCGCCCCCTTCTTCAGGCGGTATGGACCATGGTTGGTTCCGAACCATAAATCTCCGTTTGAACCGGAGAGGATGCAATAGATCTCATTTGTTGTGATAGAATCAGTACTATCAGAAAAATAGCGTGTCCACTTTTTAAATAATGGATCGTATTGATTAAGTCCCCTTTGGGTTCCTGCCCACAACTTGCCTTCAGCATCTACAGCCACCGCAAAAATATGATGATTTGAAAGTGAGTTTAACCCGTTTTCATTGGCCAGGTAATAGCGAAAAGTTTGTAATGCCCTGTTATGATAAACAAGTCCATTGTTAGTGCCAAGCCATATATTCCCTGCAACATCCTCACAGGCCGCAGTTATCTTCTGATCATAAAGTCCGTTGGGTTTTCCCGGTTGTGCTATATAGCTGGTAAATTTATCAGGAACCTCACTTATTCTCTCTAAACCCTGACCACTGGTTCCTATCCATAACATCCCATCTTTATCTGCAAAAAGGGTGGTTAATTGATTTGCTGAAATGGTTTTTTTATCAAAAATATCATGTGTAAAACTTGTCCAATAGTTGGTTCTATAGTCATGCATTTGCAGGCCATCATTTTTGGTTGCAACCCATAATCTCCCCTTCCCATCAAAAACAATTTTTCTTATCTTGTCAGAATTTAATCCATCAGGTGTTTTGTTGAGGTGATTTGTTTTAACCTTATTTATATCAAGCACCATTATCCCATTTTCATACGGAACAACCCATAATCTTCCGTCTCTGTCAAAAGCCAACGATTGTACATTATTTCTCAATGCCTCATCAGCCCCTTTGAATAAGGTATAGGCATCTTTAAAAACATGTGTCTTGAGCGAGAACTGAAACAACCCTTTTAATGTAGCTATCCATAAACTGCCCTTTTTATCAGATACCACATCAATCACCCTGTTTTTGTAGTAAACCTCTTTTTCGTTCCCAATGGTATCGTGTCTGTAAAGTTTAAACGTCTGGTCAGTTTCTATAAACCGGTAAATCCCGTTCCGCGTCCCCACCCATATACTCCCATATTCATCCTGCACAATGGCTGTTACATTATTGTTACCAATACTTCCAGGGTTGCCCTTTTCATGGTAATAGCTTTTAAAGATTCCTGTTTGCGTGTTTAATACCTGAACGCCACAACCGGTGCCTACCCATAATCTGCCTTTGCGGTCAAGCAACAAACATTCAGTTGCTGCATTTGTTTGGCAGGCATTTTTTTCTGTTTCCAAAGGTTTGCAGGTATATCCATCAAATTTAAATAACCCTTCCTGTGTACCAATCCAAACAAACCCCTCTGCATCTTGTGAAATGCATGTAATATCTTCACAATATAGTCCATTATCGGAGGTGAGGTGTTGAAACGAAGCCCTGGTTTGCCCCGAACTTACCTGGCTGTAAAACATCAGGCCAAACAGGATAAAAAACAGAAATGGCGGGCGGATTATAGCCATTATTTACAATGAATGAAGCGTAACATTTATTTTAATATACCAAAAATTTATCCCTGTAACAGCTTTATTTTCAAATGACCAGAGCATACTCTTTTAACCAACCTTTTACGATTTACTTGCCATAAAATCTTTGGCTTATGATCTGTTCGACAGCTGAAATAAGCCGTATACCTTTACCAAATAAATATAATTGTTTTCCAGCTATGGTAACAGATTAATTGATAACTGGCGGTTTAAATTTAATATCCGGTAAATATCTATAGGCATTTACCCACCATCGTAAACAAAAAAAGGGATAAGGCTCCTTTTAATTTAGCAGATATAAAAAATAGCGAATTTCATTATTCGGTTCACCAAGAGATGATTTTTTAAATCCTCATAATGAATTCTTCTTTGATAAACCAAACACCCTCCTATCATCTCTTTTTAAGCAAATACACGCAGGCTAAGGGCTGGGTTCAATTATTGCAAAATAAGAATAATTTTAATTTATAAAAGCTCCCATCACTTTTGTAAATAAGTTCTGAAGATTAGCTCTCTGTTTCTGTCATTATTTTTGAAGATGATGATCAGCGCATTTTCCAAAGGGAAAGTTACCTGATTCAAAAACGTAGGCTTTACTTTTTAAGATAGGTACAGGTATGCAGCTCAACCATTCAGTATGGGATCAAAAATATCTCGGACATCTAACTATCACATCCATTCTTCTCCAATCAATAAAATCACTGCGTCTCATCCAGGTTCCCAGTTTTAAGGATAGGCCCATCTCGAGTGTGAGCAACCCATCATATCCAGACGTTAGTGGTATAGCATCCAGATAATAGGTTTCTGTGCGATAATATGTTAATCGGCCAATGGCATCCCATTGCCTGTTAATTTTGAATCTTCCGATTAATCCAAAGCTTTGAACGTAATACCGCTGATTGTATGTTTTATCTACATCGGCAGATGTGCTAACCGCATCGGTATAAAACCTCCCAATCCCTGCAAAAAAATAGGGTATAAATTGTTGTGGCCTTCGGTTTTTCAGGAATAAACGGTGAAGATTAATGAGCATCATCACTTCGGCCGATGTATAAACTGTTTTATAGGAAAATGCTCCAACTGCATCACGTTCACGAACAATTTGATTGATGTAACCATCTCCACTCATCTGGCCAATACTAACCTTTGCCACTCCTGATATAAGCTTAAACGGAACAAAGGTAAAATCCAGAGACAAGCCCTGGGCTTCATCATTCTCAACAGAACTAAAAGGTTTGCCCAGAATCAGGTTAGCTCCCAAAGCAACTCTTTTGGCATGTCTGTTATTTTGAGCATGGCTTAATGTAAAAGCAGATTGACCCATTAACACGATCAATAAACCGAATAAAACCCTGATCGAAAACCTTTTTGTATCCATCATATATTGATAACAATTGGTCGGTAGGTGGTTTTGTTTTTATTTAACAAATCCACCGAACAGCTATTCTTATGGAATTGATCTCCGGATTCAATTATATAACAGCCTTAACTGAAATACCCTCTTACCTTTCGAACTTATCCAACTTACAGCAATTTAAAGTTTTGTTTTTACATTTCAGTATGATTGATGTCAACTTTGATCACAGACAAGATGTTAACAACCTGCCTGATATACAATTTTATGTGCAGGCTATTGCCTCTGAATTTTATTATTGCCCGGTAAATTTGCCTGAAGAGGCCTTCATTTATTAGGCTTTCAGGGTTCGTAATGCCAATTTACTTCCTCTTCTTTCCTTACTATTAACTAAGGTAGACAGTCAGGCAGAATGGGTTCATATTTTATGGAATTTTCTTCACTTGTGAAACTTTCGCTATACTATTCTGGACGGCTTGCTTAATGGATTGTATGAGGATATAAACCAACCAGATACTGGCAAATGAGAGGTTTGTTGTTACATGCTATATCACAAAATTTAACTCCTTTGCTAACGGAGGTCCCATTTTTTGTTATTAGAAACTGGCATCCATTTGCATTTACCCTAAAAACATATCAGATATAAATTATTCCAATATAAGTTTGTTGATTCATACCTACCAAAACTTTTACTTTGTGTATACCTAACTAAACTAAAGGAAAAATACTAATGAAGAAATTGAGCACTTTTTTATTCCTGTTTTTATTGGCTTCAACAGGATTTGAATTGCTTGCCCAGAGCGGCAACAACGATTCTACTTTTAATCCCACAGATCCCGGATTGGGATTGCTTGACGGAGCAAATGACAATGTATGGACAAGTGCGGTGCAGGCTGATGGAAAAGTAATTATTGGTGGTCAGTTTACCAAATACAATGGTGTAAGTAAAAATTGTATTGTACGGATAAATGCCGATGGTTCCGTTGACCAAACCTTTCAAATAGGAACAGGTGCCGGTGGAGCAGTAAAATCTATAGCCATACAGCCTGACGGGAAAATAATAATTGGTGGGAATTTCACCTCATACAATTCATCTTCCAGATACCATATAGCGCGTCTTAATGCTGATGGAAGTCTTGACAATACCTTCAACCCTTCCTTAGGGGCAGGAAACGAGGTGCTTGCCTGTGCGGTGCAGGCTGATGGTAAAATTGTAATTGGCGGTCTATTTACTTTTTATAATGACTCCACCAGAAATTATATTGCACGTATCAATCCAAACGGATCTCTTGATACAAGTTTCGTCATCGGAAGTGGATTTGGCTCGCAAGTTTATGCACTGGCTATTCAGCCCGATGGTAAAATCCTGGTGGGTGGCGGTTTCTCCATATATAACGGAACCACCAGAAAAGGTATAGCAAGATTAGATTCCAATGGAAGTTTAGATATGGGCTTTAATCCGGGAACAAATGTGAACAACGTTCGTTCAATTATTCTGCAGGCTGGTGGTAAAATTGTAATTACAGGCTGGTTCAGCACCATAAACGGAACTTCAAGAAATCATATCGCCCGCTTGAATAGTGACGGAAGCCTTGATGCAGGTTTTAATCCTGGATCAGGAGCAAACAGTGCCATCTCTTCCTGTGCGTTACAGAATGATGGAAAACTGATTATTGCCGGGCCATTTACCACGGTTGACGGAACACCTCAGAAATACATAGCCCGCCTGAACAGTAACGGTAGCGTAGATCAGGGGTTTCATGCAGGTCCAGGTCCCAATAACTATATCAATCATGTAGCTTTATTACCTGACGGAAACGTATTGGCTGCCGGAGAATTTACCATTTTTAGCGGAATGGCAAGAGGTTTTATTTCCAAATTACTTTCCGATGGGCAAACAGATATTGCTTTTAATCATGCCATGGGTGCCAATTCAACTGTATTCTGCCATGCCATCCTTCCCGGTGGCAAAATATTGATTGGAGGCACTTTTACAGCGTATAACAGCAGGGAGAAAAATGCCATTGCCCTCCTGCATGCAGATGGCAGTGTGGATACCACTTTTAAACCGTCAACAGAACCCAATAGTAGCATATCGGCCATATACCCTCAACCAGATGGTAAAATAATTATTGTGGGTTGGTTTAGCCTGAGCAACCAGACAGGCAAAAAATGCCTGGCCCGCCTTGAAGCAAATGGCAGCCTTGATAATACCTTTACCTTAGGTGATGGGTCCATTACCGCTATCTACGCCAGCGCCATGCAACCAGACGGCAAGCTGATTATTGCCGGTGATTTTAGTTCTTATAACGGAACAAACCGTCAGCGTGTGGCACGAATCAATACGGATGGAAGTTTGGATATGGGTTTTACTCCGGGAATTGGTGCCGACAATGCTGTTCTGACGACTGCCTTGCAGGCTGATGGAAAAATCATTATAGGTGGCTGGTTTACCTCATACCAGGGAAAAACAAGCAACCGTATTGCGCGTATCAATAGCAATGGAAGTTTCGATTCTACCTTCATCACCGGCAGTGGCTTAAACAACCCAATGGATGCAATTGCTGTGCAGGCTGATGGAAAAATACTGATTGGTGGGCGGTTCACAACTTACAATGGAACAGGTGCAAGCCGCATCGCCAGGTTAAATGTAGATGGAAGCATAGACAATACCTTTAATACAGGCAGCGGTGCGAACAACAGTGTGCTGAATATTACCTTGCAAACAGATGGAAAAATCCTTTTGGGTGGTGCTTTTGATTACTATAATGGAACTGCCGGAAAAGGTTTGGCCCGCATCAATTCCAATGGGAGTATAGATGCCAGCTTTCATGTTGGATCGGGAACAAATGGTTCCGTAATTGATATTTCCGTTCAGACCGATGGAAAAGTGATTATTGGTGGCGATTTCACCGGATACAACGGAAGAGGACGCAGCAGAATAGCACGCCTTATAGCAGTATGCACAAACAATTCAGTTGGTGCAGCATCCTCCACCCCTGCTGTTTGTGTGAAAACGCCTGTTTCTCCGGTTACCCATACTACAACAGGAACCAACGGTATTGGAGAAGCTACCGGGCTTCCTGCCGGGGTAACAGCCAACTGGATGGCCAATACCATTACCATTAGCGGCACACCTACACAAAGTGGTGTGTTTAATTACAGCATTCCGCTAAATGGAGGTTGTAACCCGGTGTCTGCCACCGGCACCATTACAGTCAATTCACCTGATATCAGCATTACCAGATCTGGAAATGTATTTACAGCCGGGGCTACTGGTGCCTCCTACCAATGGGTTGACTGTAACAACAACTTCACCCCTGTCAGCGGTGCCACCAGCAAGGTTTTTACTGCCGCATCAAGCGGAACTTATGCAGTAATTGTTACACAAAACGGATGTACAGATACGTCAGCCTGTTTGCAATTGTTTCCTATCGGAATTAATCAGCAAACAAAAGCAGGTATTGCCCTCGTTTATCCAAACCCAAGCCAGGGTAATTTGACAATTACCCTTCATCATACTACTTCATATGCTGAAGTTGTTATATTAAATGCATGCGGACAGGAAGTATTTCGCAAAGAATATCATCAAACCGACAGGTTAGCTGTGAACTTCGAAGGAACCTCAGGTTTATACTTTGTAAAAGTAAAAACAACAGATGTAGAATCAGGAATATTTAAAATTATTAAAATGTAATCTGCAAAATGCATGTTAAACAAAAGCCGACTCAAGTGTAAGATGGAGTCAGCTTTTGTTTTCTGAAATTCGGAATAGGATCTTTTAACTCAGTCAGGCTTGACCTGAACAACAGGATGTTCATCCCATGCCTGATTAAATTTTATGTACAACTATACCTCACAGACATGAACGCAAGATCAAGTTCTGAACCAGCTGAAAATTTGAGGCAGGCCGTTATTACCTTTTAAACACAGCCCTAAGTCCATAACCCAACATGGCTATAAACAACAAACTGATGCCTCCGTTTATAGGTAAATCCGGTGGGTCTGGCGGGTCGGGTACGTCCTGTGGTTTATCGTTGGTCTGGTCGGCCAACTGGCTGTGATTGGGTGCAGAAAAGGGTTCGTATTCAGGTTCAGGTAAGGGTTCACGGTTTAATCCGTTATCACCTCCTAAATCAGGAACGGATATGGAGAAGGAAGAAGGAGTACCAACCTCATCATGATGCTTTTTGTTATACTTCACCCTCTTTTCAAACTGATCAGATTCCCGTATCACCACACCTTCATACTCCCGATCCTTTTCCTCATCCCACTCTTCCTGCGCCAGGGCAGGTTTTATCAATACCACGGCCATTGTTATGGCCAAATACCATTTCGTCATCTATACCGCTTATTTAACAATCAATAATGTAGAAACATAAGAACCTGCCACCACCCGGTATAATCCGGGCAACAGGGTTGGTAGTTTAAAAATATGTTGAGCCATACCAACCGGTGCACTAAATACTTTTTCACCCAACGGAGAATAAATGTGCAATACCGGTGGAACCATATCAGGAAATACCACCTGAATCACATCTTTAGCCGGATTGGGAAATAACTGCATATGTTGATTACCGGACAAGTTGTCCCCCAAACGTATCGCCAGTACACTGCTTTGGGTTTCATTTCCGCTGTACTCAATCGTACGTAAGCGGTAATACATGGTTTCTCCCATTGAGAGGTTCACCTCATCAGTAAATGTGTATTGGTAGTACCTTTCGCTGTTTAAAGCTTCTACTGTTCCTATATCCTCAAAATCGACTCCGTTGCCTGAACGTTGAATCACATAGGCATGCAGTTGTTCTTCTCGGGTGGTTTCCCAACTCAGGTTTACTTTACTTAAACCACTACCGGTTTTACCAGAAATTCCACCTTTAAAACTTAGGATATGAACCGGAAGGCTGGCTGTATGATTAAAGAGCAGCATAAACCGGTTGCCTTTGCTTTGTGTATTTGCTGTAATATGAAAAACATAATCAGGAAACTGAATAAAGTTTACCGTGGTATTTAAAAACTTATCAAACAAAAGCACCTGTTGAAACTGGCCGTAACCTGCACTTCGGTTTTTGAGGGTATAGGTCCCGGCCGCACCATTAATAAATACTTCCACCGTATCAGTACCTGTTTGTTTAAAAGGAAAACTGTTTATCTGAACAGGGACAGAGTCTTTTGTAAGTGTGTAGATATTTAGGGTGGAATTGGTAAATTTCACAGCATCTTCTGTTGCTGTATAAAAGCGTGTACCTCCTGATACCAGCTTCATCATATCAGCATGTATCGAATCCCTGTGCATACTGATATGCAGCTGTGTTGCTGCGGATTTAAAATACCTCACAGGGGCATCACCTGTTTTTGACGACTCAGAGAAGCTGATGGATGGCGCAGCCCCTGTAGCCTGAACAAAAAAGGCCTGGGTACATGCAATTTTATTGGCACCGTTATCTGCCTCATAACTTCCGGTGGCCGGGTTATAAATATAATAAAAAGAAGAAAGGTCGTTTTTGGTTAAGGATGTCCAGTCAATTTGCGATGGATAGGGATTCCCCACCAGGTTCCACCCATCATCGGTTGCATTTCCGGTATTGGTATAACTCAATGTTGGGCTTATATTCCCCTGATTAAGGGTACCGGTAAAATCAACTGTGGCATCATTGGATGCAGTAGTGGTGCTAAACGGATTACTTACACTGCGATCTCCGCGAACATATACCAGCATTCCCTGACCCGGGGTTACGGAGTTGGTAATATTTGTGGATGCCACCCATCCCCTTCCTGCACCACCGGTGCTTTCCTGATAGGTATAAATGGTCGACCTGTTGTCTGGCGAAGCATCAAATCCATTAGAAACGCCACCTGTTCCGCTTACATAAATATCGTCAATAAACTGGCTGTATGCTGTAGTGGCAAGCGGAGAACTGATGCTTCTGAAACGTTTTATAGCAGCTGCCGGTATATAACATTGTACGGTAACGGCTCCATCAATATAATTTCCACCCGAAGGTCCAACAATGCGTCCGGTACCACTTCCATCGGAAACCAGGGTGAGGTTGCCCCCTCCAGATAAGATGCCGTTTACCACTTCTAAGGTTTTTGTTAAGGTAGCCGATCCTGATAAGGTAGCTCCGTGTGTATTATCAAGTACCAGGTTTTTATAAGCCGCTCCGCGTATGGATTGAGCGGATTCTGTACCCACCAAACGTACCGTATCACCAGGTGTAAAAGTTCCTGTATGACTATTGCTGTTGCCTTTTAAACGCAATGTGCCGGTGGAAAACACCAGTGCCCCGTTTCCTGTTAAAGAGCCATTCAACTCCAGCGTATGTGTGCCTGCATTCAGGGTAACAGTACCCGAAGTTTCATAAAGATACAAAGTACCCCTGATGCTGTAATTGGCCGACAAGGTTACCGACTTACTGGTGGATCCTGTGGTAATGCCCAGGTTACCTAAAGATATTGATGCATTAAACGTTTGGGTTCCGTTCGTATTCAGGTTCAAAGTAGAAGCATCATCTAAACTGATATTGGAAGTAAGTATATTGGTAGGCATGGTTACGTCCGTTGCAGAAGATGTTTGGCCCAGGGTAAGTGTATCGTTTTTGCCAACCGATAATAAACTGGACGCTGTTGATGTAATGGTAGCGGTACATAACAATACGCCTTCGGAAACCGTAATATTTCCATTTACCGTAATACCACTACCTGCGGTGGCCGTTCCGCTTCCGCTTTTCAGCAGGTGGTGGTAAGTGGTTGCTTTAATTGTTTGTGCCGATGTTCCGTTGTATTCCACCGAATTGTTACTTGCCGTGGCGGTTAAGGTTCCTGTACTGAGTAAGGTACCACCAACACCAAGGTAAGAGCCTGAAAGGTTTTGCCATACGGAAGTACCAGGGCTAAAACCGGTAAGGTTACCGGTGATGGTAATTGAATTGGTATTTTGGAGGGTTACACCTGTATTAATGGCTACATTTCCGGCAAATACAAAAGTTCCGGTATACACCCTGCTGCCGCTACCTCCAACAGTATAGGTTCCCGATCCTGAAGTAAAAGTTCCGCTATTCGTAAAAATACCGGAAATGGTAAAGTTTTCTGCCACACTGCAATTCCACACGCCACCAGAGTTTATAATCACTGAATCGAGGGTATTGGTGCCGGAGGTATTATTATCCGTAAAGGTACCGCTAATGGAAAATGTACCGCTTACCTGCATGGTATTGGATGAAATGGCAAAGGTGGCACCAGACTGAATGGTTAAATTCTGGCTTACCGTGATATTACTCAAAGGTGTTTTGGTGCCGCTACCTGAGAATGTTAAATTATAGTACGTAGCTGATTTTACCGACTGCGAAGCTCCGTCATATACCACAGTTCCGGATCCGGGGCTAAGACCTCCGGTATTGGTGTAGTTTAAACCAACATACAACGTTCCTGTTGTGAAGCTGATATTGCCTGAACCTGTAATGGAACTGTCAACGTCAATATTAAATGTGGTGGCATCAATGCTTACAAGACCAGTAGAGTTGTTTAATGCAAAGTGTCCCCTTACGGTAAGGTTGGCAGAAAGGCTGATAGGTTTATCCGAAGTATTGGTTGTAATAGTGAGATTTCCATAATTGAGGCCTTCGCTGAATTTATTATTTCCATCTGAGTTATAAATAACCGTGCAGCTTCTTCCCAGGGTTATATTTCCATTTGGCATATTGGTAGGAAATAACACCTGCCTGGGAGATGATGAAGAACCCAGACTAAGCGTTGTTCCATTCCGGATAATAGCTGAAGCGGAAACCAATGAAATAATCTGATAATTGCATTGCACCGTTCCTGCATCAATTTCAAAATGTTTATTGATGGTAACTCCTGAATCAATGGTAAGCGTGCCGGAACTTTGTTTTTCGAAATAGTAATAATAAGCCGGTATGGCAGTAACAGAAGATGTATTATTATAAATTACCGAATTACCTGTTGTGGTTGCAATCAGGGAGTCGAGGGTGAAATTATTTGTAGATATGGTAAGGGTATCATTGTTTATCCAGGTGGCAGTTGATCCTGATAATACTGAAGTGGATGATAAAGTGATATTTGTATTATTGGTAACCGTGGCTGTAGCGCTAAAAGAGAGGGTACCGGAAAAAGTAAGGGCTGTAGGTCCTCCAATGGTGATATTGGTACCGGTAAAGGTATAAGTACCACTCCCGGCAGTAAAACTACCTGCCACATAAATCGATCCGCCAATATTAAAACTTTCAGCAACAGTTACACTCCAGTTACCGGCTGATTCAACAGCCACACTATCACTAAATGTATTGGTGCCATTGACATTATCATCTAAAAGCGTACCTGTAATTATTACATCACCCGAAACTGATAAGGAGTTGGAGGAGAGACTTAAGGTAGATCCTGTTTTAACCAATAAATTACCTGAAACGGTAGTAGCTCCGGATAATGTTTTGGTAGAACTGTTTTCAATATACAGGTGGTAATAGGTTAAGGCACGTACACTTTGCGCTATGGTTCCGGTATATTTTACAATACCTGCTGATCCAAAATCGAATGTACCTCCGGAATTTACTGTTCCACATATATCTAAAACACCTGTAGAAGTAATCCGTATGATGTTCTCTGTAGTGGCACCATTCATCTGAATATCATTATTAATGGTAATGGTACCGGTTGATACATTTAAATCAAGGTCTTCGGAGGCCGATGTGGTATTGGCCATGATCACGGTATCGCAAACAAGGGTTCCTGTTCCTACATTGATGGTTTGGTCTCCGCTTGAGCCAAAAGGATCGGTAAAGTTAATGGAATTCACAACGGTGAGGGAATGCCCGTTAAGAGTGATAGAAGATGCCTGATCAGCATCGTTGGCAAATGTAACCGACTTTACATGGGCCGATACATTGAGAATAGCAGTTTTGTTTACCGCAATAATAATATCATAGGTACTGTCGGGCACACCTGTAGGGCTCCAGTTGGCAGCAGTGTTCCAAAAATCATCTACTGCACCGGTAAATGTTTTTTGTGCCAGGGCCTGCCCTGTAAAACCATAAAAAAACAGGACGAAAAAAACCGGCCATAACAAGCCGGGATTTATTTTTCTGTTGGTCAATAAGGATTCCATAGCTTAGAATGTTGGTTGCTACAAAAATTACTTAAGCACCGGTAAATAAATTGCATGGAATAAAGGCCGGTGTATATTCTTAAGCTTGGCTTCCATTCATTAAAACAAATTCAGTTAAATAACTCCAGCATGGCTTTTTGTGTGTATGGCTTGGTAAGGTATTTATCAAAGGGTTCCCTGCTGATCATATCAATGCAATTGCGGCTGATATCTGAAGTGAGGGCAAATACCCTTGTTGAGTCTGATACCTTTTTAATAAGTCTTGCTCCTTCCACCCCGTCTATTTCAGGCATATTGATATCTATCAGAACTATATCATAAGCCTTTGCTGATAACATGCGCAGGCCGGCATTCACATCTTCACACTCATCAATTTCATAGTTACGGCCTGCCAGCATTTTGCGGGTAAGCAATAAGTTCACAGGCTCATCATCAATAACCAATACTTTAAGTTTCATAAAAGGATTTTGTTTAATACATCCGTATATCATATGGATTATCTCATATTGGAATTTATCTGGTGCATATGGGTGTAATAACCCGGACTAACACCAAACATGGTTTTAAATGACCGCTGAAAATGGCTTTGATCTGCAAATCCGCATAAATAGGCTATTTCAGCTATCGATTTGTTTTTTTGCTTAAGCAACAACACCGACTTTTCAATCCTCACGGCTTTGAGATAGCGGATAAACGAAACGGAAAAATATTTCTCAAACTGCGAAGAGAGATAAACCGGATGCATGCCTGCTTCCTTGGCAATATCAGCCAGGGTAAGCTTTTGCTGGTAGTTTTCATCTATCATATTTTTTACGGATGCTACCCAATCAGGATCTTTATTTATCTGCGTTATTCCATGTCTGATAATGTAAGAGAACAACTGAACAAAAAAAGATTCAATCAGCACCGGACTCCTCTCATCATTTACACGTATTTCGTGTTTTATCCTTTTGCATAAATTGGAAATGAGGGGCGTTTGATAAGTGTCGGTGGTTAATAATTCAGGCAGGAAGAGTTGGAATTTATTTAACCATGTTTCAGAAAATCCCGAAACCAATAATTTGCCTTCTGCTCCATTTTTAAACAGGTAGGTTGAACCTTCAGCCGGG
Source organism: Bacteroidota bacterium (assembly GCA_051715425.1). Lineage (GTDB taxonomy): Bacteria > Bacteroidota > Bacteroidia > UKL13-3 > UKL13-3 > JAJTFA01. The sequence goes on along the minus strand of JBPXJS010000025.1, from coordinate 71,913 downwards.
TTTAGCAATAACTCTCCTGCATGAAGTGTAAGAGATGTTTCAGCTGATATGATTTGCAATACCCCGGTGGCCACATAAATCAATCTGAGCTTTTTGTGATGGTTAAATAGCGCATTAATTTCAGCCTGTGAAAAAGAATATGCCATGCTAAAATCAGGTTGATCATAGCCTGTAAAAGATAAGGGAACATTGGGTTTCATTAGCTGGAAAAGAGTTGGTACCGCAAAACTCCTTTCCCCTAAACAGATATTTTGTTAATGTTTGTTAATGTTTGTTACGTCATGTTAACAGATTTCTTATCATTGAAAATCGTTTAACATGATCCGCAGGTATTATCTTATCCTCATTGTATTAATCAGCACCGGGCTTACAGGTGTTATTGCCTTCCAGTTTTACTGGCTTGTGGAAGTTTATCGTGCCGAGGTAAGGGAATTTAACAGGGGCATAAACCGCATACTCGATCAGGTAACGTATAAGCTGGATCAGTTGGAAAAGGATCGGCTGAGCAACCATGCAGTAACGGTAGATATAGATAAAGAGAAGGCATCACCCGGGCAAAAACAAACCTTTAACATATCCAGGGTAAGCACTTCTCTGATGAAAAAATTAAATGCAGCGGGTGGAAACAGGCAGCTTGTTATTTCCGATTCCCTGCCTGCCGTAACGAGTGCCTATCCCCTCCCGTTTAAGTTGGTAGAAAAGAAAATTGAACAGTTGCTGAATGAAAAACTATACCTAACCCGTAAGGAGCTTATTCAAAACCAACTGGATAGTTTATTGCAACAGGAAATGGCCCGACAAGGCATAGAGGTAGATTATGCTATTGTGGCACTGGCAGGCCATGACACCCTGTTAAAAAGCGGGCAACTGGATAAAATAGCTCTTGGTTTGGAAAAGGAATTGGCCGGGATGACTGTTTACCATATGGGATTGTTTCCTTCCGAACATAACAGATCATCCTGGAGCGCAAATCTGTATACTCTTGCCAATGCCGGATTTTCGGTAAGCCGCTTATCGGGTTTGTTTGGCCTCTCCCTCTTTTATACCTTGCTTCTGATTGTTATCTTTACCCTATCCCTGCGTATGCTTATTAAAAATAAAAAACTGGCTGAAGTGAGATCCCAGATGATCAATAACCTTACCCATGAACTGAAAACGCCAATCAGTACCATTTATATAGCCGCCAGCCAGATTTCCCAACTTAATCCGCTTACAGAAAATGATCAGATTATTTCCTATTCTGAAATTATAAAATCAGAAGATAAACGGATCCTGAAGCATGTAGAATCGGTGCTCGATCTGTCGAAATCAGAACATAAAAACTTTGAACTGAACAAAGAGTTGGCCATGATCAGCGATGTGGTGAAAACTGCTATTAAACAATGTACCACCCTTATCCGCGAAAAACACGGAAAATTATTTTTGCATGAAGAACCCAATCTGAAACCCATTTATATGGATCCGCAAAAGGTGCTTATGGCCATTCAGAATATTATTGACAATGCGATAAAATACAGCAGGCCATCTGCGGAAATATACATCAGCATTACCCAAACACCTGCCTTAACCTCCGTTGCCGTAAGCGATAAAGGAATTGGTATAAAAAGCAGTGAGTTGGATAAAATTTTCGAAAACTTTTACCGGGTACCGGATAACAACCGGCATGATGTTTCAGGCTATGGCATCGGGCTTTCATTTGCAAAAAACGTAATTGAAAAGCACAATGGAAGCATAGCTGTAGCAAGTAAACCTGGTGTTGGATCTACTTTTACCATTCATATCCCTTACCACTAACATGAATCAATTATTACTTGTAGAAGACGACCTGAATTTTGCACATGTGCTGGAAGCTTTTCTGAAAGGCAAAGGTTTTGCCGTAAAACATGTATCCAACGGGAATGATGCCGTTAAATGGCTTAAAAACAATACGGCCGAACTGTGTATCCTGGATGTGATGATGCCGGGTATGAGCGGGTTTGAACTCGCTACTGAAATAAGAAAAATATCAGGTACCACCCCTTTTATTTTTCTCACCGCAAAAAACAACAAGGCAGATATTATCAGCGGGTTTGGTAAGGGAGCAGATGATTATATGATTAAACCCTTTGATCCGGATATTTTGTTTCTTAAGATAAATGCCTTGCTCAAACGTACTCCACCTACCCTGCACTTAAGCTCGGTTGATCAGTTTACCATTGGTGGCATACAGTTTAATGCCACCACCCGCGAACTGCACATGCAAGATAAAACAACCGGACTAAGCCCTAAAGAAACGCAATTGCTGAGGTTATTTTGCGAAGCACCTGATGGTGTGGTGCTGCGAAACCATGCGCTACGGGAGATCTGGGACACCGATAATTATTTTGCCTCCAGAAGCATGGATGTGTATATCGTTAAATTAAAGAAGAAACTAAAAATGGACTCCAGGATTCAGATTATTAATCTGTACAATAACGGCTTCAGGCTTTTTGTATCCGATACCCTTCCGGAGTAATTCCCTTTATAAAGGTAAACTAAGGGTAAACGTACTGCCCATATTTATTTCGCTTTTTACTTCTATATGGCCTTTGTGCAACTCCGCTATGCTTTTGGCAAATGCCAAACCCATTCCATATCCCTTTACCCCATCGGTATCATTTGAGCGCACACGGTAATATCTTTCAAAAATACGTTTATACTCCGATGAGGGGATTCCAGCACCTTTATCTGATACGCCAATCTGCAAATAATCTTTGGAGCGGCTCACCAATACCGATACTTCTGGCTGGTCCTTAGAATATTTAATGGCATTATCTATCAGGTTAATCAGGGCCAGAAAAACCTTGTCTTTATCCATATGCACAATGGCTTTTCCGCTCTCATCGCTAAACCTGATGGTGCCTCCTTTTTGTTTCACCTGAAGCTCAAATCCGGAAACGATCTTTTTTACAAACTCTCCGATAAGTACCGATTCTTTATGCAGTTGAGGTGTTTCGCTTTCAAAACGGGAAAGGTCTAAAACAGATTCTACATACTTTAAAATGCGTTTATCCTCTTCTTTAATAATGCGGGTATACAATTTAATCTTATCGGGATCGGTAGCCCCCGAGGCTGATATTTGCTCAGCAGCAAGCAAAATGGTACTCAAAGGTGTTTTTAATTCATGTGTTAAATCCGACATCAGTTCCGAACGCTGCCGTGTAATGCGTTTGTTTTTTATCAGCATCCGCATCAACCCGATATAGTTTAAAATAACCAGCAGGGTAAAAGCCAGCGAAAGCATGATCACACTTTTCATTTTCCCAAACACATAACGGTCGGCCTGATAAAAGGAAATATGCATCAGCCAAATGCTTGGATCATCTTCCGTATCAAATATATAATGGGAATACGAATCGCGGATTGGTTCCAGCATGCTATAAACAAACAACCGCGATGTATCTGCAAGGGTGGTGTCGCGCACAAAAACGGTATCATCGGCACAGGTGATACTTACCTTATACCCTATCTCAAAATGCCGCTTTGCCAGTGCCCTGTTCACCGATCGCAGGATATACTTTTTTACAATCCTCGTTCGCAAATTATTCAGCGCCTGTTCAGCCAGCACCGAGGCTTCATGTGCCGCTGTGGTATCCCAATTGGTGGTGTTTAAAAAGGTATAATCCAGCAACGATTCAAACCCTTTTATCTTATTGAGTAAGGTGGTATCGGCCTTGGAGCGTTTTATTTTTTTGGTAAAAAAGATGCGTTCTTCCTTGTTAAGCTTGCTGATATGATTAGCAAGAACAGTAAGCGTTGCCGAGTCGAAATTAAGTACCTCCTCTTCATACCAGTTAATGCACACAGAGGCATCATTCAGGCAGGAGAGCATGGTATTTTCAAAATTATACTTCTCTGATTGGTAGTTTTTTTGAAGCCAATAGCCCTGAGCCAGCATCAGTGCGGCAACACCGGTGGTAAGCAATACCACAATAAACAAATAATACTTTCTTATCAAAACAGTAAAAAATAGCAGGAGGAAATCGGGAGCAAATTGAATATTATTTTACAAAATGCAAAGTGATTTGTTGTTAAAGCAATGCCATAAACAGCAAACCGCTTACCCGCAGCCGAACATGGACAAGAAAAATTGGAAATGGTTTACCGGATAACACCGGGCTTTAATCCTTCTTTCAATAAATCATGGTCAACATTGCCAATGGCTCCTTCAATGGCTCCTCTTTCTGCACGTTGCCACATCACCCATCCTTTGTTTTTCCAGGCTTCAGGTATTTTTGGTTCAGCCACCCCATATTCTGCAATCCATAGGTCGTAACCGGAAAAATCGGGATGATTGAGGTATTGGTTTCCAAACGGATGGTTGGTATAAATCACAGGCCTTATACCAAGAGCTGCTTCCACTTTTTTAAGCCAAGTGAGCACATCCTGCTGGTATGTTTTAATATCGGTTTTACCATTTACGCCTCCCTGCTCCAAATCAAGCACCGGAGGCATAGAAAATTCATCCATGGTTCTTACCGTATTGATAAAAATATCGGCCTGCTTACCAGGATCAAACCCCGCCATGTAAAAATGATAGGCACCATGATATAATCCTGCTCCCCTTGCTCCTTCCCTGTTTCGTTTGTATTTTATATCCACATCTTCTTCGCCCTGAGTGGCCTTGGCATAAGCATATTGTATACCTGCCTTTTTTACCTCATCCCAGTTTACATCGTTTTGAAAATGCGAAACATCAATGCCCTTAACAGAAGAGTTTGAAACAGGTGCTACTCTTGTTTGTGTATGGCTAATTGTGTCGGTTGCGGATACTGAGTCTTTATTGCTTGTTGATTTTGATGAATCTGAGGAAGGGCCACAGGAAGCCAACAATAAAAGAGTTAGTCCATAAACCCGGGTTATTGTTTTCATAGCAGTTAGTTTGGTTAGGGCAATATACCATTTTATATGAACAATACATACCGGTTTAAATCAGGTTTCCTCTCAAAGCCACGATATACGTGCAATTAGCAGCACACAAAGATCAATTGATTTTGTCAATAGGTTTCTGTAAAAGGTCTTCTTTCATCCGTTTTTTTCCTTTTCATATCAACTTATTCAGTAAAGGCAACAAGGTGGTTTGTGTTAAAGTTTGTTAACGTCTTAAAAATTTGCAACTAACCTTTATGAGTTATTCTCTAATAATCAAATACCATAAATACTATGAAAAAATCACTTACTACTCTTTCTCTTTCTCTTTCTCTGCTCATATTATCAGGCGGAGTAAAAGCCCAAAAACCTGTGGTTGTTTATCCCAACGGAGGCGAAACACTCGCAGCAGGAACCACTATTAATATTACCTGGAGCGGTGTGCCAAATGGCGAAATTGTTGGCATCGACTATACCACAGACAATTGGTCGACCACCCTTTGGCTCAATACCAATTATACCAGCACCGGTTCTTATGCCTGGCTTGTTCCCAACACGCCATCCACCCAGTGCAAAGTGGGGGTATTTAATTCCAGTTTTGATGGCGATATCAGCGATCAGTTTTTTACCATCACCGGCCCCACAGCCCTGGATGAAAATGTACAAAATCCCTTTCTTGCCTATCCCAATCCGGTTGATGATAACAGGGTGGTTACGGTTATATCCGCAGAGAAGCTGCAGTTTGAGCTTTTTAACATGACAGGCAAACAAAGGCAGGTAAATGTGGAAGAAGACAAGGAAGGGTATTACCTAAGGCTGCACGATATGTCATCTGGTATATACTTTCTTAAAGTGCTTATTCCCGGCACCAATAAAACATATACCAAAAAACTGATCATTAATAGGTGAACTTTCATTTCTTCTGTAAAGAATAGAGATCTGGCATAAGAAAAGAAATACGCATTTTCCTTTTTACCGAAATCGGAAGAAAGTTACCAGATAAGATAAGCAATACCTGCTGTTTCCTAAGAATGATATGGCTTATGCTTTCTATTTTTCCCTGCCATTTCATACCAGGCAGGTAATACCTATATTTGCCATTATTTGAATTTTACAAAAATGGGAAATGTAAGTATCAAGGAGTTTTATAAAGAGATATTTGGCGAGGGTGCTAATCAGATCGACCATTTCCTCGACAGCAAAAACTCAACGGATCTGGGACATTTTAACGTATTTGATACAGCACGTTTTTATCACAGCAGCAGAAAAAAGTTGGAAATGACTTACAACCGCAGGCTTTACTACAAAATCAGTTTAATAAAAGGCAGCAACCTGGTGGAGTATGCCGATAAAACGGTAATGATAGAGAAGCAAGGGATATTGTTTGCAACACCTAAAATTCCATACAGGTATATCCCACAATCCAAAGAGCAATCAGGATATTTTTGTGTGTTTACCAAAGAGTTTTTGTCCAAATCAAAAACGGGTTTACTTATTGATGAATTGCCTATTTACCAGCCCGCCAGTGATTTTGTATATCAGCTAAACGATGAGCAATACCTTGAAATGGAAAACATATTCAGGAAAATGGATGAAGAATTATCCTCTGATTATGCACTTAAGTATGATTTGCTCCGTAATTATGTGATGGTACTTATCCATGCAGGGCAAAAGCTGAAACCAATGGAAAAGGCTGCCATTAGCACCAATGCAGCCGGCAGAATCTCTTCCCTGTTTATAGAATTACTGGAAAGGCAATTCCCTATAGAAAACAATGCCCAGGTAATACAACTCAAAACACCGGTTGATTTTGCGCAGGTACTTGGAATACATATTAACCACCTGAATAAAGTGCTTAAAGAAACAACCGGCCGAAGCACCACTGAAATTATTAATGGCAGAATTGCTGAAGAAGCCAGGATATTGCTGAAACAAACACAATGGAACGTATCTGAAATTGCCTTTGCTTTAGGTTTTGATGAAGTGGCTCACTTTTCAAACTTTTTTAAAAAACACACCGCCCTATCTCCCCTTAAATTTCGCAATTGATTGAAATTTGCAAGTAATGGATTGCCATTTACAAGCAAGGTATTTACTGAACCACTGACATTTGTGGCATCAATTTAAACAGTAAATAACATGACAAGCAATTCGAACAAAGTAGCTTTGGTAACAGGCGGAAGCCGCGGACTTGGCAGAGACATGGCCATCAAACTGGCCGGTAAAAATTTTGATATCATCATCACTTACCACAGCAATAAACAAGCTGCCGATGAAGTGGTGCAGGCCGTAATGGCCACCGGAAGGAAAGCCCTCAGCCTGCAACTTGATACCGCTAACAGCAGCAGTTTTGATGCCTTTATCAATGTGGTAAAAGAAAAACTCTCCACCATATTTGGTGTTGATTCGATCCATTCACTGGTGAACAATGCAGGTATCGGTCTTTACGCTCCTTTTGAAGGCACCACCGAAAACCAATTTGACGATATGGTGAATATTCACCTGAAAGCACCTTATTTTCTTACACAAAAAATGCTTCCTATCATATCTGATGGAGGTAGCATTATTAATATATCTTCCGGTTTGGCGCGATTTAGCAGCAGCAACTATTCAGCATACGCCATCATGAAGGCAGCAATTGAAAGTTTAAGCAGGTACCAGGCATTAGAATTGGGTAGCAGAAAAATAAGAGCCAATACGGTAGCTCCCGGTGCCATTGCAACCGACTTTGCCGGTGGTTTTGTAAGAGACAATAAAGAAGTAAACGATTTTATAGCCAGCGGTACAGCCCTGGGCAGGGTTGGTCAGGCGGATGATATTGGCAGTGTGGTAGCTTTTTTATGCAGCGATGAAGCCAAATGGGTAAATGCACAACGCATCGAAGTATCAGGCGGATTTCATATTTAATAAAACATATCTTTTATGTGTGATGCGGAGATGAATGAAACGTGTAGGTATGGTTAATCCAATAAGAATAATCCTTCCAACACCTCAAATAAAAAAGAGAAGGTATTTACACCCTCTCTTTCAATTTTCTTCAATAACAAACCTGTATTGAAAATATAAAAACATTACCCGAAAAGTAGAAAATGAAACACTTCCCCCGCCCTCACCTGAGTCCATTTTTCTTCGAATAATAATCAATATGCTGAAATATGGCTTCACCTAAACCCTTTGCCATTGCTGTTATTTCCTTATTGGTAACAGGTTGATGCAGCAGCTTTTCATATTGGAGCAATAAACTATGTTGCGACTCTTCTCTGAACTCATCCATGAGGACACGATACTTTATCTGATCAAACTCAATAGTTGTGCGGTAATTGCAACCAAAGGTCTTTAATCCACCCTTCCGAAAAGTCCCAAACCTAAAGTCAACCTCTATCTTCACCTGATTCCAGAATTCTATATCTGCAGCCTTCACGTTTTTTACAAACTCCGCAACGATCTTGTCTGGATTATCATCAGAGTATGAAATGCAAGGGGCTTCCCCCTGCCCGGTAATAACGATATAAACACTATGCTCCGGGGAATTAAATAACTTATTAAACTTCTGTGCCATTGGAATAAGTTCAAGAAGCAATTTGGAAACCCAGGAATCCAGCATCTTATTCATGGTTTCTTTGCTCAAACTCCATCTTATTTCGTCATTCGGATCTATCATGGCCAATTCCTCTTCCAACAACAGCAACTTTTGGTCTAAGTCATCCCCCTTGGCATCACCTGCCTCCATTGGTTCAGTATTACCAATGGTATAATTGGTGGCCTTACCAATTCCATTTTTTGCAATGAGCTTTCTTCGCAGCATATCTGTAAGCATCCGCTTCACAGTTGGCAAAGGAATATCCAACCGCTGAGCCATTTCACCAGATTGGCTTCCGGGGTTGTTCTCAATAAAAGTATATACCCTCTTTTCCCGCACCGACATAGTTGCTGCATTTCCCTGTACCTCCAGTTTGGTCATCAAATGGCGTTGGATATTGTTCATACATGCTAAGAAGAACATCATCCATACATCCACATCCTCACCAGGTCTCTGCTGCTGACATTGCATCAACACCCGATAATATTCCCCTTTTCTGTTTTCAATTTCATGCTCAAAGCTCACATACTGAATCCATGAATATCCCTGTTTTAATAATAACAAAGTAGCCAACAAGCGACTTAAACGCCCGTTGCCATCTTGAAAAGGATGGATACTTAAGAAGTCGTAAACAAACAATGCAGCCCTTATAACCGGATGCGTGGCCGTATCTGCGTGATACCACGCCACCAGATCTCTCATGGCATCTTCGGTTTCAAAACCCGGTGCCGCTGTTTGAAAAACCACATATTTGGTTCCATCAGGCTTATTGGCTTCTACCACATTACTGTGTTGTTTATAATTCCCCTTATGCCATACATCCTTGTCACTGTATTTCATTAGAATGGTGTGCAGGTGTTTGATGGTGTTTTCTGTGATATCCATATCCCTGAAGTTTTCGGTGATGGTATCAAGAACTTCATAATATCCGGCAACTTCCTGCTGATCCCTTTCTTCCAATTTGGAAACATCTATATCCCTGATCAGCACAGCAACCTCATCATCTGTGATTTTGGATCCTTCAATACGTGTGGATGCACCAACACTCCGAACGGTAGCGATTGATTTAAGTTCCTTTAAACTCTGCTTTTCCCTTTTCTCAATAGCTCCCCACGACCCTCCAAACTTGTCAATTTCAGTGAGTTTATTGATTAATTCCCAGTTAAGGGCTAAATAAAACGTATGGATTTTATTCCCCATTATGATACGTATTGATACACAAATATACGCAAATGATACGAAACACCAAACACTTTGATACGTATTGATTCGTAAATATCCGAATTTGATACGAATATTACGCTACCGTACGAAACGCAGGTAAAACAAATCCATTAAGAAAAACCCTCTAACACGTAAATAAAAAAGAGGAAATATTTACACCCTCTCTTTCGACTTTCTTCAGAAACAAACCTTCTGAAATAAATGAAATATAAAAATCACTACTTGAAAAGTGATGAATGGTACACCACCCTACCCATCCATGTTTGGTAAATTATTTATAGAAAAAATATTAACCATTTCATGCTTAGAATTATATATTAAAAACTCTATATCATTTCGTTGTCTGAATATTCCCTTAATATATTCCAAACATTCTTCATAATCACTATAAACTGTAAATACAACTTGGTTCTGACCATTTAATGCAAAAGAGAAGTGTTCATCTAATATGATCCCTGTATTAACATCAGAACGTATAAGTACTACTTTTCCCTCATCAATAATTGGAAGATCCTGCATATAAATTCTAATTAATTTGTTTGTATTCTTATATTAGTTAGTTAAACGCTTTACGGACTTGGAACTGATAGAGGTGGCTTCGCTGCCGCACGAAACGAAGTTCAGCACAGCTTATCCTTTCGTGTGGATTTCTTCCAACAACCAGAAATTTCTGTTTTCAACTTTTCGACTGCTTAACTAAGTAACAATTTACAAAATAATATTGACCTCAGATTATTTTTATTTACAATATCTACCATGCAGCAGTGTATTTATCAGAAAGCAAATGGAAGGTGCAGCTCAATTAGAACTGCTTCTCACGCATTTAAACTAAAAAGGAGAGAATGAATTACATCCTCTCCTTTGCTCTTCCCCAGGGACAAACCTGTTGAAAATAAATGAAATATAAAAATTACTATTTGAAAAGTGATAAATGGTACACCACCCGACCACATTACCCTCAGACGTGTGGAAAAAGGTCTCCACTTATTTTAAATACAAATTCACTTTTAATCAACCAACTAGCTTCCTTAAGAACAATTTTATTAAGTTCTTTATTCTCAATTAGGGAAGCAACATTTTCTATTTTGTCAATAAAATCAACCTCGAAATTTAATTCGTTTAGGCCTAATGGAACGAGTTTTAAGGCCTCGTTAATGGTGTTAGACTTAACAAGTAGGTTTGCCCATGCTCCCTGAAATATTACGTCTTTATTTTCTTTTTCAATATCTATTAGTTCATTAAAATTAAAGCCCGATTTCGCTTTAATTCTAACAAAAATTAACCAAACGTTTTGGAATGAGTCTTTTTTCATGATTTAGTCGTCTTTTTAAAGTTCTTTTTAGATGAACAATTCTCGTAATGGACATTATCCTTGCTTCGCTGCCGCACGAAACGAAGTTCAGCGTAGCTAATCCTTTCGCGTGGCTATGCGCTTTCAATGCTGAAACTTATAAAAGAATACAATTTCCATAACTACAACATACACAAACATCAATATTCTACCAATTATTAATGAGCGTTTATTAATAGAATACCCATTGAAAAGATGCTTCTTGGTAAGTAAGAAAAAAAAGGTATTTAAACTAAAAAGGAGAATTATAGTAGCAATATTTGTCAAAAAAATACTAGGCCAGATAATCGCCAAACTCTGATTTGCTATAAATGTTGTTAATATAAGAACTCCAATTGAACGGTTCATATCCGTATTCGTAACCGCATATTCATCCTTGTGTTGATCAAAAAAACTATATAATAAATAGAACAAATATTTATAGGGAGATAGAATTGAGTTTATTAGTCTTTGCATCTTTCTTGCTTCTTTTCTGTCTTTGTTTTAGTTCCACAACTTTATTTCTTGCCATAGTATCATTAGGGAATGGCTTCGCTGCCGCGCGAAACGAAGTTCAGCGTAGCTAATCCCTTCGCGTGGCTATAACTTCCAACATCCCTATTTTTTCTAAATTCGATCAAGGCCTGCCTTTCATTTTTTGCTTTCAGGTGATATTTGGAGCGTTACCTACACCACTTTACCGGATCACTTTATATATTCAAATCCTCCAGTTTTCAATACTGTGGATTTGAATCCATGAGCATAAACAATAATATATAAATTATTTTGCGCCTTAAAACTTAAATGAACTTTTTCATACAGATGCATTACAGTTAATGTATCAATTACTTTAAAAGATTCTCCATCTTCACTTTTTGCAAGAAAGACACTTACCTTTATCTTCTTCTTTTTGCTCTCGTATTTTAAGGGAGGGTATGTCAAAACACCAATGATACTTGAATTAGTGTTATTTATATTGCAACTCAAAACATCAATATATAGAGCAAAATCTCCTGAATAAGAAGGTATCAATATAAAACTGTCTGTTATTGAATCAAACTTAACGTTTCCTACACTTGCTGGATAACCACAATCAAATGTTTGATTAATTTTCTTTTGTGCTTTAACTATAATTGGAAATAGTGATAAAACAGCAATTGTAATCCATTTCTTAGACTTCATATTATTTAGCATTGTTATACACCAGTTATAGTCCTTCTTACATGAAATCTATTGTTTATAGGAGTGCCCCCTCTCAGTATAGCTCTGCATATCTTGACCATTTAACAACGTTATACGCACTATCTAGCTTTATTATGAATATTTTTTGGCGTGCCTGCACTATTAACTCTACATTTTTACCTTTACTAATATGAATTGCAGATTCCAGTTTGTAAGGGCCTTCTATTGTATCAAGTCGCATTCTATTTATTATCGTGTCATAAACTATATTGTAGTTCAATTTTGCTTCTTTAGGCAACTTATGTCGAATATTTTGTTTGAATCCGCAAGAAGTATACATTAATAAAACTATTAAACTGCATGAAAGACAAATTAACTTTCTTTTATTTTCTACTTCCATATATTGCTGTTTTTTTACCACTTTCATCATCTTCATTATGACCTCCATTAAGACCTCTTTTTTCTGTATCTAGCATTCTCAAATATTCAAAATATTTTCTAGGATTTTGAACAATATAAAGAAAGTGTCCTTCCTCATGAATAAGATTGTACTCTCCAGTCTTAACATCAATAGTTGAGATGTTTACATCCTGATCAATAACGACCGAAATAACAGGTTTTGGATAGATCTTCGCTGCCGAGCGAAACCCTTCACGTGGCTATAACTTCCAACAACCCATATCTTTCTGAATCTGACATTTACCACAGTTTAATTATTTAAACATTTCCCACCACCTGAACAAACCTTCTGAAAATAAATGAAATATAAAAATTACAATTTGAAAAGTGATAAATGGTGCACCACCGATAAATGGTACACCACGCATATTTGTTAGATAATTATTTCTTCCGCTTTGCATGCCGCTTTCCCGGATGCCTTCGCACGTTAATGAAACGGTACACAACTATTGCCTCTATCGTAAATTCAAAAACTATTAAGTATGGGAATGTATCAAGAAGTGCATGTCGTAGATTCTTTACCTGCTTTTGGAATCCTTCCGGTGTTTTACTAATTCGGTTCAGGGTTCGCTCAAAGTCGGCAAACAGTTCTTTTTCAAGACCTGGCCTTTGGGAGTAATAGTACTCTCCGGCTACTTCCACTTCCTTGTAAACTTCTTCGAGAACATCTAAGCGGTATCTCATGAGGAGAATTTCTTGGCGAAGCGCTTGCGCATCTCAGACATCGGTATCGTTTTAGCCTTGCCTGCTTTATATGCTCTCCTGCGGCCTTCGATTATCTTCAAATCTTCTTCGCTCAGCTCGTAGGTAACAGCTTCAGGCTTTTCTGCCCGATTGATGATCGTATACAAAGCTTCCAAGAGGGACTTGTCATTAATCCCGGCAATAGCTTTGGTTAGTTCGCTTTTTAAAATATTGGTTGTCATACTCTCCTTCAAATATACTCTTTTTAAGAATCAATGAAAAGGAAACAGAGGATTGAGCTTATAACCGAATATTTGCTTGAAATAAGCTATAACCTACACCAACGCGAAGGGCTTCGCTGCCGCACGAAACGAAGTTCAGCACAGCTAATCCTTTCGTGTGGCCTTTCTTCTAACAACCCATATCTTTCTGAATTCAACATTTACCACAGTTTAACTAAGTAACAACTTACAAAATAATATTGACCTCAGATTATTTTTATTTACAATTTCTACCATGCAGCAGGTTGTACATGATATTACCTTTGTAAGGCCACATGGAAGAATTCATGGATTAACACCGGTTAATTGTTATACCGGAAAAACTATTGACACGGGTGAGATGATAAAACAGAAAGCCATTGCCCGAAAATTCAGGATAAATAATAACAAGATGAATTCATGTAACGGATGCCTGTTTTAAAAGCAGGATTGGCTTCGATATGCTTTCAATTAAAAGGTTCTCTTTTACGTTATTGGTCTCTCTCAGTGCAACTGTGTGAGAGCATCTTGAGAGAAAGCATTTTCAGATCATTGATTTTCAGATATTTGCTTATTAGCAATGGCATTTATCAAAAAGCAAATGGAATGTGCAGGTCGTAAATTAACCTTTCAAGCCCAGCATTTCTGTTTTTAACACAAGAAAAGAGCAACCAACGGTTGCTCTTTCTATCAGATTTTAATCCTTAATTTCACTGAAACACCAGTAAAATCAAGGGTATCTTTTTCATTTTTTGCTTCCAGGTGACATTTTGTAACATTACCCACCCGACCCACCTACCTTTTCCAATCTATACTAAGAGGAACAATTGTTGCATTGTACTTTTCTAATCGTTTTAACTCTTCTTTTATCCTATTATCCCAATTTACTTGGTGTATTCGATTTTTTGAATGATTAGTTTCAGAATCGTACTTTTTCTGCATATAATCCAATTCAGACCTTAAAGGCTTATAAATATTATCAATTTCTTTTGAGATTGAACTATATTTAAATTTAAACTCTAACAATTGCTTTCTCATTTTTCTAGCATATACCTCTGCTAAATCAAAATGCCTTCTTTCATGCATGAGAACTGAATCAGAATCAGTTCTTGTCCAAGATTTATCTGTTAACATTAAATTTTCAATGATGAGTGCAATACTATCTTTTTTCAAATACTTCGTATTCATTCGAATCGTAAAAACTAATGTCGCGTCATCGACAGAAGTCTCATCAGGCAGGCCTTTGAAATCATCCCATGTTATTGGGTGGCTATCCCAGGCAAGATAATTATCAATAGTCTGAGCGAAAACTGTTGTCAAAACTATTAGAATAAAAGTGAGTATTATTATAATTATTCCTCTTCTCATAAAATCAATCTATATGATAATCTGACAACTTATTTTCACTTTTTAAACCCCGTACATCAAACTCAGTACTTTTAAAATTAACCTGATCATAACCATGTGATTTAAGTTCTCGCTCTATTGATTTTTTATATGCATTGGCGAATCTCTCTGACAATGGATTTTGCGGGCTTTGTATATGAACAATAACATCTGCTATTCTAGTTGGCCTAGGAGGATGCATATGAACATTAGGCGGTGTAGGTGCATTAGCTGTAGGAGGCTTGACCCCTAACGGCTTCTTGTGAGAAGGTGACAAAATATCTTTCTTAGGTACAGAAGAAGGTTTAGGTTTAGAAGCCGACACCCCACTTGGAGGTATTTTGCTTTGCTCCTCAACAGGGGCTGGTGTATTCGCTTCTTTGGGTGTTTCCGGAGATTTCTGACCTTGTACAGATGTTTGTTTCTCATCTGTTTTAGAAAGCTTTGGTCTTGCTGGTTCAGTTACCCAATAAGTAGTTACATCTCCTCCATTCACATCCGTATATCTTATTTCAGTTGCACCATCAGGATCACCTTCCTGTACAATAGTTTCTCCTGCCTCCCAAGTTCTACCGGAGTTTTTATCTGTCCACGTCTCACCTTGCTTCAATGGTTCATGGCCATCCGGATTTACATTAAATATTCGAACGATATACTTAACAGTAGATTTAGCTCCTTCTAAGCCATCTAAATCTATTGCCCATATTGGCATATTTGCGGCAAATTGATAAGGAGTTAACATCGGGTATTCAGTTGTTAAAGGGTCAACCGACAAGAACCTTGCCAACCTTGGGTTATAAATCCTAAATCCATAATCATAACAATTTCCTTCCCCATAAGTCTCATCATCCATCTCCTTCCCATTGAACCCGAAGCTATAAGCTGTTGCGTACCCTACAGGAAACTTCCTGTTTTCGGATTGAGTAGTTATGGAATAGACTAAGTTCACTAATGTGGGGGATTCAACAACATTTTATTGTTGTACGAATATAAAAAAATAAGGAAGCCGTCATAGCTTCCTTACATATTCAATAAATATTTTGCGATTAGTACTTCTTCTTGCGGGGATGTTGTCTGGTATCCCAAAAAGTAAGCAGATCAATTCTTGTTGGGTAGACCTTATAAATAAGAAGGTTGTGGGGAGTCACCAGTGCTTCGTGAACATTTCGCTTATTTGTCTTCCTGAACATCCTGGGATGTTCGGATATAAACTCAACAACCCTGTTCGTAGCATTAATAAAGTTGGCGATTTCCTGATCAGTCCATTTCCTTTCCAAGTACTCGATAACACCTTCAAAGGTTGATTCAGCCTCCGGCGTCCAGATTACTTGCTTAACCATTTCTTATACTTCTTCATTACTTCACCATGAGCGCGGCCTTCTCCTCTTTGAGATTGTTTCAAACCTCTCTCAACCGAAGCCTGAACAGGACCCGGTAATTCCTGAAACCAATTATCCGGTTGGCTATCAAAAATGGCTTTGATATAGGTAATAATGTCCTTGTCCTCCGTATTGAGTATCCTTTTTGCCAAGTCTACTTTTGCTGTTGCGATATTCATCTTGAAAATTTAATGTCCTCAAATTTATGAATTTTCAACGGATTTATCACCCCAATGGATGAAACCTGTTGATCAGCTCCCGTTGCTCGTCAATGGAGGTCTGGCGGTAATTAGCCGTTGAGGATATCCATTTATGCCCTGCCAAAAGCTGCACTTGCTCCAGCGGTAGTTTCTTTTCATTGAGCCAATTGGCAATAACACTCTGCCTGATACTTTTCGGGGTCAGGTTCCTGTCCGGGAATAAGCCCTTGCTGGTTTCAATCAGGTAATGGATACCATCCGTTCCCATTGGTTGCCCCAATTTGCCCAAAATGAGCGTTTCTGTGGGGCTTTCTTTGCGGAGCAACTTAGGTCTGCCTTCCGCCAGGTATTTATCCAGCAGGCGGTATTGCTTAGGGTTAAGCTCCAAATGCCTCCTTCCTAATGTACGGCTCCCTTTCAGGTAAACTGTTCCCTTGTCAAGGTCAATATTGGATGTCCTAAGTTCGATGATCTCTCCCGGTGTTAACCCCTGATAAATCAGGAAGGAAATAATCAACTGGTTCTTCAGCTTCAAGTCCTGATACCGCTCTTCACGCTCCATCAGCATTTCCAGTTCTTTGCTTGAGAACAGGTCGTTTGTGATGACCTGCTTTTTACGCCTTGCGCCCTTAAGAAATAACCTCCGGCAAGGATGATCGTTTCGCTTGCCAATTTCAATCAGGTAATCATAATAGCGTTTAATGGCTACCAGTATCCGGTTCCGGTATCCGACATTCTGATGTGCTTCACAAAGGTCACCCATATATTTTACGATGTCCTTGTACTTATACTCGCCTCGGTCGGGATGGCGTTCACAAAAGAGGTTGACCTGATATGAATAAGTTTCAACCGTCCTTTGGGTGTGGCCCTGTTGCAACAGGTATTGTTCGAATGTGATGTTCATGTTATCCTCCGAAAGATTCCAGTAAAGCGGTTTGCCGCTTCCTGCGTTTTGAATAAATATGTGACGTGTCTATATCGCTGTGCCCTAAAAAGCCCTGCACAAATTCAATCGTAGCCCCGTTGTCCAGCAGATGCGTGGCAATGCTGTGGCGCAGGCAGTGCAATGTGATTTCCTTTGCGATCATTTGTTCGTTATTGGTTTTGCGAATCAACTCCTTCAAGCGGTCGTTCAGTTTATCAGCCTTCATGCGTGTACCGATGTTATTGATAAAAAAAGCATGACCCTCTTCAAATTTGTTGTTGCGGAAATATGTCGGACGTTCATAGATGATGTATTCCTTCAGGTTCCTGATCACAGCATCCGATACCGGAATGGTTCTGCTCTTGCCGCCTTTACCATCCCGCACAGTCAGTGTTCCTTTATGCAATTGCACATCGGTTGTATTCAGGTTGTACATCTCGCTGCGCCTTAACCCGCAGCCATAAGCCACCGAAATAATGGCCACGTCCCTTTTGGTTTCGCACTGCGCATATAGCAGCTTGATTTCATCTACGGTCAGGATATTGCGCTCCTTATACTTGCTCAGTTGAAACTTAGGAAGCCTTGCAGGTGAGGATTCGATCACTTCCGTATCCAGCAGGTAATCGAAAAACAAACGAAGCGCAAAGAGCTGTCCTTTTATTACAGAATCACTTAAACCGCCCTCTCTGCGCTGGTTAGGCCGCTCCTTCAGGTAATCATGGTAGGCAATGATCTCCGTAGCCTTTACCTCCTGAATGCGGCTGATGCCGAGGCTTTCGATGAAGAACATAAACTCCCTCGCATGGTTGGCATAGTTGGTGTTTCTACCCCGTGCGTAGCCTTTAGTCTTAATGAACCGGGCAAAATCCCGGTAGTATTGTTCGAACTGTTCGTTATGAATGGGCAGGCTTTTCATTTACAATTTTTGCTATACAATGCACCCTTCTGAACCGATGGAACACTACCGCACATTCCTTTTAGTGTCGTGGAGTTTGGTGTTCCATCTGGTGTCTTTTGGTGATTGTGGTGTTTCATTCCTTTGTTTATTTTTTGCTTACAATGCATGCTCGTGAACCAATGGAACACCAGCCTGTTTGCTTCGTCTTTACGCGGACTTTGGTGTTCCATACCTGACTAACCGGCTTGCTTCAACAGGGATAATTGCTGACCTAATTCTTCCTTCACCTTGTCGCGGATTTTCATCATGTCGTCCCAATACACGATCTTATACTTAAAGCCCCTGTTGGCGTAACCTCCGGTGCGCTGAACATATTCCAGCAACTCCAGATCTTCCATGTAGCGGAAGCATTGCGTTTTGCTTATGTTTAAGGCCAACCTTACCTCTCGTTGGGTAAATTGATATTCTGCGGTTTTGGTTTGCGCCAAGCCCTTAATAAAGCCTTTCATCCGGTCAAAGAATTGCCGGAGCGAGGAGTCTAGATCATCTACCTTCAACATAATGGCATCAAACAGGATATCGCAAGCCATTTGCAGGTCTTGAGGCTCGGCTATCAACCTGCCTTGCTCGTCCTTCTGTCTTTGGTGCTGGTGCAGGATAGTTACCTGCTTCACAAAGGCTTGATAATGGCTGTTAAGCCTACGGAGCATCTTGGCCTCCATCGGCAGCTTTACCTTATCTGCATACTGGTTCACTACCTCATAAGGCTTGATGCAGCGCATGCAGTTTTGCAGGAAGGATTTAGCTTGTTGTTCATCCCGGCTGTCGATAATCCCGGCCAGCTTTTTGTTTTGGTAGTCAATAATCCGGCAGGTCTGCTCTTCGCTTTCATCCACTCCGAGGATAACCGAGCGGCTCATGTTATCGTAGTATATATCTGCCTTCGTTGTTGCCAGCAGTGATGCAAAATGGCTCCGTACCGTTTTTACCGCAGAAACAAGATTACCATACCGATCCTTATAGGTTGTCGAAGATGATACGCTCCCTGCACTTTGTAATTCCCTGAAGGCATACTGTGCCTCTTCATCCAGTCCATCATAATCTTGGATCAGGATCAGTTTGTCCACCAGTTCATCCTTCCCATAATGATAGAAGGATTTACTGGTAACCCTTGTCATACTCAACACGTCCTCCGGTGGCAGACATTGACCGATAACATTGATCAGATGGCTTTTCCCGCTACCGGATGAACCTTGCACCAATGCATGAAGCGGGTAGCCCATTTTATAGGTAGAGGCGATAATAAAGAGCAGCTTGCGGGTATTCTCTTCACCAACGACACCCGCCTTTTCAATCAGCTTGTCTATTTGCTCCACCAAATCCGGCCTGCGCAAAAAGTCCATACACGCCCGTTGGTTTTCAGGAGTAAGCAGCAGGTGGCTCCTTTTGCTTTGGTAGTTAGGCTTGGACTGCTCTGCCTGACGATCCCGATAGGTTTCCAGTGCATCAGTGAGCATCAGCAATTCTGCTTCGATCAGTTCGGGGTTCTGATCAAAGCTTTGGGCCAAGTGAATAGCCAAGTTACGTACCACCTCCCTCTCATAAAGGTCAACTTTGGTTCGCTCTCTTCGCATGGAGGAGTTATCCTCCACCATCATGGTTACGCGCATACTTCCCATGTCCTGCGATAGGGAGCCGAGCATATAATAGTTGTTGTTCAGGGTAGCAAACAGCAACTTGTTCTCATGAATAACCTCCAGCTTGGAGCGGTTGGGTTCTGCTTCTTCTTCCTTTACAGGTGCTGGTACTGGAACTTCCAATACTAACTCCGGTTGGGGCTTTTGTAGCACCTCATGTAAGGGAAGGGGTAACGGAGCGCTCTCTACCTCCGTTACTTCTTCCCAATCCGATGCCTGCTCCATCAGGTGTTGAACCCCGGCACTTCCTTCCCTGATAAAAACATCATTCAGGGTTTCCTGTTCGGGTACAATAACCCGCTTAAGGGGGATATGGTGAATAATATCACGCAATTGTTTTACAGAATCTTTCATACGATTTACTTTTTGCTGTTGGGCTGCTCAACCCATATTACTTCTTCCAGTTGTGTGAGTCGTTTAAGCACTTCTTCATGCTGGGGCATGATCTCACCATCAAACAGGGCCATCACTGCTTCTTTGTTGTCCAGCACCTTTGCTTCCAAAATGGTAGCAGCCCCGATAATGCTATTGACGATGTAGAGCTTCTTAATTCCATCATGCGGGTAAGCAGGATAGATACCATCACCATTCAGGTAGGCCGATTGATTGTTTTTGATACGGATGGCATAGAAATTAACAACCTCTCCCTGATCATCCTTTAATGGAAACATCACACTGTAGTTTCCAAAAGAGGTGTAAGGAACCTGACCGTTATTGGTTGGTACATCGCTCAGGGTTAAAAAGCCAACTGACACTAATGCTTCTTTAAACTCCTGTGGTTTGCGGTGATGCATCTGACCGGAATTAAAAACAGCACCGCTGCTTTCAATCGTCAGGTTCTTTTCTTTTAACCAGTTGCGTGGCACATCTGCTTTTGCGTTGCGGATACCATTAGCCAATGATTTATGAATCATGGCCAGGATTTCTTTTTTGTTCTTTTCCATATTTTGATTTTTTTAGTTGCACCTTCCACTTCGCTGCCGGGGCTGAAACCCAAGCCAGCAGAGGGATAAAGGCACATCTAACATAAACACACACCTGCCCGTAGTCAAGCAATCAAACGACACTAATAGCCTAATTTTAAGGGGTATAAATAGCTTTTGCGACTTGCATCTATGAAAGATTAAGTGCATGTGGCCATTCCTTTTTAGCTGTCATCAAACAGCATTGGCGCATAAACTGAAAAGAAGAAATTCAACAACATTCCGGCTGCTAAATTCAGGGGCGGGGTTGAGATGGGTATTAAAAATCAAACTGATCCTTTACGAAAATGATCCAAAAGAGATCATTCGCTTTGCTGGCAATTACAGATAGATAAAAGTGAGTGATGCTTATCCATAGCACTCCATCACATCCGATGACATTCCATGACATTCAATTGCATTCGATCACAGACAATTTTATTGCTACTTTTGTTTATGATCGAAGCCTGATGATTAAGGAAACAATGAAGGAAAACGAATTCAACAATACATGCGCTATATGCGGAAATAAAGGAAAACTCTCTTTTGAGCATATCCCCCCCAAAAACGCGCTCAATAACAAACCCGTTTTCATTCAGAATGCCGAAAACCTGTTTGAGCGTAAAAGCAGATTGTTTGAAAAGAAAAAGAAAAGCCCAAAGGGGTTTGGCCGACATTCTCTTTGTGAATCCTGCAATAACAATACAGGAAGCTGGTATGCAAAAGATTTTGGCTCCTTCATCCAACAGAACATCGAAATACTTAAACTGAGTAAAAACCTAAAAGAACCCGTGCAAGGAACTTACTTGATTAAGCCATTGAATGTTCTCAAACAAATATGTGCAATGTTTATGTCCTCAGACACTTCTGGTCATTTGCGAAGTCAGCGGTTCGCTGATTTCATATTGAATAGAGAATCGCAGGCCTTTCCTGACAAATTCTCCTTATTCCTTTATTCAAATGTTTCTCCAATAAAGAGACTGATGGGCGTTCAGGTAGTTTATCATCCTGAACTTGGAATACAAAAATGGAGTGAAATTACATTTCCTCCTTTTGGCTATCTGCTTGCCGAAGAATCAGAACCAGCGCATGAATCAATGGTTGATATAACAGCATTTCGCCAGTTCAGATTTGACCAGGAGGAAACCATCAGTATTACTACCTCCATACTTAAGATCGACAACCCGTTTATCGGATTTTACAGCGAGTATTAGTTAAATACTATCATTAGCGGATAATTAACTTTGAGAAATAAGGCCCATTTAATCTAATTAGTAAAAGGCTCTGCATTTTTAGAACTTATAATTATATCCTATACGGATAACTTGTGTTTCATAATAATCAGCACTTATGTATTTAAAGCCTTCTCCCTGTACTTCTCTTCTTATTACCATTGTATTAAATAAGTCATTAGCATTTACGAACAATTCTCCTTTGCCCTTCTGAACAGATTTTTTGATCCCTAAATCCACTGTAAAACGGGAACTGATTTTACCCTGTGGGATGATATCCGGAGCCAGCCAAATAGCAGTCACCTGTATTTCTAACTGTTTAGAAAGATGTAGATTGTTATTAAGCTTCACATTGCCGGAGAAAAGCTCTTGCTTGGATGCAGAAAATGCGTGCGAAACCGGGTAAAGGTTCTGAACAGTAAAAGCATTAATCTGGTTGTGATAGCCATTCAGGTTCAGATTAATCGAATACCACTTTTGTAGATCATGGCTAAATACCATTTCTAACCCTGTGTTATAGCTTCTTCCAGCATTCTGAAAAATTGCATAGATCAGGTTACTTCCGGCAATAATGGTCGAAATGCGTGTAATGGTTCCATCTGCTATACGATGATAAGCTGCGGTATAAAGGTATCCCTTAGTCCAACTGGTTTTATATCCTAATTCAAACGAGTTGGTAAACTGTGGACGCAAAGCGGGGTTTCCCACCTTTATGATTTCTGCATCATCATATTTGGGAAAGATACGTATATCTACCTCATTGGGTCTGTCAACCCTGCGGTTGTAAAACAGTGATAGTTTGTTCCTCTCATTCAGCTTGTAAGCAATACGCATGTTCGGAAATGGCTGCGTGTAATTATACCCATTGCTCTTGTAAGTGCTGTGGTTAGGATTAACTTCATAGTTCAGGTTCACGTATTCAACCCGTAATCCAATTTCAGCCTCCAGTTTTTTTGTTTCAATGATATAGTTACCATACAAAGCAGGGATGATCTCACGGTATGTAGCCCAGCCTCCTGCATTGGTGTCCAGAGGTGAATTTAATCCGGGGAAAAACTGCATATTGGTCGGAATATCTCTTTTACGGAATTTTAACCCGGTTTCTACACGTCCGTATTTGAGCGGTCGGATGTAATCTATGTTCAGATCGGCAACCTGTTCATCAGAAAGCAGCTTAAAAGCATCCTTGCCGGAGTATGCAGGCATGACGTTGTCGAAAAAATACTTTTCATCCTCGCGGTGAAAGGTATAGTTAAATCCGGCATTCAGGATATGCCCGGCCTGCTTAAACCTGTGCTGATAACTTGTAGTAGCCATCACTGTGGTTTTTAGTTCGTCCTCCAGGAATTGCCACAGCCTTAATCTTTCGGTAAGCCCCGCATTAAAGAACGGTTCATCACCCCGGTCAATGATCTTCTCACTTCCATATAATCCTGATACAGTTAGCGTATTATGGTCGTTCATATACCAGTCAACGCCTGCTTTAGCAGTAAGAAAATTAGTGTTTCGGTTTCTTTTGGTCTGTTGCCTGATCACCATACCGTCATCATAAGTGCGGGTTACAAATTCATTCTTGTTCAAGGTTTGTGTGTAGAGGTTATCCACCTGAATGAACGCATTCAGCTTCCTTTTTCGGTAACCCAGAAACAAAGAAGGGTTAATTTTAGGAGTCATAACATACTGTGGTCTAATGGTGGGCAGATTTTCCTGCCTGACCCATAATGCTCCTAAGCCCATTGAGACACTGGCTTTTCCACTAAAACCCTCCTGCTTGTTCTTCTTCATTATAATATTGATGATACCTGCGTTACCATTGGCGTCATATTTCGATGACGGATTGTTTATGATCTCTATCCGTTCAATAGCAGAGGCTGGAATATTATCCAGACCAGTCTGACTGCCGAATCCGGTCAATGCAGTTTGCTTACCGTCAATCAGGATCGTGATCTTATCACTTCCCCTTAACTGTACTTTATTATCCTGAACAGTCACACCCGGAAGGTTCTGCATGGCTTGTAACGCAGAACCTCCTGTTTGGCTGATATTCTGTTCAATAGAATATGTCTTTTTATCCATTCTCTCACTCACAGTCTCCTGTCCGGATGTAATAACCACCTCATTTAAGGTTTTGGAAGCTGTTTCCAGCTCGATCACACCTGCATTTAGGTATTCGGATAAGTTACCGATAAAAAGAGCCTGCCGTTTGGGGATATAACCGACATAAGATACCTCCAAAACGTAATTGCCCGGTCTAATTCCTATCAATGTATATCGACCATCATCATTAGTCGCTGAACCAGTAACAAAAGCACTGTCTTTCTCTGTCTTAAGGATAATGTTTACATAAGGTAGAACAGCTTTATCTTTATTATCCTTAACAACTCCCGAAACGGTAACTGTTGGTGTTTGTGCCAGCGAAAGACTGCATGAGAAAGAAAGAAGTGTTGTTATGAAAACAACTCTCGACAAAGTTTTAATCATTCTTCTTGCGTGTCTCTGTAATGAAATTTCCTGTACTATCAAAGATCAATTCCTTTCCTTTAATTTCTGCCTCATAACTTACATTTCCTTTAGCATCTGTAATCCTTGCTGCTTCCTTGATCTTTTGACCTGCATAATGCTCAGAAACATAGGCTTTGATATTGGCAGGAAGTTCATCAGTTGTTATTTCAACTTCTGTTTCCAGAATGCTTCCGGTATTGTTAAGCAAAATTGAGTACTCCGCTTCACTGAGTTCAAAGGATGCTTCATAATTACCTTTCTCATTTTCCCACTCTACCTTACTTGCATTTGGATACCGCTTGTGAAGACTCATTCTAACAGCATCAGGGACATCTTTGGTTTGAATTTTTTGGGCGTAGGCTAATGATGCGAGGATCATTGCAGTCACAAGAATTGTTAGTCTTTTCATTGTTTTTAAATTTATAATTCAAAACAACTACGCGATTTGGAATAAATTCTGAATTCTCAGAATACCACGGAAAAGCAATGCATACCATCTCGAAAGGAGTAATCAACATGCCATTCATGGTATATTGTTATTTCTTTTACAATGGCAAGCCCAAGACCACTGTTGGTTGTCTCAGAAGAAGAAATGGAAAATCGCTTAAAAAGATTCTCCTTGTTTAGCAGGTTCTCTCCGGCATTGAAAAAATATAAAGTATTTTCTCGCAACTCAATCAGTATATCACTTGCTATTACAGAGTGTTTAATAGCATTGGTGAGTAGGTTATTAATGAGAGTTTCCAACAGAAATTTGTTGCAGGAAATAAAGAATGGAGTACCAGCCGGAGTAAGTAGGGTCACCTTTCTATCACCTATATAATCGGCAAGCAGTGCAATATTCTCTTGCAGTATATCCGGAAGGTTTAACCTTTTTCTTTCAGGGAATTGGCTGTTCTCAATCCTTGCCAATAGCAAAAGGTTTTTGTTGATCCGGGTAACTTTGGCCAGTTGTGACTGAATAGTGTTAAGTATTTCTGCCTGATCAGTTGTAATGTCTTTGTCCTGCAACAACAAATCAGTTTTGGATTTCAACACAGCCAAAGGTGTTTGTAATTCGTGCGAAGCGTTTTCGATAAACACCTTTTGCTGCCGGAACGCAGTCATATTATTCTCGATAAGCTTTTGCAGGACTTTATGTAATTCTTCAAACTCCGTTATGGAACTTTTGTTAAAAGCAAGAGATGTATTGGATGATAGATCAAAAGCTCGTAGTTTTTCGAGGGTATCATAGAAAGGGTGCCATACATTACCCGCAATACGCCTATTAAGAAAGATAAAGCCAGTCACCAGTATAAGAAAGAAAAACAATGTGACCATACTTATGGCCATTATGGTCTCATCCGCTTCTTCCACGTTGGTCTCAACTCTCAACGTATATGCCTTACCGTTGATTTTAACACTGGTCAAAAGCCCCCTAAAGCGGTCTATTTCTCCTTTGACATATTGGTTTTCCCGTGTAATGGTATAAAGACTATCTTTCTTCGTTAACAAGACATCCGGAGTAAGTGTGGTGCCGGGTTGCAGTACATTCCATAATTTCAGGACTTGTTCAAGCTTTACGGGTTCTACGTTCACTTTTGTAAGCCTGTTTGAGATTTGATCTTTTACAATAAGATTATGTTCATCCAGTTCGCTCATCCAGATAGAGTTAACCACAATATAGTACACGGGAATGCTACAAGCTAAGATCACCAGCGCATATAAAGTGAATGCCCGAAAAGGTTTGTTTAACAGCTTGCTCATATTTCCCATTTGTATCCTGCGCCATAAAAGGTTTTAAGGTAATTGCCGTATCCCGCCTCTGATAATTTTCTTTTTAGGTTCTTTACATGGGCATATATAAAATCATGATTATCGAACATGTCAGCAATGTCTCCCGAAAGGTGCTCGGCCAATGCATTCTTTGAAATAACCTTGTTCCTATTGCCCATGAAGAATAGCAATAGTTCAAGTTCTTTCTTTGTTAGGTTGACATTATGTTCATTGACTTTAACCGTTTTGGCCAACAGATTCACATTTATTTCGTTTTGTGATATAGTATTTGAGCTGTCAAATTGCTTTCTGCGGATCAGAGAATGCACTCTGGCTAATAGCTCCGCATGGTGAAATGGCTTGGTCAGGTAATCGTCTGCTCCGGTTTGTAACCCTTTTACCTTATCTTCAATGGCATTTTTGGCTGAAATAATGATCACCCCGTCTGATCTGCTCATCCTCTTAAGCATTTCAAGTAATCGCATCCCGTCCCCTCCGGGTAACATCAAATCCAACAAAATGCAGTCATAATCATAAGCCGCTATCTTATCAGTCGCTTGTTGATATGTATCAGCCGTTTCACAGACATATTGCTCTCCGGTAAGGTAGCGCACCATATCTGAGGCCAGTTCTTGCTCATCTTCGATTATAAGAATCTTCACGGTCACAAAGATACTGTCTCAATTCTGAATAGATTTTGAATTGTCATTTATCATTCCCAGGACTAAGCCCTTTAGCAAAATAAAATAATAAAAGATTTTTGAGAACTATCAAATAACTCCAAGAGATTCTTGTGGTAAAATTCATAGTGGGGGTGGTTAGAATTTATCAATAAGCTCAGGTAGTTTTTCAATAAGTTTCGGAATCATATTGATGCTTACTCCTTCAAACACTTTACGAATGCTGCTCAGTGTTTCCTTGATTGCTCCGGCTCTCGGCTTGGGGTGTTTAGCTTGTGCCTCAGCCGTAGCTATTTCAGACTCCAGTTCTGCTTTTATCTCGGCAGAAATATTTAAGGTTTCAATAGATTGCTTCAATTCATTCAAAAAAGACTTCAGCTCTTCTATATTTTGTTGAATATGTACCTGGTTCTGTAACGTTGAATGAGAAGTCCCCTGCTGAAAGGATGAGTTAACCATATTTTGTACATGAACAATATTTACAGCAGTTGGAGCCGGAGCCGGGTTTTCCGACTTTAGTATTTCTCTTTCGATTTGTTGAAGTGTATGCACACCCGTTGCCGTGATCTTTGCGTGAAAAGTACCAAGTCCGGGATGCAGTTCAATAACCCCGTTAGAATTTAATATCATCGCTAATTCCCTAAGCTCATCATGGTGGTTTAAACGAACATCGTTTGATTCAAAAAGGTACTTTATCGGATGGTATCCCCCGGTATTGATTTGATTCAGCTTCCTCAAAAAGAACAATATTTTTTCATCCTGACTATACGAGTCCCTGCCAATAGAGCTGTACCTGTCGCCTTCCACGATTGGATCACAAACCGATGCAAGCATGAGGCAATATGAAAGTTCAGAAACGGTTTCTTTGAATATTTCCGAATGCTCTCTTATCCGATGATCAAGATCGGTTCTCATTCCGGGAAAAGAAAACCTGTTACCTCCGGCACTACGAAACTCATTGATAAGATAATTATTACTTTCTCCGAAAGCTGTCTTCAAAAATTCATAAGATCGGTTTTTCCAGTCCTTTAGTTCTCCTTTAGATTTAGCAAGCTCTTCTTCAGTGTATAGTTTGTCCTTATGTAACAATTCTCCTTCAGCAACAAGGCTGTTTATTCTCTCTTCAAATTCTTTAAATGGGATAGTAAGTTTCATATAAGCAAATGTATCAAAATATTTATTCCGGGCTACTTGTGTTAAGTGTAGTATGCAACATTAAATAATCAGGAGTTTATCTATAGGAGGCACAATCGCTTCGATGATAAAACCCGGCTGATCCGGGAACGGTTGAAACACTGATTTAGAAATAATGCCCGGTGCTATCCTATTGGTATTTCCTGTTGCGGAGCCATCTTCGGCCTTTTTTGCTGCTAAAAAAAGTTCGCCCTTTTGGTAGAAATACCTGTCATTAATATCAATAACCTGTGTTCTCCCTTCACTTTCAACAACCAATTTATTCTTTGGAGATCCATTATTGATCATTCCGACAGGTAAGTTAAAGTGAATCGATCTTCCGAAGGTATTCCATGCAGAATATACATTCTCTTTTAATACGAACTCAAAGTGATGATTAATGAATGATACATCCTTTTCTAAATCATTGGCGACTAATGGCTGCCAGAGAAGAACGGCCCCAATGGGTTTGTCAGGAAAATCCTTATAATAATCAAGCACCCACTGCTTACATTTTTTAATGGATGCTAATTCCGGTAGATGAACAAATACCGTATTGATTACCTTTTCATCCTGTAATTTAGAATGCTTGCTTAAGTTCGCACATGCCTCTTCAAGTTTAGATAACAGATTCTGCTCCTCGTTTTTGTGATAAGGTGATGTAATCATGAGCGTATAGGAGTTTTCATAGGCGTAGAATTCCTGCTCTTCATCCTTTAAGTCTCCGTATCCCAAAAACCATACATCTTCTTTAAAGAAAAACCGGGGTTCGCCTTTCCTGACATTTGATAACATTTCAGGCAACATCTCATTTAAACTGTTCCAATCAGCCTTTGAAGGATAATTAGTTGAAAAGTCAATTATTATTTGAATGGAGATGACAGATTTTTCTTTGAGAATGGTCTTTATAATTGTTTCTGTTTTTTGAGCGTATTCAGTGAATTCCTTATATGAATAAGAGTCTCCATAGTTTTTAAGGGATAACCTCATTTCTTTTTCCTGAGTCATTTTCAGAATTCCGTCATAGCCGGGCTGGTCATTCTTTGCAGGTTTTACGGATTGATCCGGTGATATGAGCATACCGATACCTGTAATTTCAAAAAATGCTCCAAGCCTGTTATTGGATTGATCCAATTTTATTTTTTTGACCTGGCCTTCAGTCCATTTTTTGTCAACCTTCGATAAGGAGTTCAGTAATGCTCCGAAGAAAAATAATTCATTAGTAGAAAGGACATCCCGTCTTTCCCAAAGCCTTTGTATGGGATGGCTGCCCGGTGATTTGATCCATTTGTAGGAAAAGTGATCCGCAATAGCTTTGAAAGCCTCCTCGATTTCTTCTTCTGATACTTTTAATGTATGCCTTCTGTTCTGAAAATATTGCATCTGATATTCTATTTTTTAGGCAATGGAAGAACCTGTGAATTTAATTCCAACTGCTTTATTCTGTCCTCCAACTCCTGCTGCTTAGAGGTCGCTGATTTTTGATTATACAGATTAATGCTGCTAAAGACCACAGTAACAACAAAACTCGCTAAGGCGATAGCAAAAGCGATTTTATCATATTTAAACTTGCTTAATGTCTTGCGTTTTATTTCGACTTCAATTTCTTTAATCTCTGACTCTTTCAAAGAATGCCGGGCCTGAATTTCAAGATATACTAAATAGCCACCCGCCTTTACAATCTCCTGCCCACGAGCTGTTATCATTACCCTGTCTCCATCCAGTTTATCTGCCAACCCTTCGTAATCCATCCTTGCTTCAATACGGTCGGCAATTTTCCATGCATTATTCTTGTCCCCGGTAAGAGACCCGATAAAGTTTGAAGTGTATGGTTGTGCCGGATATATTTCGGCACACTTAGCTAATAGCTTATCAATTATAGTTTCATCCGATATTTCCATCCCGCAATATACCAACACTTATAAACAATTTTTCTATCTGAAAATCAATTATTTGAATATTTATTGTTTATAAATACGTATATTTTTGTGAGTATTTACAAAATACGAATACATTTGTAGACGTTAATCAAAAACAATGGCAGGAGTCAAAATCAATACAAGCATGTTTGCGCTGGCAAGAGAAGCAAGGGGTATCTCACAAATGGAGTTAGCCGACAAAATCGGCACTTCACAGGTGAATATCAACCGCTGGGAAACCGGGACATTTGACATCAACAAAGAAGCTTTTGCCCAAATCGTATCGGTGCTGGATTTTCCTGAAAGTTTCTTCTTTCAGGAAGGCGAAATCGCACCTCCAACTTTTTACCGCAAACGTGATAAGGTATCCAAAAAGATACTGGATGTAGTGGATGCCAATATTAACCTGTACAGGTTACAAATCGGTGCTTTGCTGAAAGCAACTCAAAGCCCGGCACCTGTTATTCCTAATCTGGGAGAACTTGAACCTAAAGAAGCAGCGCAAACCCTGCGTAAAAAATGGAAGATAGCCAAAGGGCCGATTGAGCATTTAACCGGGATATTAGAATCCAACGGTGTAATGATTGCTTGCTTCGATTTCCAGACAGAGCGTGTGGATAGCAGGAGCATATTAACGGAGGGCAGACACCCGGTGATCTTTACCAATAAATCATTGCTTGGCGACCGACTACGTTTTACGCTGGCTTATGAGCTCGGACACCTTGTAATGCATGCCTACAACAGGCCCAATTTTGACATCGATCCCGGTCACAATGCCAACCTGTTTGCTGCCGAGTTGCTGATGCCTGAAAAAGACATTACTCCCGATTTCAAAGCGGGAATAACCCTGCAAACGCTGGCCGACCTGAAAACAAAATGGAAGGTGTCTATGCAGGCTCTTTTATACCGGGCTGCAGACCTTGAGCTGTTAACTCCGAACCAGAAACGTTACCTGCTGAGCCAGTTTAACGATATGGGTATCCGCAGAAGAGAACCGCTTGAGTTGGATATTTCAAAGGAACAACCAAAGCTGCTCCGTGACCTGATCACCAAATACCGCTCAAGACAAAAGATGAGTGTGAAAGATATGGCTGCATACTTTCACCTGCACGAACAAGAGTTTATAGAAAGATATACCAACATGTAAGAAAAAATTCAGCCGTATGATAAACGAAGAAACAAAATTTGAGTTAAGAGGTTACACCACAAAAGAGCTAACCAAAATGTACAAATGCAGCTATAAAACATGGCGCACATGGATCGATCCCCACAAAGAAAAGATAGGTGAGCGCAGAGGCCATACTTACACTATCATTCAGGTAAAATGTATCGTGGATATATTGGGTTATCCTGATCTTGAAGCCGCTTAAAAGACTTTTATTTCTTTGTTTATGTACGCCAGCTTATGCTGGCTTTTTTGTTTCTATACGAGTTGGTGACAGAATTTTTCCCTTTCTCTCCTTTTGTTTCCGTTTACTTCCGTTTGTTGCTCTTTAAGACTCATTTCTGCTAAGTTATTCCAAGTTGTGCCAAGTTCATCCAAACCTTGCCAAATCTGATACCTGCGCCATCACACCAGTGCAATTTTGTTCCATAAAATTAAAATAATATGGAAGCACTAAAGAAACAACCCGAAGCAAAATTAACCCTGATAAAAGGTGGAGCAAGAACCGAATATCAACGCCTGATTCTTACAACATGGCAGGTTGCTCAATCAGCATTATGGGCTGACAAAGTTTTTAGTGATCAGGATAAAGACGAATTCTTTAGCCTGATCAGCGGCTATTACCGGGGCAGTAAAAACAAAGTAGCCTGTTTCAAACAGGTCATTCAACGCATCCTTCTTGCAAGACGGTACGTGAACCGTAACAGGAACCGCTACATCCCTAAACCGGCTGACTGGCTGAATATTCATTTCACATACGGTATTTCAGGAACCAAAGGGTGGTACGAACGGATCAAAGAAGAGCGCAAAAAAGTACCGCACTACAATGAAGGAATTAAGCTATTCGCTGATGGCGTATGGACGTTTGTAAATACGCCTACCGCTGCCAATTACCTGAACCTTCACGGGAATTTATTTGAGCGCGACCAGCATGATCTGATCGAGGTTCTGCACCACTTAGTTGCCATTCGTCAATTCGGAAAATAAACACTTAATACTATGGATAACACACACTATTCTTTAATAGAGGAAGAGGTAATGCTTGCGCCTATAAAGCCTTACTCACATAAGGAAATTGTCGATATGTATGAAATCACCAACCTGATTTTCATTGCCTGGATCGCCCAGCATAAAGAACAGCTTGGAGAGATTGTCGGAAAGCGGTACACGATCAGGCAGGTTGAATTGATGTTTGAGAAGTTAGGAAGACCCAGAATAAGAGTAAAGAAGCAAAAGTAAGTTTCAACACGTTTCATCGCTTTTGAATCATCATCAACAAGGATCAAACGGTTTTTTTGGAACCAAGTTAAACCCGCACTGCACCTTTGTTTCCGCGATTATCAGCAAAGCAGAAAGGAACAAAAAATATGGATATCAAAACATCAACTCAGGACTCATCCGGCACAAATATTTTTCTCACCGGAGCCATCCTCTTTGCAAACCTGGACTATTCCGGTTTAGGAGAATATGCATTGAAAGCAGCCATCGGTGGAGCGGTATGGATGGCCTTTAAACTGGCCAGCGATTACCTCGGAGAAAAAATCAAACGAAAAGTAAAGTAACAGCTATGTGGAAGAAATTATTAATCGGTTTAGGTGTCGGCACGGGTGCTTATGCGGCAATCAATTATTTCCGCAAACTCAGCCGAGCCAGTGCAGAACTTCAAAGCATCTCCTCCCTTAAGATTCACTCACTGGATTTAAGCGGACTTACCATCCGGGTGGATGTAAAGCTGAAGAATCCAACCGCAGCAGCATTTAAACTCAAATTTCCTTTTGTGAAACTAATCTACAAGGATGCTCTCATCGGAAGTTCTCAGGCGGTTGACAAGGACATCTCACTCCCTGCTTATGGTGAAGCCGTGATCAACCAGATCATGATCAATATACCGATTGTAGGCATGTTCTCGCTCGGCATGGGTCTTTTCCAATCACTAAGCAAAGGTGAGTCTGTGAAAATGAATACGCAAACCCTTACCAATATCGATCTGGGATGGAAAAAAATCCCCTTTGAAAAAACAGAAGAGATCACCCTGAAAAAATAGTATGGAAGCTAAGAGAAAAAGAAACATTCAAAGCGGTGCGCAGTATGATCACCTGTTTGTCAAAGCTACCCTGAAGGACTTCACGGTGAAAAAGGGAGCAACCGTGGCCGATACAGTAAAGTTCATTCCCAAAGTGGTGCAGATGAAACGCTGGCAAACTCAAAGCTACACGGATACAGAACTCAAAGGCTTACCTGTTTACGATGCATGTAAAAAACTATGGCAGTTCCTGTATAACCATGTAGCCTACAAAAAGGATGAGGCCGGACTTGAGCAGATTCGAAGCCCTGCAAGGTTGTGGCATGACAGGTTCCGGGGTGTGGATTGTGATTGCTATACCACATTCATTTCTACTGTTCTGACCAATCTTGGTATCCCGCACAAGCTGCGCATTGCCAAATACTCGGAAGATTATTTCCAGCATATCTACCCGGTAGTGCCCATGCCGGACGGAAGCTATATCACCATCGACTGCGTGGTGAATGAATTTAACTACGAAGAACCCTACACAGAAATTAAAGACACAACAATGGATCTACAATTATTAGACGGCATCGATGAGCCGGAGCAACTTGCTGACGTGAAAGAAGAAGTCTACGGAATAGAAGAAGATGAACTTGGTCAATTGGGCTGGAGCCTGAAGAAGACCTTTAAAAAAGTGGCCGGGAAAGTAAGCAAAGGCGTAAGTCAGGGTGCAAAGTTTGTCGGCAAAAAAGTCATTGCAGCAGGAGCCAAAACAGTAGCCAAAGCTGCGGTAAAAGCAGGGAAGTTTACGGTTGACAAAGTAAAAAAAGTAGCTCATGTCCTTAACCGACTTAATCCTTTACGGTTGGGATTCCTTGCAGCCATGAAGCTGAACAGCTTTAATGTAGCCCGCAACCTGCGGATGAGTTACCTGAACAAAGACCAGGCGGTACAGAGAAATCTCAACCCCGGAAAACATAACTCCCTGATTAAAATCCGCAAAAAACTGGAATCCCTTTTCTATGCTGCCGGAGGCAATAGCTCAGACCTGAAAGCTGCTATCCTCAAAGGCAGAGGAAATCAGGGGAAGGATAAAGTGCTGGCCGGGCTTGATGGTGTTGAAGATACCGACTTCGATGCATTAAACGGCATGGATGAAAACACATCCCTGTATCAGGTTCTCGGCCCGGAGTTGTTTGCATCCAATGCCATTGTCACTGAAGAAGACCTGCAAGGGATCAGAGAATTGGAACTGGATGGCGTGGAAGGTCTGGAAGGATTGGATGGCACCAGCATTGCCGATCAGTATTATGTCGGACAGGAACTTGTCGGATTGGGAGAACCAGCTACGCTGTCGATTGCCGCAGCCTCCGGTGCTTTAGCCACTATTGCCGGGCTGATTAAAAATCTCGGAAACCTCTATGACAAAGGCAAAGCTGTAGCAGACAATATCAAGCCGATTACCGCTGTAGCTAAAGCGATCATCCCTGCCTCAACAAGCAATTCTCGTCCTGCACCACAGGCACCAGCAGTTGAAGAAGATGCTGCCCCGGCAATGGTTTCCCCGGCTCCTTCTGCTGATCCCTCCCCAGCAGCGGAAACACCACCCGCACCCGAAACAGATGAGACGGACGAGACACCAGAGGTCTCCGCTTCAAAAGCACCAGTAATAAAACCTCCGGCTAAACCAACGCCTACCTCAACGGCAGTTGTTGTGAGTCCGGCTACCACGAACCAAGTAATGACACAACAAACAACACAACCTGCAAACACCAGTAACGCGCCCGGTTTCTGGGACAAGCACAAAAAGTGGTTAAAGCCAACCCTGATAGGTGTTGGAGGATTTGGCCTGCTTTACCTCGGCTACCGCCTGTTTGCAGGTAACAAGGCAAAGTCCCCTTCACCTCCTGCATCAAAAGGTCTCTCCGGGCTCAAAGGGAAAAAAAAGAAAAAAGCGAACGGTAAAAAACGAGAGCCGATTGCGCTGATGTAAATCAACTAACGTAAAAATCATGAGTACAAAAAACAAGTATGAAAAAAAATCACGGCAGAAAGGGTTGTCGGGTACTCCTACGGCCATTGCTCAGGAAACAAAAGGGAACATAAAAAGCTCCCTAATGGAAACCGGCAAAGACCTGCTCATTGGAGTAATTGGAGGAGGCGTGGCAGGAGCCGTTATCGGCAGAGCTTCCCTGATCCTGGGCGCAGGTGTTACACTGGCATCCTATTACTTCGGTAGCCGTGAAGCAGCGATGTTCGGAGTGGGTATGATGGCCGCTAATGGCTTTCAGAAAATGACCGGAACAGTGAACGGCCCGGAAGAAAACCTTGAAGGGTTGGATGGCGTAAAAGATCGCCTGCTCACCTTTAAAGACACCTTCTCTCAAAAACTGTGGCTGGACAAGATCATCAAAAAGAAAACCGATGCCAAGCCTACCAATGGATTAGGAGAAGTGCAATACTTCACCTATCCCCAGCAGGAAAGTTTGCCCGTAGGCGAGGTTGGTGAAATTGATCTGAGCGCACTGGACAAGATCGAAGAGCAGATCAAGCAGCAGGCACAGCAAACCGTAAAACCTGTTTCAGGCGACCTGCCCGAAGAAAGCATCGGTGCTTTGGACGATGATAAACTTTACTAAAGCAGCCACAGCAACATTCCACAAACAAATTTAACCAACAGTAAAATTAAAAATTAACAACGTATGATCGGATTATTAGAAGGTACAGAAGAGTACAACAATCAGGGAGCATTGCTCGGAGTAGATGGATTGGAAGGGCTGGACAATGAAGAGTTGCTGGGAGCATTAAAGCGCATGAACCCGGTGAAAAGGCAAAAGACCATTAACAAGCTGACCGCCCCGCCACCGCCAAGCAAAGGCTCACGAGCAGAGATGGAAAAACACTTCGGTGAACTGCCTCCGCACATTCGCACAGCACTGGCAAAAGGAGAACTCAGGCTGGCCGATACCATCGTGTATTCGGTAAAACCAGTGACCTCAAAAACAGTAAAGATGTTTGAAACACAGGACGACAAAGAGATCGGCTTGCGCAATATCTCCAATGCCAAACTTCCCAAAAATCAGGCAATGCTCGTAAGCGGAATCATCCTGCTTGCCGGGGTATCTGCCGATGCCACCAAAGACAAGATCATGGCCACCAACTTTGACAAGATCGAAACATTCCCGGCTATTGCCAATGGTGAGTTTTCGCTTAAGGCAAACAAAAAACAGATTGTTCCCGAAACCAGCAATAATGTGTTCAAAACCTCCAACATCCACATGGTTCCAATTGGGTATTACAAACTGGCGAATCCACGCCTGATTCATGATGATATCCTGATTGAACTAACTATTGAATTGGGTACGATGGATGGTATTGCTAACAACACACAAATTTTTGCAGGCTTGCACGGAACCATCACCACTCCATAACAGACGGTGATGTGCAGTGAATGGCAAGTGTGAGCCTTACCCGGCTCACACCCCATTCTTTCTTTAAACTTCAATTCAACAATAACATGCCTAAGCAAAATTTTAAACGATTCGATATCCCGGTGGATCAGGCCAACAAGACCTATTCGAAAAGTTTTGAGCTGGATAAGACCATCACAGCGATCAAAGGTGTGCTGATCTCTTCCAGCCGTGAAGACCTGGCCTATTTCCGGGGCGAACAAAAAATCGAGATCAACAAGGAAGAGTTCTTCCCTGATAACTATGAAAGCAAGCTGCTCATGTCAGGCATTAACGTATCACCGAACAGCAGGTATTACGATCTGGGTTCGGTTGCTCCCGGCAACGGCATCATCAAAGTGGATTACAAAGACACCGATGATGGCAGAACCGTATTTGCTCCTTACAGGCTGTTTGTTTATGTGCAGTATGAAACCAACTAACCATGCTGAAAGAACAGGTCATATCACAACAGTTCACCATTACCCGCAGGGGAACGATCAGGCATTTTCAACTGCGTCTGCCCCGGCAGGCCGAAAAGGTGATCGCCATTGAATACGGCATCCGTATGATTTCGGCATTGCCTGCTCTACAGCAGCCTGCAACGTTTGTGGAGAGCCTCCGGTTTATTCCCTCCCGTGTCATGGGAGAACTGCGCCTGCAACACATCGGTAAGTCCGGATTGTTTTTCAGCAGCCAGATCATGGAGCAGGATGCACACCTGAGTTACGGGGACTTTTCACGCACTGCCGGACTGGTGCCGCAAAGCTGGACGCATAGTGCAAAACGTGAACCCATCGGGGTGCAGATCGAAAGAGAAGCCCCGCTCTTGCTGGGTGTGTATAAAGACATCGTTGGTGAGGATATCGGAGCGCATCTGCAATATCAGGTATTGATCCACCTGTGGTTCGAAGCAAAGGAGGAACAGGCATGATATCAGAAATAGAATACCTGTCCCGGAGAATGAGTGAGCTGGGCATCACTGATTACACCTTTCGCTATCGGCACTTTGTGTTGCAGCCGGGTGAGAATGTTGAGATCGAAGCATGGCAGGAATTGTTCCTGCTCACACAGGAGGTTTGCGATATACAGATCAGTTCCGATTTCGGGGTATTTGACATGAGCGCAGATAATGCCAGTGAACTGCAATATGAGCATCAGGGATTGATCACGATGAAGAATACCTCATCAGCAGCAACCGTTCACGTAAGGTTTATACAAGCCATACCCAAAACAACAAACAATGGAAATTAGTACGCAGAAATACGACCCTCAGAAAATTGAGCGGCTCAAACAGTACCTTGAAAAGCAGGCTGCCAAAGGTCAGGCCCGGTATTATGAGATCTACGTGGATACCCTTAAAGCCGTTCCACGCACCACAGACCTGGGCGACTTTGATTCCTACACGGAGTTTTTGGATGAAAACACCCAGAAGATCAAGTTACGGATTTATTCCACCCATCCCACTTCGGCCCAGCATGACCTGCATGTGTTCACTATGTCAACGTCTGAACCTTCAAAAGAACAGGGACTCAGCGGCATTGAAGTAAAGGCTGAAATCAACCGGGAACTTTCCCTTGCAAGGGAACGCTGGGAAGCCGAACAGGTGAAAAAGGAACTGGCCGATACACAGAAAGAACTGGAGCAGGCCGAGCAATACATCGAAAAACTGGAAGGTAAGCTGGAGGAAGCATCAGCCAAAAGAAAGCTCGGTGATATGCAATGGGGTGAACTAGCTTCAATGGCATTGGAAGGCATGGTGAGAAAAAATACGCACCTGATTGCCGCCATTCCCGGTGGAGAAGGGTTGGCTGGTATTATCCGGCAGGATACGATCCAGCGCATGCAGCAAGCCGGGCAGCAGGTTGAGCCAAAGCCGGATCAGGAAACCACCTATTCAAAAGTAGAGGATGAACCTGCGCTGACCGAGCAGCAAAAGGGATACCTCAACTTTTTAAGGCAACTGGAAGAACGCTTCGACCAGCAGGAAATGCAAAAGGTGATGTTCATCTTAAATAGTCTTGCTGCCGATCCTTCACAAATCGACCTTGTTTCAGAACTGCTGGAAAAACAGCCCGAACAAACGGAAGCAACCGAGCCGGATTCGCCAGTAATCATGTAACCACTTTTTTAACAATAAATCATTATGAGTCCATTTACATACAAAATCAGTTTTAAAGCTTCCACGTTAAAGGAAGCCGAAACAAAAATTCAGGCACTTACCGTGCTTTCTTCCAAACTCACGGCTGCAGAGCTGGACAAACTTGCCGACATCGTCAAGAATGACCCGATCAAAACTGCTATGGCTAAAACCGCTCTGGGAGTATAAACAATGAATCAGGAAATAACCCAGCAGCAACCTCAACCTGTGCTTCAGCCCGGTTTAAGCCTGAAGGAAAAACTCCTGTGGTGGGGATTGGGTATTGCAGGGGTAGGCGGAGCGATCTACTTCGGGCGCAAATGGGTGGTTTCCCTGCGGTCAAACAATGAGGAGAAAAAGAGCCTTGATGATGGCAGCGCAGCAGCTTTTGCCAAGCGCATTAAAATGGCTTTTGACAATGACGGGTGGTGGGGTACAAACATCACCGAACTCCGTCAGGTGATGCGGCAGATTCCCTCCAAAGAAGTATACCGGAATGTGATTGATTCTTACCAGAAACTCTTTGACCAAAGTATGCTCAGGGATATGACCGATGAGCTCTCCTCAAGTGAGTACAATGAAATGATGCAGATCGTTTCAGGCAAACCCGACAAGATCAGTAAAGGAGCCAAACCTGCTCCTGTTCCGCTTTCACTGGCCAAGCGATTGAAAGCAGCCTTTGATAAAACCTACGGGTTTATTCCCGGAACAGACGAGGAGGCCATCCGTGCCGTATTCACCGAGATACCATCGCAGACCGTGTACATACAGGTTGGTGTGGCCTACTTCAAAGAATATGGAAAACACATGACCGATGAGCTGAAAAGCGAATTGGGAAGCAGCGATTATTTCAACATGATGAAAATGATTACATCCAAACCTAAAGCATAAAATGGAAACAACAATTCAACAACAACCATCCAACAAAAAACGTAAGACCATTTTAGTCGGCATGGGTGTAGCCGTTGCCAGTGTGTTGGGATACTTCGGCTGGCAATACTGGAGAAAAAAGAAGATTCAGGACATGGACACCACAATGGTGGATGAGCCGTCTCCGACCAAAAAGCCAAGCAACCCGGTTACACGCAATGATAAATTCCCACTTAAAAGAGGAAGTCGCGGACAAAATGTAAAGATGCTGCAACAGGCACTGATGGCTAAACACGGTGCGGGTATCCTGCCAAAATATGGTGCAGACGGAGACTTTGGAAGCGAGACAGCGGAGGCATTAAAAAAACTGAACCTGCCTGCAAGTATTGATCAGGCTACGCTCCAGCTTATTGCCGCACCTTCAGGAGTTAAACCTCCCGTCAATCCACTAACACCTGGAGCTACCACACCACCCGCATCCTTGTTGAATGCAAAACAGGTGGCATCGGAAATTTACCAGTCCATCCTGCGCAGGGACATCAATGCAGCAATTGCCGCTTTAAAAAAATTGAGCAGCACTACCGATTATTCTGCTGTAAGCACAGCTTTTCAATCCTACCGGGTAAACGGGGTGAAACAAACACTGGTGAACGGCTTGCTCAACACCTTTAAAGATGCCGCGCAAAAATCCCGGATTCAGGCTGAGTTCACCCGCATGGGACTTCGCTTTGACGGCAGCAAATGGTCGCTCTCCGGCATTGCAGGCTTAACGCTGATCACCACAGCCCCGACCGTAGTATGGAAAGACCAGAATACGCCTGTTCAGGTTGCCCAGCGAACCGTGCTGGGCAAAGAAATCACCCGCAGAAACCAGCACGTGGTTTTTGAAAATGGTGGGAACAAATTTTTAGTGAAGGAAAGTGATGTCACTTACCTCACCGCTTAACAACTATTAAAAACATTTCAATGAAACGAGATATCAGATTTATCGTGGTGCATTGCACCGCAACGACTCCCGATGCTAAAGTCCAGGACATCCAGCGTTATTGGAAAGAAACGCTCAAATGGGAAAAGCCCGGTTATCACTACTTAATCAAACGCGATGGGCAAATCGTACAGCTTCAGGATGACGCTTTGATCGCCAATGGTGTGAAGGGGAACAACCACAACAGCATCCATGTATCCTATATCGGTGGTGTGGACAAGGACGGAAGACCAAAAGACAACCGCACCCCGCAGCAACTGGAAGCCATGTTTGAAAAGCTGGTGGAACTTTCCGAGAAATATCCAAAAGCCAAAATTGTCGGACACCGTGACTTTCCCGGAGTAAAAAAGGCATGCCCAAGTTTCGATGTCCGCTCATGGCTTGCCAGCTATGAACCGGATATGGATATGGCTGCCTGATGCTGGACAGAATTCAATCCATCTTTTCCCAGCAGGGGTTCCGTCTGTACACCCGCCCGTTTGAAGTAAACATCGTAGGTATCCGTTCTTCCCAGACACAGTCCAACAGCTTTGATGACCAGATTCACGTCTTTTTTAAGACGGATCAACTCAGGTGGGAGTACCACATTTTCAAAGCTACGACTGATCCGGGAACGTTCTGGCTCAAAAATCCAATGTCGCCTCAAGGCACAGCCATCCTTGCACAGGGACAGTATGTGGATGCTTACCAGATCGGTTACCACCAGAACAAATACAAGGCGTTGGTGCAACGGGGAGCAGTAACCGTCATCCGGGATTATGACCGCAATGCAGTACTTGATTTCTTTAACGGCAGGCGCGAGCGCGGACTGTTCGGTATCAATATTCACCGGGCCTTTGCTCAGGGCAAGGCAAAGGTCATTGATAAGTTCTCTGCCGGATGTCAGGTGTTTGAAAGTGCGGAGCATTTTGCAAAGTTTCTATCGATATGTGAGCGTCACAAGGGGCTTTATGGAAACCGCTTTACATACACCCTGCTTGATACACGGGCCGTGCAAAGAGAAACATACAGGCGCATTGCACTCGGAACACTTGCTGCGGGATTGATGGGATTAGGCTATTACCTGTACACCCATGAGTAATTTTTTAAAGAGCCTCCTGAAGGACAAAGGAGGTTGCTATTCCCTGCGTGAAATGATCACGCTGGTATTTGTCCTGATCATCATCGTAAGCTGGGTAGGTCAGCAGTTTTTCAGCATCGCAGTGCCGGAGTATATGTTTTACTCCTTCGTAAGCCTTGTCGGTGCCGGATGCTTTGGCTACTCCATTGAGCGAAAACCAACTTTTAACCAACGTTTTAAAAATGACGACAGCAATAAAAAAACACCTTAACCTGAGAGTACTCTTTTATGTGCTCTCCTCTTGTTTCACCATCGTTACCATGTTTTACCCAGTCTCCTGCAAGAAACAAAAAGAAAATGCCTCGCAGGAAAGTGTAGAGATACTGCGCAAAGAACAGGAACGATTAAAGCAGAGTGTGCAGGTGAAGTTGCAGGTACTTTCCAAACGCAACGATACCCTGCAATACCAGCTTCAGAAAATGAGTGTAAAACTCTCCGGCCAAAAAGCACAGCACCTTGTCAAAAGAACCAATGTGAAACAGCTTATCCAAAGCAGCAATGATTCAGGTGCTGTTCCCTACGATTCCATCCGGCAGGTTGTGTCAGATTATGTGTCAAGTGACGAGCATCAGGACAGTTTGTATGAAGCAACCATTGAAATGCTGCAAAACATTGTACAGGTAAAAGACTCAACCCTTGAAGTGGTAGCAGATGCACTGGATCAATCCGGGCAAATTACCGAGCGTTCGCTGGCAAGGCAGGATTTGCTGGAAAAAGACCTGCTCAAGACCCAGCGTAAGCTCAAACGAAAACAAACGCTCAACCGGGTGCTTTCAGCAGGTGCAATAGCCCTTGCAGCAACAACCACACTTCTGATTATACGATAACACATGAAAGAAAAAACCATTGTATCAGCCATGACCCTGATTGGTTCGCTTACGGCTTATCTCTACGCCAGGCATTATGCAAAAGATGCCGTGCCTTATGTAATGGTCGGTGGCT
Organism: Bacteroidota bacterium; assembly: GCA_051715425.1. Classification (GTDB taxonomy): domain Bacteria; phylum Bacteroidota; class Bacteroidia; order UKL13-3; family UKL13-3; genus JAJTFA01. The sequence goes on along the minus strand of JBPXJS010000025.1, from coordinate 28,920 downwards.
TTATCGGTGCAGTGGTGGGCGAAGCAATTGCAGAAATGGTAAAAAAGAACAATAACAAATAACTATGTCAACACAGATCATCAATAACGGGAACAGCATCAATATCATTAAGGACGGCATCAGCCGGCTTGTGCTGAAATCCCAGATCAAAGAAGTGAACGTTGCCAGCGGTGGCATGGTTAAAATTGAAGCATGCGGGTGCAGTACCCCATGCTTCTTTATTCGCCATGAGGAAGTAACCAACCCAGTTACCGCTACCCCTGAAGCACTGAGAGATACCATAACTGCAATGCTACCATCAGCAGGTGGATCAGGTGGTGGTGAAGATGGTGCTACCGAATCCCAACAGATTACCCAGACTGGCAAACTCGATGAAATCAAAACTGCGGTATCCGATAGCGGAACACAGGTAAGCAATGCCATCCAAGCCGGGCTTACGGGTAAAGCCACAGACCAGAAACTGGTAGATAACCTGAACAAGTTACAGGAAGTCAAAACCGCCATTACCGATCTTGGAACACAACTCACAAGCAGCATACAAAACAGCTTAACGGATAAAGCTACCAACGCTAAACAAGATGATCAATTAGATTTACTCCAAGACATCTATACCGAGATAAAAAATGGATTACCTCAAGTAATACAAGAGAATGCCGAAAACATTTCAGATGTCATTAGCAGCAACCTTTCAGGTAAAACCCTTGCAAGTAAACAGGAAGAACAGATATTCGAGTTACAAGGCATCAATGCCGGGATAAAATTCGGTCTGCCACAAGTATTGCAGGATCAGCTTGCAGGAAAAGCCACTGAAGAAAAACAGGATACCCAGATTGTCGAGTTACAGAACATACGGGCTGCTATTGACGAGAATACCACCGCTACCAATCAGACAGTACAGAACACCACAGATGCCGTTTTAGGCCTTACAGGAACCATTGAAACCAACCTCAATGGTAAGGCAACCGAGGCAAAGCAGGACGAGCAACTGAACGAATTGCAGGGCATCAATACCGGGATAAAAATTGGATTGCCGCAGGTGTTAGAGGACAATCTTGCCGGGAAAGCAACGGAAGAAAAACAGGATACCCAGATTACCGAGTTGCAGAATATTGTTTCTGCTGTGAATGAAAATGCAAACGGGGTTACAACCGCCATTGCCGATAACTTTTCAGACAAGGCTCTGGCCAGTAAACAGGATGAGCAAAGCGGGCTGCTGCAAAACATCAACGATGCAATTGCCGGGCTGAACCAGTCTGTGGAAACAAACCTGACAGGGAGATCTACAGAAGAAAAGCAGGACATGGAAATCAGCGAACTGCAAAATATTAATACTGCTATTGGCGGTGTGGAATCAGCTATCACAGCGAGCATCCAGCAAAATCTCAATGGAAAAGCCACTGCTTTAAAACAGGATCAACAGCTCACTGAACTTACAAATATTACTACTGCTATTGGAAATACCAGTACCGGAATTACCAATGCAGTTGAAGCCGGTTTCTCAGGCAAAGCAACCGAAGATAAGCAGGATCAGCAGTTAACGGCATTGCAGGATATCAATGCCGGGATCGCAGATTTTGATAACCGTGTCAACACGACCATTCAAAATCAGCTAACAGGGAAGTCTACTGCTGCCAAACAAGACGAGCAAACGACCAAGTTACAGGAAGTAAAAGTTGCAGTTACCGATCTGAACACACAGGTGGTTAATTCGATTCAAACCAACCTGACAGGAAAGGCAACAGCCCTCAAACAGGATGCCCAAATCACTGAGCTGCAAAATATCAAAGCCTCGGTAGACGGAATTTCCACTCCAGTCGTGCAGGCGATTCAGGAGCAATCTGCCGACAAAGCTACCGAGACAAAACAGGATGATCAGATATCCTTACTGCAAACCATTGATGAAAACCTCCGCACTTTGCCGGAAAGCACCAACTCTCTCTTTCAGCAGTACTTCACTGATCTTGCCGCTGGCACAAGGCAGATAGAACAAACGACCGAATTGCAAAATATCGGGGACTCAGTTGATCAATTAAACACAGCCGTTGTCAATGCGATACAAACCCAACTAACTGGCAAGTCTACCGCTGCAAAGCAAGATGAGCAGACAACAAAACTGCAAGAGGTAAAAGTAGCAGTTACCGATCTGAACACACAGGTGGTTAATTCTATTCAAACCAACTTAACCGGGAAAGCTACTGCCCTTAAACAAGACACTCAAATCACCGAGCTGCAAAATATCAATGGTAGTATCAGCAACCTGTCAGACGAGATCAACTCATCCTTAGAACAAAACCTGCTGGGAAAAGCAACCGAGAGTAAACAAGATGAACAAATAAGCGGCCTGCAAAACATAGTTACTGCCGTTAACGAAGTAAGGACTGCTGTAGAAAATACTGGTGGTGGTTCAGGATCAGGAACCGATCAGCGATTTCTGGAACCGCTCCGGGTCGACAAAAGTAACGCCTCCAGTATCTACAAAGGTTACGCTGATGCAGGCTCTAAAAATGATGAAGCGAAATGGGCCATTCAGCGCATCGATACTGATGAATCAGGTAGCATTACAGTTCTATGGGCAGGCGGAAATAAGCTGTTTGATAAGGTTTGGGATTTACGTGTGGAACAACAATATACATAAGCGAAATGAAGACACCAATTACATATTACGGAGGTAAACAGACATTGGTCAAATACCTGCTGGAACTATTACCTAAGCACCAGCTTTATTGTGAACCATTCTTCGGAGGTGGGGCTTTGTTCTTTGCAAAACCTCCCTCTGAAACCGAAGTGATCAATGACCTGAATGGAGAAGTGATCAACTTTTTTAAAGTAACTCAGACCCGGTTTAAAGAACTCCAGCAGGAAATCAAATCCACACTGCACAGCCGGGAACTTTATAAAAAAGCAATGGTGGTATATGAGCATCCCGATCTCTTCGATGAAGTTAAGCGGGCTTGGGCTTTATGGACGCTGGCCAATCAGGGATTTGCCGGACAATTGACCTCGTGGGGTTTCGGCAAGGATAATTCCAAAGAAGCCTCTCTTGCCAATAAGCGGGATGCATTTGCCGCACCGTATGCCGAGCGGCTGAAAAAGGTACAGATTGAATGCAATGATGCGCTCAAGGTGATTGATCGCTGCGACAGCAAAGAAACGTTCTTCTACTGCGACCCGCCTTACTTCAACTCGGACATGGGACATTACAAAGGATATTCCAGTGAAGACTATCTCCGCTTGCTGGACAAACTATCCAAAATCAAAGGGAAGTTCTTATTGAGCAGTTATCCTTCTGATGAGTTAAAACGATATGTAAACAAGCATAAGTGGCATTTGCAGAGCATTCAGAAGTATGTAGCAGTAACCAAGCGAACCGATAAAAAGAAAACCGAGGTCATGGTTTTTAACTACGATCCAAAACTGGCCGGCTCCTTCACAAAAGAGCAACAGCTACCAGACCACAAAGACCTAGTCAAGGAATTACAACAGCTAAAGTTTGCAGCATGATTAACAAGAAGAACTATTTTGAACATATTGAGCGGATAGGATTTGAAAACCTGCCTCTACCGCTCAAACAGTTCCATACCGTGATTATGGCCAAAACAGACAACGGTAAGGACTGGACTCGTTTTGCCAAGGATAAAGAGTTTCAGAAAGTCATCAAACTTGCCTTTCAAAAGCTTTCGGAGTTTATCAAGTTTCGGGCAGAGCAGAACCTCTCCGGAACGAAACCAAATAAAGAAAATGGTTACTCAACCATCAGCAAAGAGGTTTCTTTCATCCATCGGATGCTCCAGCTTAACGACCAAATACTTTACAAAAAGACATTGGAGATCTTTATCCGTGATCTACAAACTGCCATTAAAGACAAAAAAATCAGAAAGGCATCCCCGGTGGCAAAGGATATCACACAGATGCAGCAGTCCATTATCTCCATTTACAACTCCATGAAGTCTGCCAAGCACTTTGTGCTAAAACCGGAAACCGTTAAAAGATACAAAGCCATCATTGAGAAGTACGAAAATGCACTTGCCGAAGAAGATGGAGGACATGACACCCAAAAAGCCACTCAGGTTCCTTTAAGTGGAGTGCCACAAACCAAACAACAAATTATGTGCAGTACCGAGTTTGCCAATATGAAGTTTGACACCATTGGCTTTGATGGAAAATGGTTGAAGTTAATAGGTGACCCATGCAAAGGTTTCACAGCGATGGTGTTCGGTAAACCTAAAATGGGCAAGTCTTATTTATGCGTTGATTTTGCAGGCTATCTTGCCCGTAAGCATGGAAAGGTTTTGTATGTAGCCAAAGAGGAGAAACTGGATGCGACCCTTCAGAAAAAACTCAATGATAAAGAAGTGGTGCATGAAAACCTATTTGTCAGTGACAGCCTTCCTGCTGATTTATCCAGCTATGATTATATATTCCTGGACTCAGTAACCAAGCTAGGGTTAAGTCCAGAAGATATTGATAAGCTCAGAGCGGCTAATCCGGGAAAGACATTTATCTTCATCTTTCAATCAACCAAAGAAGGAAACTTCCGTGGCGATAATGCCTACCAGCACGATGTGGATGTGGTAATTGAAGTACCGGAGCGAGGAAGAGCCGTGCAGTTTGGAAGATTCAATCAAGGTGGTGAGATCGCCATATTTGATCAGGATGCACAGGAGTCAAATAATACCGAAGCTGCCCCGGAAAACTTAGATGGTATTAAAAAGAAAGGTAAGCCGGATTGGACAGAGCCTGAATGGTTGAATCCGGGCGACCATTGGACACTCAAGCAGATCAAAAAACACTACGAAAACGGGGACTTTGAAATGGCAATGAATACAGCTACAAACGCAGATACGGTGATCAGGGAAGCGATCCCCGGAGAGATCTGGAAAAAGATCGGAGGTAAACTGACCCCGACCGGAGAAGAACGCCTTCGTAAGGAAGCCAAAACGGCCTCAAAGCCCAAACGTGTGTACCTTGCCTATACCTTTGAGGTGGTTGAACTTGAAAGAATTTATAATGCTCAAATGGGTAAGGATGTACCAGATATTGGGTTTTACGAAATCTTGGCCGATGCCGTGCAAGCTAATCCTGAACTCCCCGATCAAATAAAAGATCTGGGAAAAAGCCTCAATAAGATTCTGCCACAACTCTATAAAGCTTCAAAAAAGTATCAACAAAATTAAAGCGGGAAACCCGCTTTTTTTGTTTCCCCCGAAACGTCAACTTTAAGCGTGTGCCTATGGATTATTAATATCGGGATCAACGTAAATCGTATCCGTCTGCAAACTATCCGGAGCCAAATCACCCATTGTTACATCCACAAAATCCCCTATGGCACTCATATTCATCAAAAAGAATAATCCGGTAGAAATGCTGACAAAAAATAACGAGACAAAATACATCACTACAAAGACCAAAACGGACTTTAAAAACCCTGCTTGTAACTCGCTTTTGATAATATGATATTCTGTATACAAAAACCAGAAGATACTAATAAGCATGAACGATACGCCTACGGCAAGCCATGTCCTGTCTTCGGTGAAAATGCAGAAAAAACCCGGCAGGTATAAAAACTGTACAACAGCAAAGCAGTAGCATTGGATGTAAAAGCTACTCTTAAAACTTGTTTTATCAATGCTCTTGTACTTAAATAAATGCACTACAAAAGCACATGATAATGGAAGTGCGACCAAATATGCCGCAAGACTGCCAAGGATAGCATACCAAGACATACTTCTGTAGACCTGAATAATCTCCTTATCGGCATAACCTTCAGTAATGAAATGAATGAAGGCGAAATAGGGAAATACGCCTGTAAGGAGCCAGAGCAGCATTGGTGCGCTGTGGCGTTCCCATGCCTTCTTATCTTCCAGAGCCATCTGGGAATGCACGTACCCGGTAATCCATTTAGGACGAAAAAAAACCCTTACAAACGTTATTGGGGTAAATACTATCATCAACACCAATTCAAAGATGTTGTTAGCGTAGGTTTTTGTTTGATCAACTTGTTCCATAGTAATTCGGTCGTACTGCTATGACCCAGTTTTTTTCGGTGAATATATCAAAAAAATAGTTGAAGTATAAAGCGGTCGTAGTGCTATGAGGTATCATAGCAACCGGGAATCTTTATTCTGCCTGCTTAGGTTGAAAAAACCGGAACAAAAAGTACCTTTGTATTAGAAAAACATCGATAAACTTTTTATAGCGTTTGCTATAGCAGCTCGACCCGAAATCTGGAAAATTTCTTTAATACACGAGGCTGCGGTAGGGAACGCTCACGGTATGCGTGGGCGTTGCCATACCTCGTGTATGGGCTTTCCAGAGCCTCGGACGGGTATGTGCAGCGTTCCACGCTATTTTTTTAATACCGTATGAAAGCAATTACTAGTCTACTTGAAAATGGTATCGCAAGCTTTAAAAGGCGTTACCTGCACCGTCCTGAACTCAGGATTAAGATTATTCCCGGAACCCAGCAATACAGTAAAAAACGTTGGCTCAGTCCAAAAGTCCACCCCAGCGGAGAGCCATTGTACATTTATGAGGTCTGCTGGTCATACAAACTCATTATAAGAAACTCCTCCCAATTCGATGCATTCTATCCTAAAATTCAATTTGACCGGACTTTGCCTTATTTATCAAGGCTTGATATTCTAAACCATTATGTCCCAATATGCCGGGGGGACAAGGTTGTCCTAAACGGTGAATATACTATCTTTCAGGAATGCAGGGAGGGAGAGAACTTTAAGCCATATGGTATTCCCAAAGAGTTAGCGAAAATGAAAGTTCTCCTGTGCTACAAAAACGCTGATAATACTCCGTTTTATACCGCATTCGATTTGGAGAGCAAACTGAATACACATTATAGATTTAAACCTGCTGGTTTTTAATGAAGAAACCTCCCTACGATGCATCATAACATTTACGAAAATCAAATAAGGTATGCTATCTTTAAAACGCCTTCTTCCTAAAACAATTCTTGGCAGTTCATACATTCAGTTTAAATGATGAAACAATGAAAGAACTTATTAATCACATTATTGAAGACACCATTAATGCAATTGATGAATATGAGCGTAAGATTGATGAAATAAATCGCAAGCAAACAAAGAAAAATCTTTATCTGACTATCTCTCTCATCACGGTACTTGCATTATTGGCTTCAGTTTTAACGATCGTTTTATACAATCAATTGTAACAAAAAAAGCCTCCCTATGATGCGTCATAGGGAGGCAAAATACTCTGGATATTATTCAATTGCAGGAGGCACAAACATATCAAGATGCTTATAATTGAACGACTTAGCGGAAGTGTCTATCTTGATATTCTGGCCTTCGCGTGTGAACTCCCAAACAGGGGAATGATATATAAGAAAACTACTATCTGCTTCAAAAATTAGTCTTTTAAATAAGATCTCATCTTTTAAATTTTTTACGGTTTTTGGAGACTCTAAATACTCTTCCATTCCATCGTAAACTAAAATTAGTGAGTTATCAACATTGACGTAATATGCTGGAGGTCTATTCAAAACCTCATTTTGTTTCAATAAATAACTAATCTGTAGTTTAGCTGCCTTCTCATCATTTATTACTTGCAGTCGAAATACATCGCTCATTTTCTTATATCTCATAATATATTTGGATATTTCTGGCCACGCTTTCATTGCTTTGATATCAATATGAGAGCCTTCATCTAGCCTAGTTTTCACAGTATTCTTATCTTCTTGCTTACAAGAAAAAAGAAGGGCGACACCTATAATGCTGAACTTGAAGATTAGTTTAAGGTTTTTTAAAGTACACATTCCAATAAGCTTTATTTGCGTAATTAATTAATGAGTAATTTGGGTTTTTTAGTAACGTGTTTGTATTCATTATTGGGCTAACCGCTAAACCTTTCGGATTTTTATATCCCCCGTGATAATAATTAACCCAAATCTTATCACTGTTCATAACAAATGATGGTCCATATTTAGAAGCGTCTATATCCCATTCATCAGTTTTCACACCTCCAGGCGGATGAGTATGAATTGAACCTTTAATATTTAAATTACTACCTGCGAAATTGAAAGTGTACTTGCCGCTAGTTCCAACTTCTTTTGCACCTGTTAGGGATGCTCCGTTAGAGGTATTACCAGTCGTTGGTAAAGCTACAACACCCTTATCAGTAAGCCATGCAGCGTTTTCAACATTGAATTTACCGTTAGAGAAGCTATTATTCCAAATATAATTATATGCGGTGTTTTCATTGCTGAACAAAATTGGATTTTTAGCTGATAAATCTCTCAATGCTTTAGTTCCAGCTTCTGTGGTTGCACCCCCATTTTGAGAAGTAGCAGTATTCCACTCTTGATTTGATACGACACGAGTGACACCATTGGCTCCGTCCTTATCTGTACCTAGTTTTTCACCTTTTTCATTTACGTATTCATCATCTGAATTTCCCAGCGGATCGACCCTCAAAATTGGGTTACGACTAAATGTTACATAAGGACTCTGCCAAGGGAAATTTTTAGTTTCCGGATCAACATTCCACCTTACACTTGTTCTGGGATCATACTCCCAAAACTCCGCAGTATAAAGATTGCCTTCTCCTACGACCTCGTCATCTTTCTCTTGCCCATTAAACCCGAACCTACTTCCACTCATATCCCCCTTAATCTCCTCCAACTTCACATTATCCAAATACACCACTCTTGTGCCTGCTGCGGTACCAGTTAGTTTCAGTTTTACAGTAATGCTGGTGCTGTTAGATACAAAATCTATTTGCCTGTGGCCAACACTACTTATTGGTGCATTTAGCAATACTGCATTATTGTACCCGGTTATCTCTAACTCCACTCCTGTTGTTAATGCATTCGGATCAATATCCGCACTTAAACGGTAACGTTTGCCGGTGCCGGTTGTGTATGTTTTTCCAACAGATACATTGGTACTGCTGCTGCTAAACTGCAACCTTCCTCCTGTTGCCTGCACCGTGCTGCTACCTGTGCCTGCCCATCCTTCTGTATTAGCAGCAAAGGTATGCGAGGCTATTTGTACCTTGTTTAATTCTTCTTTTATATTCCAACTGCGGTTTGCAAGTGGCGCCCCGAATGGGCTGTAATCACTGGCCTGCAGCAGGTCGGCTCTTAAAACACCCTGGTTTGCTCCATCAGTTATTTCATCAACCACCACATTATCTACCCAAAAATAACCCAGGTTGGTTGGTGTAAATAATGTTAAACGGCTACCTGTGCGTGTGGCAGTAAAATAAAACTCATGGTGTCCGTTGCTGTTCACATACAACTGGCTGGTAATAGAAAAATTAGGGTTGTACTCTACAATACGTGCCACCATTTCTCCTACCTGTCCCATATCGGCATCAAACCTTACCACATAGGTTTTACCCATTTCTGTATTCAGGTTTAAATTGGCGCCTCCGCTGCCTCCTCCTATATTGGTTATTTTCATCCGGCCATTATCAACTGTCAGCGGGGTTGCCCAATACGGGGTAAATCCACCAAGGTTGGTGCTAAAATCTTCGGCATTCACCTGGGTGCAACCCGGCAATACCTTATCACTTACCACAGCCAGCACATTGCCTAAATGGTTGCTCAGCTCATATTGTTTTAAACCTTTTACCAACTCATCCTGCACAGGTAAATCTTCTGCATCAATAATGGTACTTATCCCCTGCTGGGTGCTGCCTCCGTTGGCCGAAGTATAAGTGGCATAATAAATATTCAATGGCTTTTTGTTTGTACCCAATCGGGCACTTCCATAAATATGATACTCGGTAACATTAAGGCTGTCGGAATAGCTGGTAGAATTATTATAAAACCATGCTGCCAGGTTATCGTACGCTGTTTGGCCAAAATATTGTTTAATATGGGCAAAATAGGTTTTCATATTATCGGCCGCACCTGCATACAAAGGCTGCTGTTGCTGGTAGGCACTTATAAAACCAGGTCCTGCAATTGTTGCCGCATATATAAATTCAGGGTGCATATTGTTTTTGAGATAACTGATAATAGCAGGAATTCCTTCTATACTGATTACCGTATTCCAAAGATAAGTTTTATCCTGATAAGTTAATGCATCAGCAATCTGACTTCTGGTATACACTTCTTCTCCAGGACAGTTATAAACCTGAGCCAGGCAACCCTTATTGGTAAGGTGTACTGTCCAATCATTTGTTGACTGATCTAACTCCGCTATTACTGCTTCAAAATCTGCAGGGGCAAAAGCCGCCATATTCATTAATATCTCTTTAAACAGCGGACTGCATGCGTAAAGTCCGTTATTCTGACAGGCGGAAACAATATCATTATTGTTGGCTACTCCTTGTACAAAAGTGAGTGCAGCATTCAAATCTACAGATCCGGTTGAGGTGTATGTAAGATCAGTAAGCACGGCATCAAAAACAGTTGGATTGGTATAAAACAATGCCTTAAAGAAGTGTACTCTCTGATTTACATTGTTATCAGAAAACCATTCCAGCAATTCGGTTTCCGTACATTGACAAACGGCCGCAATACGTGCATGCAAGCCCATTTCAGGCAACAGTTCAATTAAATTCCAGAGTTGCTGCCTGTCTCCATCTGCATACCATATTTCCCATAAATCCAATAAGGGTTGGTTGCATGTATGGTAGCCCTCTGCTTCCAACTCTGCTAACAATGCATCCATGGTGCTTTCATACTTAGCGTATTCAACGTCATTTAACAATGCTGTCAGGTTCACCATATCATCTTCATAGCCTATAACTGTGCCTGTAGCTGCACTTAATACCTTATCATAAGATGAGGGATAGTTATCGTATAAGATGCGGAAAAATTCATTCCGGATGGATTCGTTTTTCAAAATGGTTTTTAGCAGCAGGTTGTCATCAATGCAGGCACAAATGCTTTCCATGTATGCTTTCCCGTCATCGCCAAATATCTGGCTTGCTATGGCCTGGTGGTAATTAGCAGGGTTGTAATTGCGCAACACCGCATTAAATAAATTGGCATCACTGTTTAGCAAAGTCTGCGGATAGGTGTTTTGAATACACTCTTCAGCCATAGGCGGGTTAGTTACCAGATTATTTTCCAGATAATTGGCAAGGCCGGCATTGGTTCCCTGTACCCCATGGAGGCTGGTAATAAAGGAGGCAAAACCTGTAGGGCCTGAATACTCCAACAGCTTGGCATTTACATCGCTAAAAGTAAGGCTCTGGTAATCGATAATACGCTCAAACTTGCGCTCGTAGGTGGCCATAATATTGCCCTGGGCATCCCTTACATAATAGGTATATATATTAAACATACCGGGGCCCTTGGGTTTTACAATTTTTACCGCCCTGTGTCCGTCAGGGGTATATTCAAACTCCAGATCGGGTTTTAGGCTGCCCGATATGCGCGTAATGGATTTAATTTTTCCATAAACGGTCCATTTAATTTCGGCAATCTCTTCGGATACATCTTTGGTCATATTACCGATTTTATCGTACTCATAATTATCGGTACTTGTTTGGTTGCTTATATCATCGGTATAATTATCGGTGAGTACTACATCAGCAACATTGCGCAGTTGATTGGTACCGGCAATATAATTGTAAGTGAGGTTATCCATAGCCAGCCCGCTTGCGGTTGATCCGTTTCTCACCTGAGTCTTTATATTTCCGTTGGCATCATAGGAAAATACATTAAAATAATCATCAAGCATGGCACCCGTATTTTGCCAGTTGTTGGCACTCATATCTACATTATTGTAATAGCGAGCAGTAATAATACGGTTCAGCTGATCGTAACGGTATACACTGGCCAGCGGTGCTGCACCACCTTCCATAAATTGTGCTATGGCGGTGGTCATCATCATAATATTGCCATTATAAAGCGGGTGCAGGTTGCCATCTATTACCGGTGTAGCATTTCTGCCAATCATAAACTGGTTGTAAACGGGCGTTCCGTTGTTGGTGGCTGCATTTGCCGGTGTATAATCGTTATTAAAATAATCGAGGGTAAACCCAAAGGCATCTTTAGGTATATGCTGGTGCAAATTAACCGGCTGGCCCTGCGCAGGGAAATAACCATCACGGCCAATATCGCGACCGGGTTGCAGGGTGGCACTGTTTACACCCTTAAGCCAGCCTTGTATGGTATACGTATAGTCGATACCCTGCACCAGTTGTGCGCCAAGCTCTACACGTGCCAGTGGTCCGTGCAGGTAGTAGAAATAAGTGGCATCGCGTTCCAGGGTTTCCACCCGTTTGCCGCTTACCACCTCGGTAAGCCTGTTGTCCATATCATAACTGTAGCGGTGTATAAACTGATCGGGGGCTCCGGCCTGGTATACCACACTGTTTACTTTGCCACTAATGAGGTCATAGTCGTAATCAACAAGTTTAAACCCTTCATCCATATTGGCGGTTTGCAGCGAGTTAATTAAACGCCCAAGTTGTTTTACGTTTCCGTGGATATCGTAGCTGTAGTAAGCTGCATGATCAACCGTACTGCCATTAAAATGCTGGTAGCTAACCATAGATACCCTGTTTTTAAGATTTTGCTGAGCGAGATACCCACCTGGTGCGCTTATATCGTAAAGCGTTTTGGTTATTTCTGTTTTATTGCCCGCAAGAACCGTATTTACAAAAGCAGTATTGCGGCTATTGGTATGGTCGAGCGTATGTGGGGTAAGCACCTGCCCTACTTCCATGATGCGCCCCAGCAGATCATAGCGTGTATAGCTGTATTCGTTTCCACCGGTGGAGTGTGCCTGTTTATAATTACGTGAGAAAATGATACGCCCCAATGCATCATAATAAAAAGTAGAAATACCGGCATCAGGTGTTTTTTGCCAAACCAGTTGATTGAGGGTATTGTACTGATAATACGTTTGCATGGTATGCGGAGGCAAATGAACCAAATTGGCCGGGCTCTGTAAATTAAACCCATTGCGTTCCAGTTTCACCAGATCAAGGGTGGCACGTGAAGTAATGGGGTCCACACCTTCAGGCGGAACCGTTTGGGTAAGGTTGCCGGCCTGATCGTAATAATACAGGGTAAGGTGGTACTCACCCGGGGTATATTTCATTACAAATGTTTCATCCAGCTGAGAGCCGAAACAATGTAACATGTATTTGCGTTTAAATTCATCTTTTAAACCGGTGATGTATTCATTGTATTGATGTGTGGCATTTTGTACTGCGATGGAGCGCAAATGATCTTCGCACGGGGTAGATGCGATTTCACGCATGGCAGGAATATTACACAATTTGGCACAACAGTTAAACTCTTTTCCCAAAATAATATCATTGGAGATGGAGGCATCAACCGTACCCTGAATGGTGGTTTTAAGCCTTACAGGAGGTGTGCCTCCCGGAGCATACGGATCATATACATCATACTCCACGTCAACCAGGAAATTATGCTCCGGATCGGGGCATGCAGGCCTTATATTAGAGAATTTCCTTACAAAATAAATCCTGAACGAAGGATGCCTGTTGCGGAAAGAGAAGGTAAAATATTTGGTATATAGATTGGATGATGCCTCATCCGTAATTTTCATTCGGTAAAACGCATCAACAAAAGGTGCGGCAGCAACCCACTGATGTTTTAAACCGGTAGGGTTGCCTCCATTATAAATATTGCGGTAAGCCGAGTTTGTTGGAATAAGTCCGGTGGTATGAAAACTGTTAAACACCTGGCTAACCTGGTTAATTACCTGAGTGGCCGATGTGGCTGATGCCAGTTCATTGAGGTATTTTTCCAGTTGAACAAGGCTTTTGGTAGGGCCATAGCAGGTGGTACATTCTTCGGCCGGCCATGGTGTCATGGTGAGCCAAGATGGAGCCTCCACACAACCGCAGCCGAACAATGCAACACGGGAAATCATGTTTGTAACAAAGTTATCTGTAACTCCGTTTTGCATAGAGAACGGATAAAAACGCCTTCTGTTTTCACCACATAAATCGGCATCCTGCCTGAAACGCACATTTACCACACAACCATCAGCAACCCCACCCAATAGCAATGATTTAAAGCCTGCAATTAGTGCCTGCCAGTTGGCGGTATTGGCTTTGTATATATCGAGTTGTGCCTGTGTAATATTGCTTCCGTTTCCGCCATATATACCGCTTACCAATGAAGCAAACTGACTGCAGGAAAGGTCTTTTATGATGGTGCAGGGCTTAGGTCCAATCCAACCACTTCCGTCATTTACACTGGAACCCGGTGTTCCTCCCGGAGGTGGCAATGGATCGCACAACATGGTATAATGTACAGTAAGCAACGGGTTGCTGGTATAGTCATTTAAAATAGCCCTTGAATCATCTGTCCATGTACCATTTGTTAATGCTTTTATTTGGGTACAGATATCCAGCAACCGCTGCAGATCAGGTATTTCATTAGGGAGGTTACGTTGTTGTTTTACATAAGCAGCAAAAGAACCGGTAACTCCGTTTGCAACAAAATCAGCATGCAATTGGGTTAAGATATCACAGGCGCACATATCGGCCTGCTTTGCATGATTATCCTGGCAACGCAGATTACCCGGGAATTTAAATTGAGGGTTGTATTTGGCGTTATCTGCTAATGCCTGCAATGCTGCAGCCGACCATTCTAAAGTGGCTCCGGGAGCAACACTTAATGTACAAGGCACTTCCGGTGTTGGTTCCGGAGAAGGATCCGGTTGATCATCTTCAGGGAAACCACCTCCGGGCTGATCATCTCCTGCTCCATCAGGATTTACCTCATTGTCATTATCGCCTTTTTCTACTATTCCGTTATACGATTTGCAGCATAACTTCTTTAAATCAGCAAAATTATCGAGTTTGTTTCCAAAGTTGTATTGATTGGCAAATGCTGTGCTTAGTTGCTCATCGGTAAAGGTTGGGTTATCCTTCATGATGTTAAGTATTTTATCGCAACCACATTTATCAACCCCGGCAGTTACAGGTGTATAGTTTACAGTAGCATTTGGATCAGGCTCTGGTTCATCCGGACCGGCTGTAGTTTGAGCTGATGCTTGAAGCGCTTGCTTCATTTTAGCCGTATTGGCTTTCAGATAGGCCAATCCGGCAGCCTGGGTATTATTCTCATCACCCGTTTCAGGCAACATGGCCGTAGGATTATTGTACATAAAGAATCTGTTGCTCCAAATAGGAGCATGTGTATTCTCCTCTTGTATCAATACCGGTTGGTGTAAAACAGGCTTTTGTTCAACGGCAATCATTACCGGAGATGAGTTCATTTCCCACAAGTGAGGCGGGTGGTAAGCCGGTTCGGCAACAGCCAGATCCAGGCTGATATACTCTGTATGGAAATCATTAAATGTAGTGGCTGTAACAGGTAGGTTAATACAATTTGCGGCCAGTGCCAGGTACTCCTTATACGTTTGGTTTAAGTTAAGGGTATTGTTCATGAAATTTTCAAGGAGTGGCGCAAATTGCTTGTCGCTCTGATTAAGGGTTGGATAACGAATAATAAAGGCATCATAAGCTTCATTTAGTTCCAAACAACCTATACATTTTTTACATTTATAGCCGGCCTCTGCATCTTTACCAATCATCAGTTCGTTTTTCTTGTTCTCCGAAATGCCGGTACTGTTTTTACAAGGGCAGTTTTCTCCGCTTGATGCTATATTAAACGAACATTTAATACCGCGGTTTACAAAATAATTGTACTCTGTTTCGTTGCATGAGCAGGTATCAGCATATGGCGATTCGGTAGACAAATAATCGTGCCCATAAGGTTTCGGCACCTTTATCATATTTACATCGCAGGTTATTGTTCGGTAATTAGCACCAAGCTTCGCAAGTAAAACAGCCTCAAAATTTTTATATGCTGCTTCACTGCTTCTGGCTCCTCCAATATCAAAAATGGGTGGAACTGTGATGGAGCCAAGTGGATTATTTACATCACATCCAAACTTACATATCTTTACAAACTCATCTTTTATTTCTGTTCTCAATGATTCTGGCTCTATTAAACAGGGAGCCAGTTTACTCATCCAGTAATCGGCATAACTCTCGCATTGTTGGGTGCAGGCAGCCTCAATAGCAACAGAGGTGGTGGCGGTAATCCCATTAATTTCCGCAGGGGTAGGATTAAAGGTCATGGGATCCTGCAAGGTAGATCCATTGTGGAACAAACCTGATCCGCCTTCTATGGCAGAAGGGTAAATTCTTCTGCTCCGTTTAATAAGCGGATCAGCAACTTCTGAATGAACAATTACCGGATTACAAACACAGGCACCTTGCGCATTTTCAGATTCCTGGCTAAATAATTCGAGGTAAGTTTTATTGGATAAATAAAGTGATTTAAAAATAACCCAATACCTGTCTTTTACTTCTTTACATTCAGTTACCAGTTTTTGCCTTCCCTTTTTTACACAATCCGACATTTTTTTGCTCTCATTTATTCCTAAATCCGAGCAATAGAGTTGCATAATGGGAAGGTCGTAAATGGTATATTTTGTCATTTTCACTGTATAATCCGGATTGATAAAGGCAATACGCATAAGCGTACCGCTTCCGTTTGGATCAATGGTTAATTTTCCTGTTGGAGTAGTAGCTGACGGAGTTGGATAAACCAACTGATGGGGTGCCGGAGTAGTTGTATTGAGGATATACCCTACAACTTTCTTAGGTGTAAGGGTAGAGAACACATCGCGCAATACCAGGTTGCTACCTGAAACTTCAGCAATTACCTGAACATCTTTATTGGTACCAACATAAGTCCAGTATTGAGGCACACTTTTGTATACATTGGTTAGCCTGCTTGTAAGCATATTATCCGCATAAACAGCCTCCACGCAACCCAATCCAAAAAACGGATCGGCCAGTATAGGTCTAAGATATGATCCGGTAGTTCCGGGCAAGGTTACTTTGGCTTCATCATACGTAAGCACAGCGCCCATTCTTGTCGAAAAATCGGCACTTGCTTTCTCTAAAGAACAACGCTCATATTTACAAAACTCCGGATGCAGGTATAACATCATTTCAGCCCACTCCGGTTTAAAGTTGGTGATAAACTCATTCTCCGTTAAGTTGGCAACTTTTGCGGGTTGCCCGCTTGGAAGAACAATATCAAGGTCTTGGAAAGCAGGAACCTCTTTAAATGAAAAAACAGATAGCGTTTCTTCACTTAATACATTGTACTCATCAAAAACATTACCTGACGAAACATCATCTGCAGCATTTACATAAATGCCCGAGCCGCTGGTTGTTTCTACCTCTTTGAATTTGGCATACTGCCCACCAGGGGTTAAATCGCTTAATAAAATTTGTTTAATGGCATCACACTTATCGGGATTGGGGTTACAAATAAGGCTACATTGTTTAATGGCAATATCAAATGTTTTTCCAAAGTTTTCGAGCATATCGGTGCCTACCGCTTTGCCCATATTGCTATAAATATTGGTTTGGGAAGTGATATAAGCTGCACGTGCTGCATCTATTTCACTCTGGCCAAAAGGAGATGCTACCCCATTTTGGGTATAACAACCCTCACA
Source organism: Bacteroidota bacterium (assembly GCA_051715425.1). Taxonomy (GTDB): domain Bacteria; phylum Bacteroidota; class Bacteroidia; order UKL13-3; family UKL13-3; genus JAJTFA01. The sequence continues at coordinate 11,461 of JBPXJS010000025.1, read as the reverse complement.
GGTTAAACCACAACCACTAAAATCTATCGCTGCTTCAGCTTCCGTTTTAAACTCCTCCAGTGTTTTACATTGTTGTTCTTCTACATACTTATTGGCATAATATTCCAGAGAAGCGGCATTGGTAGTAAGTTTTTTGCTGATGGTGTATAATCCGGGCTCAAGGGTTAAGGTAATAAACCCGTTTCCATCAGCATCAAAGCTATTACTCATTTGATATTTAGCAGCCGATGGCGTTTCGCATGCCCGGTAACCCGACCCATCATCTACCCCGCCAATAGTGGTTTTAAGAAGGGTATTTGCAGTCTGGTAATTGAGTTGTTCCTGGTTCCTTTTGTCTGTGATACTGATTTCAAGATCGTATACACAATCTGCACAAAATGCCGGAGTCTGGCATGATGCCAAATCAAAACCAGAAACATTGAGGGTATACTTAAACTTATAATTGGTTTGCTGGGTAACATAAAAGGAATGCGTGTGCAAAATTCCGTTCTCCAGATTAATGCGTTCGCTTTCTGTCATCAGGTTTACCTCAAGATAATCCTCCTGATTATACTCCCCGCTTTTGTATCCTGTTAGCTGCGTTACATTACCCGGTTGCGGACCGGCCAAACCTGTTGCAATCACCTTACCGGAGGCGTTGAGGTAACTTACACTTAGCTGCCCGTTGGGATCTTTCACCACATTTTTCTGATAATGCTCTGAATATCCAACCTCGCTACCAAAGAGGCGATCAAGTTCATCCTGATTAGGGCGCAGGTATTCATAAACTGTTTCATGCCCGCTGCCAATGGCATGGTCGGCCCCTGCCCCGCTCTTTCTTTCCACGCGACCTGTATTATCATTGGTATAAATGGTTTGCACAAAAGGGAAACCACCTGCTACGGGGACATAATTGGCAAAATTGGTTTCTGTTGATGAAAGCCACTGGCTTGAAGCACTATAATAATTGGCAGCACCACTGCTTGTATTCATAGGAACAGCTGCAAGCATTACAGGTGCATTGGTTTGTGCCCGTTTATCGAATAACTCCTTGCTGTATTCTCCACCGCCACTTGTGCTGGTAAGCGGATAATAGGTGAGCTCGGCAGAAGCCATTGGCGAAGGTAAAACCTCTATGGCTGGTCTTCCCTGAAAATCATAAATTTTATCCTGCACCACCACATGCATACTACCTGTTAAACTGTTAATGGACTGTGCCACGGTTTGCCTCGATCTTAAACTTCCATCAAAATAGGTAATTGACTCTTTTTTCTTTCCTTCCTCAGCAAACGCACAGGAATATTGCCAGTTCATACCAGGCAGGTGTTCAGCAAAACCAGACGCACTTATTGCCACATGTGCTGCATCGGACCAGTCGCACTCCACCCGTTTAAGGGTTCCATCGGTATCCAAATGCTGGCCAACAGCCCTAACGCGATAGATGAGGTATCCCCTTTCAAAAATATTACTGAAGGTATATGAACTCGTTGATTTATCAACAGTAACACGGGTAGCATTAAAACGCATGCTCAGGTCGTCAGGAAAGTTATTTTCTAAGTATGCGTAATCGATAATGTTATTTAATTGATGGTCGTATGCTTCTACAAAAGTCCACTCAATATCATATTCAGTAGCAAAATTGGTTGTTGGTGCCGGATTAAAACGAAGGGTAATCTGATTGCTGCTGTTAAGTAATGGAGGTAATACAGAAGGAATGGTTGGCCTCACTGTCATATCTGTAACATGTGCATAGCGTTCCTGTTGAATATCGGTTTCAAGTACCAAAAACCGGGAAAGTTTAGGGTCTGAAACGGATATGACTTCTACTTTTATATAATGTGCCCACTCCAGGCTATAAATATCCTTTTCTTTAAAAGTAATGCCCTGGTTTTTGTTGTAATTTACCTTTAACTTAATATCGTTCAATACCACTTTTTGGTTGTTGGTAGCCGCTGCATCCAATACCGGATCCCATTTGTAGTAAGATATCCTCACGGTAACCTCACTGGTAAAAGAGGCAGGCAAACACTCATTGGTAAACCGGTTTACCTTAAGCACCACAGCACCATCTGATTTGCGCATCTGGTAATTGGGATGCCAGGTGATATTATTTGCCGCAGGCTCAACAGCCGGAAAATAATCTGCAGCCACATCGGTAAATGCTCCCGGCTGGTTGATGGTATTACTCATAATACTATCACTCCAGGGGCCGGTATTGTAATAAACAACCGGAGAAATGGCAGATGCATGTAGTTGTAAAAAAAACAGGCATAACACCCAGGTATATTTTAAGATAATACGTTTCATGGTATTACGGAATAAATTAATGTTTAACATGATAATAATTGGACAAGGTGTAACTATTGTAAGCAGGTTGAAGTTTGGCTTTGCCGTTTTTATCCATACTTATAAACTGATTCACTGAAAAATATTTGTTTTTATCTTTTAGCTCGTGATAATTGCTATAGGTAATTTCCAGATAAGGTTTGCTCCCTTCATTTACCCCCTCCGGATTTTTGCCATACATTTGCTGAAAAGTGTTTTTGTATTCAACCACCATCCGGTTTAGCTGATAAGCGGTGATGTCGATATCAACCATAATGGTAGCTATCTGTCCTACATTTTTTTGAAACACAATTTTCCAGGTTCTTTTTTTATTGGTGCTTTCTAACAGGGTATAAGTAGCCAGTTTTCTTCCTGTGCTATCAGGTAGAAAACTCATCATCTCTTTCAACCTCTTTTTTTTCTCCGACACTTTGCTTTTATTAATGAGTATTGCCTTCTGTTTATGATCTGCCGAAAGAGTCATTTTTTCGTTGGTTATAAAATCCAGGTCTTTAGATGAGGAAGCATACAAATCTCCCCAGTAATACATGGTTGTGTTTGATTGCTGAACCAGTAACCCTTTTTCAGGCGAAGCATACAAGGCATAATGGAGGGTAACCCCAATATGTTTTTTAGCAAAGGTTTCGGTTACTTTTTTCATATCGGCCTGGTATTGCTCATACGCATCTCCCGCACGGGTTTGTAATACCACACATAAAAGCACCAACACCATCCAACTTACTTTAAACATCTGTTTCACCCCTTTCATCAGTTGTTTGGTTTAAAATGGTTTCTCGATTCCTGAATGGTCATAATTCCCCTTTCGGTTTCTTTTTTCACCCGTCTTAATGCCCCCTGCAAATCATATTCATAAAAAGTGGCATAGTTGTTTTCATCATGTGTAGCCATCAGCCTGTTGGTATATGGGTGGTATACATGTGTTTTCATATTGCCATTAAAAGGGTATATGCGCACATCATCAAACCAAGTATTCTTGTCTTCATCAGGTGATGGAAGCAAGCTTACCTGAATAGCCATAGCCTGAAGAGGTATGGTAAACTCTGCCTCAAACCTTTGCCAACCTTCAATTACCGGCCCTACAGGTGTTATAACAAGTGGAACATTCGGATAAGGCAGGCCCTTATATGTAATTTCTACCTTTGAATCGCGGTTGCTCACATTTGCGCTGGCCTCATTGGAAGTACGCTGTGTGCGGGTCCAGCCGCTGATCACATATTTTTTACCAGGATATGGTGAAAACGGAAGCACACAATCGGCACATTGCGTAGTAGGGAAGGTGTAATTGGTACCCTGCATTTCCGGTTCGCATCCCCTGAGGAAATAGGTACTTTCCACACTTCCTGTTGAGGTCAGTTTTAAACTTTTTGTGCCGGAATGAGATAAGGTATTATCAATAACATAGGTAGTGGCACTAAGCTTAAAGTTCCAATGTTTATCGGGGCATGGATGGCCTGAATGTGCATCCGGATAATCTTCAAAACCATCAAAACCAATTTCTCTTCTTTCTGCATTATTAGCCACGGCAACCGGCAGGCGTCTCTCATCAAATAATGCAGAATTATAGCGGTTGAGGGCATCCCTGTTTTCTACTTCCATTCCCTCGCCCACATAATGGGTGGTTTCTGTAGTCCATACCCAGTTGTTATAGTTTGGTTCCCACCAGTTGCTGGAAGATGAATAATCCCAGAGTGAGGTAAATGCCCGGTAAGTACCATCTATGCGGATATTGGTATGTGTATTATCGGCAGGTATACGTGTATCGAGGTAGAGCAGGTCTTTTTTCTTGCGCCATACACCCAGGTTATTATTCAGGTATTTGTTAGGCACATTCGGAGGGATATTGATACAGTAATTATCGCAATCAGGCGTGTAATAACCTTCGTAAAGCTCAAAATTTGTGGAGCAGGCAGGGCTAGTGTCAAACAACATCGTTCCGGTAATCGTGCCATTAAGAGTGTAACCTTCTGAACCTCGCGTTAAAACACCATTTCCGTAAACAAGGCCGCTGGCATTTTGAGATGAAGTAATTGGGTTACATGAATTGATATACTCTTTAAAACCAAAAACAACATAGGTACCGGGTTTACAGTATTCAAAAGTGAAGGTCAGGTCTGCCTGATTTGATAACTCTGCTTGCTGGTAATGAACCAACACTTTATGTGTTAAACCAAAGTTATTAAAATTCTGTGCAATAAATCCGTTAATGTATTGGGTATACTCTGTTGAACCGTTTAAATCCTGAGGAATGAGCACGGTGTAAGAGGTATCTCTAAACAATTGATTACTATTAGACCCTCCATTTGTTTGCAAATTTTTCGCTTTCACAATCAGATTATTTTTAAACAGGTAGTTTAGGGTTTGTACCAGTTGTTCAGAATCAAAATCCCCAAGGTTGCAAGTGTTGCAAACTGTAGCGTTAGTTGTATTGCAGTAAGGTTTCCAATCTTCGGAAAACAGGCTGCTGCCTGCATTGATAATATTATTGCTATGTGTTATAGCCCTTACATTATTAGTAGTAGCCAACGGATCCTTTTTCATTACAAAAGATGCAATGGCCTCATTTTGCTGATTGCGCCTGAAAGAACGTACCACTTTTACGTCAAATGGGTCAGTGCTTGAAAAAGCAATACCATCCTTATCAATGAATTTACCATCCTGATACCAATGGCGCACATTGTTAATGGATACTTCATCGCCCATTTTAATGATACCCACGTTAGAACCAAAGTCAACAACCCCACTTGCATTTGTAGAAACAGACAACTCCACACCCCAGTTTTTGTAAGCCTGGCCCATACCATCGTAAGCCCAGTGTGCGGGGTAGGTAAGGTTATATAAAGGATCTTTGTACTCATTTTGTGTTTTGGTAAGCAGTACTTCTCCTGTTTGCGCATCAAATGCCATGTTTTCTGTGTAAATCATTGCATCGTCCTGGTGTACTATGGTTTTGTGTAAAATGCCATAACGTTGTACCACACGGGTAAGCGTTGCCGAGCGAAAATTGGATATATCAGCATTATAATTTGGGAAAGGGACAGGACACCAGGTGATGACCCATGGAATAAGAATATCGCTATTTACGTCTACGCCAATACTAAATGTTTTGCTATAGCTGGTTCGTGTATCGAAAATCATTTCAGCATCTACTCCAAGCAATGCATCCGGATCAGTTACCACACTTCCGTCTGGCGAAATAGCCTTTACATGATTATTTAAATGCGCAGGATTATCAGGATCTGTATAGTATATATACTCTTTACCAGAGATTAACTTGCCTTGTTTATTTATATCCATCAGGTTTTCTGCATATACCCATTCTGCTTTGGGTTTACCATTCATATCATTTAGCTCTATCTGGTAACCCTGAGAAACACTTGCCTGATTGAATATTTGTAAGGAGAATAAACCACCCAACCAATCAGGTTTGATCTCATCCACCTGTGTATTGGTGCGCGAAACAAGGGTTGGGAAATCTTTGGTGGTATAAAACTCATTTACCAGCTTGCCTGTTCCTTTGGCAATATTAGTTTCACCGGCAATTTCTATACTTAAATTTTTAGTGGTTACTTTGGAATAACCAACCGATGGTGACGGGAAAAAACTTTCACCCAAAGGTTCCTCCATATAAAACGTTTCATCAGGCACGAGGGCATTTTCCTTCTTGCTCATAATGGGTTGCCTGAAGGGGTTTTCATCATTACCAATACCCGGTTCATAAGATGCCACACCGCTGCTGATGGTTCTTCCATAGGCATCAACAGTTGTATACTCATACTCCTGCCCATAGGTTGATTTTTTTCCGATTGGGCTGGAAGGATTGCTGCCAATATTCATGGTATTCCACTCGTCTGACAGTTCTATCTTTTTCACCCTGGCTCCTCCACCTTTCTTTTTGCCGTTTCCATTCATCAGCCTTACCCAACTATTGGTGGGTACCACATGTTTGGCAAAATTATCCTGCAATAACTTATCGTTAATACCTGATATGGCTTCAAAGATGTCAAAAAACACCCCGAGCAAACTGCGAATAGCCAAAGCCCCGCCATCAGGCGCTTTATTCATATCAGAACCCGGATATACCAACTGAGGCAAACTGATTCTAAACAATTGAAGTGCAGCAATAGAGAACGGACTGGTTTGTGGCGCATAGGGGAATAATGACTCCGGATCGCTGCTTACATTTTTTACCTTCACTGCAAACTCCGTTGATGAAATGGCCTTCACATAACTTGGATAGGTATAGTCGATCTCTGCATACCCTCTTACAAATTCCTGCTTGCCGCTGTTGCCTTTGACATAAGTAAGAAAATTAAAAAACAAATACCTGGTTTGGTCAGCAGCATTGGTTTGCTCCGGTAAATAATCTCTGATAAACTCTCCCACTCCCGCGCAGGCCTCCTTTAGGTTTATATGCACATAGTTATTCCCGACACCCGTACTATTATACAATTCATTGCTCACGGTTCCATCACCATTGGCACTAAAACCATTAATAAAAAACATTTCCATGGCTTTTTTATTCTGCACATAGGCATAATCATCCGACTCGTAGGTAACTTTAATTTTCCCTCCTGATGGTAATCCTATTTCAGTAAGCGACCATGCCTGCGCATATTCATTTTCCAGAACTGTTTGCGGGGTATAAGGGAACTCTGCATTACCCGGATATCTTGGCCCATTTGGATTATCCTGTGTGTAGCACCCTTGTCCGGGTTTATAATTGCCCCAGCGATCATATCCTTTATTAACGTATCCCGGATTTTTTTCTGTACCCGAATTATAGGAAAACTGATAGGTATTAAATTTCCCTTTTTGAGAATTGCCGTAGGTAAAATAAATACGCTTTAAAGTTAGCTTGCCTGCGGCTGAGTTAATGTTGATATCCGGGTTAGTGATATGATCCTGGTTTGTGATAAGCGACCCGTCTTTATACGTTGGTTCTCCCGTATTATTTTTCACTCCCGGACACAAACTGTAATCGTATTCAAAATGAACCGTTTTAATGGGAACACTTGCTTCGCCAAAATCCGATTTACTAAAAAGCCTTATTGATTTTAAATAATAAGAATAATGTTTATCTCCTGTGGTTGCCGCTCCACCATGCACGCTGTTTGTTGCTTTGCCATCTCTGCGTATTCCGATATCAAATACAGCGATATAGTTTTTGCTCTCTATGGAGTGTACATGCCATACTTCCTTACTTCCGTAAATAATAGTTGCTTTATTATCAAAGTCATCTGCAAGCATACCTCCGTTAAACAAAGCTTTATTCTCCTCATATGGTGTTCTCCATTTATAGTCATCACTTACCCTTGAATAGTTAATCTTGGTATACGTACCAAGGTCTTCTTTACTGGGACCACGATCTCCCAGGTCGACATAGTCGGGCGATAAAACTGCTGTTAGCAGATAAGAATGTGCATAGGGCTTTAACGTGGTGGCGTTATAATATCCATCCAATCCGGCTGCGTCTGCACCTCTTTTTCTGGTATAAAAACCCGGATCATAGGTTACCAGATCGGAGCAGGTTTTATCTGCGGTGGTAAAAGTAATTTCTTCCTGGTTGGTATTGTAGGCAGGAATGCCATAAACATAACGCACTCCTCCAGGGTTAAGTGCGGTTACTTCGGTAATATGATGCGCCTTCCTGACAGCATTAGCATTGGTGCGGTTTATATTCTCCATACTTCCTGTGCCAAATGAGAAATTATTTGGTAAATAACTTTTTATATCTTCTTCCAGACATAAATTGGATTCTGAAGCGGTGAGGTATTGAATAAGCTGATTGCGTGGTTCCCTTTTTTGTTTATAAGTAGAGGCATTGGTTATAGGTACTTCTTTTCTTTTTGCTACATCCACAGCAATTTCATTTCCATCTGCTTTTATTAATTTATCTCCACGCAAATTGTATGAAAGAGAATAGAGATAGGTATCGAACGCAGGACGAAGAGGTGAGCTTAGTTCTTTATAAGGTAAAAAACCTGTTTCTGCCAATGTTTTTTCACCTGCATTTTTAAAATATACATCCTCATAAAGCGGGTTACCTCCGGCTTCGTTTTTTGATTTAAAAGTAAAAACATATTCCAAACCATTTCCATCATTCGAACTCCACTTGCCACTTTTTGATGAAGAGTGATTATAAGTAAGGCTTGCCCCCCATTTGTTCAGGTTCCCGGATGCGAATTCCCCACCAAGCGAACCACCATTACCGTCACTTGTCATTTCATCATCATGCAGGTGTCCTATATCACCGCGATAGGGTCTGAACATCCCTCCTATACCCTGACCACTTACTGCATACAAATCGTGTGAAAAGGTGGTGATCGGCAAATTTTTGTTGTGTGCAGAATAAGCTCCATCTTTCTCCCTGTTCACATCCATCATGATATTGCCTTTCCATTGAGCAGCGGTAGAATAAAGATAACCGTATGCCTCCTTTTTCACCTGCGTTTCTGCAACACTTTGATTGCTATAATAACCGCTTAAACTATAACCTCCCGATCCACCCAAAATGTCAACTCCCAGTTTTCCATTAAAGGAAACATTAAAATTGGTCATGGACATGGTGATTTGTGGTACATAAGATTGAGATGCATATGATAAAGAAGAACCACCGTTATCAGAACCTGCTGCTGCATGGTATTTGGATTCTTCTTTCGTTTTGGTATCTTTATTATATACTTTGTTGGTTTGAAATGACAACCCCTTTGAAAAAGTTAAGGATTTTATACCCGATCTTGAATTATAAGAGCTACCAACGCTAAAGCTAAAAGTTCCAACAACATCTTTTTTGGCTGCTTCCATATTCCAGCTCAATCCCAACTTTGCAGAAGGGGAAATAGTCATACCAGATTGGGTATTACCAGATATAGAGAGTGCACCGGTTAATTTTAATTTTCCACCCGCATTAATGGAAGGGGTTATGCTTTGCTCAAAACCTACTCCTTTGTAGTTATTATAAAACACCCCGAGGCTTAATGAAAGATTACGATCGAACTTGTTCATAATCTTAAATTTCTCGAAGTCTGTCCCGAAAAGCTCAAATGAAACACCAAGGTTTAACCCATATGTAAAATTATCCTTCACAAACATATCCTTTACTACCTCGTCTTCGCGGCCTTTAAAATCATCAGGTAATCCACGCATATTGCGGTTTATTACCCCCGGGTTAATATTCCATCCAAGGCCTGTCCAGCTTGCCTCCTGATCCATGGTAATACCTGAATGGTAAGAGATATTAATGGGATAACCATCTACATCAAGCAAAGGAATATTGTATACAAAGTCTCCGGAAAAAAGGTCTACCATTTCTGTAGTACCAACCGGCTCAAAACTTTGCACTTCCGGCTGGCTTGGCCCTCCCGTAAGTGCATACGCAATGGTAGGGAACAAGGTTTCTGCCAAAATATTTAATGCCATAAATACGGCAAGCGGCTTCATCAATTTCAGTTTCATTCTTTTATATGTTAATTTCCGGTATATTATTTATTCTCTCTTTTTTAAATACAAATTGCACCTTGCCTGTTCCCAGCAGGCGGTCATTATAAATCACCCTTATTTCATCACTCATGTTTTCAGGCCTTTTAAAGCTGAGCAGTACCTGATGAAAATGTGCCATCTGAAAATTGCGTTCATAATGGTGTAGGATACAGGGAATGGTATCCTTGTCGTTTACCAGCATAAAATCATGGTGGATAGCCGATGCCAGATAACCTAAGCGATCCTGATACTGAGCCAGATTGGATATACCCTGCTCCAATGCATCGCCTTTCTGATCCTTACTTCCTATCCGGAAAATAAAATCCATGGTTTCCTTCTTTACCTCTAACAACTGTTTAAAACCTGCATCCGTGGGTATCGTATCCTGCAACTCCAACGCTGCCTTCAACTCAGCAGGTTGATGGATAACGGTTAACTCATACCCTCCTATTTGTTCACTTCTTATAAATCCATTATCCGTATTGTTTACAAACGCAAATAATTCTTCCGTAGTTACTGATTTGGGTTTGCAGGAAACCATTAACAGCATACAGATAATCCCTAATATATTCAGCAGTCTCATGTTTACTTTAAATCTGTTCCCCCTGTATACGCAGCATTCATAAACTCCATCAACTCTTTTGTTTTATCATACTTTTCGCCCCCGTACATAAATGATCCGTTGGTGCTGGTTGCCAATAAAATATCATATCCGGCCTTCTGGCAATATTGTTTTACATACTCATTAATTCTTAGCCACACTTTCTCATCGTAACTGTTTGTTAATTCCTGATTCTGCTCTTCAAACATGTTCTTCTTGGTGAGGTATTCCCTTTGTAAATTGCTTAAGCGTTCTTTGTTTCCCTTCAGGTCAGCTATTTTCATTTCAAGCATTAAACTATCGAGTATATTGGCCCTGGCCGCCTGGGTACCTTCATAACTTTCTTTCAGTTCTTTGGTCATCTTAAACTCATTGAAAACAACTTCGGCCCTTACGTAAAATATTTTGGGCTGTTGCTGAAGGGAAATAAAATTATATCCCCCAAGTGCTGCCAGCAGCAATAAAGCGGCTATGGTAACTATGTTTGTTAATTTCATTACTTTATATTAAAAATGCTTAAATACACGGTGGTTCTGTTTTCTCCGCTTACCTCTATCAGGTAATTGGTTTTATCTTTTAGTGCTTTTATTTCATCAAGCTCAACAATAAACCGGTTCTCGCCAAAACGCACCTGAATCTCTTTTTCATGCAATACCTTTTTGTCTTTACCCAGAATTTTTAATATTAGTTTGGCATTGCCGTAGCGCTCATCATAAATCAGTTTAACCTCATCTTTCACCACACTTGTTTTGGCTCCTTCTGATGAAGTTAACCTGATAAAATCTTTTACAGGAACATAATCATTGATTACACTCTCCTCCACCTTTCCCAACTCAAACACCCATACCTCAGTCTCCCCGATCAGGTTGCCATCTGTGCTGCGGGCTTTGATAAACCATGCATATTTTTTTCCTGTTTCCAGTTTGGTGGTTGTCATCGGGTATTGCTGGTAAGTGGTTTTTAATCCTTTTAACTCCAGCAAGCCATAGTTTCTTTGTATGGCATCATAAGCCGTTTGGTTGGGCAATAATTCCACCAGCTTTAAATCGTATAATA
>JBPXJS010000024.1:0-2766 GCA_051715425.1 Bacteroidota bacterium | reverse complement strand
CGTCAGATCACTGGGGTATCTTTTCTCTGTCGTCATTTCAAGGTTTCACCCGTTTTAATTAAAAACCTTACTTTATAGGCAAATGATACGATTATTTCTTAAATATATCAATATCTTAATATTGGGATAGGCTCTTAGAGTTTTGCGAAAATCGCTTAATTTGGCTGTTGCAGAAATTTAAGTTTAAATCCTCAAGAGATGTTTTAACGGATTTTGATAATTTTTCTGTAATTCACTTAAGTAGGGAGCTTGGTTCATTTGAATAGCCAACATTATCGTCAAGTGGTTGAAATCCGGCCTTCTAAAGGGTTGTTTGATTTAGAGTTGGGCTTGGTTTGGCAATATAGAGAGCTGCTTTATTTTCTGCTTATGCGTGATTTAAAGGTGCGTTATAAGCAGGCCGCACTCGGTGCTGGATGGGCCATTATTCAGCCTATTATAGCTACCTTGATTTTTACATTAGTGTTTGGGGTTTTTGTAAAAGTTCCTTCTGATGGGCTTCCTTATACAGTATTCGCATTTACTGCATTGTTACCCTGGACTCTGTTCGCTGAATCATTACGGCGTGGTGGAATTAGCTTAGTGGGGGATTCCGCATTGATTCAGAAAATTTACTTTCCTAGGCTGGTAATTCCATTGGCTACAGCACTAACAGCTTTGGTGGATTTTTTGATATCTCTTTTGATGTTATTTGTTTTATTATTATGGTACAGTATCCCTTTAACTCTAAATATTGTTTTTTTGCCATTTTTTATATTTTTTACAGTAGTTTTGGCGTTTTCCTTTGGTCTTTGGTTAGGCCCATTAAATATAAAATTTAGAGATGTTCAGCATATTATTCCATTTTTATTACAAATTTGGATGTATGCTTGCCCTATAGTTTATCCTTTAAGTATTATTCCTGAAAAGTATAGATGGCTTTATAATTTAAATCCTATGGTAGGAGTTATTGAAGGGTTTCGCTGGTCCTTACTTGGTAAGGAGAATGCTGAGTTTCAAGCAATATGGATAACTGTGATTTTTGTTCTTCTCCTTCTCTTTGGAGGGGTAGTCTATTTTAAGAAAATGGAAAGATCATTTGCCGATTTGATATAGAAGCTTATGAATGATAAAATTGCAATTGAAGTTAGCAATCTTGGCAAAGCCTATCGATTAGGTGCTAATCGGAGACATTACGAGCTCCGTGAGCAGATTGCACATATATTCCAATCTATTCCAGTATGGTTTAAAGATTGGCCAGGCTCCGCCACAACTAATAATATGTTATGGGCCTTAAGTGATGCCACATTTAAAATTTATCAAGGTGAAAATGTTGGTATTATTGGCCTAAATGGTGCTGGAAAAAGTACTCTTTTAAAGATTCTATCGAGAATTACTGCTCCTACTACAGGTCGAGCTAGGATATATGGTCGGATGGGGGCAATGCTAGAGGTGGGTACAGGATTTCATCCTGAGCAGACAGGACGTGAAAATGTCTATCTCTATGGCACAATTTTAGGAATGACACGGTCTGAAATTAATAATAAATTTGATGAAATACTTGATTTTTCGGGAATAGGCAATCTGATTGACACTCCTGTAAAGCGTTATTCAAGTGGTATGTATGTGCGCTTGGCTTTTGCAGTTGCTGCTCATGTTGAACCTGATGTTTTGTTGCTTGATGAGGTTTTGGCTGTTGGTGATTTATCTTTTCAGAGAAAATGTATGGAATATACAAAGAGGTTACAAGAAAAAAATGCCACGATTTTAGTTGTATCACACAATATGTTTTCCGTTAAAGCTATGTGTCAACGAGTTATATATATAAAGAAAGGAAGAGTTCAATTTGATGGACCTACTGAAGAAGGTATTAGAATCTATGAAGAAGATTGTTCTTTAAGTGAACTGAATTTACCTGGTTCAGAAAATCAAAAAATTAAACTTACAAGATTTGAATTATCTGATACAGATGGGATTAGTAAAAATGTTTTTGAGTATGGAGAGCGTATAAGAATAACCTTTAATTATTTAGCTCAAGCTGCTATCGAATATCCTAATTTTATCCTGAATATTGTAAGATCCGATGGGGTTGTCTGCTGTAGCTATAGTACTGAGATAGATGGATTTTCTATTGTTTGTTTGAAGGATCAAGGTGTTATGCAATTGATAACGCCTCCGATTAAGTTGGTAGCAGAATTATATACTATTCATGTTATAATACGTGAGAAAGGATTTCAGAAAATCCTTTGTGCTCAAATTGGATCTAATTTCCATGTTAAGCATCACATTTTTGATATAAATTTTGGTGTATTTTATGAGTCAGGTAAATGGGATATGGGATATTGAGCGCCAGGGCTTTGAAGGCACCCGATTCCCCCCAACTCAGCCGGAGGGGATAAAAGCCTGCTTCGCGGCGGCGATGCCGAGGGCGAAGGCATGGACATTTTGTATTCCTTCCCAAATAGCTTTAGGGCCGGGGTGGCCATCGCCCTTACGGCCGAGGAAGCCGCCGAAACCGGCGATGAGCCGGATCATTTGACCCAGTGGGGTCGGGGTCTCCGGGGGCTTTGTACGGTGGGCAACGATCCAGGCCGCCTGCCATTCTTCCGGGTCAAAGACCACCTCGCAGGAGAGGTCTGGGCCTTCCCGGCCCCAGGTGACGAGGTGGAGGATGCGCCAGGCGATGATCAAATAGATCACCAGGGCGCGTTCCAGCCGTTCCAGCCGTTCCAGCGTTCCCAGTTGGAGGGCTTCAACCCGGCAGCCAGATTTCAAAATGCGGAAGAA
>JBPXJS010000023.1:0-158153 GCA_051715425.1 Bacteroidota bacterium | reverse complement strand
TTACCAGAAACTTCTGGCTTTTCATGTAGCCCAAGGGGAGTGTCCCGCCCCACGGTCAGGCTCCTCTCTAAAATGATCCACCGGATCATTTCTTCACGTTCGGCCCTCCTACGGGCTTGATTGAGGAAGCACGGGAACTTGAGGTGCGTTTGGCTTTTTTATGTATAAAACTTTCCGTAACCAAAAGCTATTAGCTTTTGTAGCCCAATGGGAGTGGCAGCCCCGCGGTCAGGCTCCTCTCTAAAATGATCCACTGAATCATTTCTTATGCGGCATTCAAAGCAAGAATAGGATACTTGTTCAGAATGTGGAAGAAAGAACAAGCATTACCATGCTGCTTTTAGTCTTGTTGGTTTTAAAAAACAATATCTACTTTTTTTACAAACACAGAATCGCCTTGAGTATTGGTAGCTTCTCTCCAATAGTTAACTACTGTAATTTTAATTTTATTATACTCGAATACAATTGGGGCATTATACTTATCATTTTTTCGTTTTATCTGCCACTCATAATTTCCGGTTGGGCAGGCAGTACCCCAGCTAATTGAGGCTTGGTAATTTCCGTTTGAGTCTGTTTGAATAGTATCGGTTTCTGATCGAAGATGTACGAATATCCGGGAGTTTTTCAAGGTGTCTCCACCCTTTGTTAAAGCAAACCCTTTTAAGAAATATCTGCCACAAGCCCCATCAGCAAGCACATAAGTAATAATGCCGGTAAGAATTAGTACGACACCAAACATGCTAATAAGTTTCATATGGTTTAATTTATTTTAGCCTGACAGGCTGCCCTGTAAATGTTGCAAAAAAAAGGCAAATATCCAAACGGCTGATATAAGCCTTCTTCAAGTTTTTTGTGTAGATATTGCTGTGCTTTTGTATTGATGCTGTTATGGGAGTTTCAGGGATGTATTATTATCCCTCTCACGCATTACAAATGCGCGAGAACGGGGCGTTTAGACAAGTTAACAAATCACCCCCCAATTCAAGTTGTTTTCCTTTATTTTTATCAGTTACCATGCCCAAGCTTAAATTTCTTTCGGTACTTTTTATTAGGAATTGCCTGGTTGCATAAGTCGAGTACCTTGTTTAAATCGGTTTGTCCGGGACAACCCACTTTGAAATTGAACGTATCCTTGGAGCTAATTATTGTTAAGGCATAATGGTAACCATCAATACAGCCATTCTTAGTGTACGTGGGAAGTTTACTCCAGTCTGTGCGAAAAACATATGCAGCTAAGCTGTCAATGGACTTTAGTTTAAAGCGTGCCTTATCCAGTTCAATTTCCGGCCGGTCTGGGATGCCATGTGCATATTTTCTTAACGTTAGCACCTGCTGCGACAAAAAGTATTCATAATGAATACCACTTGGTAACCCGGTATAAAGTATATGGATTGTAAAAGAGTCTGCAGGTTGATGTTTGACGGAAAACCCCGTTAAAAGAGTAGTTAAAAAAAATAGTAGCAAATGTTTCATATAATCCCAGTAGGTGTCGGGCTAGTAATCACTTACAGTATAAAGGTTCGCATAAAACTGGACAAATCCAAATGTTCGATGGAATGGATTTTCGAATATTCAACCAGGATGCAGATAATAATTTCAAACACGTATTACTACTTCTCTCACGCCTGGCAAGACCTGTCCTGTTTACAGAATGCGAGAGGACGGGGTGCTTATTTTTACCATAAAACAAGCTATAACCTGTTATTTGTTTTCACGTAAAGCTTCGTTTTTAATGTCAACTAAAAAACTTGGTGAAACACCAATAGCTAAGGCAATTTTTATAATGGTTTCAAATTTTGCTTTACCGGCATTTCTTTCCATTTGCCCATATGCTGATGGAGATATATCACACCGGAATGCAACTTCCTCCTGAGTTAACCCGTAGCATTCTCTGATCTTTCTTATCCTATTACATAGTTCCATATGGCACCGGAGCGTTTATAATTGGTTGTTTTAAGGCCATTAATTAACCTTTCAAATATTGAATGTATGGGGTAACAGCATCTCCTAAAACAGCACCATTCGTTTATATGCCAAATTTATTTTTGGGAATACAGGATTGGTTCGTTTATCTCTTAATTAGGATAAAGAAATGATGTTTTATGCTTATTGATAAAACAACAGTACTACTTGGTTAAAAGATTATGGATGGTGAACAGATACCATTCTTTTCCCGCTTGCAGGTTGCATGGGAACGATGAGTTTTACTCTCATTCGGTTCAGGTTGTGAATAGCCTATTCAATCATTAATTGCTTACTTATATTCCTTTTTAGCTTCAATGATCTTTCATGAAACAAATCATCAAAACGATAGAATGCGGATGGCTTGCTTATGTCTTTAGGAATAAACAGCAAAGCGGGTGTTCGTACAATGCCCATTTTTTTAAAATTCCCTCTTATTCTTGCTGCCGGCTCTACTCCGATAATGGAATCGTTTTCTGTATCAAAATAAGTGGCTCCAAATTGTTTATAAATATCAAATGGGCTTATGGCATCCATTTGTTGCCTTCTGGCTAGTGGGTTATTTCCAACCCTCATTAAAATATTAGCACGGGCTGCTTTCTTACTTGCATAGTTGCTAACAGATGATACCAGTTTTTCACTGCACCCTTTGCATTGGTTGGCACTTATGAAAACAACAAACATGTCCGAATCCTGTGAATACAGCCGAAGGCTAACGCTATTATTCATAAAATCCATTACCCCCACACTGTCCGTGCTTTTTTCAAAAAGCGCCTGACATTTTCCCTGTAAAAAGGAAAACACACTAACGAGTAAAAGCAGATTTTTTAATCTCATAAATAATTAAAACAGGAATGGCGGAATGTGTTGCTAAATATTGCTTTTCTTTTTTTACAAACGTAATCTTGTTTTCCCCTATTGGGTAGAGACCAGACGCCCAATTCATGAAAAGAATTTTATTTCCTATTATCTTGTAAGGCATGCCAAGTGTTGACCAATAATAAAAATCTTTGGTATAAATTCCGGTTTTATTAACCAGATCCTCATACTCCATCGGGTCGAATAGGGTTCTTGATTTAAAAAATCCTGTTTTCTCCTTAATCCACACATCAATGTAATTATTCATGAATAATGTATCTGTTGTTTGACCAGACTTAGGCATGATATATCGTACAAAAAAAACGGAATCTCCAATATGGCTGATATCACTCATGATAAACATGCTGTCTTCATAATAAGGTGAAATCAAATTAAGAATTGGACCTGCATTATTGCCAGATCTTGATTCCAGACGGGCTTTTGGTAGTTTTTCATACAATCCTTTATGAACAGGGAAAGTGTCAGTTTCAATTACCTTGGTGCTTTCTCCATTCCATTTAACATGAGTAATGTGGTATTTGTCAAAATCTGCAATATAACACCCATCATCAGTAAATGATATCCGTTTGTTTGGCCCAAAATAAGATAACTCAGGCATATTGAGTTCAAGCGTAACTCGTTTTACCTCCTTTTTCTTCCTGAAATTATAAAACATTACCTGTACTGTTTCATTCTGTTTAAGTCTGCCCATATACCTGGCTCTTGCCAAACAAATTATGGAGTCGTTTATAATTTTAATTTCGGTAAATGAGTTTTTTGACTCCTTTCTCAGGTTAATTTCATAGTTACATATCAGATGAGTATCCTTGTCTGATACCGTATAAATTTGCCAACCATAAAAGGATAGTATAGCAAAAATATTTCCTTTCACATCAAAGCTTTGTAAGCCCTCCCTTAATGATGTACTATACTTGTTTGGCAACCTGAAGTTGTTTTTCAATCTGTACGTAGCCGGGTCATAAATTGAAATTGCAAAATCATAATTGGTAGCTGCGTTTGCCCCGGCAGTATATAAATTCCCATCTATGATATTAAAATCGAACCCAACACTAAACCGCTGTGGTTTATAGTCTAATTCCAAATTTATAATGGTATCGAATTGTAAATAACTTCGAAAGTACTCCGTTTGTCCTGATACATGCTTGACGAAAAAAAACAAGGTAAGGCCTAAAAAATATTTCATAACAAAAAGATGATACCCTATTACCTGGTGGGTAATAGGGTATTGATTAAGAAAAACAATTAAATCAATTCATGTTTATATTGGAACGATTTACCTCTGTAACTGTAACACCATCATTCGAAGTTACCCAGGTAAGCACATATTTTCGGTAAAAACTTTCGCCTTGCACCCTAACAGTTACCGAACGAGAACCTTGCATAACTCCTGCCTCCATTTGCACATCGGCATACTCTACC
Organism: Bacteroidota bacterium; assembly: GCA_051715425.1. Lineage (GTDB taxonomy): Bacteria > Bacteroidota > Bacteroidia > UKL13-3 > UKL13-3 > JAJTFA01. Next base: position 153,893 of record JBPXJS010000023.1, on the reverse strand, counting down.
AGGTCATTCGCATAAGTGGCATCTACTTCATCCGGTTCTCCTGCTACAGGCGGGTCTAGCCTTGGAATAGCTTTTGGACATCTGGTTAAACCCGCACCACAACAATCGATAACAACACCATTTGCCGTTTTACCTTCATCATTTATGTAAGGAACAACAGCACGATGTGTATAGTTATAATAGCCAAACAGGCCACCCTCTGTGGTTCTTCTGATAACCGGATATCCTGAGAATCCATCAAAAAAAGCAAAAAGAAAAACAACTGTAAGTACAGCTCTCTTCATAAAAATTTGTGTTTTCATTGTTATAAAATTAAAGTATGAGCTACTTTTAACGAGGTATCGCCCATCTCCCGTACCACGCAGAACGGCCATTTCTGCGGGTAAAACAAACCAATGATCATCTGAAACCGAAGGTAAACAATGGTTTTGGGAAATGCCTGTAGCTGCAACTGTTTTTTTAGAATTAGCGCTGTTTGTTGCAACCTAAATTTTAACGAACTAAATACGTTCCCGGGATTACCTTTTTTCTTCCATGCGGTATGTAAACTCAAGTACACGTTGATGCCAAAGTGTTAGTGTTTGTGTAGCCAAAAGGGTTTCGTTTTTAACCCCAATTGTTAATCTGTCGCGAAAAGATCTTATATAATGAGCCCAATAATTTCCCTTTGAATCGGTTAACAAAAAATAAAAACCCGCATCGCCAAATTTCTTTCCGGATGAGTCGAGGGTGAGGGAACCATCTGCACCAATACCGGGAGACATGATAACCGTTGCGTTGCCATTGGGTAAAGGAAATACGGCCTTTACGCAGGTTTTACCGGATGGTAGCTTGCACGTACCATACACACCGGAATAGATTACCTGACCTGTTGATTTAAAAGACCGTAACCATATCCTGTATTTAACCTGGTTGGTTTGGGGATCTTGAAGGGTGATTATTTCACTTGTTAAAAATTCCGGGTTTTTTATTTTTCTTGTTGGAATATTTAACTGGTTTATTCTTTTGCTGAACAATCGGTTTACCAATACACCAAACCCAATAAAAAGGGGATTCCATTTAAAGGTTAAACTTAACTTGTAATTAGCCGTGTTCTCATAAAACCTGATTACCTGCTGCGACAAAACCGATATCTCTTCTTCTGAAAGATTTAGCTGACTAATGGAAGAGAGCAAACCTGTTGACTTTCCGTTTCTTTCTATGATTAAGTTTTCCTTTTGGGCCAGTTGAAAGATGAAATCTTCGCCAATGCCATTTAAGTTGCCAAAAGGGCCGATAAGCCAGGGAACATCTTCAGGAATAATTTTTTTACCGCAAATGATTACCCATTGTTGGGTAAACCAATCCTGAAACACCTGCATGGTATTGGCTAACCACATTTCAAATTTACTTATTTAAATGGGAGATAAAGTTGGAACGACCTTTCCATTTACCAAATTCAGAAATGGGCTTGAATCGCAAGGTGGTAAATTCGAAATGAAAATCTTTTCTATCTCTTTCTTTCATTGCCTCAATATGCCTTTTGGGTTGAGGTACCGTGCTATGGCCCTGAACCATATCTGTCATTTCTTTTTGTGTTTTCCAGATAGAGAAAGTAGAAACAGTGCGGGGAAACCTTATGGATGCCAAAGACAAGATGGTTCCGGGGTGATCGCGAACCAGTTTTTCTACCGGTCGCCCCCATTGAATAAATCTTGGAACCTGCGGCAATCTCATTCGTGCTATGGTTACTGCAACAACCGGGGAGTCGGGTTCATCAAAAGGAATACCAATATCCGGGAATGTAAACGAGGAGAGTTTACCCCATTGTCTGATAAATATTAAACGGCAGTGCCAACCTTTTGCAAGAGTTTTACCGAATTTATCACGTGCCAGAAAGTTGTCAATTGATGCTTCGTTTTCCCATTGCGCAAAAACAACAACCTCACGTAAGAGAATTCTCTTTGGCGAAAAAACCGGTGCCCCTAAAGTCATGGCCGACATACACTCAGCATGTATTAAACCTGGAGTGTTTTCTGGTTTGGGAGGGAAAAGAATAGCCCCGAGAGCGGATAGATAAGAGGTTTTTACTAAGTGGTAAGTGAATACACTCATGTGTGTAGGGCATTCCGATTGTTAGCTGGTAAATGTTGCGATAAAATGGTAAATATCCAAATGGGTGATGTTAGCTGTTTTCAAATGGTTTGTTGGTATTGATGTGGTTTTGTATTGATGCTGTTATGGGAGTTTCTGGGATGTATTATTATCCCTCTCACGCATTACAAATGCGCGAGAACGAGGGGGTCGAAAGAAAAAAACTGAAATCAGATAGGGGTCAAGAGGCTGTTTGAGTAGGGTCTTTAGGCTCTTCTTGGTGAGGAGTCGTTTTGTCTTCAGGAATATGATTCATGCTTTTCCAAAGAGTGTTTAGAACAATTTTATCCTGGTCTTTAATCGCTGCGGATACTTCGGGCTTCACGCTGCAGACATATTTTCGCTCTTCGCTGAAATAATTTAAGCTTGTTGAAAGTTGAATTAGACTTATTTGAAAAATAGCAGCCCCGACTGTAAGTTTAATAGGGTTTTTGTTCGCATTGGTTAATTCAAGTGAAGCACAACCACAATAACCAGGCTGGATAATAGTAGAGATGCTCAGACCCAGCCTTGAGTAAGAGCTGCGCATATTTAGCGAAACATAGATGTCTTGAGGTATTTTAAGATATTCAAGGCTAGATGCTAATACTGTCTGGTTGGGATGTAGCAGAAATGTGTCTCCAATTCTACGTCTGGTTTCTTGGAAAAAACTGTCAATGGGGTGCTTGTTATCATCATTTAATGAAGCATCGATTGATGATTCTCTACCTTGTATAGAAACAAGAAAATCATAACCAAGACGAAGATCTATAGTCACATCTTTGACTTGAGACTGTTCCAGTAGCGGCCTGATGATCAGCCTGTCTCTTTCCCGATTGAGCAAATTTTGTATTTCTTGTTTATGCAGATACATTCTGTTGAACTTTATCCCAATGAGACTTGACTATGTAATTTCCGATAGATTTCTCGATAAGATTATTGATGATTTCATAGACCTTTGATGGCTTCAGGTCCCAGCTCATTCCATTATGAGGTTTAAACTTGGAATATTCATTTAACCACATTTTCCAACCATACACAAACAGGTAGTGAAGCTCCTCCTCGCTTTTTATCTCTACAGGAATTAGATTGATAAAATCTTCGGACTCAAATGATTTATATCGGACTTTAAGCTCATTCCCAGTCATTGCTGTTGTCGCATCCATTATAAGCTTCAGAACATAATGATATTCACTATTGATAAACGAACTTACCATTTCAACCCTATTTGTTGTTGATGGATGTTTTGTAGTCTTATTGGGAGATTTCTGTGTAATATATTCTAAATAGTAGCTGGAACACTCATCGATATACTGTGAAGCAAAAAGATCGCTGAAGTACTCCGCAATGTGATATTGAATTTCAGGATGTATTTTACCCGCGTTATAGTTATCTATAATCATTTGCGTATGAGAGAGAAAATGTGGGAAATATTTCACCAATTGCTTCATCTGGGTCTCATCAAGTTTGTTGTTAGCTAAGTCATCCATAATCATACGATAGCCATTGAGACTGATATTGTTTTTTCGATCTATAAAATGTCCCAGCTCATGATAAAGAACAACATTAGCTAAATAGTCTCGGCTCAAGAATCGGGGAAGGTTTATTTGAATGAGCTTAGACTCAAACTTTATGCTATATACTGCTTCGATAAGTTTATGATAGCTGTCATTTAGGGCAATTAATGAATCAAAGCTGAAATGATTCATATAATTCGAAAAAGAGGTTACGATGATGTAGTTTTCCTTTTTAGTATTCCATTCCTTCAAGGCTATTTCAAGACATTGAACAATTTCAAAAGGAATAAGATTTATAACACTATAATCCAGAAACTCAAGGCTTTTAAAAAAGAAGGTGATTATTTTGTAACGTGCTGCAATCTGATTAGGGTCAGTTAAGGTAGAAAAATCTTCTTCCGCAAGCTTGTCGTAAAGTTGCTCCAACTTCTTTTGATAAGACTTTTTTTGTCTGTCAGAATATTTGTTGTTTTTGGATTTATTCCACGCTTTTGTTAGCTGTGAAAAATGTAGGTCAAGTAATCGTTGGTCATTCATCTTATCATATAAAACTTGCTTGTGAATGATCCTCTAATAAAGATAATACCGTTTTGTATTCTTCATCAGAAATATGATCTGGTTGGATCTTTTTTATGAATTCAGGATTCTTGCGTTCTAAATAAATAATAATTGAAAAATTATCCTTGTCAATTTCCTGTACATCCTTTTCCTTTACAGCTAATTCATGAGCATCTTTAAGAACAGGGTTTACAATACCTTCGTATTTCTTTTCACCGCTGAGAAGACTTTTTACAAATAATGTAAATAGGCTGAATTTATCATCTTCTACGTTGTGAGAATATATCATAAGGGTTTTGTTTACAAAGTAAAAGTACATGAACACTTTGTAATTTGTCAAAAAAAATATCGATAAAATGTAATGAACTGGCTATCAAATAGCATTTTCGTCCAAAAAAATGAACAAAACAGCCATTTGAATCAATCATCAAGTTTCTCCAGTTCATTCAGATAAGCATTAATATGATTGTCATTTTGGTCCTCTGTTGAGTCTTCTGAAAAATAGTTTTCTGATTCGTCTGAGAAAAGTGAATCATTCACGCTATTATTGTTTTTCAGTAAAGCAGAAGTAACAAGAATGGCTGGTTTAGCTTGTCCTACGGATAAATTAAGCGTGGTTAAAAGCTGGTACATTTTTTCTGCCGGTATAATATAGGCGACAGCGTTATCTTCTATCAACTGTGATAGCTTTTCCATAGAGATAGATACTTTATGGCTAAGAATCGACAAATCAAGTTTAAGTGCTTCCATCTTTTGTTTTAGCAAGGCGCCAAGGCTTAACGCCTCCAGATCTGCTAGCCGTTGAAACAACATCTGCTTTTGTTTATCAGACATTTTGATATCTGAAGGTAAGTGATTCATAAGTTCTCTCTGCAAACCTGAATGATCCTGTTCTATAAAGCCGATCTTCAGCAGATCATCGACTATATCGTTTTTGTTTTTTTTCATAAGACTGCGTTTAGCCCTGATAAATTTTTATAAACTTCTTTTTTGCCCTTAAGTGTTTAACTTTAAGCTGGCCTTCCTTTTCCTCGCACTTTAGCATAGCAGCTATCTGCTTATAAGAGAAATCTTGGGCACGTAATAGCAGAATTTCGCGGTCTGATTGATCCATCTGTTCTAGCACAGCATTTACCTTGAAAACGACTTGAGCATTATCGCTGTTATCCGAATAGTCTTTCAGCTCTTCTACATCTAGTTGGTCAGAACAAACTTCATCTGAATCCTCGTCAGAAAGACCTTCGTCATTAGTCTCAGGAAGAGGAACAAATTCAATCTGCTGCTTCTGTAAAGTTCGGTATGCATATTTTAGATTGTTAATGAACGCCCGGAATACATAGCTAGTAAAGTGTGCTTCGGAATCAAAAGTAGTTCCGGACAGAATAAGCTTCTTTATATTGTCGAATGTTTTATATACCAAATCCCAAGAGGTGTCTTCATCAAAGCTCCAGTTTCTGATAGCATACCCGTATAAACGATCACCGTAGGAACGGTATAGAAGCTCGTATCCTTTCGCCTCACCTTGGGCAACAAGCTCTACAATTTCAGTATAGGGAATAAAGCTACGCATTAGAGCACCAAATTACTTTGTTTTTTCTGATAAAAAAATGGCTTCTGCAGCCGGAGTCTCCCCACACAGAAGGGGAAAGCGAAATTGTTTTGGAATCAATGAATGACACCTTCCATAAGGGGCGTGTATCAGGAAGCATATTTAATGTGATGAGCTTCTTACATCCACAGGGACATATGAACATAGCGTGCAGGTATGTTCCATTATCCTGAATCAGGTAAATCTTTTTGGCGGTAAGCTTTGCAGGAGAATCCCCACATACACACACCCTGTATGGCTTTGTAGAAAGCGAACGAATAAGCCGGCTAATGAATGAGCAAAAGAGACGCAAGTGTTTTTTCATTCGAGATCAGTCATGTTAAGGAGAGGTGAAACAATACCCCGGCCAACAAACTTCTTTAGATATACATCAGATTCTCCGTCAGGCTCAACAAACATCTGGTTGTTGGAAAAATCCAGAATAGTAATCGCATACTGATCATTCGAATCATACCGGTAAGGATGAAGACGAGCAAGAAACTCGTTTACCGCGGTACTTGCCGTCTGCATATTGATACTGATGACTGCAGGGCTTTCGACTTCTACATCCTCAATGTAACCCAACTTTTTCCGTTCTCTGTACCCTTCAGGGTTTGCTCGGAGCAGAGTGGCTGCCCGGTACTGTTCAGTCGTATACACACCTCTGGTCAAAAGAGAAGATCCTCCGGGTTGAATGTAATGAACCGCAGCAGAAATCTTACTGATGCCTCCTTTTTTGTTTGAAGTTAACTTTACACCCATATCGAAATATGCAACAAGATAAAAGGTAGCGATCTGATTAAGCAAATGTCTGCCGTCTATAGAGTCTGTGCATCCGAAGATGACATCGCATAATGCAATCTCATTAATAGCTTCCCGGTTACCGTACAGATTATCTGCAAAAGTCTTAACCTTAGTTTTAAAGCCAATTCGACTAGCGGCTTCTCGAAAAACATTAACTTTAGGCGTTCCTGCCTCTGCATGAGCAAGCGTAGAGTTAATGATGCGGTTCAGGTTTTTCTTCTCGATGATGTCCGGATCAACTAGTATAAGCTCTCCCACTCCTAAGCGGATTAGTTGCTCAATGGTTGGACTTCCTGTCCCGGAACAACCGACAACCCCTATCTTCAGACTTCTCAGCTTTTGAACGGTTCCTTCACCAAATGCCTGGATCGTGCGAAGTTCAATAGCTTCATTAGGCTTCGACAGAAAAGGTTGCCAGAAGAGAAGGTCGTTTCCAATAACAGATATTTTATTCAATGCTTGGAAATTGCCGTCTTCAGTAATAACCCGCCCGAACAGTTCTCCGTTTGGAAGCATTACTGCGCTGGCATGTGGCCTGGCATGGTTCATCATGGAATAAATAGACTTAAACAAACCTTTGTCAGATACATCATCAATATCGGAAAAATCGTTGTAACCTGTGGGGTGGCTGTGAAATTTTACCACCCCGAGATTATATTTCTCTGCTTTATCCAAGGCAGGAATGATCGGATCTGTGGACCACGTTACACGATATGGAGTTCTTACTTCACATATATCATAAGGAATATGTACCAACTCGTTTACCAGCAACAGCTCTGTGCCATTATGCTGGTGCCGACCGCACAAGGCAATACTTACAGATTCTTTTCCATCTCCGTTAAACAGATGCTTTTTGAGCTCTGAATAATGCCGCCCAGATATTTTAAGTTCAAATTTCTGCTTCATCGTTTTTTAAATTCATCAGTAAGGCAATCATCAAACATCATAAGATGAGTAGAGATGTCATCTATGCCAACCCGCCAAGGATTATTTGATGTTCGGTGTCTAGACCATTGCTGCCATTGCTTACCGACAATGGGATAAGGAGTGAGGTTATTAATATGTTTTTGATCTAGCCTGCTCAGGAAAGGGAAAAAGTAAGCCATATCGATCTGGGTAACAGGATACCCTTCCAGCCGCATAGCGATATCTGCTTTTTCAACATTATAACCCGCAGGAATAGGATAGCCATAAATTATGAGCCAGTGATGACCTGAATCCTTTATGGTCTCCCAAGGGAGCCCTAAAGAATCCACAAATGTTACATCACTTTCCGGCAAGGGGAAGTCACGCCTCATAATCAGCAACATCCTTCTGTGTGGGTATTATCGATGGTGGTAAAGCGCTCGATACCCGGAGTGGTAAAATCAATTCTTTCATCCAAAGCAATTGTTTTGAATTGTCCATGGACTTTTTGCCTTAGCTTATACCTATCTGGGGGGGTCTTACCTGCACGGAGCAGGATTTCTTTTCCTGTCATGCTAGAAACGTCCACCGTGTAGCGTTCCCCGTCCACCTTAATGATGTATTTTTTAGCACGAGGGGGATTTTTTCCGGCTTTGGCATAAGCCTCTAGGTCGATGATCTCATCTATTGCCGCAGAGTCAAGATCGTTTAAATTTTCGTTTTGCATAGCTTATTGAATTTGTTTGTAGGTAGATATGCAAACAGGTTACATTACTCATGAAAAGGTATATTGATTTGACTTATAGTGGGTTGAAACATAGTCGTCTTTTCTGTGTTTTCTTTGCGCACTCTCACCCTTGTTCTTTTAACAAAAGTGTACTCGCAATCCCTTGCGTTTCGTGAATCTGGTTCGAAATCCCAAGGCGAGAAGGCAGCCCCACGCTCAGGCTCCTCTCTAAAATGATCCACCGGATCATTTCTTTACGTTCGGCCATTCTGTTGGAATGCTTAAACAAATTGAACAAAGACCAAACCGTCCATGTTGGCCACAATAACATTTGTTTTCTGTAGTAATATTAACCCCTTTTTAACAAACAGATAAGTGCATCTAAATTTGTTGGAGATAAACACATAAAACACAATTTAGGATTAGAGCGTGTTTATCCTAAAATAAGTTGGGTTATACGCGTTTTTGTGGTTTCTGAAACCCCCGTTTTTTAAAAACAGAGAAAGGGGTGCAACCTTAGGCAAATAAGACTTTTGCCATATGGAACTTAAAATTTACTTTATTGGAATTTTAAGTAATCAGGTATTCCTATATCGTATAAATTTGGTATAAATTATTCATCCATTAAATCCCTTTACTATGAAAAAACTGTTACTTGTTCTTGTGGTATTTCTCCCGGCAATGAGGCTACATGCTCAGTTTGCCACATTGGCTATTCAGGATTTTGATACGGTACAAACACCGGCATGGCCTTATGTGCATAGTTCCGGAACCTTAACCTTTAATACGGGCAATAGTCCGGCAACGGGTGCCACACCTACCAACTCTCCATTTGGTGTTGGCGGTACATGGGCCTGGACCCAGCAAGGCCAAAGCGGAGGCGTAATGCTCACGTTTAATAATGTAAATATTACAGGTTACGATACGGCTTATGTATCGTTTCATTTGGCTGCATTTGCATTAAGTGATGGAGTAGATGCATCAGATTATGTGAGAGTAGGTGTAAGCGTAAACAACGGAACAAACTGGTACGATCAGATAGATATTACTGGCGCATCAGGAGGAAACAGTTCCTGGCCATACACAGCCACAGGAGAAGCTGTGCGGGTTTTTTCAACGGCTACAAAAACAGTATTTCCTGCACCGCTTAGCGGATTAAATCCTGCCGGATACAGCACGGTTACTATTAAAGTGCCTAATACCACCAATCAGGTGAGGTTAAGAATTACCCTGCGTTCCAGCACAAGTTCAGAGCGCTGGTGTGCAGATAATGTGTCGGTAAAAGTTAGGGCTTCAGTAAGTGATAATGCATCGGCATCGGCCATTACCTCTCCGGTAAATCAGTGTCCGGGAACGCAGGATATTAAGGCCCGGATATCAAACAGGGGTTCAACCATAATTAATAATGTTACTGTAAACTGGATGATGAATAGTGTTACGCAGACACCACTTTACTGGTCGGCTCCGATTGATACGTTGGGTGGCACAGGTCGCCCGGATACGGTGCTTACTTTAGGTACCGTTACCACCACGCCAACCAGCAGTGATACCATAGTGGTGTGGACATCCATGCCAAACGGAGTTCCTGATTTATTTACCGCAGACGATACAGTGAGTACCATTGTAAGGGCATCACTCAACGGCACTTATACCATAGGCGGCACATCACCAGATTTTGCCACGGTAGCTGCGGCTGCCACCCGGTTGAGTCTGGTTGGTGTATGCGGTCCGGTAGAGTTTGTGGTGGCACCGGGCACTTACACCGGGCAGGTTTTGGTTTCCAATGTACAAGGTGCTTCTGCAATAAATACGGTTACTTTCCGGGGTGCCAATGCTGCAACCTGTATCATTACGTCATCCACCTCATCGGGGGCTACGGTACTTATTAACTCATCAAACTATATTCACTTCCGCAACCTTACCATTACCAACACGGTAAGCGGCAATGGCACCGCAGTTGCTATTACAGGAAATGTCGCTAGCAATGCGGGCACGGGTTGCTCTGTAAAAAACTGTATCATTAATTTACCCAATGTAAGTGCATCAACCAGCTATGGGGTATTGGTTACCGGTACGGTTTCCGGGTATGGAACATCAAATAATTATATCGACTCGGTGCAGATTGACAGTAATGTGATTACAGGAGGATATTACGGAATTGTGGTGTATGGAAACACTACCAGCCCAAGTAACTTAAGAAACAGGGCACATAAAATCAGAAACAATACCTTAAACAACCAATACAGCACGGGTGTTTTCTGTTACTATATTTATAATGGAATTGAGGTAATAAAAAACGAAATTACCTTAAACACTTCGCTGGGAAATACTTCGGGAATTGGTATTGATATTGAAAATTGTTTAAACACATCAGGCACGGTATCTCATCAGTTTATTGGCAACAAAGTATTAAATGCGGGATACCTGGGCTTGTACCTGGTTTCTGCTGACGGAGGCGCTGCCAACCCGACAAAAATTTACAACAATATGATTGGCGGAGGGTTTGCCATCGATCAGGCTTATGGCTTGTATCTGCAGATGAACTCTGGTACCTATGCAGAGGTGTATCACAACAGTGTGAACCTGGACTTTGCCACATCGCTTGCAGAAAACTCAGCGTTTTATTGCAGCGGATCTGTAAACGTAAAAGTGAAGAACAATATATTTGTTTACAGCGCAGAACTTGGTATGGGCATGCCGGCTTATATGCCTACATCACCGGCAGCAGGTAATGTAAACAGCAATATTTATACAAATGTTGCTACTGCCGGATTGGTTTACAGAGGCACTTCTTTTTATACCAGAAGTAATTTTAAAACAATAGCCGCTGGTGGAGATTCTTCTTTAACCATAGCCAATCCATTTGCATCAGCCAGCAATTTGCATATACTCAACGGATGTTTATCGGGTTCCAATTTAACTGCTTTTGTTAGTACTGATATTGATGGAGATACCAGATCGGCAACGCCAAATATCGGAGCCGATGAGGTGATCAGGTTGGCAGATAATATTGCCATTGATTCGGTACTTGCTCCATTAACACAATTTATAGTAGGGGCACAGGATTTGGTGGTGCGGGTAAGAAATACAGGAAATAATATTGTATCAGGATTTAATATCAGTTATCAGTTGGGAAGTGCCTCACCTGTATCATTGCCATGGAGCGGATCGCTTAATCCATGCGATACCGTTTCGGTGGTGTTTTCAGGCAGCAATCAGATTGTATTGGGTTCGGTAAATAGTTTTATGGTGTATACCGCTTCTCCAAACTCAACCGCAGATGCAAATCCGCTTGATGATACCCTGAGGCTTAATTATATTTTACCACTTAGCGGTACCTATACCATTGGTGCAACAGCATCGGATTTTACCACATTTAACCAGGCTGTTTTTGCGCTTAAAACAGGTGGTGTAGCCGGCCCGGTTACCTTCCAGGTAAGAACCGGTACCTATAATGAAAGGGTGGCACTTACTTCCATCAGTGGCCTTTCTGCCACCAACAGGGTAACATTTATATCTATGGCCAATCATCCGGATTCGGTGATGCTGTCATTTAATACCACCCCTACCATTAGTTCTATTATTACCCTTGTAAATATCAACTATATTAATTTTAAAAGCATATCTATTTCCGGCTTAAGTACTTCATACGGAAGAGGTGTAGAGCTGATGGGATCATCTTCTTTTGATACCATTGAAAATTGTAAAATGATTTGTGGAGAAGCTGGCATATTTGCCATGGATATAACCGGAGTTGGAAATGTAATCAGAAACAATACCATGACCGTTAACGGATATGCGGTTTATATTGATAACTCAAATATTGGAACCACCACCGACAATCATATTATTGAGAACAATACCTTTAATATGGTAAATGCAAGTTATGGTGCTTACCTGTATTATACCCGCAATCTAAAATTCAGAAAAAACACCATTACGGGAACTACATCTTATGGTATGTATACCCGCTATATGTACGATGCTTTTGAGTGTACAGGCAATATCATCAATATATCTTCGACATCATACGGTTTGTACATGTATTATAATGTGGGATCGGCATTTGCAAGGGTATTAATTGCCAACAATTCCATTGCCGTAAACGGAAGTTATGGAATAAGAAACCAGGTAAGTTCTTATCAAAGTTTTTACAACAACACATTTAATGTTACGGGCACTTATGGTGTTTATATCAATTATGCATCAAGCTATAGTAATAACGAGTGGAAGAATAATGTAATAGCAAATACCACCACAGGTGTTGCTGCATTTATAACCAACAGCGGAACAAACAATGTATGGGATTATAATTTGTATTATACACCGGGCACCAGTTTGTTTAGTGCCAACGCTACGTTACCATTGTGGAGGGCAGCCAGCGGCCAGGATATGAATTCGATAACAGCGCGCCCGGCATTTATAAGCAATACCAACCTTACACCGTTAGTTACCGACACCATGGTATGGTTAATGAATGGGCGTGGGGTGCAACTGCCGGCAATAACAACAGACTTAAACAACAATCCGCGTTCGGTTACTGTTGCAGGCGGAGCTCCTGATTTGGGCGCGTTTGAGTTTACCCCAACAGCGCTCCCGCCAACAGCAACCGCCATACCGGCATCTCCTGTGGCGGGTGCCACGCAGTATTTTACCCTTGCCGGAGATACCATTGCCAGAATAAACTGGGCCAACGGATTTTCTGTACCATCAGTTGTTGACTTAAAATTATATACAGGCACAATTCCACCAGCGGTTGATTCGGTAACAGACAAATACATGAGAACATATTGGGACTTTAATATTGCTCCGGGAACTTATATGTGCAATACGATTTTAAATTATAAAGATCCTTGGCTTGGTACCAACCCGGTAGAGTCAAATATAATAGGCACATATAAAAATCCTTTTGGTGCATGGACTGCTTTCCTGTCGCCAGCAAGCACAGTAGACAGTATAAACAATGCTGTAACCATCCAGAATGTAGCAGATTTTGGATATTTTACCATAACAGATAATACCAATCCATTACCAGTAGAGTTGATGTATTTTGGAGCACAGGCACAACAAAATGATGTGAGGCTTGATTGGATGACAGCTACAGAAGTAAACGCAAACAGATTTGAGATAGAACGTTCAACAGGAACAGAACCATTTAAGCAAATTGGTTTTGTTGCTGCCAAAGGAAACTCATCAGAACAAAACAGCTATCAGTACATGGATAAAGGAATCCTGTCAAACCCAAATCATGAGGTTATTTATTACAGGTTAAAAATGACAGATCATGATGGCTCGTTCCGCTACTCAAACATGGTTAGCATTAACAGCAAACCCAAACTTGCTGTTCCATCTCAACTCGTGGTATCACCTAATCCGTTTAACAATACCATTTTCATATCAGCAAGGGAAGCAATACAATCCGGAGCTACTGCAACGGTGTATGACCTGAGTGGAAAGCAAGTAATGCGTGTGGTTTGCCAAAACAATGCCGCTCATTCAGGAGTGGTTTCGGCAGAACTTAACGGTTTAAGGGCTGGTGTTTATATATTGGCAATTGAAAACGGAAGCAATATATGGAGAACGCGAATAGTAAAAATCCAATAAAAAATACCGAAAGTTGATTTCAAATCAATAACAACAAACAAAAAAGCAGCCACCTGGAAAAACCAGGTGGCTGCTTTTTTTAAAAGAGTGTATGAAGGTTGCCTATTTGCGCACGATCAGTTTTTTCACAATGGTTTCATTGGTAAGCTTGTTGTGAATTTCGCAGAGGTAAACCCCTGTTGTGGCATCAAGGTTAAGCTGGGTAACTCCGTTTGTTACGTGTAGCATATTGCGGTAAACTATTCTGCCTGTAACATCAGAAATCACCACATCAATATCTCCCTCTCCAAGTCCGGTGGTTTCTATATTAAAATGAGAGTGACCCGGGTTAGGGAACAGGGCAGCATCAAATCCTTTTTTGGTTTCTATACCGGTGGTTTGTCCGTTTTTGCCAAGCATCATACATATCTGTGGCGATGGGGCGCTTGAAGAAACAATAAGTGTGGCACCTGGTACAATGGTATAGTCATCTACATTTACAGCCAGGTTGGTAAAGGTAGATCCATCCGGATTGTAAGGGCTAACGGCATTGGTGCGGATATAAAAGATGGAATTGGTGGCAGTAGAGAAGAAAGTAGCTGTTTTATACTGTGCGCTACCCCATATACCTGTCCATTGGTTATCCTGAGGGTTAGAGGGAGTTCCCTGCTGCCCAATTTCTCCGTTATTAATCAGGGAGAAACCATAATCGTTATTGCTCATTTCGTTGCGTTCAAAAATGGTCCACAGGTTTTTGTCTACAAAGGCAATACCGTAAGTAATATTATCGGTAATATTACAAATCACGGTGGAGTTTATATTCCGTATCATGCGGATACCATAAGCATCAGGGTTTATAAAGCCAAAACCAAAGCCGGTTACTGTATTTGCCCAAACATAATTGCTGTTCACCGGAATACACTCGGTAACATTAATACCATACTGTACCGGATTTCCTGATCCGTTGTAAGGATCGTTTACCAGGGTAATGATATTAAAGCGAACGTATAAATCATGTTGGGTCCATGCCACGCAATTGATACCTCTGTATGCGTCTGTTATATTATTGAAGTCAACATACGCAAATGGGGTAGAACTATTGAGGGTGGCTAATGCCAGCGCACCAACAGGGGAATAGTTTAATACAATGCCGTTGGAAACAAACTCTGTGGTTACCGGGTTTCCAACCAGTTGTGGCCGGATGGTATTATAGTTGGCAAAAATCTCTCCGGCAAATTGTGTTGTACCTGCAGGAACTCCCTGCAAGTTCATTGGCCCGGTGGTGGCAGTAATGGTAATGCCGTTTTCAATATTGTAGAAGGAATTGTTGTTTACCTGATATACCCGATAGCGGTTACTGTTAATATACACGCCATAGTTGCCCGGATTATTAGTAAGTACTACGGGAGCTGTTACCTGCTGGGTGCTTCTGAAATCGCACTCGCGTATATCGTGTTCAATCTGGTTGTACGACCAGATGGCCCGGCTGCAATCAACAAAACGGTTTATATCACTTCCGGGTGATGAAGGCAATACGCTTAACCGGTTGTGGTTATTCGGGTCGGAATCAGCGTTAATACCAATACCTCCAAGAGATCCGTTGCTGCCGTAAGTAAGGGTGTTTTGATAGGTATTACCCACGGAAAGGAAATTGGAGTTATACAAATCAACACCGGTATAATGGTTATCAATAATGTTTCCGCCAAAAGGCCCGCCAAGGGTAAACTCATAAAAAGTAGGGAAGCTGGAGCTTGGGTTTAATGTGGAACCCACATCAGTAAGTTTAACACCAATAAAAGATTTGGTTCCGAGGTATGGCACTTTTAACTCAGCAGCAGCACCTGTTTGCAGGTAGGTGGCATTGTTAATATATGGATTGGATAATGGAGCACCCGGGTTTGATGCAATGGCACCAATGGTTGCAGCCGATGGGAAGATGAGGGTGTTTGGCAGAAAAGGAATATTGCGGCAGGTAAACACACAGTTATTTATAACAAACGGATAAGTGGTAATGGCCTGCGTATAGTTATTGATATTGATGCCAATATAATTCCGGTTAAAGGTAGATTGGGCAATATTGAGCACGGTTGTGGTTTGGGTATTACCGGTTACATCCACAGCAACTTTAGCATCTTCTATCATGGAACTTTGTATGCTTAGTGTTCCTCCGTTTTGCACCACTATACCCTGCCACATAGAAGTACAGGCATAAAAATGTGAGCTGTTAATGGTTAAGCTTGCACCAGGCAAAATAGTAATGACTACACCAGGTGATAATTGAAACTCAGCACCGGTAATGGTTACAGCACCCGAAATGGTTAGATTGGCCGGTACACAAAAAGAATTGGTAGCATACGTTCCGGTTCCAATAGTGCCTGATACGGGTGTGCAGGAAGTGCAAGGGGTACAGTTGAAATAAGTAACCGTAGTTGTGGCCGTATTGGAACAACCTGCAGCAGAGGTTCCTGTAACGGTATATGTAGTGGTTACCACAGGTGATACCACCACCGGATTTCCCGGAATTGACCCCGGATTCCACACATAGGTTGATCCACCGGTTGCGGTAAGTGTTGATGTTGGAGAAAGACTACATACTGCCGATGGAGATGCACTGGCTGTGATAGTGGGCAACGGATTTACCGTAACCGTTTTGGTAGCTGATGCGTTGGAACATCCATCGCTTGCGTTCAGGGTATAGGTGGTTGTTGCAATAGGGCTTACATTAATGCTGCTTGCGGTTGATGAACCGGGACTCCAGCTATAAGTAACATTACACATTGGATTAACCGGAGCCGCAGATAAGGTAATATTTCCTCCGGGGCATATATTGGCAGTGGCAGGGTTAATACCAACAGAAAAAACCGGTGGAGTTGGATCTACATGCAGATCGAGGTTATCAATAAAAAAATTAAAATTATTCCAGCTTGTTCCCGCAAATTGAAACACCAGATAATCGCAGATGGTGGTTGAGCAATAGTTTATGGGAACAACAATATGTTGCCACCCGGTGCCTGAAGGAACACTCTTGGATACGGAGTTTATTAAAGCAATAGCACTTGCAGACGATTGCGGGTTGTTGGTAAAACCAGCTGTAACGGTAATGGGAATATTGCAATAAAAATCAAACTCCAGAATATAACGCGTGCAGTTTTGCGGGCTTGAGCATAACCTGAAATAGGAGTTGGCTTCGGTTGGCCAGTAAAAACGTTGTGTGCCTGGAATGGCGGGGAATGTTGGTGTTCCGGGGTTGCCAGGGTTAAATCCATAAGTTCCGAAGTTACCTTCATTTGGGTCGCATCCGTTGGATTGGTTGGTTAAAAGTTGACCCCCATTATTAAAAACCATTCCATCTGCAAAGGTGCCATAAGGAGGGTATTTCTGATTTCTGTAATGGTGCTGTCCGCAATTATCAGGTAGCGGGTTGGACAAGGTTTTTATTTCCATGCCCTCTTCAAAATCTTTGGTAATTACCAGATTGGGTCCGCACGGGTTGCAGCCGGTTACATCAATCGTATATACCATAAACTCTCCCTTTTCTTTTCCATCATAGGTGTAAAAACCAAATTGCGCACGGCCAACAAAATCGGGTCTTGGTGTGTAGGTTATTACATCTCCTGCAGGTGGGCTTGATGTGGTAAGGCAATTGTGATTAATACCCCCGATGCTTGTACCCCTGATATTATAAAGGCTTCCGGGAAATATTCTGATGGGATCACCATCGGCATCTATCAGCAGAGGATCGGTTGCAAGGTTAAATACGGCAGTGCTGCAATTGGTAATTACGCGGTCAGGTGGGGTAAATGTATTGATATCAACCTCACCTGTTCCATAAGTAGTGCCTGCCCCAACGTTTAGCCATGAAGGAATAAAAATGGTTTTAGTGGTATAAGGGTGCCGGTTTACAGGAACATGTGGGTATGATGCTACAAAAGAAGGCGTAAAGGTGTATCCCATGGTATTAAGCATTCTTAGCTCCTGCTCACTCCATACATCCCTCACCTGATTATTGTAAAACATGGGTCCCATTACGTAATCCTGCACAAAACCCGGAGCCTGCGAGGCGTGTTCAAAAAACGCAACCTGGTACTCGGCAAGGTGAGAAGAGGTATTTGGCGGGCCGCTGCCCATGGCATAACTCATATTGGTAAATGAAGGAACGTTTTGGTTAAGTGTGGTATGATCTTGTTTGTGGCCATATACCCACAATGCACCACCGGTTAATGCGTTTGTTGGCAATCCGGTATTAATAAGAGGGGTGGCGGCATTGGTAACTATTTTAATGAGTGGAGGAGCGGTAGGATCAACGCTGCCGTAGTGAAGAAAAAACTCATCGTATTTACTGTACTGGTCATTTGGCCAATAGATACTTCTGATAGAAGGGGTATTGGTTACAGCAGACGCCCATCCCAGTACATGGGAAAACTCATGCAGCATGATGCTGTAAAAATCGAACGCACCGCAACTCCTCGGCAGGTTGCACAGACGGTATGGCACCATAAAATTTACGGTAATGGCACCATCAATATTACCCGGGTCAGGATCAAATCCGGTGGTATAATGCTCAAAGGTGTTACCACCGTAAAAGCCGGCCGTTCCCGAAAGAAAGGCCGGGGTGCTGTAGTACGATCCTCCGGTAGCCAGCACATTCGGATTGGGTGGTAAATTGGAGGGTGTCCAGCTTTGGTTAAAAATCACTTCAATGGGGGTTCCATCACCGGCCGGAATATCAAAAACGGTTTGGATATAATTGGCCACATCACAAACGCATTGCCTGAAAGCCATGCCGTTTACCGGATCATCAAAACCCATTCCTGTTCCCAGGTTAATATCGTCAAAAAAGAATTCAAAACGGCCACAGGTCATTACAGCCGGGCCAAGCACAAAATTGTTTTTTTGGGCATTAAACTTTTGATAAGATGCAGCCCTGGTGGCGGGGTTATTAATGTCTTTCTGATACTGGCCACTGTAACCACAAAAAGAGTGATCGTGCCCACCTCCTGCGGGCTTGTTGGGAGGAAGTTTTTCGGGGGGCAAAACGGCAAGTCCGTTTTTGGGTAAAGTGGCTCCTTTGTTTCCCGGTCCTTGAGAGTCCTGGGCAAATAAACTGCCCGCAAGCAGCAAAATGGCTGCAATTGTTGTTAGGTTCTTTTTCATAACATGTTGTTTTTAGATACCTGGTTAATGAATAAAGGATCTATGGGAGGTTTAATCCTTTTTAACTTTTATAGCATACCAAAATTACCAACCGCAAAAACCAATGGGCTACCGTTAAACAAGTTTTTTGCACAGTTAAAATAAGCATACTGCAATTCGCATAAAATATTCGATATTTGATCTTCATGGAAATGCTGAAAACACGTGTTTTCTTTTGGTATTGTTTTCTATTCGCACCTCTTTGTGCAAACGCACAGATATTAAAATTCGATCAGTTAGGGATACAACAGGGTTTACCTACCAGCGAAGTGTACAATTTATTTCAGGATAAGCAAGGTTATATCTGGGCATTTACCGAAATGGGTATTGTAAAACATAACGGCAGGCAGTTTTTACCCGCCTGCAGGAATCTTGCTGTTGGGCAATCTGCTATTTATACCGTACGTGGCTCCCTTAGTGGCGATATGTATATAGCCAACTCAATGGCAAAGATTTTTAAAGTGATAAACGATAGCGCGTTTGCTATACGTGGTATCGAGGAGGTTTCGCAACATATTTTAAAACGTAATGAAGTTGTTTATGATATGCTTGTTTTAAATGAATCAAATATCATTTTTTCAACCTTCAGAAAAAGCTATCAACTTACCAATAAAGGGGTTTCGGATATTTCGGGAAACAATGTATTCCCCTTCCAGACCAGCTCGTATATAAAACAAGGTAACCGCTATGTTGCCGTCAAAACCAGATTAAACAATACCTTCTCCGAAGTTAAAACGCTTTCCGGTAAGCTCATCAGGAAAATTCCGGCTATAAAAGATCCTTCGTGGGGAGGCCGATGCCATATCCGCGAGTTTGGGGGCAGGTTTTATATTTTAAGCGATTTATTAATTACCTGCATTGATGAGCAGGGTGGTATAAAACAGGTAGAACTTGCCAAAACAGGTATTAACCTTGAAATTTCTCCAACCGGAAACGTATGGGTGGGAACAGCAAAGGGCTTATTAGAGTTTGATGCCAACCTGAGTTTGTGCAACAGGTATTTTAACAATTGCATTGTTTCCGACATCTTGTTTGATAACAAAAATGGCATGTGGGTATCCACTATTGATCAGGGGGTATACTACTGTAATAATATCTACAACAGCTATTATCAGGAAGAAGAGTTAAAGGGCAGAATAAGCTTGGTAAAGCAGGTGCATGATAAGTTGTTTATCGGAACTTCTGACGGATGTTTATTTGTTAAAGAACATGCAGGATTAGAGAAAATAAATGCATTAAATACAAATTATTATATCACGGATATTGTTTTTTTTGATGGAGAATATATTGTAGGTACCAAGGGTAAAATAATTGCCCTGGATACCAACTTAAGGGCAGCCAGAACAATGGAATATATTGATCAGGGGAGCATAGCCATGAATAGTTATGGTTTTGCGGGGGAGGATGGGGATACCCTCTTTTCCATTTCCGGAACAGCCATTTTTTATAAGATAAAGGGATCAAACAAATTTGTGAAGGGCCTGTTGTCTGAGTATAAAACAAGAAGCATTACAAAGCCCGAAAAGAGCCCCTGCCTGATAGGAACTTCGCAGGGAATTTTGGAATTGGGAGAAAAATTTAACATACCTCTTTATCTGGAAATGATGAAGGGTAAAGAAATTTCAGGGTTAACAACCGATAAGCAACAGAATATATGGGTGGCAACAAAAGGTTACGGACTTTACCTGATTTCTCCCGGCAGGGCTTTATTTAAGGCTTTTAGCAGCCCTTCGGCATTTATTTATGATGTTAACAGAATAAATGATTCAGCCATTTTGTTATCGGCAAATAATGGGTTGTTTGTTAATTATGTTTCAGGTTTAGGCTCCAAACAATGGATTAAGTTGCTTCATAATGAAGTGACTATGGCGGAGGTATATGACAATAAAATATATGCAGCAACAAGGCAGGGTTTGCTGGAGCTTAATGAGGTTTTACCCGATAAGGTTCCTTACCCGCTGTTTTACCTGTCGTCTGTTTCTGTGCGCGGCAAAACCATAAAAGATTCCCTGATAGAGCTAAGACATCAGGAAAACGATATTGTGTTTCAGTTTGATGTGCTCAATTATGCTTCAGGCGAACAGCCTATTTATTATAAGTTAAGCGGACCTTATCCTGATAAAGGATGGGTTACAGGAAATACCCTCAGGCTGCAAAACCTGATACCCGGAGATTATACCCTGCTTGTAGATCTGGTAGAAATAAATGGAACTGGCTCTGGTTACTGCAAGGAGATTCGCTTTTTTATAAAACCGGCATTTTGGCAAACAAGTGTTTTTTATACCCTTGTGGTGCTTGGATTTTTATCGCTGATGGGCTTTATTCTTTACAGACAAAGAGAAAAAGAAAGAAGGAAGGCACGTATCATTAGTGAAATGGCAGGCTACCAGCTTACCGCCTTAAAAGCGCAAATTAATCCCCACTTTATTTCCAACTCTTTATCCGCCATTCAGCAACTGGTTTTTAATAACGATATCGATCAGGCCAATCAGTATACCGCCAAGTTTAGCCTTCTGCTCCGGTATGTGTTGCAACATTCAGATAAATACACCACACAGCTCACCCGCGAAATAGAAATTATTGATATTATAGTAGAACTGGAGCAACTGCGCTTTGGTAATCAGTTTGTATTTATAAAGGAATTGTCACCGGAAATTAATACAGACGAAGTTTATGTTCCTGCTCTTATTACCCAGCCCATAATTGAAAATGCAATATGGCACGGGCTGCTTCCGTTAAGAGGTAAACGCAAAGCTACCCTTACGTTTAAAACCACCCTTTTGGATGATGCCATTGTTATTTCCATTATTGATAACGGATTGGGCAGGCGCATTAAATCCAATGATGAAACAGATAAGCGGAGAGAATCAAAAGGTATGGCCATTTTAAAAACATGGGCCGACAATATGAATAAATTATTCCAAACAGCTAAAGCTGAAATAAGGATTATAGATTTAAAAAATATGGAAGGGGAACCCAACGGAACGCGTGTTGATATCGTATTACCCTTAGAGCTGTTACAAAAGTTAAATTCTAAAACAGAATCAGCGTATGATAAAAAGCGTTATTATAGATGATGAACAGGCCAACCTGGACCTGCTAAGCAGAATGCTTGGAAAATATTGTCCGGATATAGCCATAGCAGGCCATGCTATGTCGGCCGAGGAGGGGTACCGGCTAATAAAAGAAACAAACCCGGCCCTGGTATTTCTGGATATAAAGATGCCCGTAAAAAACGGGTTCGATATGCTCAGGATGTTTAATCAGATTAATTTTAATGTGGTTTTTGTATCCGGTTTTAATGAGTATGCCATACAGGCATTTGAATTTAGTGCAGTAGATTATATACTTAAACCCATTGATTATGAAAAGTTGATTAATGCGGTGGCAAAGGTAAAAGGCCGTGTTGAAGCTGAAGAATACCACCAAGTATTGCATTTTATTCACTCCCTGGATGAGAAAAGCCAGTTGATTAAAAGAATTTCTCTTCATCATAATGACCGTGTGCATGTAATTGATATCAATGATATCTGCTATGTTCAGGCCTTGCGCGGATATAGTGAAATCATTACCTATGGCGGGCAAAAACTGGTTTCAAGTAAAACCCTGTGCGATTACGAAGATTTGCTTCACCCCTTTCCCAACTTTTTGAGGGTAAACAAAAGTATGATTATTAATATTCACCATGTAAAGGAATATACCAAAGGAAGCGAGTGCCTCATTACACTTAGAAATTGTGATGAAGAGATTGAGGTATCAAGAAGGAAGAAGTCGAGTATTCTGCAACAGCTTAAGGATAAATTTTCCTTTCCTGCGGGAACACCAACCCGGCTAAACGCAGAAATTTCCTAAACGGTAATCGGGTGAGCATTGGCAAATAAAAAGGCCGGCAATAAAAGCCGGCCTTTTTTAATGTGCGCGAGAGGAGAGTCGAACTCCTACAGGTGTTACCCCACTGGCTTCTGAGACCAGCGCGTCTACCAATTTCGCCACCCGCGCATATCTGATAGCGGGCAGCAAATATATCAAATTTTTATTCAGAGGAAATAATGCCCGGTTAATTTTGGAGGGGAAATCACCTGGTATTGGTTTTCCTTTAAAAAGCAAGCTTTAACTGGGCCAGAAAATTGGTTCCGGCCTGAGGGTAATAAAAATTATTATCAATACGCTGGCCACCATAAATCCATCCATAGGTGTAGCCGTTTGGCTCATATTTGGTGTTCAATATATTGTTAATCAGAAGCCCGGCATGTACCTGCTTAAACAGGCCCTTTATTTTAAACGCATATCCCAGCCTCATGTCGCTTACAAAAAAGGCATCCAGCATTCTTGCTTTACTTTCGGTATTGTCCAGGTATTGCGCTCCAACAAATTTAGAAATTAGGTCAAATTGCACATTTTTTATTGGCAACCAGGTCATATTGGAAGAGGCAATGATATCAGGAGAAAAGGCAATTTTTTTGTTGCTCAGTTTCTCTGTGGCCTGTCCTCCGTTATCGTAGTCGTCAATATAAGAAGTAAATGATTTTATCCTGCTATCGCTATACGTAAAGGAGGCCTGCCATTTAAGCGTTTTGTAAAATTGTATGCCTCCGGAAATCTCCACACCGGCCCTGTAGCTCAGGGGAACATTAATCCTGTTGTATGCTCCCACATCATTTATCTGGCCGGTGGCTATCAACTGGTCGCGGTAATCCATATAGTATACATTCACCATCAGTGCTGTTTTTTTCCATTCGCCACGGTAACCAAATTCATAATTAATTAATCGCTCAGAAAGAGGAACAGAGTTTACTCCGGCTTGTATAATATCTCCACGCACAGGCTCCTTGCCGGCTACACCAACATATATATACAGGTTGCTTTTTTTATTTATCTCATAAGTTAAACCTGCTTTAGGGTTAAAGAAGTAATACTCCAGGTTAAAATGGTAGGGCAAATAAACACCATTGTTCAGGTCTTCACCTTTAAGTTTATAAGTGATTACGCGTTGCTGCAAATCGGCAAAAACGTGCAATTTGGCCATTAGCTCATAATCAGCCTTGATATAAATATTGCCATCTGTTTTGGTTGATTGCCCTTCATAAAACCGCTCGTTAATTACCGATCCCTGTGTGTATTGGCCCCAGATAAGCTCTCCGTAGTGCCTGCCTTCATAGCGGTTTATGCCTCCTCCGGCTGTTATTCCAAGTTTGTTTTTTTCGTAAACAAAGGAAAATACGGCACCATAAAAATCATTATCGAGCCAGCGCCTTCTGATAAAATCTCCGCGTTTTAAGGTGGTAAATGTGGCGGAGTCTCTTCCGAGGCTATCCTTTAAAAACCGATCGAATAATGTCAGAGAATCTGCGAGTTTGTAAGTGCTGAATGTTTCGTTGCTGCGGTATTCTTCATAATACCCGCGCCCATAAGTATAATGCGCACCAATATGAAACAAGCTGTATTTTCCGGCCTGATAAGTATAGAATAATTGATAATGGTCCTGCTGGTAATTGTCGGTTTGGTTGGGGTAGGTAAAGGAATTATAGGTGCGGTTTCCAGAGTTTAGCAGGTGTTGTGTGGCTGCATCGCTTAAGCTGTTGTTCATTGCAAAATCGTTCATGGCAGCTGCATCACCTTTAAGCCTCGATTCCGGTATCCCGTTCCATGCCTGGTAGGTAATTTCTTTACCGGAAAACACATTCATTTTAAAGATGCTTTTTTTACCATAACGTGCACCCGAAACAAAAAATGATTTTAAATCAGAAGCTCCACGGTCAATAAAACCATCGCTGGTAATTTGTGATAAACGGGCATCAACAGCCCATTTGTTGTCCAGCAATCCGGTACCTGCTTTAATGGTATGTTTCCAGGTATTAAATGAACCGAAGGAGCTGGATACTTCACCATAAGCAGTTGGTTGCATCAAATCTGTCTGGATATTGATGCTGGCACCAAAGGCAGCCGCACCGTTTGCCGATGTGCCTACACCTCTTTGCACCTGTATGCCTTGGGTAGAGGAGGCAAAATCGGGCATGTTTACCCAGAATGTACCATGCGATTCGGCATCATTTACCGGAATGCCATTAATGGTAACATTGGTGCGTGATGGATCAGTACCCCTGATGCGGATTCCGGTATAACCAATACCTGCTCCTGCATCGGAATTTACAACGGTTGATGGGGTAAGGTTAAGCAAAAAAGGAAGATCCTGCCCAAAGTTTTGTTGTTCAATTTCTTTTTTGCTGAGGTTGGTAAACGTAACCGGCTGATTTTTTTTAGCCTTGGTACCGCTTACCACTACATCCTGCAATACCTGTTTGTTTTGAAGGGTGTCGGATTGTTGTTGGGCCTTAAGTGCTGTAACGCTTAGCACACAAAAAGGCAATAACCAGTTTTTAAACATGTAACATATTCAATTAAGGATAAACAAAAACAGCAACCTGGGGTTGGTTGCCGCTGAAACTTTTGTTCACCTTCTTGGAGAGTTACATCTTTTTAATACACATTGGTGCACGGAAAAGATGCAAGCTTTTCCCTTCGCAGGCATTACCCTGTTCAGGTTCCAAGGGTATAATCTCAGACCACCGTTGCCGGTGAGCCACCCCTAAAGACAGGTGCAAATGTAACCGCACAATTTTAATTTACAAACCTTCCTGTTTTTATGTTCTTTTGAAACATGGCAAGCTGGTTTCAATTTGGTATTTCAGAGTGGGTGGCAATAGTATGCACGCTGCTGTATAATTATTTATTAACCCGCCAGAAAATTGCATGCTGGTTTTTTGGTATTGTTTCTTCTGTTGCCGGCAGCATTCTGTTTATAGAAAACAACCTGTGGGGCCAGTTTGTATTGTATGTGTTTTATGCGCTCATGGGTGTTTACGGATGGTGGTACTGGTATACAGGCAGCAACCACAACAGGCCGGTGATAAAATGGAAAAACAGCACACAAGTAAAGGTTTTTACAGCCGGGGTGTTTTTTACCATCATTACCTTGTTGTTGTATAAAAAAATGCTTCCCCATGCGGCAAATGCAGAAATGGATATAATAATTACAGTTTTTAGTTTTATTGCCACGTTTAAAGAATCGCGCAAGGTATTAAGTGGATGGATTTACTGGATTATACTCAACGCTCTTTCAATATGGCTGTATGCTTCCAGCCACTTAAACGGACTGGCTGTGTTGTCTGGTTTGTATTTTATTCTATCCGTTGTTGGGTATAAAAGCTGGCTTCATTCCCTGAGAAAACAGGTGGATAAAAACCAATAACAAAACAGCACTATTACTTCAACTTTATCGTGCAGCTTACCATTTTGTGGTCGCTAAACTCAAATGGTTTGGCGTAATAATTATAGGCCGAAAAAGAAGGATCGAACAATACATAATCTATTCTGAACGATGGAGCGGCACCCACATACGTGCGTCCAAGCCCTGATGCTGCTTCCTGAAAAGCATCTTTTAATTTGCCTTTTACTGTATGGTAAGCATAGGAGGTTGGAGAATCATTAAAATCTCCGCATACCATTACCGGATATGGCGATTGAAGAATAAACTCCCTGATGCTTTCAGCCTGTTTTGCCCGCCTTAAAAAGGCCGCCTTTAATTTTTGTGTAATGCTTTTATAACCCGAAACTACGGTATCGTTCTCCAGATCAAACTCCTTTACCGCAGCATATTCTTTTTGCTCAAAATGAATAGACTGCAGGTGGGTATTAATTACCCGTATGGTTCCGTCTTCTGTTTTGATATCGGCAAAAATGGTATAGTTGTCTGTATATTCATCCCGTTCTACTATGCCTGAATCTATAATAGGAAACCGCGAAACAATCATTAACCCATCGGCACTTTTAAACCCATCGCGGTTTTTGAGGTTATAGGTATAAAAGCCTTTAATTTTTTTGTAAAACGATTTGTAGGTAGGCCCCTCTCTTCTGGAGTTAAAGTTTTCGCACTCCTGCAGACATAAAATATCCGGATCAACTTTTTTCATTACCTCGAAAAATTTTTCAGCATCCTCGGGAGGTTTGGTATCATAAGCGCCAAAGTACTTTATATTAAAACTGATGATGTTGAGGCTGTTTTCTTTTTCGGTAAGTTTTTTAGCATTGAGCTGAACATACCTTGGAATAAAGGTGTAGCCGATAAGAATAACAACAAGCGAAAGCAAAAACTTAATGCGGAAGAATACGATCCAGTAAATAATAAACAATATATTGAGGATAAGAATAAGCGGATAAGCAAGTCCGAAGAATGCAAACGGCCAGAATACTGCCGGGCTTACAAAAGGAGCAAGGTAAGCCATTAGCAGCATAAGAATGGCTATTCCGTTTAAGGCAAATACAATACGGTGAACAATAAACATTAGTCTTTACTTGCTTTAAATAATATCTCCTTTTCTTTTTTGCTCAGGCTGTCGTATCCGGATTTATTGATCTTATCCAGGATCATATCAATATCTTCCTGCGAGGGTTTTGGATCAGACTCTGCCAGCTGATAAGTGGTGCGGTAATGCACTTTAAGTTTAGGCTTACGTTCAAACCATTTTAACACCTTATCGGGCACCAGATTGCCATACTTATAAATATATTTAATATACAAAAACCCAAACAGGGCACCGCCAATATGTGCAATATGTCCGCCCGCATTTCCCTGTGGTATGCTTATTAAATCGAGCAACACACTTACCAGTGCAATATATTTTAGCCTTACTGTACCAAATAAAAACAACTGTATGGGGTAATCAGGCAGCAGGGTAGCTGTTGCCATTACAATACTTAAAACTCCTGCTGATGCGCCAATGGCATAACTGCTGTCTACACTCTCACTAAAGGCTGGAAAGATATTATAGCACAGCATATAAATAAACCCGCCAAATATACCACCGGCAAAATAGGCCTCATAAACTTTGCGGTTTCCCAGGTATTCGTGCATCAGGTTTCCTATCCAGAATAACCAAAGCATATTAAACAGGATATGCAAAAAACCATCATGCAAAAACATGCAGGTAAGTATGCTCCAGGGCTGCTTGATAAAAACAGAAAAGGAAGCAGGAAGCATGAGATACCGTTTAAACCCGCTAATAAGGGTGCTGTCTATCGCAAGCAGGAAAGAGATTACATTGATGATAGCGAAGGTTAAAAAAACGGCAATATTAATGATGATGATACGCC
This sequence comes from Bacteroidota bacterium, assembly GCA_051715425.1. Taxonomy (GTDB): domain Bacteria; phylum Bacteroidota; class Bacteroidia; order UKL13-3; family UKL13-3; genus JAJTFA01. The sequence continues at coordinate 125,755 of JBPXJS010000023.1, read as the reverse complement.
TGATGGCATTATCATTACTGCTGAAGGTATGTTTTATTTCGTTGAGCAGGTTCATCGTTCTTGATTAATAAAACGTATGCCGGTTGGTTTTATTCCAGATTTTAATGAGAATAAAACCAAACAACATACCACCTAAGTGAGCAAAATGAGCTACATTATCTGTTGGGTTATTGGCTATACCCTGGTATAACTCCAGCCCTCCATATAAAATAACAAAATACTTGGCCTTGATAGGGAAAGGAAAAAACAACATCATTAACTCGGTGTTGGGAAACAACATACCAAAAGCCAGCAATAGTCCAAAAACCGCACCTGATGCGCCTACCGTTGGCACATTGAGTTTACGTTGAATAATGGCATCAGCAATTTCCAATGAACCCTGAATGTATTGCGGATTATCTTTTTGCATCTGCCACTCCCGCATAAAACTTTCAAAGTAACTGTTGTGTATCAGACCGGGATCGGCATTTTCCTGTAGGGCTATAAAAGCATCGTATCCAGGAGCCGCAGTATACGCTTCTACCAGATTTTTAAGGCTGTTTACCTCAATGGCATTAATACCAAGATGCAAGGCTGCTGCTCCAAGTGCTGTTACAAAATAATAGAAAAAAAAACGTTTGGGTCCCCAGTAGTTCTCCAGCACATTACCAAACATCCACAGGGAAAACATATTGAAGAACAAATGCATAAACGACCCATGCATAAACACATGAGAAATGAGCTGATAGGGTTTAAAATGGCTAGACTCCGGATAATATAAACCTGCATATTCATTCAGGTTAATTACCCCACGGTTGGCAAGCACAAAATAGGCAAGAAAACAAAGCCCGTTTATAATCAGCAGGTTTTTTACAACTGTTGGTAAAATAGAAAAATTGGAAAGTCTGTAATTACTCATTTAATAATAAAACCCTGCTGAATAAATGCAAAGTACATACAAAAATAAAAAACATCTGCCGAACACTATCGACAGATGTTTTAAATATGTTAAAAGGTTGTATTAACCTAAGTACGCTTTTAATATTTTGCTCTTCGAAGATTTACGTAACCTTCTGAGTGCTTTTTCTTTAATCTGTCTTACACGCTCGCGGGTAAGGCCAATTTTTTCGCTGATATCTTCCAGCGTATGTGCCGGTCCTCCGTCCAATCCGTAATAGTACTTCAGTACATCACGTTCTTTTTCAGAAAGGGTAGAGATTACGCGGTTAATTTCTTTTTGAAGAGACTCATTAATCAGTTGAACATCAGGGCGTGGCTCATCGTTGCTGTCCAATATACCCAATAAGGTATTGTCTTCACCGTCAGTTAAAGGAGCATCAATAGATAAGTGTCTGCCGGTGGAGCGCAATGCATTTTCCACTTCCTGCAAAGGCAAATCCATTTCTACTGCAATTTCTTCCACGGTTGGTTCGCGCTCCAGGCGCTGCTCCAGTTTAGCGGCTACACTGCCTATACGACCAATAGAACCCACTTTGTTTAAAGGCAAACGCACAATACGGCTTTGATCGGCCAAGGCCTGAAGAATAGACTGACGAATCCACCATACTGCGTATGAAATAAATTTAAATCCGCGGGTTTCATCAAATCTTTTGGCTGCTTTTATAAGTCCTAGGTTACCTTCATTAATCAGGTCGCCCAGTGTAAGTCCCTGGTTTTGATATTGCTTTGATACAGATACTACGAAACGCAAGTTTGCATTTACCAAACGCTCCAATGCCACCTGATCTCCTTCACGAATCCTGCGGGCAAGCTCTACTTCCTCCTGAGCATCAATCATTGGCACTTTGGAAATTTCGTTCAGGTATTTATCAAGCGATTTGCTTTCGCGGTTGGTAAACTGTTTTGATATTTTTAGTTGTCTCATATTGTTTTAAAACGTCCCAACAAGTTATGGGGCTGCAAATTTGGTGAAATATAATGGAATTCCACTAAAAAGCAACTGAAATTTATTTAAATAATACCGCTTCTAAGCGTTTTACCCGTTTAGTATTTTGGCGGTAATCCGAATTTGATGGTGGTTGAGCCAATATCGGTGCATCAATCATGGCGTTCTACCTATACTTAGAACGGATAAGCAGCCATTAAGTTGCAAACCAAATGTCAAAATTGGGAAATGATTAGCTAAACAGGTGAAACACAGCAAAACTGCTTAAGTATGCAAGGGCGGTCATATATACAAACTGGATGGAAGCCCATTTCCAGCTTTTGGTTTCTGTTTGCACCACTGATATGGTGCTCATGCACTGAAGGGCAAAGGCATAAAAAATCATTAATGAAAGCACAGTGGCAAGGGAGTATTTTGGCTTACCGGTCTGATTATCAATTTCACTCCCCATCTTGGTGCGGATATTATCCAGGTCTTCAATATCACCGCCAACACTGTAAATGGTGCTCATGGTTCCTACAAAAACCTCTCTTGCCGCCAGTGAGGTAATCAGGGCGATGCCTATTTTCCAGTCAAAACCCAAAGGTTTAATTACCGGCTCAATCCACTTGCCAAACACACCCGCGTAAGAGGCCTCTAATTTTTCCGCATCTTTCATTACAGTAAGTTCCTCAATGGTTTTGCCGGAACTGGTTCCCATGGCCAGTTCCAGGTATTTCTGGTCAACAGCCCGCATCTGGTTTCTGGGCCCAAAGGAAGCAAGCGCCCAAAGAATAACAGAAACAGCCACAATAATTTTTCCAGCACCCCATACAAAGGCCATTCCCTTATCATACAAGGTAATAAACAGGTTACCGGCCACAGGGAGTTTATACCCTGGCAATTCCATAATAAAATAGTTTTTGCTCTCCGATTTAATAAACTGTTTAAATATAAATGCGCTTGCAAGAGCAGCTCCAAATCCAATCAGGTACATCAACATCATTACAATACCGTGTAAATTAAAGGGCCCCCATTTTGCTTCTTCGGGCACCAGCATGGCTATAAGCAAGGTATAAACGGGCAAACGGGCCGAACAACTCATCAGGGGAGTAACCAAAATGGTAATGAGGCGTTCTTTTTTATTTTCAATACTGCGGGAGGCCATGATACTTGGCACGGCACAAGCCATTCCGCTTATCAGAGGCACAATGGACTTACCGTTCATACCAAAGGGGCGCATAATTCTATCCATAATAAAACCAACACGCGCCATATACCCTACATCTTCAAGCACAGCAATAAAAGCAAAGAGGATAATAATTTGAGGAAGAAACACCATTACCCCGCTTAAGCCGGCCAATACGCCATGCACCAGCAAATCATTCAGCACCCCTGCCGGTAAGGTGTTTTCAACCCACTGAGAGGCAAGTAAAAAACCCTTCTCTACCCAATCCATAGGGTATGAACTCCATGAAAAGATGGCCTGAAAAACCAAAAAGAGCAATCCAAGAAAAATGGCAATACCACCTACCCGATGTGTTAAAATTTTATCGGCTTTATTGGTAAGCGAACGCACCACGGCACTTGTTTTTTCTCTGCGGCTTTCCCTCACAGCCCTGTCTATTAAATGATAGCGGCTAAGTATTTCGTTTTCCTGAAAAGCGCGTGCATCAAAATGGTATTTTTCAAAACATTCTCTGATTTGTTTGGCCTTAGTGTTTAATAATACCGATGCATTAATGGCATATTGCAATGCAGCATACGGATTTTTTTTATCGGTAATATCAGAGATTTCGTTGAGCAAATCTTTGTTTACATGCGCCAATGAAAAGTAATTGTTCTTGTGGTAATTTTTTTCATCCAGCAGGTGGGCTTTAATTTCTGCCACGCCTTTGCGTTTGCGCGCATTTATAGGTACTACAGGAACATTTAAAATAGAAGAGAGGGTTGGAATATCGTAAAAAATGCCCCTGCGTTCTGCAATATCTGTCATGTTTAACGCAAGTATTACAGGCACACCCAGATCTGCCACCTGCGAAAGCAACAAGAGGTTTCGTTTGAGGTTGGAAGCATCTGCAATAAACAGCACCATATCCGGAAAATCTGTTTCGGCCTTGTTGCGCAGTATTTCGTAGGTTACCAACTCATCGGCCGATTTGGGGTACAGGCTGTATGTGCCGGGTAAATCTATAATCTGTGCACGTGTATCGGAGTTCAGTTTGGTATAACCGGTTTTTTTATCAACCGTGGTGCCAGGAAAATTGCTTACCTTTTGGTTTAATCCGGTAAGGGCATTAAACAGCGATGTTTTTCCGCTGTTTGGATTACCAGCTAAAGCTACGGTTATTTCCTGTTTCACTATTTATTTCAGTTTTATTTCAATATTTCCCGCATCCTGAAGGCGCAGGCACATTTTGTATTCGCCCACGCGTATGGCAATGGGATCTCCAAAAGGAGCTATGTTTTCCAGTTCCACTTCTTCTCCGGGCAATAGCCCCATTTCAAAAAGCTTAAGGGAAAGCTCCTCGCTAAGCACTTTGGATACCGTTGCCTGCTGGCCAAATTGTAGTTCTGACAGTTTCATGAAAACGTTGTTACTTAAGGCATCAAATGGCGGTGCAATAAGGGCAGCAAATTAAGTGAAATTTCCGGTTGATGAATAATTGATAAAAATCAGCGTTATTAGCACCTGTGAGCAAACCTTTCATCAGCGGATTTACCATTGTGCGTAATGCCATTAAGTACGATTACCCTATTGTAGAATCAATAAGCAGTATTTTACCCTTGGTTGATGAATATGTGGTGGCTGTGGGCAACAGCGATGATAAAACCCTTGAGCTTATTAAAGCCATAGGTTCTCCTAAAATAAAAATAATTGAAACCATTTGGGACGATTCCCTTCGCGAAGGAGGCCGTGTGCTGGCTGATGAAACAAATAAAGCCTTTGATGCAGTAAACCCTCTGGCTACCTGGTGTTTTTACCTGCAGGGCGATGAGGTGATTCATGAAAAATATCACCCGGCAATTGTTGATGCCTGCAAAAAACATGAAAACAACAATGATGTGGAAGGCTTGCTTTTTGGGTACGAACATTTTTACGGCAGCTATGAATATACTGGCGATTCACGCCAATGGTACAGACATGAAATCCGCATTATTCGCAACAATAAGCATATACGCAGCTACCGCGATGCGCAAGGGTTCAGAATTGGTGGAGAGAAACTTAAAGTAAAGCCAATTGAAGCAAAAGTGTACCATTACGGATGGGTAAAGGATCCGCGCAGCCAGCAGGAGAAACAAAAAAGTTTTCACAAAATGTGGCATAATGATGAGTGGATGAACGAGCACGTTGGAGAAGCCAGCGAGTTTGATTATAGCACCATTGACTCGCTAAAGAAATTTGAGGGAACACATCCGGAGGTGATGAGAGACCGCCTGCAACGCATGAACTGGAAATTTGTGTGGGATCCAAAGAGAAAAAAGATGAACTGGAAAAACAAGCTGCTGCACCTATATGAAAAACTTACCGGAAAACGTTTGTTTGAATATAAGAACTACAAAACCATTTAGTAACTAATCAAGCCCTATTATGAAATATACAGCCGGAATATTACTCGTTTTGTTTTTTATTCAGGCCAGGGGCCAAAATGAAAACACCATTACCATTTGGCCAACAATAGAAAACGTAACCGTTTTTTTAAAGGGTGCTGAGTTCAGACACGAACATGATATAAGGCTAAAGGCCGGGCGAAACAAAATTGTATTTAAAAACATAACCGGCTCGCTGAACGAGTCTAATATGAATGTGTTGGTTAAAGGAAATACACAGGTACTTTCGGTTGCGGCAGAGTGGGATTTTTTAACAGAAACCAAATCGAAGGATCGGTTTTCCGCTTTACGCGATTCGATAGATAAGATCAGGGAAGAAATAGGTTCGGTGGCCGATGAACTTGATGCAGTAAGGGCTGAAAAGGGTGTTTTACAACACAACCAGGAGGTAAAAGGCGGAGCTGCCGGTGTTTCTTTAACGGAATTGCAAAAGGCGGCTGAGTTTCACCGGATGCAAACACTCCGGATCAATAAAACCATTACTCAACTTTCCGGAAAAGCAGAGATGCTTAAAAAGAGACATCGTCTGATGGAACAGCAGATACAGGAGGGGCAAACCCAGGGCCAACATGCCAGAAAAAACATTGTGGTGGTTGTTCAGGCGGCTTCAGATCAACAGTCTGTTGTTTCGCTCAGGTACCTTGCCACAGAAGCAGGCTGGGTGGCAAAGTATGATATTATTGCCGAGGATATAAATAAACCGATTACCTTAAAGTATAAAGCAGATGTGTATAACAGAACAGGAATTGACTGGTATAAGGTAAAAATAAAGCTCTCTACTGCTGATCCGTTTCTTGGGGTAAATAAACCGGCATTATCTGTATGGAACCTCAATTACCATTCAGAACAGAATGAAGGTTACGTGGAAACAAAATCGTTGGGCGCTTTCCGAAGCAAAGATGATAAAGTTGACGATAACACTAACAAAGAAGATCAAACATTAATTGCTGTGGGGGAGCTGAGCACCGAATTTTTGATTGATTTGCCGTATGATATTTTGAGTGATTCAAAGCCATATTCTGTTAATGTGGTATCGTACACGTTGCCTGCTACCTACCAATATTATGCAGCAGCAAAGCTTGATAAAGATGCTTTTTTAATTGCACGTATTGGTGGCTGGGAAAAGCTTAATTTAATTGACGGTCCTGCAAGCATTTATTTTAATGACAGTTATATCGGAGTTTCTGATATCAATACCAGAAAAGTAGAGGATAGCCTCGAGTTATCTTTGGGACGCAATAATCAGGTATTAATTACACGTGCTAAAAGGCAAAACTTTAGCAGTAAAAAAATGGTCGGTACAAACAGAACAGTGTCGTTTATATATGAAATTGCTGTGAAGAATAATCGCAGGGAGGCTGTTACCATCGAGATTGAGGATCAGTTGCCGGTTTCTCAGGAAAGTGATATTGTGGTAGAAACATCAGAACTTTCCGGAGCACAACTGGATCCGCTAACCGGAAGACTTACCTGGTATAAAACACTGGCGCCTGGAGAAAGTGTAAACTATATTCTTTCTTATTCCATTAAATATCCCAAAAACAGACGTGTAAATATTGCTACCCCAAAGATTACACCAAGGTATATGTAATCAGGGTTCTGTATTACCCCTCCGTTAGTCGCTGCATATCGTGCAACTCCCGGTATAAGCCTCCTTTTTGCAACAGCTCTGTATGTGTGCCCTGTTCCACTACCTCTCCTTTATTCATTACCACTATAAGGTCGGCATTTTGAATGGTGCTCAGGCGGTGTGCAATCACTACAGTTGTTCTTCCTTTCATAATATTGGAAAGAGCCTCCTGCACCAATCTTTCTGATGTGGTATCAAGCGCTGATGTGGCTTCATCCAGAATGAGAATATCCGGATTGGTATTTACTGCCCGGGCAATACTGATACGTTGTTTTTGCCCCCCACTTAATTTGTTTCCCCTATCACCAATATTGGTTTGATAGCCGTTCTCTGTTTCAATAATAAAACTATGTGCATTGGCAATTTTAGCGGCCTGTTCTATTTGCTCGGTTGAAATGCCTGGTTTGCCAAAAGCAATATTGTTGTAAATACTATCATTAAATAAAATGGATTCCTGAGTTACAATACCCATTAACCTGCGCAGGTCGAGAATTTTGTATTTGCGGATATCGGTGCCATCAATTAAAACTTGTCCCTCAATCGGATCGTAAAATCTTGGGATAAGGTCTGTAAGTGTTGATTTTCCTGCACCTGAAGGTCCAACCAGGGCTACGGTTTTGCCCTTTTCAATGGTGAGGTTAATGTTTTTAAGAACGGGCTCGTTATTGTAAGAGAAGCTTACGTTTTTAAACTCTATTTTATTACTAAACTGTTTTACTTCTATGGCATTTGGTGTTTCGGTAATTACCTCTTCACTTTTCAAAACCTCTTCAATACGGCTTATAGAAACAAGGCCTTTTTGTGCTTTGCTGAATGCGGATGAAAATGCAGTAACCGGAGGAATAATTTGGGAGAACACTGCTATAAAACCAATAAACGACTCGGCCGTAAGATCAGTTGAGGATGCCAGAACCATTTTACCACCTATGTACAACAGCGCAGCAAGTATAGAAACGCTAACTGTTTCAGAAAGAGGAGAAGCAGCATCCAGCAGGCGGTTGCCATGAATAAAACTTCTGGTAAACAGTTCGTTTTGTTTGCGGAAACGGTTCATAAAAAAAGCCTGTGAGCTGAATGCTTTGATAATGCGTACACCTCCCAGTGTTTCTTCAAACAGGCTCATCAGTTCATCCAGCTTTTTCTGGCCGTGTTGTGTTTGCCTGCGTAGTTTTTTATTTACCCTTGCCAGTAAAAAACCAATTACAGGAAGCATAATAAAAACGGTTAGGGTTAACATAGGACTCATCCATATCAATGCAATAAGCGATACAATAATGGTTACCGGTTCTTTAAACAAGGCTTCCAAGGTGCTCATTACAGATACTTCAACTTCTTTGGCATCATTAGACATGCGGGTTATCAAATCGCCTTTGCGCTCATCAGAAAAATAGGATAAAGGAAGAATAAGAATACGCTGGTACATAGAGTTACGCAAATCGGCAACAACACGTGTGCGCAACGGAACCATAAAATAGGAACCCAGGTAGCGGAACAGGTTTTTGAAAAAGATAATAATCACCACCAAAATGCAGATATAACCCAGGGCTGCCTGTGCACCGTTTTCTACAATGATATTGGAGAGGTGGTACATAAACAGGTTTGATAGGGTTTTAAAATTAAAGGCAAATTCAGGCTGCACCCTTATAAGTTCTGTGGGATCGAATAACAACTTAAGAAAAGGAACAATTAGGGTAATGGAAAAAAGACCCGCAATGGTGCTGAGGATATTAAAAAGGATATTAAGAAAGGCCAAACCTTTGTATGGTGTTACATAACCGATAATTTTTAAAAAGCCTTTCATTGTTTCCCGATGCGGGCAAATATCACAATTTATTCATAATTAGTGTTTACCTCTCATAATTAATCAACATATTTGTGGCATGAGTATCAGGCAGGAAAAGTTTGCCAGTTTATTACAGCAGGAACTGGCCTCCGTTTTTATGGAAAAACGTTCGGAATATTTTGAGAACGCCTTTATTACCATTACCAAGGTTTCTGTTTCTCCGGATCTTGGTCATGCCAAGGTTTACCTGAGCATGTTGCAGGTAGCCAACAGAGAAGAGTTATTGAATATTATTAACTTTCACAACAGACATATCAGGCAGGAATTGGCGGCCAAAATCCGCAAACAGGTACGGATTATCCCTGAACTTCAGTTTTTTATTGACGATAGCCTGGATTATGTATTCCACATGGAAAAGGTGTTTAAGGAGATAAAAGATAAAGAGGGGAAATAGGGTTATCCGGAAAAGTTAAATACGCCTTTTCTTTTGCTTTTCTGTGGTATATTATGAAAGATGGCCGGTGTCCATTTGGGCATTCTGGGAACCAAACGTTTAAACTCTCTGGCAATGGAGTGATCGTAGGTGCTGATGACTTCAATATCTTTTACCTCACCCGTTTCTGAAATGGTAATTTCATATTCCACCTTACCAATAAATGGCTTTCCCTCTACATCCACCGGATATGCTAAGTTGCTAAGCAAAAATTCAAAGAAGGCATCTTCTCCTCCTGGAAATTCAGCAAACAAGTAGATCGCCCGGTTTTTCGAGATGCTTCCATCCGCATCCCAGAGTTGTGCTTTTATAAGCGAGTCATTGTGATAATGTTCCATTGAACTTACCTGCCCGTTTGGATGATAATGAACCCATTTGCCATGTAACAACCCCTGGTTAAAATTGCCAACGTTTTTAATTCGGCCGGTTTCGTCAAACCAGGTGTGTTTCCCATGAGCTATTTTGAGATCTTTATCTAAACACGCACCATTCATTTGTAACTTACCGTTCAGGTAATAATCTGATACTTGCCACATGGAATCGCTTTTATAGGCTTTGCGAAAATAGGAGGCTTCCTCTTTAGGGCAAACTCCTCCTTTTTCATTAATATAATATACAAGGGTGTCTGGTGGGTGTGCTTTGGCAATAGCAGTTCCTGAAAAGTAAAACAAGAGAAAAAGTAAAATCTTAAACAATATTCTAAGGGAATTGATCATATCATAGATTATTCAATAGCAGGAATTTTAGCCGGCAATTTTCTCCATCAGCGAACGAAAAGCTACAAACTTTCCTTCAAACAACGCCTTTGTTTTGGCCTGCAATGCCGGGGCAAAATTGGCCTGATACAACTCATAGTCTGCCATGTTTTTTGCCTCATACTGAATAACGTAAGTTGTTCCGGTTTCATCGGGCTGGCGCGAGAGCAGTTTGGCCATGGAGTATGTTATAAACAACCCGGTTTGCATTACCTCAGGAATATGCGTATCCAGCATCCATTTCAGCCAGGTATCATGCACATCGTCTTCAATATTGATGGTTACATTATAAATAATCATGCAGCTTAAATAAGGGTGCAAAATAAAATCTTTTTATAACATCCTTTTCAAATGCATAAATTGCAGGCGCATGCAGCCGTTAATTACCTTTCATCCTGCACCTCAAAAAAACAACGGGGTGTTTAGTATCCTGGTTCCCACATGGAATAACCTGCCATACCTGCAATGTTTAATCAACAGTATCAAAAAAAACTCCGCCTTTGAGCATGAGATCGTTATTCATGTAAACGAAGGAGTTGACGGAACGCTGGAGTGGGTAAAACAACAGGGGTTTAGCTATACACACAGCAAAACCAATGTGGGAGTTTGTTATGCATTTAATGCTGCATCTGCTTTAGCCACATCATCGCTGCTATTGCTTACCGATGATGATAAATACTACTGCCCCGGATGGGACAAACCCTTGCTTGATGAGGTAAAAACGCTTGATCATATTTATTACTGCATCAATGCCACCGCTATAGAACATAAACAAACCACGAACCCTTCTGTAATAGCACCATACAATTATGGCGACAGAGTGGAGAATTTTGAAGAAGAACGTTTGCTAAAAGAATATGCCTCTATCCCGTTTAAAAACTGGACAGGAGGAAACTGGTATCCCATGCTGCTGCACAAACATATCTGGCAATTAATTGGAGGGTTAAGCGTAGAGTTTACCCCAGGCCTTGGCAGCGATCCTGATATGATGATGAAACTCTGGAAAGTGGGTGTGCGTTATTATAAGGGTTTATCAGAAAGCAGGGTTTACCACTTTATTTCAAAAAGCGTTTCGCGTGTAAAGAAAAACAATGGCTATATGCAGTTTCTTCAGAAATGGGGAATTGCCAGTTCTACTTTTTTCAGGTTTTACTTGCATTTGGGCCAGCCATTTAGCGGCTACACAGCCGAGCCGGATGAAAAAGAATTCTCTGCAAAAAAGTTTAAGGATAAACTGAAAAGAGCATATTCGTTTTTAAAACATTAAGTGCTATTCAGGTAATTTAAACGTAATGGGAAGCGTAAACCTTACATTCACTTCCTTACCCCGTTGATACCCGGGTTTCCATTTTGGCATAATAGAAATAACCCTTAACACCTCTGCATCCATATCCGGTGTTCCAGATTTAATGATTATTGCATCTACAGGTATGCCCTTGGTATCGATGGTAAATTGCGCAATTACACGCCCCTCAATACTGTTGGCTCTGTCTTTCTCCGGATAACGAATGTTTTTGCTGATGAATTTCATTAGTTTTTCGGTGCCGCCCTTGAACTCAGGAACCTGTTCGTAGAATTTAATCTGTTTAAGCCATTTGCCTTTTTGGTCATAATACTTAACCGTAAGCACATTGCCTTTTTCATGCACCTCCTCGCCCTTGAGGATGCCAGATTCATAATACCATTTCCAAACCCCAACACTTTTATCTTTTATCATGAGCCCACCACCCTCTGGTTTACCGCTTTGGTACCAGTAATTCCAAACACCGCTATCGGCAGATCCTTCGTAATATTTTTCTCCGGTTTCGTGCCAGCCTTGCCACAAACCTCTGCGCTGGTTGTTTTGGTAAGCTCCTTTTGAGCTTAACTGTCCGGATCGATAGTAATAAGTAAAGACACCATGCGCTTTTTTTAAAGAATCATCAAGGTAGGAACCTTTCATTTGTAACTCATTGGTGATATAATAATCACTCACCAACCACAACGTATCTTTTTTCTCTGCCAAACGATAATACCTTGCAGAATCCTTTGGACAAGGGTTCCAGTTTTTATCAAAATAGGTTGTTTTCTGTGCCTGTGCAAAGAGGGAAAACCCAATAATAAAGGATAATATGAAAGAGCTCTTTTTCAAGTTTATTCAATTACATCTCCTCTTAAAGCGCGGTACCTTTTGCGTACTTCGTTTAAGAAAAAACTACCTGGGTATGTATCTATAAATTGTTCGTACAATTTTTTGGCTTTTTCTTTATCGCCAATATAAACTTCCGTGTTGTAAGCAAGGCTGTATAAGGAGTTATCGCCTAATATATCGGTGCCATGTTCCTTAATCAACTGTTCCAGGTAAGAACAGGCTTTTACATAATCGCGTTTCTTTAAAAATATTTGCGCACGCTTATACAAAATATCATCATCAAGTGCGTGCCGGGGGTACAAGAGGTTAACACTGTCAAGCAATAACAAAGCAGCCTCGTTCAGGTTCTGAAAATAATAGAGATCAGCCCTCGAAAAAAGTTTCAAAGGATCCTCTATACTGTCCAGTGTATTATCTTGTATCAACAGCGAAAGCTCCAATGCATTATTTGCAATCAGTTGAGTGGTGGCAGTTTTTAATACATCCAGTTGGGCACGTGCCCATTCAAACTCACCCAGATAATAGGAAAGTCGGGCGTTGCGGAATTTTGCTTCCTGTCCAAGCGGGTCCTCCAGAAAATCTTTATCAACCTGGCCGTAGAGCAGCATACCTTCCCACTCTTCTCCTTTCAGCACATAAATATCGCCAAGCTCCAGCTTGCACTCGGCCTTAAACGTATTATCAAGCCGGGGCATTTCTGTAAGTTCTTTAAACAGGCCAATGCTGCCAGCATAATCTTTTAAGTGGTATGCCTTAAGCCTGGCCAGTTCGCGCATGGCCGTTGCCGTAAAATAGTTGCGGCCAAACTCCTGTATAAAGCTGAGGTAATCCGTTTCGAGCGTTTTCAGATCCGGTTCGGTATATACTCCGGTAAAAAAAATCTTTTTGTTTTTGGCTTCCAGCATGCCCGATCTGGCATTGAGATAATAAGGTTTATCTTTTCCATAGGCCGTTGCTATATAGGCAAAAATAGCAGCAGCGGCATCAAACTTCTCATTGGCCGAGGCCATATAACCCAGATCGATAAGCCTGCGGCCTTCTTCTTTAAAACGTTTATCCAGGCCTTTTGCCTGTACAAATGCATTATCAAAATCTTTGCGCTGCACAAACAGCCAGATCAACATTTCATTATACACTTCGTTGCCCGGGTAATCTTTGCTTTTTTTGAGTAAGGATGATTTTACAATGGCGTATTCGGCATCGTTTTCTATATAAAGCTGCAGGTAACCTTCAATATCTTCAAGCAGGGATGGGTTGTTTTGCAGGGCATTCAGGTACTCATCGCACATCAGTTTGGTTTCGTGCTTTTCGGCATATAACTGAGCAAGTGGAATAGCAAAAAGAGTAAGGCTGTTGCCATTCAGCTTGCGCGAACGCTGGTAAGTGGTAATGGCCCAATCGGGTTCCCCTCTTTTCTGAAAAGCATTGGCGGTTTCAGTGGTATAAGCTTCCGATGGTTTAAGCTTGTTCAGTAGCTCATCCCAGTGTTTTTTGGCTTTTTCGGTGTTGCCCGCTTTTTTAAAAACATAACCCAGATCAACGGCATAGTACGCATTCTCGTTGTTTCTGCGTTGCTGCTTTTTAACCATTTTTTCCGCATCGTCAAAACGGCTTAGCTTAAAGTAGCAGCTCAGCAGGTTTTCGTAGTAGTATCCGGCCTGTGTGCTTTTGTTCAGCAGTTTCTCGTAAAGGTCGGCCGCTTTATCAAACTCATTATTGCTGAAATACTGCGCAGCAAGTTGCTCTTCCTTTTGCTGGGCAAACAGAAGGGAGGAGAACAAACCCAAAACAATTAAAAATAACGCCTTACGCATAGTTGCGAAAATAGACAAAGCAAGTGATGTTGTGTATAAGCAACGATTTTTGGCTGAAATAATTTTATGTTCTTTGAATCGTTAAGTGAAAATCTATTGAGTGCGCTTAAAAAACTTGCTTCACAAACCGCAGTTTACGGGCTGAGCCAGATTGTTGGCCGCTTTGTAAACTACCTGCTGGTACCGCTTCACACCGCTCTTTTCAGCACGGCAGAATATGGGGTTAATACCCTGATGTATTCTTATGTTACCTTTTTTAATGTGCTATTAACCTACGGAATGGAAACGGCTTTTTTCAGGTTTTCTTCCAAACACCCCAAACCGGAGGATGTATACAGCACGGCATTAAAGTCGCTGATTGGCAGTTCTTTGCTTTTTGTGGCGGTGTTTTCCCTGTTTTCGCAGCAACTGGCCGGGCTTATTAAATTGCCTGATCACCCGGAGTACATCACCTACTTTACCCTGATCATCGGGCTTGATGCCATCAGTGCCGTACCATTTGCATACCTGAGGCAGCAAAACAAACCGCTGAGGTTTGCCATTATTAAAAACGTAAATATTTTTATCAATATCCTGCTCAACCTCTATTTTCTGCTGTTGTGCCCCCATATATACGAAACAAGAGGAATTTTGCTGCCATTTTTTGAGGGGCAGGTAAATATGGGAATGATTTTTATATCGAACCTGGTGGCAAGTGTTATTACTATTCCGCTGTTGTATAAAGAGTTGTTGGCCATTACCAAAGGTGCCTTTAACCGCATATTGTGGAAAGAGATGCTGGTATACGGGCTGCCGTTAATGGTGGTTGGTTTTGCCGGCATGATTAATGAAACCCTTGACAGAACCATTATCTCCTGGTTTTATACTGATCCGCAGGAAGGCCTTGCAGCAAATGGGATATACGGAGCCAATTATAAGTTGTCTATTTTAATGAGTTTGTTTATTCAGGCATTTCGTTATGCCGCAGAACCCTTCTTTTTTAACCACTCCAAAACAGACGATAAGCGAAACGTATATGCGAGAATAATGGATTATTTTGTGTTGGTATGTTTAAGTCTTTTTCTGCTGGTAACCCTTTACCTCGATGTGTTTAAACACTTCATTCACGAAAAGTTCTGGGGAGGTTTGCACGTGGTGCCCGTACTGCTTATTGCCAATATGTTTCTGGGAATTTATTATAACCTCTCCATCTGGTATAAGCTCTCCGATCATACCAATAAGGGAGCCGGAATTTCTATAGCCGGGGCCATTATTACCATAACCGCCAATATTATTCTGGTGCCATTAATGGGCTATACCGGATCGGCCTGGGCTACTTTAATTTGTTATGTAAGTATGGCCATCATCTGCTATATAATGGGAATGAAATATTATCCTATTCCTTATCATACGGTTAAGGTGGTGGCTTATATTTTGCTTGCCTTGGGAATTTACGCAGCCTCTGTTTTTGTTCAAAACCGTTTTCGGGATCAGCAAACCCTTTTATATGCTTTAAATACAGCACTTTTCGTATTTTTTCTGGGTGTGGCCTTCTGGTTTGAAAGAAGGAATAAAATACTAACTTCGCCAGCTTAAGAGCAGTGTGCAACTGATGCAAATAAATATCATTAACAAGTCCGGAAATCCCCTGCCTGCATATGAAACAGAACATGCTGCGGGGATGGATTTAAGAGCTTTTACACAGGAGAAAATAATGTTAGGTAAAGGCCAACGTGCACTTATACCTACCGGTTTGTTTATTGAACTGCCGCAAGGATTTGAGGCGCAGGTGAGGCCACGCAGCGGCCTGGCTCTTAAACATGGGGTAACGGTTTTAAATTCACCGGGCACCATAGATGCAGATTACCGGGGTGAGATTAAGGTGTTGCTGATTAATCTGGGTGATGAGCCTTTTGAAATAAACAATGGCGACAGGATAGCACAAATGATTATTGCCCCACACGCCCGCGCAAGCTGGAACCAAACAGATCAGCTTTCAGAAACATTACGTGGCGCAGGCGGCTACGGCAGCACAGGAAAATAACTAAACTAACAGGCCGGTTGGCCAAACAGAATAAGAAAGAACAAGAAGATGAGAATTATTGTACCAATGGCGGGCATGGGCAAAAGAATGAGGCCTCATACCCTTACAATCCCAAAACCACTGATTCCTGTTGCAGGAAAACCTATTGTGCAGAAAATTATTGAAGACCTGGAAGAAGTATGCGGAGAAGGAATAGAGGAGGTGGCTTATATCATACACCCAGGTTTTGGCAAAGCAGTAGAAAAAAGCCTGATTGAAGTGGCTGAAAAATTAGGCGCAAAAGGCTCTATTTACTACCAAAGTGAAGCCCTGGGAACGGCACATGCTATTATGTGCGCCAAAGAATCACTGGAGGGTAATGTTCTGGTTGTTTTTGCCGATACCTTGTTTAAAGCGGGCTTTAAGCTCGACAGGAGTAAGGATGGGATTATCTGGGTGCAGCAGATAGAAGACCCACGCCAGTTTGGTGTGGTAAAGCTGGATGCCCATGGTGTAATTACCGATTTTGTAGAGAAACCACAAACCTTTGTTAGCGATCTGGCCATTATAGGAATTTATTATTTTAAAGATGGCGCAAACTTGCGCAATGAGTTGCAGTATCTGCTTGATAATGATATCCGCGAAAAGGGAGAGTACCAGCTAACCAATGCCCTGGAAAACATGAAACAGAAAGGGCTGAAATTTGAGCCCGGAAAAGTTCAGGAGTGGCTCGATTGCGGAAATAAAAACTCCACTGTTTACACCAACGGAAGAGTGCTGCACCATATGCAAAGTGACGGGGTAAAAATGGTTGACGATAGCGTGGAGTCCAACCAGTCGGTAATTATTCAACCATCATATATTGGTAAAAATGTAAAAATTACCCGCTCCATAGTTGGGCCATACGCCTCCATTGGAGATGGCTGTGTAATTGAAAATGCGGTAGTTGGCAATTGTATTGTGCAGAACAATACGCTTATTAAAAATGCAGTGATAGACAATGCCATGATTGGAAGCAACGTTGAATACCACGGAGAATCCAAAGATTTAAGCATTGGCGACTTCACCACCTGTATAGCATAACCAAACCATTGAAAAACACCCAACGTCATATCATCCTCCTTCTGTCGCTGCTTTTGTTGATTGCTCCGGCAATGGCATTAGCGCAAAAAAAGAAAGAACCATTAAGTGAAGCACAACAAATGCAATTTGATGCAGCTTACTTTAATGGAACAAAGGAAAAAATGCTGGCCAATTATGACGAGGCAATTAATCAGTTTAAAGCCTGCCTTTATTTGGATGATACGAAAGCAGCCGTATACTATATGCTTGCCGATGTATACTACAGCAAGGGGTTTATGGCCGATGCAGAAGAGAATATCCTCAAGGCCATAAAGCTTGATGAAAAGAATATCTGGTACCAAAACCTGCTGGCCGAAATATATCAGGCCCGCAAAAAGTATGAGGAGGCAGGGAAACAACATATTCTGCTAAGCAAAAGAGAGAATCAGGTAGGCCATCTTACCGATGCTGCCTATATGTTTACCATGGCACGTGATTTTTCTTCAGCCATAAAAATGCTTGATCAAATTGAAAAACTGATTGGCGTAAATGAAGACGTGGTGAAACAGAAGGAACAAATTTACCTGGCACAGAATAAGCTCCCCAAAGCCATTAAGGAAGTTGAAAAGCTGATAGCGCTTAAGCCCAATGAAACACGCTATCTGGGCATGCTGGCCGATTTATATATGGCCAATAATAAAACTGAAGAGGCACTTAAGCTATACGATAAAATTTTGCAACTGGAGCCGGATAATGGCATTGCGCATTTTGCCTATGCCGACTATTATAACGGAAAAAACGACAGGGCAAACTGGTACAAACATACCTTGCTGGGAATAGGCTCTAACAATGTAGAGGTAAGAACCAAACTTTCTGTTTTGGTAAACTTTATTGCCAATGTAAGTATTGATGATCACCGCAAAAAGTGCTATGAATTGTGTGAGGCTTTTATCCGTGCCAACCCTCAGGAGGCAACGGCATATATGGTTACAGGCGATTTGTATGTGCAGGATAACAAGTTTAAGGAAGCGCGTGAGCAGTATATCCATGCGGTGGAGTTTGAGCCAAATACCCTTGTGGCATGGCAGCAAATTATTTATTGCAGTGGCGAAATGCGCGACAATAAAATGCTGCAGAAAGATTGCGAAAATGCCATGGAATATTTTCCAATGGAAGTGTTGTTTTTTGCCTACCACACCATTGCAAGCCTGCAACTTAAAGAATATGAAAAAGCAGTAAGCAGCGCCACAAAAGGCATTGAGCTGGCAGAAGGAAATGATGAGGTGTTGATACAACTTTATTCGAACCTGGGTGATGCCAACCATTATCTGAAAAACGATTCGGCCTGTTATGCAGCTTATGAAAAGGCGCTGGTGCTGGATAAAAACAATGCTTATGCCCTGAACAACTATGCCTATTTTCTGAGCCTGCGCAAAACCAAACTGGATAAAGCAGAGGAGATGTCGAAACGCAGCATTGATCTGGAGCCGGAGAATGCCTCTTATCTTGATACTTATGGCTGGATTATGTTTCAGCAAAAAAGGTACGATCTTGCCAGAGAGTATATAGAGAAGTCGCTAAAAAAATCACCTAACAATGCAGAAGTGATAGAGCATTTGGGCGATGTATTGTTTAAACTAAACCAACCCGATAAAGCCCTTGAAAACTGGAAACGTGCAAAAGAGCTGGGTTCTGAAAACAACACCCTCGAACAAAAAATAAAAGAGCAGCGTTATGTGGAGTAAAACCGGTGCTTTTTATTTTACCCTTATTTGGTCCGTTGTTTTATTTAGTGCGTGTAAAACCAAAAAGGCAACCACACAACCCGTTGAGCCCGCAAAGGTTGCCGTTAATGAAAACACAGCCATTGAAACATTACTGAAAAGCATTGAACTCAACAGAAATGATTATGCCTATATAAACAACAGGGGGAAACTAAAATACGATGACGGGGAGCAGAAGGCAGATCTTGATGTGATTATTACCCTGGAAAAAGACAAGTATATTTTTATGTCTGTTTCCGCAGTGTTGGGGCTAAATGTAGCAAGGGTGCTGGCCACACCGGATTCTTTGGTTATTCTCGACCTGTTGCACCGCAAGGCCATTATTACCAATTACGATTACCTCAAAAGAATGAGCAACGTTGCCCTCACGTTTACCCAGTTGCAAAACCTTATAATAGGCAATGCCCCGTTTAATCACGATTTGCAGACTACTATAACAGACACTGTATTGCAACAGCTTTTTATTACACAAGCCCTTCCTTCCAATCAAACACAATCTGTAGGGTATGAGCTTAAAAGCCTTCGTGCCCAGCAAACTAAGGTGACAGAGCGGGGCGGAACAAAGGAGTTTACCATCAATTATAACGAGGCCGTTTATCACAAAGGTTATGCCTACCCTTCACATATCAATATCAACATCAGGGCAGAAAAAAATGTGAAATGTGAGTTTGAACTCTCCAATTTTGTATTCGAAAAAAAGAAAGATATTGTTTTCAGCATTCCTAAAACATTCGCTATTGTCAGGCCGTAAATTATTGGCAGCATTGCTGGTGCTGTTATCGGTTTCTGTTTTTGCGCAAAATATTCAGCAACAGCGAAAAGAGCTGGAGAATAAGAGGAAAGAACTTTCAGAGAAAATAAAAGAAACCAAAAAGGTACTGGAAGAAACCAAAACCAAGAAAAAAACCACCCTTTCCCAGCTCAAAACCATTAACAGCCAGATTAAAACCCGGGAAAAAATGATCAATAATGTGCAGGAGCAAATTCAGGTTGTTTCTGTTCAGATAAGCAGTCAGCAGGAGGTTCTCGACTCACTGAAGAAAGACCTGGTAAGGTTAAAAGAGGAATATGCAAAAAGCATACGTGCCACTTACCGCACACGCAATGTGTATGATAAAATGTTGTTTGTATTCTCTGCCAAAAGTTTTAATCAGGCACTTAAGCGCATAGAATACCTGAACCAATACAGCGATTACCGCAAAAACCAGGCAGCCGTTATTCTTCGCACGCAAAACAATATTATAGGTGAGCTCAATAAAATGATTGAGATTAAATCGGAAAAAATGCAGATGCTTGGTTTAAAAGAGGAAGAGAAAAAAGAACTGGAAGTAGACAAGCAGGAAGAAAATAAAGTATTGGCCAAACTGCAGGAAAGGGAAAAAGAACTAAGGCGTATTTTGGCTGAAAACGAGAAAGCCGCACGGAAATTAAACAGCGCCATCAGCGAGTTAATTGCCAAAGAAATTGAATTGGCGCGTAAACGGGAAGAAGAAGCCAGAAGAAAAGAAGAAGCTGCAAAAGCTGCGTCTGGTGTAAAGAAGGAGCCAACCAAACCTGCCGTAGCTTCAACAAAAGAAATGTACCTCACACCGGAAGCACTTAAACTTTCTAACGATTTTGAAAGCAACCGCAATAGTTTGCCTTGGCCGGTAGAGAAAGGATATGTCTCGGAGGTGTTTGGTACCCACCGGCATGCCTCACTAAAGGGGGTTATGGTAAATAATAATGGTGTGGATATTTCCACTCAGCCGGGAGCCTCTGTTCGTGCCATATTTAAAGGCAAGGTTAAATCTATTTTCTCTATCCCGGGCATGGGCAAAATTGTATTGGTTAGCCATGGCAAGTATTTTACTGCGTATGCTAAACTTTCCACCGTTACTGTTAAAGAAGGTCAGGAAGTGGATACCCGCGAAATCATCGGCACCGTAATGACCAATGAAGAGGAAGATATTACAGAAGTGCATCTTGAAATTTGGAACATGAACCAAAAGCTTGATCCGGAACTTTGGCTTAAAAACTAATCCTCATTTCATTTACATTCGTACCACCATATGAGCACTCTCAAAACGTGGATTTCAGCCTTTCGTTTACGAACCCTTCCTCTTGCTACTGCTGCTGTGCTTACCGGAATGGTAGTAGCCGATCAAATGTATCGTGCTGATTTAGGTATTACCCTGCTTGCCTGGCTTACGGCCGTTTCTCTGCAAATCCTTTCCAACCTGGCAAACGATTATGGCGATTTTGTGAAAGGAACGGATAATGAAAAAAGAATTGGAAACCAAAGGGCGTTGCAGAGTGGAAATATAACCACAACTGCCATGTTGCGTATGATCATCTTGTTTGTTATCATATGCCTCACAAGTGGAATAGGCTTGTTGTGGAAAGCAACCGGAGGAGAAATCAACTATTATTTCACCGCATTTTTTATTACCGGATTGGTTGCCATTGCTGCAGCTATTAAATACACCGTTGGAAAAAACGCATACGGTTATAGCGGGCTGGGCGACATATTTGTATTTGTGTTTTTTGGCCCTGTTGCTGTTACAGGCACTTTCCTGCTCAACAATGGATTTCAATTTAATATGGCAAAAGATTGGCTCATGTTATTTCCTGCCATTTCAATAGGGTTACTTTGTGCAGCAGTGCTTAATGTAAATAATATCAGAGATACAGAAAATGACAAGGCAAGTGGTAAATTTACCATCCCGGTAAAAATTGGCTTACAGCCGGCACGTGTATATCATTTATTACTGGTTTCTGTAGCCTTGCTGCTCATGTTGTTTTATTCCTTCAGCGTTTTTCATCCAATAAAGCTGATATTGGTTTTGCCGGCACTGCTTTTAATTAACAACGTGAGAAAAGTATTTATTACAGCCCCGTCCCCTGCATACAATATTTTTCTTAAACAGCTTTCGCTGGGTACCCTGTTTTTGTCTGTATGCCTTTTTTTAAGTAACCTGCTCATAAAATTACTTGTTATAAAAGAGGCCGTTATTTTTTTCAGTCATTAATGAAAGCATCTTATTTTCTTCAGCGGTTAAACTTTATTAAACCCGCCCGAACCTCCAGGGGCGAGATGCTGCACCATGATGCATGGATAATTAAACTGGAACACCATAAACGTATTGGATTTGGCGAGGCATCTCCTTTGCAGGGTTTGAGTACGGATGATACTCCAGGTTTTGAAGATAAATTAAAAGAATGTTGCAGACTTATTAATGATGGATTTCCTGTTTCCGGTTTGGTGCTGGATGGGTTTCCTTCCTTGCGTTTTGCTTTCGAATCGGCAACTGCCGGCCTGTTGTTCGACCAGCCATTTAAATACGCTAATAATTCTTTTATTTCAGGAGAGCCAATTGCTATTAATGGCCTGATTTGGATGGACTCAAGGGATAGTATGGAAAAACAAGCTTTTGAAAAGGCGGAAGCCGGATTTACCTGTTTGAAGTTTAAAATAGGGGCGCTTGATTTTGATGAGGAGTGCCGCATGCTGGAAGCAGTAAGAAAACGAATGAGCGCTTTCTGGGTAGAAATCAGGCTTGATGCAAACGGAGCTTTTTCTGCAGATGATGTTTTTGATAAACTGAAAGAATTAAAACGCTTTGAGGTACACTCTATAGAACAACCGATAAAACAAGGGCAGGTAAATTTGATGCAGGAGGTAGTGGCAAAATCTCCGGTTGATATTGCCCTTGATGAAGAGCTGATCGGCATAGAAAACCTGTTGGAAAAAGAAATGTTGATAAAAACCATCAAGCCCGAATATATTATTCTAAAGCCTACCCTGTTGGGTGGAACACAGCTGGCCGATGAGTGGATAGAAATTGCAGGAAAGCATGGGGCCGGATGGTGGGCTACATCTGCATTGGAGTCGAATATCGGATTGAATATTATAGCCCAGTGGGTGTCTCAGAAAAGGGTACTCGTACCGCAAGGTTTAGGTACCGGAAGTTTGTATCAGAACAACTTTAAGTCCCCCATTCGTGTGCATTCAGGGTATTTAGTTTATGATTCATCGCTTATCTGGAACATTCCTATGGTTTAGTTTATATATTTGATTACTTGAACAGGCAGAAGTACATACTAAGCGCATTAAACGGGGTGGCCTTTATGGTATGCCTCTTTCTCGTGTTTTTTTTAACCTCCCTCAGCCGGCATGAGCATGTGATGTATTTTGTTACAGCCGCTGTTTTGTTTCTTGTTGGCATCTGGCTGGCATGGAACAACAGATTAAAACCATCTGCATATACATTTATTATTACAGCGGATATTCTCATTCTTATTTTCGATGCCGGATATAAAGATCCAACCACCGGTTTTGTGTTTTATTTCCCGTTGCTGTTTGCAAACTATATCATTACGCAACGCAATGAGTGGAAAGAGCGTGCGGTGCTTATTGCCATCACCATTACCTGTATTTTGTTTACCAATTTCACGTCAGTAACTCCGGGTTATGGCAGGCTCATTCCCGACCGCGAAAATGCACATACCATTGCATTGTTTAATATTACCACTGCACTGGCGGTAAGCATTTTTATTTTCAGATCGTATGTAAAAGCCTATGATGATGCAGCGATGGTTATTGAGGAAGATAAAGAAATTATTCAGCGGAGTCAGCAACTGCTCAACAGCATCAATCAGAATATTGATGAGGGAATTTGCCGCACCTATGTACAGAATAACAGGCTGGTTTATGCAAACAGGGCCTATGCCAGAATGTTTGGTTTCGAATCTGAAGAAGCTGTTTTGCAGGCTTTACCCGATGATTTATACCATAACCCTGCCGACCGGATTGAGGTATTGACGGCACTTGAAAAGCATAATGAAATTAGGAACAAAGAGATTGTTTATAAAAGAAAAGATGGGAGCACATTTACTGCCCTTTTAAGCAGTATCAGGCAGGTAGATGCAGATGGCCGTGTGTATTATGACGGTGCGGTGCGGGATATTACCGCACTTAAAGAAATAGAAAAAGAATTGCTTGCTTCCAAAGAGATGGCGGAGCGGGTTTCTTTGGAAAAGGGCAAGTTCCTTACCACTATGAGCCATGAAATACGTACCCCCATGAATGCGGTAATTGCCATTAGTAATTTGCTGATGCAGGAGGATCCTAAACCTTCACAGATGGATAACCTGGGGTTACTCAAGTACTCAGCCGAAAACCTGATGACCTTGCTTAACAATATTCTTGATTATAGCAGAATTGAAGCCGGTATGGCAGAGCTTGATCTGCTCCCGGTTGATTTATATGAGCTTGTTCAGAAGTCGGCTAAGCTGCACGAGCCACAAACGTTTCTAAAAGATATTGAGATGATTTGTGAAATTGATGTGAAACACAGAAACTTCCTGGCTGATCCCACCAGATTGTCACAGGTACTAAACAACCTGTTGTCCAATGCCATTAAGTTTACCAATGTGGGTACCGTTAAAATTTCACTAAAGGAAATAAAAACCGGCAACTCGTCTGCAACAGTAAGAATATCCGTTTCCGATACCGGACCCGGTATTGAACCCGACCGGCATCAAAAAATATTCGACTCCTTTACCCAGGAAGACAGCAGTATCACAAGAAAATACGGTGGCTCCGGCCTTGGCCTTGCCATCAGCAAAAAAATAGTGATCATGATGAAGTCTGATATTCAACTCATCAGCGATAAAGGCAAGGGAGCAACATTTTTCTTTGACCTTGATCTT
Source organism: Bacteroidota bacterium (assembly GCA_051715425.1). GTDB lineage: Bacteria > Bacteroidota > Bacteroidia > UKL13-3 > UKL13-3 > JAJTFA01. The sequence goes on along the minus strand of JBPXJS010000023.1, from coordinate 101,131 downwards.
CCTTTTGCGGATCTTTCTTTAAAAGAAACAGAAGTTTCAGGACACCGGGCTGAAGATATAAGAGGGTTAAGGGTTTTGCTTGTAGAAGATAATATCTCGAGTATTGCTGTTGCTAAAAAGCACCTGGAATACTGGAAACTTGATTTTGTGGTTGTTGATGGAGGTCATAAGGCCATAGAATTACTCAAAACCAAATCGTTTGATGTGGTATTGATGGATTTGCATATGCCTGAATTGAATGGTTTTGAAACCACCAGGCAGATCAGAAGCTTTAGTAACGTACCAATTATCGCATTAACAGCGGATGCTTTTATAGAGTCAAAAAACAAGGCCCTTGCCATAGGCATGAATGATTATATTTCAAAGCCATTTAAATCACAGGAATTATTGGATAAATTGGCCCGTTTTCATTACAAATCAGTAAATTCTTAGTTTATTTGTGGCAACCGTGCAAATAGCACTTGTTTGTTAAACCAATCCTGAACATCTCATGAACGAAACGAAAGACTACACACTACGACTTTCAGGATTAGAGCCGCTCGTTATTTTTGAGGGTTCTAATTTTATTAATGTTGGTGAACGTACCAATGTTACCGGATCAAAAAAATTTCTTCGCCTCATTAAAGAAGGCCAGTTTGATGAAGCGCTCGATGTGGCGCGCGAGCAGGTGCAGGGCGGAGCCCAGATTCTCGATATCAATATGGATGAGGGTATGATAGACGGAGCTGAGGCCATGACCAGGTTTCTTCATCTGGTGATGTCGGAGCCCGATATTGCGCGCATACCTGTAATGATCGACTCTTCCAAATGGGAAATAATTGAGGCGGGATTAAAATGTGTGCAGGGAAAATGTGTGGTAAACTCCATCTCTTTAAAAGGAGGCGAAGAAGAGTTTATCCGTCAGGCCAAAATTGTTAAAAAATTTGGTGCAGCTGTTATTGTTATGCTTTTTGACGAAACAGGGCAGGCTGATAATTACGAACGTAGAATTCAGATAGCAGAAAGGGCATATAAAATTCTAACGCAAAAGGTTCATTTCCCTGCGGGCGATATCATTTTTGACCCGAATATATTTCCTGTGGCTACTGGTATGGAAGAGCACAGACGCAACGCCATAGATTTTTTTAATGCCACCAAATGGATTAAAGAAAATTTACCAGGTGCAAAAATCAGTGGTGGTGTAAGTAATGTGTCTTTCTCTTTCAGAGGAAACGATAAAGTAAGAGAGGCCATGCACTCGGCCTTTTTATACCATGCCATTAAAAACGGAATGGATATGGGTATTGTAAACCCTGGTCAGCTGGAGGTGTACGATGAGATTGATAAGGAACTTCTTACTTATGTGGAAGACGTGTTGCTGGACAGAAAAGACGATGCCACGGAAAAACTGTTGGAGTTTGCCGAGAAGGTAAAAGGAAAAGGCAAAGAAAAAGTAGTGGATGATGCATGGCGTAAAGGCACTGTGGAAGAGCGTTTAAGCCATGCCCTGGTAAAGGGAATTGTAGAATTTATTGACGAGGATACAGAAGAAGCCAGACAAAAATATGGCAAGCCGTTAACGGTAATTGAAGGCCCGCTGATGGCCGGAATGAATATTGTGGGCGACCTGTTTGGCCAGGGTAAAATGTTTTTGCCACAGGTGGTGAAAAGCGCAAGGGTTATGAAAAAAGCGGTGGCATTTCTTACCCCATACCTGGAGGAGGAAAAACGAATTGCAGGTGCAGCAGCCGGAGGAGGACAAGGAAAAATCCTGCTGGCCACAGTAAAAGGTGATGTGCACGATATAGGGAAAAATATTGTAGGTGTAGTATTGGCCTGCAACAATTTTGAAATAATTGATATGGGTGTAATGGTGCCGGCTGAAAAAATTCTGGAGCGGGCAAAACAGGAAAATGTGCACGTGATAGGGTTGAGCGGGTTAATTACACCAAGCCTGGATGAAATGGTTTATGTGGCAAAAGAAATGGAACGCCTTGGAATGGATATACCTCTGTTAATTGGAGGTGCTACCACATCGAGGGTACATACAGCCGTAAAAATAGATCCCAATTATAGCGGTCCGGTGGTGCATGTATTAGATGCCAGCAAAAGTGTTCCGGTTGCGCAAAGCCTTATCAGTAAAGAAAACAGGCCGGCCTATCAAAAAAGCCTGAAAGCCGAATATGAGCAGTTCAGGGAAGATTATAAAAACCGCAAAAGAGATAAAAACTTTGTTACACTGGATAAGGCAAGGGCTACCAGGGTTCAGGTAGATGTAAAAAACATTGTGGCTCCCTCTTTTACAGGTACACGGGCTTTCAACCATTTTCCTTTGGAGGAGTTAAGGGAGTATATTGACTGGACACCATTTTTTGCCACCTGGGAAATGGCGGGCCGTTATCCAAAAATATTTGATGATGAGATAATAGGGAAGGAAGCAAAAAAACTGTTTGACGATGCCAACCAACTGCTTGATGAGGTGATTGAAAAAAAACTGCTTCAGGCAAGGGCGGTGGTTGGTTTTTGGCCGGCCAACCGTGTTGGAGATGATATTGAACTTGCTGACGGATCGTCTACCTCAAGGTTTCATTTTTTGCGTCAGCAAAGTGAAAAAGCTGAGGGGCAAACCTACCATTGCCTGGCCGACTTTGTTGCACCTAAAGAAACAGGTATTACAGATTATATGGGTGGCTTTGCCGTTACTGCTGGTATTGGCATAGAAAAACTGGTGGAGCAGTACGAAAAAGACCATGACGATTACCACAGCATTATGATAAAAGCTATTGCCGACAGACTGGCTGAGGCTTTTGCAGAGAAGATGCATGAGTTGGTAAGAAAGGAATTATGGGGTTATGCCAAAGAAGAAAACCTGAGCAAGGAAAACCTGATTAAAGAAGAATACAACGGAATCAGGCCTGCACCGGGTTATCCGGCTTGCCCTGATCATACAGAAAAAAGAACCTTGTTTGATTTACTAAAAGCCGAAGAACAGGCCGGTATAGAGCTTACAGAAAACTTTGCCATGTACCCGGCTGCAAGTGTAAGCGGATTTTATTTTGCCCATCCGGAAAGCAAATACTTTGGTCTGGGTAAAATAAACAAAGATCAGGTAGAAGAATATGCCAAACGCAAGGAAAAGGATATTGCCTATATTGAAAAGTGGCTGGCTCCTAATTTGGGCTATGATAACTAAGCTGCCGGTATGAGTAAAAAAACGGCCTTATTAATTTCTGTACTCTTTCATCCCATTTTTGTAAACCTGCTGGGGTTTTATTTGCTCATCAGGCTTTTCCCTTATTTGGATTATGTATTAAGCACAGAAGCCCGCCTGTTTTATACCGTTTTTATCTTTTCATCAACAGCTCTTGTACCAATGTTGTACGTACTTGCCATGAAATTGTTTGGCAATGTACATTCGGTAATGCTGGAGTCGGCCGATGAAAGACGTGGTCCGTATATGATTACCGCCATTATGTGTTTGTTCGATTTTTACTTTTTTCAACGCCTGCATACCCCGGCTCTTATCAATGCTTTTTTACTCGCATCAGCAAGTATTGTTGTTGCCTTGCTTATTGTTAATCACTTTAATAAAGTAAGTATTCATATGGCCTCTTTTGGTATGCTCACGGCCATTGTGGTATCAGCCGCAAATGCAGGTGCTGCCGATGTAAGGTTTGTGCTGATTCCTGTGCTTATTGCAGCTGGTATTACTGCCAGCGCCAGGCTGTATTCCAATGCACACAATATGCAACAACTGGCGCTTGGTTATGTGTTGGGTTTTAGTATGATGTTTCTTATTTTGTAAGATGGAGAAAAAATTTAAAAGCCTTAAGGAGTTTTACCCCTACTATTTAAGCGAACACCAGAATACCACCTGCAGGGCTTTGCATGTGGTCGGAACAACCTTGTTTTTTTATTTTCTTATTGCCGCTATATGGTCTGGTGTATATGGATTATTGTGGCTTTGTCCGGTTTGCGGATATGGTTTTGCCTGGGTTGGTCATTTCTTTTTTGAAAAAAACAAACCTGCTACTTTTAAGTATCCCCTTTACAGCCTTGCTTCAGATTTTAAATGGTATTTTGAAGTACTTGCAGGTAAACAACAAATTAAAGTGGATAAGAAGAACCAATAAATTACTTCTTATCGGTTTGCTGATTTAACCTGAGCATGTCTGCCTCAAATTCAGGGGCGTCAAAGTCAATAATTACGCAATCAAGATAGGCAGCCAGGGTATCGGAAATGTCGTTGTTTGGTTCGCACATATAGTTGGTGTTTATATTATATTAGTACGAATTATGTAGGGTTTTAGATGTCTCGTTTTTTAACTATTTACTATATTGTGATAAAAACCGGTATGAAAGTATTAAAAGTTGCGCTCAGTGGCGTATTTTTTTTCTTGGTTTTTCCGTCATTGGCTCAGGAAGCTAACTTTCTTAAGGGCTTCGAAGGCGTGTGGAGTGGAAACCTGGAAATGGTTGGAAAAAGAGGACAAACCAAAACCATCCCCATGCGTATGGATATTATAAAAAAAAGCGACAGTGTATGGACCTGGAAAACAACCTATGATGAAAGGAAAGTGCCGGTAATGAAGGATTATGATCTGAAAATGGAAAATGAGGCCGAAGGCAGGTATATACTTGATGAACATGACAGCATTTTAATAAACATGAACCGCATGGGTAATAAGTTGTTTTGTGTGTTTGATGTGGAAGGAACCATTTTATCCTGCACCTACGAGGTAAGAGATGGCAGGTTGTACTACGAAATAGTATCAGGCCCTTCCAAACCGGCCATTGTGTCTAAGCTTAAGGATGGAAATAAGGTGAACAGCTACAGTATAGGCAGCCTGCAAAGGGCAGTACTCGAAAAGCAATAACTACTTTTTGCTGATGAGCCATAACCCGCCAAAGGTCATTGAGCCATTTAAAATCAACATTTCAATACCAATCTGATAGTTCCCCAAAATTAATGGGGCATATAATTGAATGAGGTAACAAATAGCAGGAGCAAGCAGGCATATCACCGGAGCCATCTTATCATTCAGGTTCCTTTTTGTAAGAATGCCAAAGGCAAACAAACCAAGCAGTGGCCCGTAAGTATAACCCGCCACATCAAGCAAAATATTAATAATAGATTTGTTATTTATTACCTTAAAAAGCAATACGCATAGCATAAAAATAACAGAAAACGTAAGGTGAACACTGATACGTGTTTTCGATTTCTGTGCTTCAGTTAAAGAGTTGTTGCGTTGCAAACCAAGAATATCAATACAGAAAGAAGAGGTTAATGCAGTAATGGCTCCGTCAGCTGATGGAAACAGGGCAGAGATAAGGCCGATGATAAATATAATGGAAATAAAAGGAGGCAAATATTGCATGGCAATGGTTGGGAAAAGATCATCACCCTTTACATCAAGCCCTTTATTTTGGGCGTACAGATAAAGCAAGCCTCCCAGCAGCAAAAAAAGAAAATTAACCAGCACCATTACTGTGCTAAAACTTAGCATGTTTTTTTGTGAATCACCCAGGGTTTTTACGCTGATGTTTTTTTGCATCATTTCCTGATCAAGGCCTGTCATACTGATAGTGATAAAAGCCCCGCCAATAATTTGTTTGAGAAAAAATTTCTTCTCCAGCACATCTGTTCCAAACATTTTGGTATAACCCATGCTGCCCATTTTTTCAAGTGCTGTGGCTAAGTTCAGGTTCAGGTCGTTGAGGATATAAAAAACACATACCACCAGTGCCAGCAACATAAAAAAGGTTTGGAGGGTATCGGTCCACACAATTGTTTTTACCCCACCCTTAAAAGTATAAAGCAAAATCATACCCAAAATAATCAGGGTGGTGGCAACAAAAGGAACACCAAGCTGATCAAGGATAAAAAGCTGCATCACATTTATAACCAGATACAGGCGCAGGGTGGCTCCCATGGTGCGTGAAACAATAAAAAAGAGGGCTCCTGTTTTGTAGCTGCTTTTGCCAAAACGGTGATCGAGGTAATGGTATATGGAGGTAAGGTTAAGCTTGTAATAAAGCGGGAGCAGAATATAAGCCACAGCAAAATAGCCTATAAAATAACCCAATACCACCTGAAAATAGCTGAAGCCTGATGCACCAACCGTACCCGGAACGGAAATAAAAGTAACACCGCTAAGGGAGGTTCCGATCATGCCAAAAGCAACCAGCATCCAGTTGCTGCTTTTGTTTCCTATAAAAAAAGTCTCGTTGGTTGAGTTGCGTGAGGTGTAAAAAGCTACCCCCAGCAGTACCAGAAAGTATATTACAATAAAGGAAAACAGTAGAATTGGCGACATAAAAACAAAACTAAAGCCCTGAAAAGGGATGTTAAAAAATAGTTAACCACAATACGTCAAAACGCTTCAAAAAATAGGACAGCATCATTACTTTTGCCTGCCATGAATTATCCTTCGCACCTGATTGAAGAAGCTGTAAACGAATTGTCGAAATTTCCGGGCATTGGCAAAAAATCAGCCATGCGCATGGTGCTGTATCTGCTTAAACAAAAGGAGCAGGATGTAACCAAAATGGGCGATGCCATTATCAGGCTTCGCACCAACATACAATATTGTGAACGTTGCGGAAACGTGAGTGATACTGGTATTTGTAATATATGCAACAATGCCAAAAGGGATCAAAAGCTTATTTGTGTGGTAGAAGATTTACGCGATGTAATTGCTATTGAAAACACCAATCAGTTTAATGGCACCTATCATATTCTGGGTGGATTAATTTCTCCGGTAAACGGAGTGGGTCCGGATAGCCTGCATATCGGTAAGTTGATTGAAAGAATTAAACAGGAAGGAACAAAGGAGGTTATTATGGCGCTTAGTGCTACCATGGAGGGAGATACAACGGTATTTTATCTTTCTAAAAAACTAAGAGATATGGGTGTAAGCTTAAGCACCATTTCAAGAGGAATTGCCATTGGCGGTGAACTGGAATACGCTGACGAAATAACCCTGGGCAGAAGCATTGCGCTTAGGGTGCCTTATAACCATTAAGCAGAAACGGGTAAAATAGACAAGGGAGCTAACGGATTATTTCCGGAAGCTCCCTTTATGTTGGGTTGAATTTTTTCGTTTTTACGGGTTGTTCAATATCATGGTTGTTTTACAATCCTTGCAACCGCTCAGGTCCTGCCATTTAAGTTCCCCTGCTGAAGTCCAGCAATGAATGCTGCTAAATCCTTTTGCCGGTGCTGTGTATGCTCCGTTTTTACCGGGAGAAATATAACCTACATAGGCACTGTCAATAAATACATTGATATTATATCTGGTGATATTACGTATCAGTAATGAACATTTGCCGCTACCACGGGTTAGAGATACTTTTTCCGGCATTGGTTTTTTCTGTTCCGGATTTACCTTAAATGGGTTTTTACCTCTTGATAAGGTGGTTTTTTGGGCAGGGGCGTTGATTTTACATTCTTTGTTTGATTGGGCTTTAGTTTCCAGAGAAACAAAAACAATCATCATCAGTAGTGGCCAGATAAGCTTTTTCATAGGTTCTGTTGTTTAATAAATGAAAGCCGGGTTTTGTGTTTCACTCTTCCCCTCAATCACTATTCAAAGGTATGTTCAGGTTATGCCTCTATCAATACCCTGAATATGGTATTTTTAAACAATAGGGCCGAAGTTCCGGTTTTAACAACATAAGGCTGTAAGTATTATATTCGTTGGGTTATTTGGCAAGAATGAAGGTTTCTGTTGTTATTGTAAACTATAATGTACGCTATTTTCTGGAGCAGGCCCTGTTTGCTGTGCGCAAGGCGTGCAGGGGCTTAGAGGCAGAGGTATTTGTGGTAGATAACCATTCAGTTGACGGCAGTTGTGAGATGGTGAAACGCAAGTTTCCGGAGGTTGTTTTAATAGAGAACAAAGAGAATACCGGTTTTTCAAAGGCAAATAACCAGGCCATCAGGTTGGCCAAAGGAGACTATATTCTCCTGCTCAACCCGGATACGGTGGTAGAAGAAGATTGTTTCAGCAAAGTCATCTCTTTTATGGATGCAACCCCTGATGCCGGTGCGGTTGGGGTAAAAATGATTGACGGTAAAGGCAAGTTCCTTCCGGAGTCTAAAAGAGGACTGCCAACGCCCCTCGTGGCGTTTTATAAAATGTTTGGTTTCTCGGCTTTGTTTCCAAAATCCAAAAAGTTTGGAAGGTATCATCTGGGTTATCTGGATAATAATGAAACCCACGCTGTAGATGTGCTTGCAGGAGCGTTTATGATGCTGCGCAAAACCACCCTCGATAAAACGGGCTTGCTTGATGAGGATTATTTTATGTATGGGGAAGATATTGACCTGAGTTACCGGATAACCAAAGCAGGATATAAAAACTACTACTTTCCTGACACCACCATTATTCATTACAAAGGGGAAAGCACCAAAAAATCAAGTGTAAATTATGTATTTGTGTTTTACCGCGCCATGATCACTTTTGCGCAAAAACACTACTCTCAGAAACATGCCCGAACGTTTGGGCTGCTTATTAATATAGCCATTTATATGCGGGCCGGTATTGCCATGGCCATGCGCATTGCCACATCATTAATAAAGCCTGCTGCCGATGCTCTACTTATTTATGCGGGTATGTATCTGATCCAATCTTATTGGGCACAGAACGTAAAGTTTGGAGAAGGAATTGAATACCCCCGTGTGTTCATGACCTTTAACAGCATTATATATACCGTATTGTGGATGGGTGGATTATACATGAGCGGGGCCTACGAAAAACCACGTTCCTTCACTTCCATCTTTAAAGGGGTGTTTTTTGGAACAATTGCCATTTCTGTTTTTTATGCTTTTGTGCCCGAAGGTTACCGGTTCTCCAGAGCTTTGATATTGATTGGTGGCGCCTGGGCAACCTTGGGAGCTTATCTCAACAGGCTAATCTGGTATGCTGCCAGGTTTAAAAAACTAAATCTGGCCATGGAGGTTGATACCAAAACCATTATTGTAGGAAGCAGGCAGGAAGCTGAGAGGGTGCATGATTTGCTTATAAAAGTTAAAGCATCGTGTGAATATGCCGGTTACGTAAGCATACATAAACCAGATCAAACGGATGATAATTACCTGGGTACCGTAACAGATCTGCCTGATGTGGTGGATTTATTCCGTGTGGAGGAGATTATTTTTTGCTCTAAAGATATTTCTGCCCAGCAAATTATTGGCTGGATGGGGAATATTCGCAAACCCGATATTCAGTTTAAAATAGTACCAGAGGAAAGCCTTTTTATTATTGGAAGCAACAGCAAGAATACAAAAGGAGATTTTTATACCCTGGAGATAAACCTGGCCTTAAACAATTCCTTGCAGCAACGCAAAAAAAGACTTCTGGATGTTGTGCTTTCAATAGGGCTTTTGGCGCTTAGTCCTGTGCTGCTCATTATGGTAAAGAGAAGAGGCAATTACCTCCTCAATATATTTAGTGTATTTCTGGGCGAAAAAACCTGGGTGGGTTATGCCCAAAGTAAAACAAATGAATCACTGCCTAAAATAAAACGGAGCGTACTCACCCCGCTTGATGCTTTCAGACACCATCATATCAGCGAAGCCACACTGCATAAAGTTAATTTTATTTATGCAAAAGATTATACCATTGAAAAGGATGTTTCTATTATCCTCAATTCACTGAGCAAGCTGGGAAATTAATAAGCCAGTGAAAACTGTTTGCCATGGTTAAGTATTAACTGCTCTACAATTTGTCCCGTCATATCAGGGTAGCTGGCTTTGGGTGGCATACCAAAGGTAATCCAGCTTTGCAAACGAGCTGAAAACTGATCGTCAATATGTTTTACTGTGGTTACGCCAATATCCTTCATTGCTTCGGCATTGCATAGTTGTTCATATTGGTTGTGCATAGGAACAGCCAGCACTTTTTTCTCAGGTAAATGGCTTCTGCCGGGCTTTCAAAACCACCGGCTGTTACCAGGCCCTCACCCGAAGCCAAACTTTTGGTAAATGCTTCATTCACCACAGGCATTACGTGCACATTCTCCTGCTTATAAGCAGTTTTGGTATGCTTGGAAAACACATGCCAGTTTACCTCTTTTATATGTTTAAAATGTTTAATCAGTATTTCATCTCCATGTGCCGGCAGGTAAACGGTAATATGGCCCTGATAGGTTGATTCGGTTTTTCGTATCTCTCCCCTGATAATGGGTGTATGGATAAACGTGTCATACGATTTAAAATGAAATCCGTATTGGGCCGTAGTTGGTGCATAATGCTTAAATACGTTTTCAGCAAAAGCATCTTTTTTTGATGGGCGTGGTGTTTTGCGGGATAGAAAAGACGATTGGTGGCTGAGTGCAATACAGGGTTTGTTTTTAAGTTTGCAGGCCCAGGCTGTCACCGGTTCAAAATCATTAATAATGAGATCATAATCCATTACCGGAAAAGAAAAGATATCACTCAGAAAATGAAAAGGCCTGAAATGTTTAATACTGTCAATAACATCCACCCCCCCATTTTTTCCAAAGGTGTAGCTTATGCCCTTTCTTTTATACTTAATCAGGTAAGGCAAAGTTACATCAGCCTGCCTGCCGCTTATTAATACATCAAGTTCCCCGTAATTGAGCAGATGAGGAATAACTTCCCTGGCCCGGCTTATATGTCCGTTCCCCGTAGCCTGTATGGCAAATAGTATTTTCATAAATAAATGAATTAATTAAAAGGAATACCAGAATTCCTCTCTAGATATTAAAGGCCACCTGCCTGGTTACAATGGTTTCGTAAATGGTTTGCATAGCCGGAAGTTTCACATTCAGTTCATCTTCTTCGGCCGGATGTTCATTCTCATTATCCGGATGCTGGTAAATGGTCCAAACCCCGCCTTCATATTCAAGAGCAGTAAGGTTTTCAATCCAGTCACCGGAATTCAGGTAAGTGGTGGTTCCTTTTTCGTTGGTGCAGTTTCTCATTGCCGGCTGATGAATATGGCCGCAAACAACAAAGTCGTATTCGTTTTCAATAGCAATATCTATTGCTGTTTGCTCAAAATCATCTATAAATTTTACGGCCTGTTTTACACTGTTCTTTACTTTTTTTGATAAGGAAACTTTCCCCCGCCCCATTTTCTCTGAAACAACATTTACCAGGGCATTTATCATAATAAGGGTATCGTATCCTACCGCACCTAGCTTGGCCAGCCATTTTGAGCTTTTCATGGTGATATCAAACACATCACCATGAAAAATCCAGGCTTTTTTACCGTCCAGATTAAGCACCAGCTTATCGCGTATTTCCAGGTTGCCCATTTTAAAATCGGTAAATTTCCTAAGCATTTCATCATGGTTTCCGGTGAGGTAGTATACCTTGGTGCCATTGCCCAGCATTTTAAAAATACGCTGAACCACTTTCATGTGCGACTCCGGCCAGTATCTTTTGTTAAATTGCCATATATCAATAATATCGCCATTAAGAACCAGAATTTCAGGGTCTATTGATTTTAGGTAGTTATTTACTGCCTTTGCCCGGCAACCATAAGTGCCCAGGTGAATGTCAGATAAAACCGCCAGTTTTAATTTTCTCTTTGTCATAGACTTAAAATAAGCTTAACAAAGGTCAACCACGCCTGTCAACAGAAGGTTAGTGCCATGTTAGCTAAAGGCTATGTATTTATGATGGTAAGGTTAAACAACACAAGGGGTATGTGTATTGTAGTGACTGAATGACATTTTTTGCTTTGCTGTTTGTCAGTAACTACCGCTAAAATGATCATTTTGGCTATTCAGCCCGTGTAATAAACATTTTACAATATCGTTTTGGTTTTGGATTAAACTTTGTGTTATTTCGGTTTAGAAAATTATGCCTACAGCAATAACAAACGATGTGAAGATTACAGTAGAAACGGCTTATCAGAATAACCGTTTTGCTGCAGCAGGAGACGGACATATGTTTGCCTACCGTATTACTATTGAAAACCACGGAGATTACACCGTAAAGCTGCTTAGCCGGCATTGGTATATAAATGATGTAACCCACGAGAAAAGCGAAGTAGAAGGAGTTGGCGTTGTGGGTGTGCAACCTGTGCTCGAACCCGGAGAATCACATACCTACGTGTCTGGTTGCAGCCTTAAGTCGGATATTGGAAGTATGCATGGCACCTATCTGATGGAGCGCCAGATAGATGGTAAAAAGTTTGAAGTAAGGATTCCTAAATTTTTTCTGATAGCACCATTCAGAACCAATTAATATTGGAACCGGGATTATATCAGTTTAAAATAGAGGCTAAGCAAAATAAGCAATAGCACGGTAGCCTCCTTAAGCAAAAAACGTTTCTCGCTGATAAAGTAATAGCCCATAATAATACTTAACGGAACATTTAGGTAATAAAGGGCGTATATAAAATTGGTGTTCTCGAAAAACAATCCGGCAACACCAAAAAGCATCATCAATCCGATGCTTTGAATAATCCTCCGTGTTTTTACTTTGTTTCTGAAAAAATTCTGCTGCATATTAAATCCGGCAACCACGGTTACAGGTATAATAATTACAAAGGGTATAAGAAATTCGTACCGCTCAATGGCAGCTTTCAGGATGTTTTTCTCAAAACTGTGTCTCACCACAATCAATACCTCATCCAGTTGATCTGTGATATAAAATATGCCGGCTGCAAAATAGAGCGGAAGCATAATTCCCAAAAGAGAAACAAGCAAATAGCGAAGGTTAAATGAGGTAAAAATAACCACACTGATAAGGATAAAAGGCAGAAACAAAATAAGGTCGTAATTAAACAGCAGCCCCACACCAAGGTAAAACCCTGCATCGAGCATAAGCAATAGTGGATTAACCGACTCATATAAATAACAAAGCCGCAACAACAGCAACATGATAAATGTATTGGAAACCAGTTGTGGGGTAAGCTCTGATTGCTGAGGAAAAAAACTGCTCAGCAATACAAACATTAATCCCGGAAGAAAAGTCTCCTTATAAAGAATATTGTGACGTGAACTGATATAATTGATAAGTAAAGCCTGAGCCCCGATAAATACACCGTTAAGTATCAACGCCCACAACCTGGGGTTGGGTAAACCCTCGATAAGATTAAAAAGAACGGTAGACAGGGGAGCCCCTTTAATAAAGGAGGAATTGTATGGGAGAATATACTCCGGAATGCGCAGCAACAGTGCAAGAACCAGGGTTAGGATACCTGCAAATACGCTGTTTTGACGGAATAGGCTAAGCAATTGTTGTTAAATTAATAAGTGATGCGCAACAGCGAAAATCGTTTGTCTTTAAGCGTGGATATAATGGCTACATTTCCCGAAACCTGCCGCGACTCCGGAGGCATAATGCTTACATAATAACTCAAGGCTTTAATTAATATTCTGGTATCTGTTTCTCCTTTTGGATTCAGCGTGCTGATCATTACATCTCCATCATCACCAGTATCGCTGTTGTAAATAAATGAGAGCCGCTCGTTGGTATTGAGCAGCACAAATGAAGAGTAATAACCGGCATCGGCAACGGAGCTCTGTTTCTTTTTAATAAAATCACGAAACTGGGTGGTTCCGTCAGCATTTTTGGATATCACCACAATTTCATCAAAATTATAAACAGTGCGGGAGGAGGTTTGCGGAAATCCGTTTACATAATAGGTATACATCTGCCTCGACTCGTAATATTTTTCACCAACAATCATACACCCGCCATCACTTCTTGGAATAATTCTCCGGATGGCAAGGTCTGTAAGGTTGGTGGTGTTTTCATTCTGCATACTGCCAGCAACCTTGGCTATAAAATTCTTATCAAAATCTTCAAACACTTTGGTTTTTACCACCACCATTTCCAAATCAATCAGGTAATAAAAATGTCCTGCCGCCTTGTTATCATCATTTTCTTTTGAATAATAACCACCTATCGCCACGCTGTTGTTGTAATTGTTAATGCTCATACCCAGATCGGCAATAAACAGAGAATCTTTACCCAGATCAAATGTTGCCATTTTTTCGTCTTTTTGTAGATACCCATAAAGAAAAAACGAACGGACTCCTTTGTTTTTCCCCCTCTTTTCAAGGCTTTTAGGGAAATCAATTAAGGTAAAAACATTTCCATTATTATCGGCCTCTATGGATGTAATGTATACATCTTCCGTTTCGTATTTAAGGGCAAATTCCTTTTTGTAAACAACAGCCATCTGATCGTTAAGGGTAATGATATGAAATGTGGAGGTGTTTTTATCTGTTGCGTTTCTGGTGAGGTATACTACACTAAAAAACTTTTTATTGGCAGAAGTACGGATGTAAAAATTACTGTTGTCTTTAAAAAGAGATGAAAAAACAGAGAGTACAACAACGGGCGTTCCGGCCGCATTCAGGTTGTCATCTGTTTTCTGATAAAACAGGTCAATCATATCTGTTTCAGAATTTTTCTTACTGGAAAAAACAAGCATACCCGATTCGAGCAAAATCATTTTCTCCAGATAGGCTCCGCTGTTAATGGGGAGTTCTTTGGAAAGTTCAAGACTTAAATTGGGTTTATAACGTTCAAGCGTAAGTTCTTTGGCAAAATCATTGGTTTTTGAACGAAGCAAAAAGATACCTGCTGCATTTTGCCCCAATACCTGGGCATAATATGTTTTAGATTTTACTTTTTGCTGATTGGACCATTCTATGCTTTGAGCCACGGAATGGGTTATTGCACCTAAAAAAATAAGAAACAATATAAGGGGTTTCAGTTTTGCCATTTACTTTGCATTACAAATTAACGCAGGGAATGCCAAATAAACATACCCCGCTATAAAATATTATCAGTATCAGATGGCTAAACTAATTAATACGGCAAAAAAGCAGGAAAAAGTGGTTCTTGTTGGCGTTATCACCCAGCACCAAAAGCAGGAACAGGCTGAAGAGTACCTGGAGGAGCTTTCTTTTTTAGCTTTTACTGCCGGAGGAAACGTAATTAAAAAATTCCTTCAGCGCTTGCCGTACCCGAATCCAAGAACCTATATTGGCGAAGGAAAGCTGAATGAAATTGCCACCTATGTAAAAGATCAGGAGGTGGATATTGTGGTATTTGATGATGAACTGTCCCCCTCTCAGATCCGAAACCTGGAGCAAACCATTAAGTGTAAAATACTCGACAGGAGTAATTTAATACTGGATATTTTTGCTACCCGCGCCCGCACGGCTCAGGCCAAATATCAGGTGGAGCTGGCTCAGGCTCAGTACCTCCTGCCAAGGCTTACCCGCATGTGGACCCACCTTTCCAAGCAAAAAGGGGGTATAGGAATGAAAGGGCCGGGAGAAACGGAAATAGAAACCGACAGAAGGGCCCTGCGCAATAAAATAAGCAAACTCGAAGACCGGTTAGAAATAATTGATAAACAAAATTTTACCAGAAGGCAAAACCGCGATGATAAGCTGAGGGTGGCATTGGTGGGTTATACCAATGTGGGTAAATCTACCATCCTTAACCTGCTAAGTAAGTCTGATGTGCTGGCGGAAGATAAACTTTTTGCCACCCTTGACTCCACGGTAAGAAAAGTGGTTATCAGGGACATTCCGTTATTGTTGTCCGATACGGTTGGGTTTATCAGGAAACTTCCCCACCAGTTAATTGAGTGTTTTAAGTCTACTCTTGATGAAATCAGGGAAGCAGATTTGCTGATACATGTGGTTGATATATCGCACGCCAATTTTGAAGAGCAGATTGATGTAGTGAACAGAACCCTGGAGGAGATTGGTGCGTATAAAACACCAAGGCTTCTGGTTTTCAATAAAATAGACAAGTTTGAAGAGCCTGAGATGGAGCCTGCCGAGGAAGAAGAAGAGAATGGCCTGCCTTATATTGAACGTTTAAAAAACACCTGGATAGCAAAAGAAAATGCCCCGGTAATTTTTATTTCTGCTTCAAAAGGAATTAACATAAATGAGCTAAAGGAATTTTTGCTAAAAATGGCGGTTAAACTTAAGCCCGCTAAAGTTTTAAACCAGTAGGTTATGAGCAGGAATTTTATATTTTTGCCCTTCGCTGAAAACGAAGGTATTTAACGGAAAGTTTTGCCGTTAGAACAGTTGATGATCAACGTTAGAAATTAAACATAAAAAACACATATACAATGAAAAGAATAGGACTGATTGTTTCCATGTTTAGCTTGGTAAGTTTTTGCGCTTATGCACAAAAAGGCAAAACAACAAAAAGTACAACCACGGCCGCTGCCCCGGCACCGGTAAAGCCTAATCCCTGGGTTTTTACATTTGGCCCCGATACAGTTTATAAAAAAGAATTTGAACGCCTGCTTAGCAAAAACAGAAACGAAAAAGAGGTTCCTACAGAAGCAGATGTAAGGGAATACCTGGATTTATACCAGAACTTTAAGATGAAGGTGAAAGAAGCCTTGCTGATGCAGCTTGATACCCTCAATACCTTTAAAACAGAATTGGCAGGCTATAGAAAACAACTGGCCAATCCTTACCTTACTGATAAAAAAGTTACCGAAGGGTTGATTAAAGAGGCTTACGAGCGAATGAAAGAGGAGGTTAATGCCAGCCATATTTTAATTAATTGTGCCGAAAATGCATTACCTAAGGATACCCTTGCAGCATACAATAAATTAATGGACCTGAAGAAACGGCTAGCCAAAGGAGAGTCGTTTGACAGCCTTGCTCTTCAAAACTCGGATGATCCCTCTGCTGCCAAAAATTTTGGATTGCTGGGATGGTTTACCGCTTTTCACATGATTTATCCTTTCGAAACACAGGCCTACAAAACACCAAAAGGTCAAGTATCGGCTCCATTCCGCACACGTTATGGTTATCATATTTTAAAAGTAAACGACAGAAGACCGGCAAGGGGTGAAGTAAAGGTTGCTCATATTATGCTTCAAACCGGACCAAGCGCAACGGCAGATGTAGTAGCTGATGCCAAAATGAAGTCGGACTCTGCGTATTTAAAATTACAATCAGGTGTGGCCTTCGAAACCGTTGTTGCCGAGTATTCTCAGGATCAATCCAGTCGTCAGAACGGTGGTGTAATGAACTGGTTCAGCAGTTTCAGCAATTTCCCTGAAGATTTTAAAACACTGGCATTTTCCCTGAACAAAGGGGAATATTCAAAACCATTTAAAACCGACTACGGATACCATATTCTAAAACTGATTGACAAAAGACCTGTGGCTGAGTTGAAGGAAGTGGAAGAAAGCATTAAATCCAAAATTGGCCGCGACTCCCGCGCAGAAAGCAGCAAGCTGGTTGTTTCTCAGCGTATAAAAAAAGAAAGTAAATATGTAGAATATGCTGCCAACCTGAAAGAGTTTGCAGCCTCTGTTGACTCTACCTTTCTGAAAGGTTTGTGGAGTCCTGATGAGGATAAATTAAGCACCAAACCGGTGATGAGCATAAATGAAAAAACATTTACGGTAAAAGATTTTGCTGCTTACGTAAAACTAAATCAGGAGCCAAGAGAAAAGGAATCAGTGCAAATGATTGTAAACTCCCTGTTTAAAAAATATACGGATGAGAAGGTGCTGGAGTATGAAGAATCAGTGCTGGAGAAAAAGTATGAAGATTTCCGCAACCTGATGCAGGAATATCATGATGGCATTTTACTGTTTGATCTCACAGATAAAAAAGTATGGACAAAAGCAGTTACAGATACTGCCGGTTTGCAAAAATTCCACGAAGACAATAAAACCAAATACATGTGGAAAGAGCGTCTTCATGTATATACCTACAGTTGTTTAAATGAAAAGGCCAAAAAAGAAGCAATGAAAATGGCAACAGCCGGAAAAACGCATGAAGAAATAAAAGCCAAACTAAACAAAAAACTGGCCGGTACCATTATTATCAGCGATTCTAAGCATGAAAAAGGAGAGAGTCCTGAAAAAGATAAACTATGGGATAAAAAAGGTGTGGTAGATATAACCAATGATAAGGACAGTTATAAGTTTTATGTGGTGCAAGGTGTTGTAGCTCCGGAACCAAAAGCATTAAAAGAAGCCAGAGGAATGGTGACAAGTGATTATCAAAGTTATCTGGAGAAAGAGTGGATTAAAACATTACGTGGCAAATACCCTGTTACAGTAAATGATGAGGTAATCCGCTCATTGTTTAAATAAGTTGAGACTTGCCATTTTCATTACATGGGCTGCTGTTTTATCCCTTAGTTATGCTTGCAGCAAAAAGTCTGCTTCAGGGGAAGAACCGTTAGCCAGGGTTGAAGATAAGTACCTGTATCCTTCGGATGTAAAAAATATTTTTTACTCCACCTCTGGAGGAGCAGATAGTGTAAGGGTATTACAGGTATTTATTGACAACTGGATAAAGAACCAACTGTTTGCTCAGGTAGCAGAAAAAAACCTGGCTGAATCGGAAAAAGATGTTCAGCAGGAACTGGATGAATACCGTAACTCACTGTTGATTCATAAGTATCAAAGCAGGCTTATATCAGAGCGGCTTGATACAACAACAACGGATGAGCAGCTTCAGGAATATTACAATAACAACAAAAACAGTTTTGAGCTGGCAAGAAATATTGTACAGCTTAATTTTGTGAAAATAGAAAAGAGCAACAAAGCAAGAAATGATATCATCAGGTTGTTTTTGTCGTCTGCCATTAAAGATAAACAGAAGCTTGGCAAATTGTGTGAGAAAAACGCTGAGAACTATTTTCTTGATGACGAAACCTGGCTTGATTTCAGTGAAGTGCAAAAGGAACTCCCCATCAGGCAATACGATGAAGAGCATTTTTTACGGAACAATAAATTCCTGGAAATTAACGAGGGTAAGTTTGTTTACCTGATTTTAATAAAGGCTTACCGAACGAAAAACTCGCTTTCTTCGTTTGAGTTTGAAAAGGAAAGAATCAGAAACGTTTTGCTTAACCAACGAAAAATTGAACTGATTAAGAAATTTGAAACAGATATGCAGAGGAAAGCAACGGAGAATAATGTGATTGAAAACTATACAAAGAAATGAGAAACGCGCTTTTAATATTATTCCTGATTTTTGTATGTAAGGAGGCCAGCGGCCAGCAGGCTGGTCAGGTTATCGACCAGATTTCGGCTGTTGTGGGGGAGAACATCGTTATGCAGTCGGAAATAGAAATGGAGTTTGAGCAAATGAAGCGGCAATCCGATGAGCCAATCAGCGACTCTTTTAAATGTGAACTGATGAGGCAAAAACTGATTGAAAAGATATTTCTCCTCAAAGCACAAATAGACAGTATTCCTCTTTCCGAGGAGAGACTTGATGCAGAACTCGATAAACGCATTCGGTATTTTGCCAGACAGTTTGGTGGAGAAAAGGCCATGGAGGAGTTTTATGGAAAAAGCATTACGCAGATTAAAGCCGATAACCGGGAAAAAATAAAACACGGAATGCTGGTTCAGGAAATGCAGAACAAGGTGCTTAAAGATGTAAAGGTTTCTCCAACGGATATAAAACGGTATTTTAATGAAATAGCCGCAATGGATAGCCTTCCCTTTTACAGTGCTGAAGTAGAGGTTGCACAAATGATTATTGAACCTAAAGTAACCAGGGAAGCCAAACAAATAGCCTTAGAGAAAATTACAGAGCTGAGAGATAGAATTATGAACGGGGAAAGTTTTAATACCATGGCCCTGATTTATTCAGATGACGGATCGGCTTCCAAAGGAGGAGAACTTGGCTTTTTTACCCGCGGACAAATGGTACCTGAATTTGAAGCGGCTGCTTTCAGACTTAAACCCGATAGCATATCTAAGGTTATTGAAACAAAATTTGGATACCATATTCTTAAATTGGTAGACCGCAAAGGAGATAATATCAATGTGAGACATATATTAATCAGGCCCAAAATTTTTACTACAGATGTATCAAAGGCTAAGGAAAAGCTGGACAGTATTTTATGGTTGATTAAAATTGATACCATTTCATTTGAAAATGCCGCCAAGAAATATTCAGACGATCCTTTTGGCAAAGGCAACGGTGGGTTTATTACCGACCAGCAAACAGGATCTACCAAAATTGCTGTTGATGAACTGGACAAAGAAATTTACTTTAAAATAGAATCATTAAAACCCGGAGATATTACGGAGCCAGAACTAATCACCATTCCGGGTCCGGATAAGCAGCAGGTATGGAGGGTATTATACCTCAAGTCGGAAAGTAAGCCGCACCGTGCAAACCTGCGCGATGATTACCAGAAGTTTCAGGCAATGGCCATGCAGCGCAAACAACAAAGGGCAATGGAATCGTTTATTGCTAAAACAAAAAAGGACCTCTTCATACAGGTAAATGAACCATATAAAAATTGTGATCAGGTAATTGAATTTCTAAAAAAATAAGCTATGCAATTTGCAAATGATGTTGAAGCAGCCAATGAGTTGCATAAAAAATATAAGGAACTGAGAGCTGAAATAGGGAAAGTAATTATTGGCCAGCAGGATGTGGTTGATGCCGTACTTACCGCTATTTTTTCCAACGGCCATGTTTTGCTGGTTGGGGTTCCCGGTTTGGCAAAAACATTATTGGTTAGAACAATTTCTGAGGTGCTCGACCTGAAGTTTAACCGCATACAGTTTACTCCCGATTTGATGCCTGGTGATATTACCGGATCTGAAATACTGGATGAAAAAAGAGAGTTTAAGTTTATAAGAGGGCCGCTGTTTGCCAATATTGTATTAGCGGATGAGATTAACCGTACACCGCCAAAAACACAGGCGGCATTGCTGGAGGCCATGCAGGAGAAAAATGTAACTGTGGGTGGAAAATTGCATAAGCTGGATGCTCCGTTTTTTGTTTTGGCTACTCAAAATCCAATTGAACAGGAGGGAACTTACCCTTTGCCTGAAGCACAACTGGACAGGTTTATGTTTAATGTGGTATTGGATTACCCTAAGTATGAAGACGAGCTGGAGGTAATAAGAAGCACAACAGGTAATGCTGAGGTAAAGCTTAATCATATTCTTACAGCCAATGAAATTCTTGGTTTTCAACACCTGATCAGAAAAGTTCCTGTGGCTGATAATGTGCTTGAGTATGCCGTAAAACTGGTGAGCAAAACAAGACCCCAAACCGCCAACGCAACACCTAAAGTAAATGAATATATAGGTTTTGGTGCAGGCCCGCGGGCTGGCCAGTTTTTAATATTGGGTGCAAAAACACATGCCTTGCTTAATGGAAGTTATTCTCCTGATATTGATAATGTGAAAGCGGTAGCAAAAGACGTGTTGCGTCACCGCTTAATAAAAAATTATAAGGCAGAAGCAGAAGGGGTAAGTGTAGAACATATCATTGAAGGCTTACTGTAATTATTTGGCGCGAAGCTGAATAATTGGTTACCTTTCCTCCTGAAACAGGAGAACCTTATTCTTGGCAGCCACCATTTTTTTTCTTATTTCCGCTCTGATTTGCGAAGTGCTTGGCACCATCGGAGGATTTGGCTCATCGGTATTTTTTGTGCCCGTTGCCCAGTTTTTTTTCTCCTTCAATCTGGTATTGGGCATTACCGGAATCTTGCATGTGTTTAGCAATATCAGCAAACTATACCTCTTCAGAAATAAGGTAAATTATAAACTGATGTTCTACTACGGTATTCCAAGCATTTCATTTGTTATTGCCGGAGCATATCTCTCAACCGTTCTCTCCTTTAACTGGGCACAGCTAACACTTGCCATCTTTTTAATCTGTTTCAGCGTTATATTACTTTGGTTCCCCTCTATTAAAATTCCTGCTACCAATACCAATGCGGTGGTAAGTGGGTCTCTGGCCGGATTTATTGCCGGATTTAATGGCACCGGTGGGGCAATAAGGGGAATCAGCATGGCAGCTTTTGGTTTAAGTAAAGAGGTTTTTATTGCAACATCTGCGGCCGTTGACTTTGGCGTGGATCTAAGCCGCAGCATTATTTATATAGATCACGGGTATATTGGCAAAGACCATTTGTATCTTATCCCTTCTCTACTGGTTGTTTCTTTTGTTGGATCCTGGATAGGTAAAAAATGCCTCAACCATGTAAAAGAAGAGTGGTTTAGAAAGATTGTATTAATTTTGGTGATGGGTATTGGAAGTATTCTCCTGTACAAGGAATTATCAGAAATGTTTAGTCAATGAAAAAAGTAGAGATACAAACCATCAGGGAGTTTTTTACACATGATATATGGCATGTGAAACTGGAAAAGTTTCCTATGTGGCAAAGAGGCGCAATAAAACTGGCACGTATTGTTTTGCTGGCGGTAAAGGATTATACCCAAAAACAACTTGCCTTACGCGCCACAGCGTTAACCCTGTACACCCTCCTTTCTATCGTTCCGGTTATTGCCATGATATTCGGCATTGCTCAGGGTTTCGGTTTGGAGAAATACCTTACAGAGCAGTTAAATACGGCATTTTCTACCCAACCCGAAATTCTCAATAACCTGCTCGATTATGTACACAACCTGCTTGGTAAATCAAAGGGTGGTGTAATAGCGGGGGTGGGTTTTGCCTTGTTGCTTTGGTCTGTATTGCAGGTTTTGGGAAATATTGAAGATGCCTTTAACTTTATCTGGTACGTGCAAACACCAAGAACCTGGACACGAAAATTTACCGACTACCTGAGTATTATACTTGTTGCCCCCCTTTTTATTATTCTTTCCGGTGTTGCCAACATATTTATCAGCACACAAATCAAATCTTTTGCAATTGATATTTCTTTTCTGGGAAGTACCGTAAGTAATGCCATTATAATCTCCATTAAGTTATTGCCTTATATTACTACAGCATTGCTGTTTTTTTTGCTATACCTCGTTATGCCTAATACGCGGGTTAAGCCATCATCAGCGCTTTATGCCGGTATTGTTGGCGGTTTTGTTTTTCAAATATTTCAGTGGGCATATATTGAGTTTCAGGTGGGTGTTTCCAACTACAATGCCATCTATGGAAGTTTTGCTTCCATTCCACTTTTTATTACCTGGCTGCAGTTTAGCTGGATGATTGTATTGGTTGGTGCGGAGATTTCCTATTCTGTTCAGAATGTGGTGGATTACCAGAGCGATATTCAAACCAGCAATATCAGCCACGAAATGCGTATGCTTTACAGTTTGTATATTCTTCATTATGTAAGCAAACGTTTTAAAGAAGGAGATAAAGCTCCTGCTGTTAAAGAGGTGGCAAAAAAGCTGGATCTTCCATCTAGTTTGTGTAAGGTATTATTGCAACAACTGATGAGGGCAAAACTGGTGGCAGAAACTACAGAAACCAAAGGGCGGGAGTCAACATACCTGCCGGCAATGGATATTTCCAGGCTAAATATGGCCTTTGTTATTAATAAAATGGAAAGTGTTGGCGAGATGAAAACAGGGGGTGCAGGAGATCATGAATTGCACCGCATTAAAGAACTATACAACGAGCTGGAAAAAGCCATGTTTAATTCTCCGGCAAACAGGAATATTACAGAGTTGTAGATTTTATGCTAAGTGCAGATGAAGTTATTTTCGGCTATATGTGCGGGGTTTTTCCCATGGCTCATCCGGAAGAAAACAATGCCGTTTACTGGTACGAGCCGCAGCTAAGGGGCATCATTCCTGTTGATGGTTTAAAGATGAGCAAATCGCTAAAACAAACCCTTCGCTCAGGCAAGTTCAATGTAACCATTAACCAATCTTTTGATGAGGTAATACGCGCCTGCTCAAAAAGGGCCGACACCTGGATTTCAGAAGAAATTGTTGAAGTTTATAATAGCCTGTTTGAAATGGGTTATGCTTACAGTTTTGAAGCACGCAACAAAAACGGAGAATTGGTTGGCGGACTTTACGGTGTAGCCCTGGGTAAGGCTTTTTTCGGGGAGTCTATGTTTCATACAGAAACGGATGCGTCAAAGGTTGCACTGGTACATTTGGTAGCCTGGTTAAAACAACATGGTTTTACTTTACTCGATACGCAGTATATTACTGATCACCTGAAAACACTTGGTGCAATAGAAATAGAAAGAGAAGAGTACAAAGAACTCCTTAGAGAAGCATTAAAGTAAAAACCGGTTAATTCGCCTCAATTAAAGAGGTAATTTGGGCATCCAGTGGCTCTACCTGTGATGGAAAATATTTAACAAATTTACCATTTTCGTTAATCAGAAACTTTCCGAAATTCCAACGCACAGTTATATCTTCTTTGCCATTGTATTTCTTTTGAGTGAGCCACTGGTAAATCACATGCTGATTTTCTCCTTTAACGTCCAGCTTATCTCCCATTGGAAAGGTTACGTTAAAACGGCCCTTGCAAAATGTAGCAATTTTCTCATTCTCCCATGGTTCCTGATTGGCAAACTGATTGCAGGGAAAAGCGATTACCACCAGTTTTCCAGCGTATTTTTTATATAAATCTTCCAGCCCTTTGTATTGCCCGGTATAACCACACATGGAGGCGGTATTTACAACCAACACTTTTTTACCTTTAAAATCATTGAAGTTAATGGTTGATTTTCCATCAATTCCTTTGGCGCTTAATTCGTAGAATGATTTTGGTACCGGATTCTGGTCACTTACAAAACCAAATAAGAGAAAGATTCCTAATCCTAATGCGAATAGTTTTTTCATGTTTTTTATAATGCTAATATCGTTTGTTTAATTTCTTCCATTTGCCATTGGGGTGTAGATGTTGCACCACAAATGCCAATGCGATCATTTTCTTTAAACCAGCTTTTATCCAGTTCTTCTTTTGAACTAACAAAGTAGGTGTTGGGGTTAATATCCTTGCATACATCAAACAGTACTTTGCCGTTTGATGATTTTTTGCCTGACACAAATACTATCCGGTCAAATTTTTTGGCAAAATCACGCAACTGCACATCCCGGTTTGATACCTGCCTGCAAAGGGTATCATTAAAATCTACTTCAACACCCTTGCTTTGAAGCAAATCTTTGAGGGCATACAGGTTTTTGGTGCGTTTGGTAGTTTGGCTAAACAACTGCACCTTTTTAGGTAAGTTCACCTTGTCCAGCTCATCAAACTGCTCAATAACAATAGCTTCTCCCTTTGTTTGCCCTAACAATCCTGCTACTTCTGCATGCCCATGTTTACCGTAGATGAGAATTTGTTCGTTTTCGTTGTATGCTTCTCTCACCCTGTTCTGAAGTTTTAAAACAACCGGACAGGAGGCATCAACCAGTTCAATATTGTTCTCTAAAGCTTTGCGATAAGTTTCCGGAGGTTCTCCATGTGCACGTATCAGCACGGTTTCATCCCTCAGGTTGTTAAACTCATCATGGTTAATAATTTTTAGCCCCTTGGCCTTAAGCCTCGATACTTCCTCATCATTATGAACAATATCGCCTAAACAGTAAAGATGCCCTGTTTCATCAAGAATATCTTCGGCCATTTGTATGGCGTAAACCACACCAAAACAAAAGCCTGAATTGTCGTCTATGTCAACCTGCACATTCATGTAACTGCAAATGTAAACACATTTTGGCTACATAAAGTTTGGTTCCGGTCATTTTATTCAAAACATTTGAGCCCTTGTTTGTTTACTTTGTATTGTTTATGACAGAAGAAAAAGAATTTGAAAGTTATTCAGGTGAGGCCTCCTTATCCCCTATACCGCTTACCATAAGCTCTCCGCCAATAAAAGCGGAAGACAAAAACAAGATAAGGGCCAATGCGGTGGAGGCCATGCATCATTATGCCAATCAGGAAATAGCTATGCTAAAAAAGCAGGCCGATCTGATTATGCAACAGGTGAGAGAAATTGAACAAAGGCTTAAAATTTCAGCACATATTTACGAATCGGATATGCGTTTTGTGCCGGTGGTAAATCAGGTGTATCATTTATACGAAAAAGATGATCATTACACGCTGTCTCTTATTGGGCCAGAAGAGTGGGGCAAATCAAAAACAAGCCGCAAATATATTGCCTCAGTTAAGTTATTGGGAGACCATAGCTGGGATGTAATTAACAAAGCGCACTAACGCCTGATTAGGGTAATGGTGCCATGTTGTTCAATTAATCCATCATCTTTTTTTCTTATTTGAAGGATATAAAAATATACCCCTTCCGTAACGTCATACCCCAACAGGTTTTGACCGTTCCAGCACGTTTTGTAGTCGGTGGTTTCAAATTGTAACTGTCCCCAGCGGTTGTATATTTTTATTTTCAGGTCATCACATTTGGTAAGACCGCTGATATAGTAACAATCATTCATTCCGTCATTATTGGGAGTAAATACATTCGGAATTTTTACTTCAAGAGAGCTGTCTCCATCAATATAATATGTTTTCTCTATGCTATCGGCACATATGGTTCCAGGATTACTCACCAGTTTAATGGTATAATAATCGGAGCTGGAATAGGTATGTGTTGGGTCTTTTATATCTGTAGAGTCTCCATCGCCAAAATACCAGATAAACTTACCGGGTCCGCTACCATAAACGGTAGATTTATTTATGAAAACTACATCGAGTGAACAGCTATCCCGGGTTATGTCAAAATTTGCATCTGCATTATCTTCTATCACAAATTTTCTGATCAGGGTATCTGCTTTTAAACAAGTTGCGGAGTCTGTAACAATAAGCATAAGCTCATAAGTTCCTTTAATGCTGATGGTATCTGTAAAGTTGAGGCTGTCGGTTACAAAAGCCCCATTCAGAAACCACTTTCTTTTTTTAGGGTTAGTGGAGGTGTTGTTGGTTTTTATAATACCCGGAAGGCAAAACGTGGAATCGTTTATGGTGAAAGAAGCATCTAATACATGTGCTATGCTGTCGTAGGTTATTTTTTGTTCTGAAGTATCGGCACAAGGTGTTCCGGGGAAAACAATCAGCCGTATGGTGTAATCACCATTTGTTGGGTAAACATGCACCGGGTCTCTTGAGATGGCTGTTGTTCCGTCACCAAAATCCCATAGATAGGATAGGGTATCTGCGGAGTTATTGGAAACCGATTTATTAATCAACAAAACAGCCTGAGAACAGGTGTCCCTTACCACATCAAAATCACTTATGCCTGAAGGCAAAATCTGTAATTGTTTTTCTATGGTATCATATGGTTTACAAGTAAGGGTATCAGAAATAATGATTTTTACCAACACCGTTTGTTTGCTGTTAAAAGTATCGGTCCAGGTATTGTTTGTGCTATCAATAAATACCCCGTTCTTATACCACCATCGCTTAATGCCATTGATAGAGGTATTGTTAAATGTAACAGTTACTGGCAAACATCCGGGTGAAGGATTTATGGTAAAGTTGGCCTGCAACACTGATGGCAAGGTATCCAGCTTAATGTTTTGGGGCATTACATGCTCACAATCCAGCCCCTGGTTGGCCACCAGGCGAACACTGAATGTGCCCCCGTAAGGATAACTATGAACAGGGGATTTAAGATAGGAAGAGTCCCCATCGCCAAAATACCATTTATAGTTTTCTGTTCCTCCTGGCACAATAAGGGTGGTATTGGTAAATGTTACCGTAAAAGAGCAACTGTCTCTGTTGTGGGTAAAGTTTGGATACACTTCGGGAAATACATGGATTGTTCTTTCAATACTGTCTTTTTTGTTGCACAGCACAGAGGTATCTGTTACCACCAGCTTTAGTTTATAGGCTCCAAATAAGGCAAGAATAATATCTGTATCTTTTGCGTGAGTAAATAAAGTATCGTTCAGAAACCAATCGAATTGTGTTCCGTTAATTCCTTTATAACGCAGTTCAAGCAGGGTTGGCTCACACCGCATTGTATCTGTTGGGGTAAAGTTTGCCTTCAGGAGGTGAATATCGTTATCATAAAAAACCTGTTGCTCGGTGGTATCGGCACAGGGTGAGCCCACATTTACAATTAACTTCACGGTATATGTTCCGGTATCAGTGGATGGGAATACATGCTCTGGATGTGTGGCGGTAGAGGTATCTCCGTCACCAAATTGCCAGAGAATGGGAACAGGGGTTGGGTTTTGGGTGGTAGACTTGTTTTTAAAAATAACCTTTGCGGAACAGCTATCTCTTTTCCATTCAAAATCTGCATTGGAAGAGGCTCGTCTTTCAAAAGTTTTTGTGATGCTGTCTACGATAATACATCTGGAAGAATCAATCACAATCAGTTTCATTTTATAGCTGCCCTGAGCCCTAATGGTGTCAACATAACTGGTATCTGTTGATCGAAGTACGCCCTCTAAAAACCACCTGTAATGTTTTCCGTTAAATGATTTGCTGGTAAAGGTTATCAGTGAATCTCCGCAGGAATTACGCGGATTAATTATAAAATCAGCGACAATGGTATTGTTTTTCCTGAAATCGAGTTTAAATCCAACATTACTGCATCGCGGACTGTTGTTTTTGGGGGAATATGAGGTTGGGGTAGTCGGGAAAATCCCAGTTGGGCCTGTGCTACAGCTTGCGCAAACGCTTTGGTAAACAATACCTCGTTTATCGAAACGACTGGTTCCGCCATCTACATGGTCACCACTGCCATACTCTCCAAAATAGGTAGCATAAAGCAGGGTATCAGCGCCAGGGGTAAGTACAAAAAGATAAAAATCTTCATTATCGGTTGTGTCAATAAGAGCATCAGGCGTTATTGGCATATTAAACGTATTGCTGGGGAAACCAAGCCGGAATGCCCCTGAACTATTTGAACGGTTAGTCGGTCCTCCCCATACCGATGCATAAATATTTCCGCAAACATCAACCATAAAAGCACTTGGACTTAAAGCATTGTTTGCCATTCCGCTTCCAATTCTGGTTGAAAAAAGAAGCGTATTCAGGTTGTTGTTAAACGAACTGACAAATATGGTTCCTCCGGTATTTGCATGAACACCATTGGTTACGGGTATAGTATCCATGTTTTGGCCCAGCACAAAAATATCTCCGGCCTGATTGGACTTTATAAAATAACATTGATCATACCCGGGGCCTCCCCAATACATAAATCGTTCAAGGGTGCTGCCGTTGGGACTGATGCGGGCAATATACCCATCGCTTATTCCACCGTGGTACGCCCCACTATAAACACCCGGACTTACGGGTATATGCCGGCTATGTGTGCCACCAACCGCAAAAACGGTTCCGTTAGGCATTATTTCTATGGAGTTTAATGTCTCGTTTAAAGTGTCGCCCAGATAAGTGCACCAGCGCATTGTTTTAAGGCTGCTGTCCATCTTAAACACGCATCCATCCTGTGCACCCTTTTTTTGTTTTTGAAAGGCAGAAACACTTACCGGAAAGTTAACCGAGCTGGTAACTGTTCCTACAATAATATCACCGTTGGCATCTACCTGCACTTCGCCCCTCATTTGATCCATATAGTTCATACAAAGGGTATCTGGAAGGGAGAGTCCGTCACTATGGGATCCGCCCACAAAAGTTGAACCTATAAGAAAAGTACCTGAGGTGTCGAACTTGGTAAGAACAATATCAAAGGAATCGTTGTGTGATGTATCAAACGCGGTAGCCGTAACCGGAAAATCGCGGGATAAGCTGGTTCCAAAAACAATCAGCCTGTTTTGCTTATCTGTTACCAGGCTATGCGCATAATCCTGATCGCTACCGCCTAGGTAGGTGGCATACATTAATTGTGTTCCATCATTGTTGTATTTGCTGATGGTAATATCACAGGGAAAACTTCTTTGCGGCCATGAACCTGGTCCACCTCCAAAAAACTGCTGAAAGGCACCTGGGCTAACTGGGTAACTCCCGAAATTCCCATCGGTAATGCCGGCTGTATATAAATTGCCCTCCTGATCATAGGTTGCGGCCGCTCCAAAATTATCAGCAGTGGAACCGGAATAGGTTGAAAAAACCAGTTCCGGATCAATAATCAATTCCCGGCCAGCGTCATAGTTACCAATGCTAAACTGAACAGAATTATCCTCATTTAACCGGTAAAAGCATTCCACCCCTACCACTTTACCATTAATTTTCTGGTAAGCGTAAGGTTTTAACTCTGTGAGGGTGTTAACAGAAGTCTTTATCTGAAGTGCTCCCGAGACTAATTTTATTCCAAGTCCGCCCCTGTAGAGCAGTTTTATTTTTTCCGGAGAAATCCCGGGTTTAATATGTAAATCATATTTTATTGACCCGTTGGGATTGCCATAAACAATCAGGTTTACCCCTTCATACAGGTTCTCAATGATAACTGATTTGTAAGGCTTTACGCCAGTTTTCCATGTTTCTTTATCCTTGCCAAGAAAATAGTTATAGTAATGGCTAAAGGGCTCCATTCCTGAAGCTTTGGCAAATGGGAGGGCTCCGCTAAACTCCATCCTTAACACATGCCCCCTCAGCATGGCTTTTTCTCTTTTCTTTTGAGGCTGGCTATGGCTGTAACTGCTTAGTTTTGAAAGATCTTCGGGGTTATAAAATACATAATGAAAGGCATTGTTTTCAATGGCAAACAGCAAATTGTTTTGCCTGAGTTGAAATATAGCAGGCTTGAGCCATTGGCCTTTATTTTCAACAAACTCGTGTCGGGCTTGTACAGGGTTGCCATTATGACCCAATGCCGCAGGTGCATGCAGGATAATTAGCAGACTGATGACGTAGCCCCTTATATTCAAAATATTACACGAAATGGTGATGCCACTAAGGTACAGTTTAAATTAGTGTAAGGCTATGTCGTTTAGAAAGTTTTAACTATTTTTTCAAAATTGCAACCTAAGGCAATGCAATTCCGTCTGACACAATAACCGAGTAGAAAAAGTGAGCGATTTCAATGAAAAAGAACTGATTAACAATTGTATCCAAGGGGACCGAAAGGCTCAAAAAACGCTTTATGAAAAATACGCAAGAATAATGTTTGGTGTTTGTCTTCGATATAGCAATGGATATGAGGAAGCAAAAGATATTCTTCAGGATGGTTTTGTAAAAGTGTTTACCAAACTGGGGCAGTATAATTTCAGTGGTTCTTTTGAAGGGTGGATGAAAAGGGTTTTTGTAAACACGGCTCTGGAGTTTTACCGGGTTAATAAAAACCACATGAACCACAGTGATGTAGATAGTGCTTATAATAATCCACACCATGATTTTACACTTGAAAACATCAGCAAAAAGGAAATACTAGAGGTGCTTAATAAAATGGCACCGGGTTATCGTACCGTATTAAATATGTATATTATAGAAGGGTATTCACACGCAGAGATTGCAGAAATGCTTGGAATAAGTGAAGGAACTTCAAAATCACAATTATCAAGAGCACGGGTTTTATTGCAGGATGCTCTTATTAAACAACAGCAAATCAACTAAATGAACACAAAAAATAATATTGATGAGTTACTGAAACAGGAATTTGACAACTTTACTCCTGATGCTCCGGATGTATGGAGCGGAATAGAGCAGGCTGTTCAGACATCTTCTGTAACTACAACGGCTACCGCAGTAAAGACTGGTCTTTTGTCCGGTAAA
Source organism: Bacteroidota bacterium (assembly GCA_051715425.1). Taxonomy (GTDB): domain Bacteria; phylum Bacteroidota; class Bacteroidia; order UKL13-3; family UKL13-3; genus JAJTFA01. The sequence goes on along the minus strand of JBPXJS010000023.1, from coordinate 69,838 downwards.
ATAATTGCTACTGTGGCTGGTATTGCTATTACTGCAGGGGCTTTGATAGCCTATAACTACTTTGCTCCAGCAGCTACTCCGCAACAGGTTGTTGCAGACAAGCCGGTTTTATCAGAGCCGGTAGCCGAGCAAATGCCTGTTATTTCTTCAACCCCAACTAATGCTGTAGAGACTACTGAACAGGTTGCGGAAAACAAGAAACAAACTCAGGTAACAGTGTCTAAGGAGAAAAAGAAAGGAGCGGAAAAAAAGGGAAGTAAAGTAAAAGAAGCTCCTAAAACTCAGCAAAAAGAAGTGAAGGACAAGGTTAACAAAGAAACAAATACGCAACCAACTGTTGAAACCCAGGACAAAGTGGTGAAAGTTGAAACCCCGGTTATTGGAAATCAGGCTGCTCAGCAGGCCAAAAATGAAGTTCATGCCTCATTACCTGAGAATAGCAGAACAGAACAGGTCAAAACAGAACAGAACAAAACAGAGTACAAAGGGCCACTTGATGCAACCGATGGAGAGTTTTATAAGCCCGTTATCCCCGGATCTTTTTCACCCGATGGCATGGATCAGGTTAATGAAAACTTTGTAATTGAAATAGAAAACGAAGCATCTTTCAGGCTGATGATTCTTGACCGGAACGGAAAAGTTGTTTTTGAAAGTGACAGCAAGGAAAAAACCTGGAATGGGCGTAATATGAAAAACGGGGAAGAATGTCCTAAGGGCTGGTATTTCTATACGTTGCGATATCGTTTAAACGGGCAGGAGGAATCAGAGCAGGTATCAGGTAAAATTTGCCTGTTCCGATAAAAAAAATTGAAATTAATAAATATTAAGTATATGTTAGCAAATCTGTTTAAAAACCAAAAAATGCTTTTGCACTGCCAAGCAGGAGGTGAAAGCTGCTTAAAACAAGCAACCCCAAAAACTATGAAGCAACTTAAACTACTTTTATTGCTAATCCTGACCGGAGTTTTTTATTCGGCAGAACTCCGTGCGCAAACAGCCAGTGTTACCGCTAACCCTGCGGTTATTTGCGATGGTGAACAGCCTGTGCTAAGAGGTGTGGTTGCCGCACTTCCTTCCGGTGTTGTACCAACCAAGTTTGAGTTCTTTATTAATGGTACAAGTGCCAGTGTAATCAACTCATCAAATGCCACTGTTGATTATCCGTCTTTCCCGCTCACCGGTGGAGTGTATACAACAAAGGTTGTGGTTACCCTGAGTAATTCTGCAACGGTTACTTCTCCGGATGTTTCTTTTAATGTATACTTCAGACCAATTCCAATACCCTCTCTGGCATCAGTTGGGGTGCAGTGTTTCAGGGGGAATAACTTTTGTTTTTTAAATAGCAGTATTCAAAACCCAAGTACACCAAGCAACCCTTTAAGTTCTTTTGTATGGAACTGGGGAGATGCTCAGGGTGATTCTACTTTTAATACGGGCATCATCTGCCACAAGTACAATGCACCAGGCACATACAATGTGTTTTTACGTGCTGTTGATGATAGAGGTTGTCGCAAGGATACTGTTATTACCAACGCACTAACTGTAAATCAAAATATAACTCCTGATTTTGACTGGCAGGATTCAACCGGACCTTGTTTTAAATCTTGTTACTGGTTTACCAATCTAAGTCCTGTTACACATGATAAAACACTAAGATATGAGTGGGATTTTGGCGATGGAACAGCAAAGGTTTCTGCAAATGCCCCTTATAGTCAGGTTAATAATCAAAACCCACCTAGTCAATACATTGGTTCAACTCCCTTCGGAACGGATAGCTCCAGGTTTTATCGGGTATACCATTGCTATACAAGAAATGGAGTTTTTTCACCAAAACTTACACTTGTTGATTTAACCAATTGTACTGACAGTTTAAGAAAAACCCAAGCAAACTCTCAAAAACCTCTTCCTTCAAATATTACTTTTGAGTTTGATATAACTACTTATAAAGGAGACAGCACAACAGGAACCCATGCTGATACCGTTTGTGTTCAGAGCATGAGCGCAACAGAAATCTGTTTCAGAATGACTCCGATCACACTTGCTGCTCCTGGTTCCGGAGATTTTGTATGGGATTTTGGAGATCCTAACAACCCGCAACCAACTAACCTGGATTCAAATGCCTGGAGTGTATGTCATGCTTATTCGTCTATGGGGGCATTCTTTCCTTCCATCACAATTAAAAATATTTGCGGACCTGGTTTTGATACTACTTTTTACTACCACTCTGCAGTAACACCAAGTTTCAGATTCGACAGTTTGTTATTACCTTACGGAACTGCTCCGGCAGATAATGATTGGGGGCCAAATACCCCTCCTGGTCCGCCAATTCCTACTCAGGTAGTTCCATACGCATTTGGAAATCCGATTTTTGTTGATGACAGCATTATGCTTTACAGAAACCCATCATACAAAGGTTTTTTCAAGGAGCTTAATGATTCTCTATACGAGTATAAAACCAAAGATAGCCTGAGGGTAATGATGACAAAGGTGATAAACGGAATAACCTTACCCGACTCGGCAAAGGTTCCTGAGACATTTATCCTTACTTTCCGCAAGTCATCCGCTCAAAGTTCCCGGAAAATAATACACACTGGTGATACGGTGTATTCTTATGTAGGCCGCTACCCAAGACCTGTTTTCTGGCTGCCTGATGGTCCGATTATTAAGGATGTTAATGGAGTAAAGAATGATTCATTCGGAATCTATACTCCTATGATGAATAATGTTACTACTCAAACAGGATATGGGGTTGAAGTTACCGGACCATTTGCCAGAATTGAAAATTCACCTGCACAAATTACGTTAAAGGGATGGCAAAAAAACCAGTGCGGCCCTTCTTATACTGTTGATTTTGTGAACACTTCTTTATACTGGAAGTCTCGCAAAATATGGAGGCGTTGGGATTTTGATGATGATTATGCACCTATTTGTACTTCTTTCTCCCGACCTAAAGCGGGATTTCCACCGGCAGCAGGCTGGGGGCCACATCCAAATGGAGCGGTAATGCAGGAGAGAAACAGCGACCACTTCTATATTTACAATGGAAAAACCTACCCGGGAAGGGTAAACTGTAAATGGTCTCACGATACTTTGCCAAGGCATACGTACACAAATTGGGATACCGTATTTTCTTATTATCAGAACGGAAAAGATTGGCTTGCAGATGCCAATTCCAGCAGCCCAATGTATTGGGATCCGGTTGCAAACAGATTGTCAACAGCACCTGGTATTACCAATGGTCAGGCATGGGCAAGGGTAGATACCTTTGGGCAAGCCTTTTGGCCAACTACTATTAATCCAGGAGATCCTATTAATATCCGAAGGGTACCTGATCCATGGTCAATAAACCGTGGCGATAACCCTTACGTAATATTGGATGGAGGAACTATAAGGCCTTCCACCAGTATCACATATACCTATAACGGTAATACCTATACCGTAAACGGAAGTGATATTGTTCCCGGAACATTTATGACATTCTATCATTATGTGTTTACCAGAGTTACTCAACGTTGTCTTACTGTAAGACTTAAGCTTCAGGATACACTCAATCATGAGTCTGGCCACCCTCAAAGGGCACAAGGATTGGATCAACCGCCTCCTGGGCATAGCCTTGTTGATGACTCGTTAGCACTCGATAATTTTGATTGTAATGGAGAATCTACCGTACAATTAGCTCTTGGTAAATCAAGCCCTTATGGCCTTGGAAAAAGAGGTAAAGAGTGCCCTGGTGATCTTGGAACAGGTAAAGGTGCTTTTGTGGAGTTTAGCCTGGCTGGTACAGGATCTTATCCGGGAGTGGTTCCTAATTGCGGCCAAACACATATTTTATTTAATGTGGATTCCATTGCAGATAGAAAGGATAATACGCCTTGTGTTATAGATGGTTGGACTGGATTTAACGGGGGTGTCACTCCCGGAGGATTAATAAGGCCTACCTTTAATACGTGTCCAAACGCCAGACCGATTCCTCCTTGCCCTTGGACAAGTCCGGGAGGAACCAGAGCGATATGGCATTTTGGTTTTAATGCCGGTCCAAATTCAGCATTTAATTTCCCTCCGCCTGCCGATACATTAGGTGGTTGGATTACAGTAGGTATTCAAATAGGTTGTGGTTGCAAAACCAAAAGGGATTCTGTTGCCATTAACCTTTTTCAAGCTAACCCGAATAATTATAAAGGCAGCCAAAAAGTACTATCTACAGATCCTTGGGTTGTGGGCATGCCTGCAAATCCTCCTGGCCCGCCAACAAGTCCGCTTACGCTTGCAGGTAATCCTCAGTTTGTTGTATATAATTATGCTTACACAGATACCATTGCAAGAAATTCTGCCAATACCCACTACTATATTGACTATGTAGATTGTAATCATGCTAACTCTAAAACACAGGAAGTTTGGTACCATAACTTTGTGCGTATTATGAATTTGGATGCACAGTTTGATGTGTCTCCAACAGCATTATTTACCGCTCCTATTCTGGCCGGTAACGGGCAACCTCTTACATGCCGCTTAAGGGGCAAAGGAGATGAGATTACAGCCATTTATCTGGATAGTATTATGGATAGTATTGCCTACAGTGCATGGGAATGGGGAGATGGAACAGTAACTGTGGACTCGTTTAAGTATTATCCAACACCAATTACAGATGGGTATTTTGTAAATGGAATGCGCAGGGTAAGGTATAATATTGATAAATTACTTAGTATAGTTATTGACTCTACCGTATTCCCTATCAGGGCATCAGGCATTGGCGCTACGGATGGGCTACAACCGCGCACACCTGGCTATTTTGTTCAAGTGCCATATGATGTAACAGATTACTGTACGGGTTTACCTAAGGCTAATCCTCAGTTTTATATTGCAGATACGGCTATGATGTTCCTGCCGGTCAAACACAAATTCGTCCGGTCGAGCTGGGAGGCTACAGGAAGTAATGATTTGTCTACCAGAACATTAGTTCAACACGTTATTGCATCTACCAAAGAATGTTTGCAGGATTATAATATACCTGTTGTAATTGGAATAGTTGATACGTTTAAAATATACAATGGAAAAAATGAACCAGATACTATTTTCTGTGAGAATGAGGAAGTGTTTTTTAGAGATTCTGTTCATTACTGGAGGTATGATTGTTCTTTGAGTGATCCTACAAATGGAAATCCAAACTTAACCATGAGCAGATACCTTGCAACGGTACCTGTAGTTGTTGGCACTCCTCCCTTTGACGGCATGCATATTGATACGGCAGATTTTTGGGAGCATAGTGGTCTCTTTAATCCTCATTTTAAGGGAACATTCTTTACGGATACCATGTACAGGTATGATGAAAATGGGGTAGGCAGGGATTTATCGTTTTTACCGGCACCGCCATGGCAGGTTTTCCAACCTAGTTATAAGTATAAATTAACAGTTAGGGTGGATAGTATTTTTAATGAGCGCATTTTCTGGGATTTCGGAGATGGAACACCAATTGTACAGGGAGTTAACCCTTCACATAAATATGGCTCTTACGGTCGCTTCACAGTTACCATGTATACCATAGACAGTTTAGGTTTTAGAGATACCTGTGTAAGGTGGTTGAACATTGTAAGGCCTTTTGCAAGTCAGGAATTCACTAAGAAAATATTCAACTGTACCGAGATCTTTAATGTAATGGACTCTTCTTATTTAGCTCCGGGAGTGGGAACATTAGACAACATTATACACAACTTCTGGTGGTTTGGAGAAAACAAAGTTGATACAATAACTCCACAGGGTTATGATATTTTCAAACCTAAAAAGGCCAGCTGGCCATATAGATCATACGGAGAGTTTACGGTTAAGTTAAAAGTAACAACTGAACAAGGGTGCAGCGACTCCGCTTACCAAACTATTTATGTTAAAGGTCCACGTCCAAGGTTTGAACTGATGAGCGATACTTTAGGTTGCGCTCCTCTTAAAATCAGAATCTGGAATCAGGCTGACTCAATAGGAATGCAGGATCCTGCTGATACCCCTACAAGAGAAACAATTATCTATTGGGGTGATCCGGGTTCTTCTCCAACCAGCGTTCTGGGCAGAAGAGATACTGTGGAGCATACATATGTTGATTCTGGGGTGTTTAGCATACTTGCAGTAGGACGTGATGCCGTGTTCCCGAACTCTACATTGTGTTTACCTTCTATATTCCCTGATACTGCTACGGATCCTTTAACCGGGGCTTTATTAAATAAGCCAATAAAAATTTATGTGAAGAAATACAGAAATATATTGAGTCCAAATGATACAACCATTTGTGTGGGTAATCCGGTGAGATTCGATAATACTTCAGATAACGCCTTTACTAAGTTTACATATTCGAGGCTAAGAGGGGATTCTATATTCCTTGATAGTATACAGCATACCATACCAGCTCCGGATAATGTTCAGTTCAACTTTGACTCTATAGGACGGTTCTCCGTTCAATCAATACCAAGAGGATTTGATCCGAATCAGATACCACTTGGCGCAGAGGCAAATTGTATTGTAAGGGATACATCATGGGTTACTGTGGTTAAACCAACACCAAAATTTGATACCGTAAGGGTTGATCAGAACTCGGCTAAGTTTACCATGGTAAATACAACCAATGTACCTGTTCAGAATTCAGATGTGTTTGAATGGACTATGTATAATATGGATGGTTCTGTTTATGTTCCTAAAGATGGTGAAATTAAAGGAGGAGCTAATCCTAAAACAGGCAACCTGAGCGATCCTGATTTTGAGTTTGACCTGAAAAACGATACAGGTTCATTTAAAATCTGTCTGAAGGCATGGCATATTTCGCCTCCATCCGATTGTGTGGATACTGTATGCAGAGTGATTACAAACCTCTTTATTACACGGATTAAAATTCCAAATGTATATACACCAAATGGTGATGGAAGCAATGATAACTTTATGATTGATATTGAAGGAGAGGATAAGTATGATCTGCAAATATTTAATCGCTGGGGTAATAAGGTGTTTGAAAGTAGAGATAAGACCAAAACATGGAACGGAAAGGATATGAATGATGGCGGAGAGTGTCCTGCAGGTGTTTATTACTTCATCTTTAACTATCAGCTAAGAGCTCAGGATCCTACAAGTGTAACAGGAACTGTAACCTTAATCAGGTAATCATACTTTACCAATAAAAAGAAAACCCGGCTTCTATGAGGCCGGGTTTTTTTATGGGTAATATGATCAGGAAAAAGCTTGTTTGGTTAAGGGGTAACAACTATACCCCGAGCACTTCTTTTAATCTGCTGTATCCACTTCTGCTAAGCGGAATTTTGGCACCGTTCTTTAACAAGGCTATATGGCCGTCTTTCTCATAGGGCTCAATTTTGGTAATCTGTGGGATCTGAACGATAAATGAACGGTGTACACGAACAAACTGAGAAGGGTCTAGCACCTGCTCAAAATGGCTCATGGTTTTTTTCTTTAGGGTGTAACCGTCTTTGGTGAAAATTTTTACGTAATCGTCATAAGCTTCAAAGTAAAAAATATCAGTAACGGGAATAATGCGGATATTACTCCCGTTTTTTACTACCACACGTTGTTGTTCCTCCGGTTGTTTTTGTGAGTTATTTAGTAATTGTTCCACCGCACGCTGTGGTGTTTCAGTTTGGGTTTGTTGAAGCCATTTTTGAAGCGCTTTATCAAAACGGTCTTTGCCAAATGGTTTTAATAAATAATCAACAGCACTGGCATCAAATGCTTTCATGGCAAACTCATCAAATGCAGTTGTGAAAATTACGGCAGGAGGTTGTTCAATTAATTCAAGCATTTCAAAACCATTTATTTTGGGCATCTGAATATCGAGAAAAATCAGATCCGGTTGGTGCTGTTGTATTGCTTTAAGTCCTTCAAAACCATCATTACATTCCTGCATTACCTGAATTTGCTCATAAGATTGCAGGTATTCAAGTACAATAGACCGTGCCAGCGGTTCATCATCAATAATAACAACTTTTATCATGGCTGTGGAATTTTTATTGTGGTAATAAATAAGTTTTCATGCTCTGTGGTTTGCAACAAATCATTTCTTGCATAAAGCAAATATAACCTTCGCTGAATAGAGGTAAGGCCAAATCCGGTTCCTTCTTTTGGCTTTGAGGTGGCTTCATCAAAGGGGTTTTCAACCCTGATTTCAAGCATATGAGAAGAGGTAGTGGCGGTAATTTTTATGGTTATAGATTCCGTTGTATCATATAAACCGAATTTAATGGCATTTTCAACAACAGGTTGGAGTAAAAGAGAAGGAAGCATCATTTCATCACTTTTCTCATCATGAATAACAATTGTTTGCAGACGGTGCCCAAAACGAACTTTTTCTATATCAAGGTAAAGTTTCAGGTGATGTAATTCATCCTTTAGTGGCACCAGTTGCTGATCATCTTTACGTAAGGTACCACGTAAAAAATCACTTAGTTGATGAATCATTTTCCTTGCCTCTTCAGGTTTTGTTCCAACAAGGGCGTTAATACTGTTCAGGCTGTTAAAAAGAAAATGTGGTTGCAGTTGTTGCCTTAGCTTACTTAACTCGGCTTCGCGTGCCATTTGCGTAGCAGAAATTTGCCGCGCCTGCTTTTCCCGCTCCTCTTCCATTACAAACCACAAGGCGTTAAGAATGGTAATAATGGCTGTCATTAAAAGCATATAACAAAACCGTATAGGCATAGATTGATCCAGAAAGTGCAGATAGGCAGCGTCAGGGTGCAGTTGAGTGGCCAGCCAGCGGTGAAGAAAAAGCAGTGTAATACTATGCAATACAGCCCAGATGCGCAGGTAAATCACATTGCCCCGGGCGGGTCTGTAAAAACGAAGGGTATTATAAATTCCAACCGCTGTAAGGGTAAGCAGTATGGTATTAACCACAGAGTCGGTTATGGCCGCTCCGGAGTTTATGCCATAATAATGAACAACAAAATAATGAAGAACCAACCAGAGTATCCACCATGTGGTAAAGGTGATCAGAACCTGCCGGAATGTAATATCATAAACCCTCACAAACTAACAGATTCCGGGGTGTGGTAGGAAAGCTCCATTTGTTGTGCACGCTCATGCAGGTAATTAATATGTTGTTGAGGTTCCTCCTCCTCCTGAATGCGTGAGCATAATTCAAGGCCGTCTTTAAACGAGTCTATTTTTTTTAAAGAGACTACATCAATAAACTTCCAGTAAACCGTGTGTAAGTCGCTGTTTTCAAATTCGTACTCTTCTCTTCCGCCAAGAAGCCTAGCCTTAATGAAAGCTTCATGTTCATTATTGGCTTCTATGAGCCTTACCTGCTCATCAAACTGGGAGCGGTTTTGCTCTCCTATCTGAATATTAAATACCAATTGTGCAATATACCAGTTCATAAATGTGGGTTTAGTGTGCTTTATGTAGGTTTAATAGCTCTTAATATCTATACCTCCGAAAACCACGGTACCCTTTAGTACCAATACTTTTCCAGAGGTTTCTTTTGCTTCCGGTCTTTTATCTTCCACCCCTCCAAGTATCGCCACAACCTCACTCTGCACCTCCCAATCAGCCGGAATAATCAACTTTGTGCCACCAAAAATTTGCGTTAATTCAATCTCCGCCCTGCCATTAAAATCGGCCTTGCTCATATTTAGCTCGGCACCACCAAAAATGCAGGTAACTTCTCCTTGCCTGAAATCTTTACAGATAATATTTTTCTTAACACCACCGAATAGCGCCACCGTTTCCAGCTTGTTTTCCGGGTGATCCTGTTCAGTTGCACAATTGGCCATAAATAGCATATCGTGTTTTTTTCGGAACTTCCTGGAGGGCTTAAATATGATTAAAATGCCAATCAGGATGATCAGAACAGGCCAAAAGTATTTTTCAAAACTCAATCCAGGATAAATATTATCCACTATAAAACCTGATCCGATTAACACCAGTATAATCCATCCGGGGTTTTGAAACATATGTTTAAATCCAATGTAAAATCCCAATACAATCAGAAACATTTCCCAGGTAAATAACCACGAGGGAAGAGACACGCCAAATTCGCGCGCAAGTAATGCAATACCTGTAACAACCACCAACAATCCGGCAAGTACTTTACCTGCAGGGTGGTGCCTGTGTGAATATCGGCTTGGGCGATCAATCATTTCTGTATTCATTCCTGTTTATTAATGCAATACAAAAGTAAGCATCGGTATTTATTATATACCCGGAATTAGGTAACAGGCAAAACAATGTCGGTAAACGGCAGGTTGCCGGGGGTGGATTTTATAATGATAAATCAGCTTTTATTACCGCTGCTGCCGGGTAAGGAAAAGCAAAAACGGCTCCCTTTTTCCAGCTCACTTGTTGCCCATATTTTTCCGTTATTTTTCTCTATAAAATCGCGGCAAACCATTAGTCCAAGACCTGTTCCAGCTTCATTGGCAGTTCCTCTGGTAGTAAATGTTTCATATCCGAAAAGTTTCTCCAGGGTTTTGTCACTCATGCCAATTCCGGTGTCATCAATGCAAATGGTTATCTCATGGGCGTTTATTTGACTGGTAATACTAACATGATCTCCTTTTCTGCAGAATTTTATAGCGTTGGAAATAAGGTTTCTTAAAACCAGCTGGATCATATCTTTATCTGCAAAAACATAGGTTTTATCAAAGGTTTCGTCACGCAAGGTTACTTCTTTTGCTGTGGCAGATTTTTCAAAGTAAGTAATTTCTCTTTTGATCAGTTCTTTGATATCAAAAAGCTCAGTCCTTGGTTTTTCGCCCTTTAGCTGGCTTCGTGACCAGTGCAATAAGTTTTCTATCAAACCCGATGTGTAATCTACATTTTCCGACATTACCGGAAGAAAAGACTTAAACTCTTCTGCGGTAATATTCCCCTCTCTTGTCATGCTGATCATACTGGATAAACTGGCAAGCGGGCTTCTAAGGTCGTGTGAAATAATGGAGAATATTTTATCTTTTGTTTTATTCAGTTCTGATAATTCAAGTGATTGTCTTAACAGCAGATCCCGTGCCTCATGGCTTTCTGTGATATCCCGAAAAACAAGCAAGGTTCCTTTATGAGTGGCATTTTTATCAGAAATATGGCTAATATCTACTTCAAAAAGCCTGTTGTTAAAATGATACTCAAATTTACCATAGAATTGATTTCTGATCCTCAAATACAGCTCGTTTTCATCACTAAGAATATCTTCGAGGTATTTACCTACCATGCTGCGTTCTTTGGTTGCTGTTACCGTCATCATTCCCCGGTTGGCATCTATAATTCTGTTATAAGCATCAAGGATGAGCATGCCATCATTCATACTTGCAATTACTTTTTCGTAAGCAAGAGGTACAATACTAAACAGGTTGAAACGCAATAAACCAATGCCTATAACCAAAGATGTGAGAATAAAAGCATATGGTGTTAAATCTATATGACCAAAAGGGCGAATGCCACTGAGGTAAACCACATTGATAAGCCAGGGAATAAAAGAGGCAATAACAATGGAGATATTTTGCCTCCTGTATATGATATCTGCTTTTTTATAATGATCAATAAGGAGATAATTACCAAGTGCCAGCAAAAAATAAAAATAAACGGTATGAATATGGTACCAGAAACCTGGAGTAATTGCAAGTAATGGAAAAGGTCCGCTGTTGTCAATACCTACCTTTTCATAATGAAAATGATGATAAGGATTAGTCCATACCAGCGCCAGGCCGATTACAGGAAAAATAAAAATAAGAATCAGGTTTCTTAAAGTGAGCCAGCGCGAGTTTCCGGTATATTTGATAGTAAACACAAGCCATAACGCGGGAAGTGTGGCAATGCCAATATATTCCATATTAATCCAGAACAGCATCTGATCCAGATCACCGCTGGCAAGCTCAAAAGAATACGTAATAGACCACAAAGCAATAAATGACATAACCACGCCAAACCATTTTGCAGCACCACCCAAGCGCTGCAGAATCAGGAAGCCCAGAAAAAGGGTAGTGACCCCTGACATGAGCAGGGTAATGGCAAAAGGATTAAAATGAATCGACATGATTAGCGGTTGGTTTTTCGCTGTAAACGTGTATATATTCGCAATATACAACAATCACTTGGAAGCACTAACAAATATGCCGGTTTACCGTAAATTGACAAATGATTATGCCAGGTATTTTTCCAAAGATGTTTGGTAGTTGTTTTTGTACGAGTCAACAGTTCCAAAATCAACACCCTCTACACTAATTTTTCCTGAGGTTACTTCTCCTGTTTTTTCAAAGTGAACACCAAGTTGGGCGAGCAATGCCTCCAGTTGGGTGGCTTTGTTTTTTTCTACTGAAACCACTATACGGCTTTGAGCTTCGCCAAATAAGTAAGCATCATTTCTTATTTCTCCATTAGGTTTCTGAATAGAAAAACCAAGGTTGTTTTCCATAGCACTTTCAAGCAGGCAGGTAAATAGCCCGCCCTCACTTGTGTCGTGAGCCGAGCTTGCCAAATCTGCAGAAATTATTTTGCTTACGGCCTGCTGAATATTGAATTCTTCATCAAGGTGGAATGAAGGAGCAGGGGAATGCTGTATGCCATGTTCAGAAACGAGGTATTGCGAAGATGCGATATCATTTCTCGACTGCCCAATCAGGTAAATCTGGTCACCAGATTGTTTAAAGTGCATGGTCATGTGTTTTTTGTTATCACGTATTAACCCAACCATTCCAATAGTTGGCGTTGGAAACACAGCATCATTATCACTGCTCTGGTTGTAAAAGCTTACATTACCTCCGGTTACCGGAGTATCAAATTTTTTGCAAGCTTCACCCATTCCTTTAATAGCATATACAAACTGATAATAAACTTCCGGATTATAAGGGTTGCCAAAATTAAGGCAATTGGTTACCGCAGCCGGTTCTGCTCCAGAGCAAACCAGGTTTCTTGCAGCTTCGCTCACCGCAATCATAGCTCCTGTAAAAGGGTCGGCATACACATAACGGCTGTTGCAATCAGTTGTCATGGCAATGGATTTATCCGTTCCTTTCACTTTAACTACGGCCGCATCGCTTGGTGCGTTGGTTGTTTGGTTTATGGTACCAACCATAGAATCGTATTGGTTGTAAACCCACCTTCTGGAGCAAATATTTGGATGGGCAGCCAATCTTTCTGCTATCTGGCGTGCATTTTCAAGGGAGCAATCAGGGATTTGTTCCATACGGAATGATGCAATTTCAGAGAAATATGCAGGTTCTGTATATTCTCTTTTGTATACAGGAGCACCACCACCCAACACCAAACTTTCACCAGGTATATCGGCCACCAGTTCATTGTGCATATAATACTGAACCCTACCGGTATCGGTTACTTCGCCTATTTGTGCAAAGGTGAGATCCCACTTTTCAAAAATTTGCTCAAATTGTTTTTCAAATCCTTTTTTTACAATAACCAACATGCGTTCCTGAGATTCACTTAAAAGGATCTCCCAGTCTTTCATGTCGGCCTGGCGCATGGGAACTTTATCAAGCCAAACTTTCATTCCGGTTCCGCTTTTGGCGCTCATTTCACTTGTTGAGCAGGTAATACCCGCGGCTCCCATATCCTGCATACCAACAACGCCACCTGTTTCAATCAGCTCCATGGTAGCTTCCAAAATAAGTTTCTCCCAGAACGGATCTCCAACCTGAACTGAGGGAAGATCCTTGGCGGAGTCTTCATTAATATCTTTTGATGCAAACGCAGCACCGTGTATACCATCTTTTCCTGTAGCCGAACCGTAAATATAAACGGGGTTACCTATTCCCTCTGCAATTGCACTTACCGTGGTTCCAACCTTTGCAATACCTACACTCATGGCATTTACCAAAGGGTTGATCTGGTAACAATCATCAAAATACACCTCACCACCAACAGTAGGAATGCCAAAAGCATTGCCATAATTACCAATACCTTTAACCACTCCGCGCACAAGCCACTTGGTTCTTTCGTTTTCAATATTGCCAAAACGAAGGGAGTTAAGGCATGCAATAGGGCGTGCACCCATAGAAAATATATCGCGGTTTATACCGCCAACCCCTGTGGCTGCACCCTGATATGGTTCCAACGCACTTGGATGGTTGTGAGATTCAATTTTAAAAGCACAGGCAAGCCCATCACCAATATCTATTAATCCTGCATTTTCTTCACCCGCTTTTGCCAGCATATTTTTGCCTTCTCGTGGTAATGTTTTTAGCCAGATAATGCTGTTTTTGTATGAACAATGTTCACTCCACATCACAGAGTATATACTAAGTTCGGTGAAATTTGGCGTGCGGCCAAGAATCTCTGTTATTTTAACAAATTCTTCAGGTCGGAGACCCAATTGCTGGGCTTGCTCAACAGTAGCCAGTTGTTTGGATGATACTTGTTCTGTCACAAGGCGAAAGATTAAAATGAAGGCACAAATTTGATACTAATTTGCTATTTAAACTAACCTTTGTGCTAATAAAAATTTAAACACAATTTTACATGGAAAAGTGCCGGGTTACCTCAAAATAACTGTATTGTTGCAGGTTAAATGACCAACAATGAGAAGAATAGTTTTAGTTGCCCTGCTTTGCTTTCAAACCATATGGAGTGCACAGGCCCAAACCACCTTACCAACCTTTTGGAACTTTTCAACACCAGGTATTGCAAGCCCGCCAACAGGGTGGATACCAGGCCTTGGAACCAACGGTAATTTAACTTACAGCGGTGGCAGCAATTCTGTTGGGGGAGATAATATTGCATGCAGGCTGGATGCTACCGGAGAATACCTTACCATTTGGTTTGCAGATAAGCCCGGGCCATTAAGTTATTGGATTAAAGGCACAGGCATTTCACCAGCTCCACCTTTCACAGGCATTTTTAATGTACAAGAATCTGCCGATGGCAATTCATGGAATACACTCCGCAGCTTCACTACAGCTTCACCCATGTCGGGAACGATGACACGCTATTTAGAGACTCCTGCTACGGCAACAAGGTTTATCAGGTTTTTTTATACCGAAAAGCTTAGCGGAAGCAATATTGCTTTGGATAGTGTGGTTCTTCAGGCTGCACCGGCCGCAACAACCCCAACTATGGTGTTGAAACAGGGAACAGAAAGATTGGTACAGGAAGCCGTGAGTGTGGTAGGAAACAGTTCATCGGTAAATTATACCATTGAAAACAAAGGAACGGTTGATGCCCTTTCCATTACAGGATTTACCATTACAGGAAATGATGCATCTGACTTTACCATTAATAATATGCCCACCACCATTCCGGCAAATGGCTCAGCGGGTTTTACGCTTCAGTTTACGCCATCGCAAACGGGAAGCCATCATGCGGTTTTAAGCATAGCCAATAATGATGCGGAAAAAAATCCTTACCTCATTTATTTGTATGGCATTGGAGGCAGTTATGCTTCGGAGCCAACTGCGCAGCCTGCCAATATTCAGTTTACAGGCGTTACGGCATACGGTTTTAAGTTACTTTTTAATCAGCCTAACCCTAAACCGGAAAGTTATCTCATTCTCAGAAAAAAAGGTTCACCTGTAACAGAAGTGCCTGTAGATGGCCAAACGTATAAACGCGGAGATTATATCGGAAACGCTCAGGTAGCAGGAATAGGAACCGACACCACCTATATTCCCACCTATATTTTTGCCAATACCGATTATTATTTTTCTGTTTTCGCCATGAATGGTCCTGCCGGCTATGAAAATTACAGAACATCTTCTCCGCTAACCGGAACCGTTACCACCACCGGAAAAACAATGGGAAGCTATTACAACGGAATTAATTCAACCCAAAACAATTTTGTATCACAGCTTTCACAAAAAACAAACCCACATGATACTGTTTTTTACAGCCAGTACATTGGGCGTTTTGTCAATCCGTTTTTAACACGGGATACCTCAGGAGGCAAAAAAACCTTAAGCTGTGTTTACACCAATATGCAATATGTTTACGAAGAACCGTTTTTATGGTGGACAGGAACAAACAGTGGTACACAAACCCGCGAGCATACCTTCCCTCAAAGCTGGATGCCGAGCAATACAGGTGGCACATGGCCTAACGATCCTGTGGGCGGAAAAGAATTACCTGAATACAATGATTTGCACAATTTATTCCCGGCAGATCAGGCTAATGCAAATGGAAAACGCTCCAACCACCCATTTGGAATTGTTGTAAATCCTACATTTACTTCTCCAACCGGTTTGGGTAAGCTTGGTACAGATGCCAATGGAAATACAGTTTATGAGCCAAGGGATGAACACAAGGGAGATGCTGCCCGCGCATTATTTTATATGGCAACAGCCTATCACGGAATAGGTGGCAGAAACTGGTCCATTCCATCACAACAAAATATTGCCTTATTAAAACAATGGCATTTTAATGATTTACCAGATGCATGGGAAATTGCAAGACATGAGTTTATCTATTCACTGCAGGGAAACCGCAATCCGTTTGTTGATAGTGTGAACTTTGTATGCCGTATTGATTTTAGCAATATGACCTGGATAGCAAACCCTTCTGGTTGCGGAATTACAGAAAGAACATTACAACTGACTTCACCTGTTGGGGGAGAGATAATTGCTCCGGGTAGCAGTGGTGATTATATCAAGTGGACTGCAACAAATGTTGATTCAGTGAGAATAGAATTGTTGATTGAAGATACCTTGTATGGTGTTATTGCAAGTGCGGTTGCTGCCACAGCAGGTAATTACAACTGGACAACACCACCGGCCCTCACAAGTTCGAAAGCGAAAATACGTTTAGCAAACAGCGCCTATCAGCTGGAGTCAAAAAGCCCTGCTTATTTTATGCTGAGTTCTTCCATTGGGCTTAATAAAGTAAGGGAACAGTTTCCTGTTGTGGTGTACCCCAACCCCTCTCATGGCATACTAACTATAGATGCTAAAGATATTGCCGATGTTATGATAAAAGACATGATAGGGAGAACCGTATCCGCAGAGTATGTGCAGGTAAACCCTGATCGCGCGACTATTCAGTTAACACAAACTGGTGTGTTTTTTATTCATATCAGAAACAAAAAGGGTAATATAGTGATAAAGACACATATTGTTAATTAACCGTTGACGTTTCTGGTCGCGCTATTTGAGTTAAAATAAAAATATTTTTTAAAGAAAAGGCTCCCGGTTTTGGGGGCCTTTTCTTTTTGTATAGGCATCAGTAATTAGAACTTAAAAGACAAATGCCAACAAGGGCATCTCTTGTCCTATTTCAGTAGCATTAAAGTTTAAGAAAGAGCAAACCGGGTGAGCAGATTGTATTGCGGCCTTACCCACGGTATTCTAAATTTTTTATTAACAGACACGTATTATTTAACTACTCTTAAAAATACCATAATGTTGTATGCACAACCTTTATTGCAAATTTCAAAGGGGAAGATTTTCTTTAAGAATATTTTAAGTTAATAAATTACCCACTCATTTCTTAAAACACCCGCTTATTTACAATGTCGCAATTATATGTTAACTTTTTTTGTTAAAATTTAGAAATCACTTGATTTATGTTTTTCAATTTTTAACTTAGCTATTCCAAGTTAGTGAAAAAAACGATATAATAATTTTTAACAAGTAATTATGAAACACAACAAAAACTAATAACACAATTAACATTTATGAAACAAAAACTACTCAAAATCAACAGCACCATCAGATATGCGTTTCTGATTATGCTGGCATTGGTGCTGATGAGCGAAACGCTCAAGGCGCAGGCCGTGGTTAACATGGGTTCGGTGGCTTCCGTAAGCACAAGAACCGGATCATTTTATGATGATGGAGGCCCTACAGGTCTTTATTCAAATTCAGCCAATCAAACACTTCTTATTTTTATTCCCGGAGCTGATTCCATCCGCATCACATTTACTTCTTATGTAACAGAGGCTGCCTGGGATTACATGCAAATTTACCAGGGAAACAGTATTGCCGGTACCGTGCTTACACCAACATCCGGAGGTGGGGGTAGTTCGGGTTTTGGTCCAGGTTTAAACGGGAATGTTGCTGCACCTTTTACATATGTGGCAGCAGGAAACAGTATGTTCATCCGTTTCAGAAGTGATGGTTCAGTAAATGATGCAGGTTGGGCAGCAACATGGTCAGCCGTTTTCCCTCCTTCCTATAATAATATAGGAGCTATTTCTATTGATACTCCATACACCCCTTGCGCAGGAACTTATCCTGTTGATGCTACTATTTCAAACTTTGGTCAAAATCAGGTTACCGCAGCTACAGTTTACTGGTCGGTTAACGGTTCTATCCAAACGCCCTACACCTTTAGCGGCCTTTTAGATACCGCTAATGGTGCAGGTGCTTCCAATATCAGAGTTAATTTAGGTAATTATGCTTTTGCGGCAGGTGTTAACAATTTAATAAGAGTTTGGACAGGAATGCCAAATGGATCATTTGACACCGTACCTTCTAACGACTCTACATCAAGATCTATAATTGCCGCTATGAGTGGCACTTACACCATTGGCGGATCAGCAGGACCTAATAATTTTGCTACCTTTGCTGCTGCTACATCTGCTCTCCAGTATTCAGGAGTTTGCGGGCCGGTCGTTTTTCAGATAGCTCCCGGCACTTACAATGAGCAGGTAACATTAACCGGCCCAATTGCAGGTTCTTCAGCTGCGAACACCATCACTTTTGATGGAGTGGATAAAACAAACAGAATTGTTAATTATGCTTCTACCAATGCCAACCTGCCACATACGTTTGCGGTTATTGGTTGCCAATATATAAGAGTTAGAAATTTAACCATAAGAGCCAATGGCAATATTCCCGGTAATTACGGATATGCATTTCATATCAGAGGAAGTGGAAACAATAATATCCACGTAAAAAATTGTAACCTGGAAGTAGTCGGAGCTGATGCAGACATTTCAACATCAACCAACTATATCCCAATGCTTATAAGCGGAAACAACTTTTATTATACAAATGTGAAAGCAGATAATATAGAAGTGGATTCCAACTACATATATAATGGTTACTTTGGAATATGTTTCTACGGAAATACTTCCGCTCCATTCTCAACCACCAGTCAGTTTAGAAATAATCAGGTTATTGGCACTTATTACTATGGCCTTTATATGTATTATGCAGGTAATCCTCAATTGCATAATAACAATATCGTTTTAAGATCATCTGCTTCAACCGGAGCATACGGTATATATTATTATTATAATATGCCTTCCATCGGTGAAACAGCCAATATTACCGGAAACAGAATTCCTCGTTTTGGCTCAAATGGTATTTACATATACTCGGCAAATCCTGTTGGAACCAAAGGCTTGCTTGCCAATAATATGATTGGTGGCCAACAGTTGAGCGCTACAGGATATGGAATTTATATGACTTCTTCTACCCGCTGGATGGTTTACAATAACTCTGTAAACATGAATATGGCTGGTAGCACTAATATTATCTATGCAGGTCTTAATGTACAATCTTCCTGCTCAGGTATAAGCGTAATTAACAACAGTTTTGCCCGCACAGCGAGCGGAACTGGTGCTGCATTTTATGGTGCCTCATCTGCCATATTCGACACCATGAATTATAATAACTTCTTTAAAACTGATACCGCAGGGTTAATTTTCCTGGGAGCAAATTATAACCCATCAAACTTTAGAGGTATTGGTGGTCATAATAACAACTCGCTAAACAATAACCCGGCATTTACTACTGCTATAAATCTTGATTTAACTAATGGGTGTAACAATGGTACCAGTCTTCCTTTGATTACAACAGATATCAATGGCGTTACCAGAAACAGCCCACCTGATATTGGGGCTGATGAATTTCCTTCTGCAAATAATGACATTGGAATTCAGGCAATACTTTCTCCAACCTCTCCAATGACACTTGGAGCGCAGGATTTGGTAGTACGTATGGTGAATACCGGAGCAAATGCAGTAACATCAGCAGATATTTCTTATGTGCATAATGGAGGTACCGCAGTTACACAAGCTTGGACAGGTAATCTTGCTCCTTGCGACACTATTTCTATAGTGTTTACTGGTACGCAACAGGTTACATTGGGTAATGCCAACAATATTGTAGTATATACCAGTGCGCCAAACACCAGCACCGATTCCAATCCAATTAACGATACACTTGTTGGTGGATTCTATACACCACTTGTAGGAAACTATACTATTGGTGGTTCAGGAGCAAACTTCAGTACTATTACTGCAGCAGTTAATACCCTATTCAGTGCAGGAATTTCCGGTCCGGTTAATTTTGCAATCAACCCGGGAACTTATACAGAAAGAGTGGTTCTTTCAGGTACCATTACCGGTTTAAATGCGTCTAATCCAATCTTATTTGAGGGTGTTAACAAGGCAACTACTATTATCACAGAGAACGTTACAAGCGCTCCATTGGTAATGATAAGTGGATTAAAATATATTTCTTTCCGCAACATGACCATGATTAATACCTCACCGGCAGGTGCTGTTTTTGGTGTAATCGGAACTACTACCAATAATAATGGTACGGGATGTAATTTAACCAACTGTATCCTTTCCATGCCTAATGCCGGTGCATCAACAAGTTATAATGTGGTTTACACTGGTACCGCTACTGGTTTTGGTGTTGCCGCGATGCGCATAGACTCTGTAAGTATTGACAGCAACGTTATTACAAATGGTTACTATGGTATTTCGGTTTATGGTGCTACCAATGCTTCTTATAACCGTAATATTAAGATCAGAAACAATGTGGTAAATAATGCATACTATATGGGAGCGTATGTTGCATACAACTACAATCCTTTAGAGTTTACCAACAATACCATTAGTGTAAACAGTGCTTATGGATATTATGGTGCATATTTCTATTCTAATCAGAATTCAAATACAACCTTAAGAACCAAGTTTTCAAATAACAGAATAACCAATTTTAGCGGATATGGTGCTTATCTGTATTTGCCAATGGCAAGTTCTACTGCTGCCCCATTAGAGTGTTATAACAATATGCTAAACGGAGGAACCACTTATAATGGCCCTAATTATGGTTTAAATGTACAGTTACCTACGAATGCAACAGCTTATATTATGCATAATACGGTTCGTACAAACTACCCTGTTACTACCAATACATATGCGGCATTCTATTATTCAGGATCAACAAATGGAGTTATCAGAAATAATATATTTGGAAGTACAGCTACCACAGTAGCACCGGCTGCTTATTTTAATACCAATCCGGCTGCTGGCCGTGTTAACCACAATATATATTACAATACCGCAAGCACATTATTGGTATACAGAAATGGAACTTATTACTCTCCTGCCA
Organism: Bacteroidota bacterium; assembly: GCA_051715425.1. Lineage (GTDB taxonomy): Bacteria > Bacteroidota > Bacteroidia > UKL13-3 > UKL13-3 > JAJTFA01. The sequence continues at coordinate 48,563 of JBPXJS010000023.1, read as the reverse complement.
ATTATAAAACAGCAGCGGCAGGCGGTGACTCTTCATTTAATGTTGTTCCTAGTTTTGCAAGCAGCACAGATTTACATAATGCAAATGCTTGTTCTCCACGAGGAGCAGATCTTCTGAGTTTCGTTAGTACAGATATTGACGGAGATGCACGATCTACAGCTCCTATGGTAGGAGCAGATGAAATAGTTTCTATCTCAAATGATATGGAAGTTGTTTCCATTGTATCGCCTGCGGTTCCTGTTACTTTAGGAGCACAGGACGTAGTAATACTTGTTAGAAATGCAGGTGGTAACACTGTTTCATCGTTTAACCTGGTTTACCGTCACAATAATGGTACACCGGTTACCATGGCTTACTCTGGTGCCGGTTTAGCCCCTTGTGATACTTTAACAATGGTGTTTACAGGCGCCCAACAAATTACATTAGGTGCTGGTGCAAGTACCCTGAAGGTTTACACCTCATCACCAAATGCAGTAACAGATGCCAACCGCATAAATGATACCGCAAATGCTTCGTTCGCTGCTCCGCTTAATGGCAACTATGTGGTAGGTGCTGCTCCATCAGATTTTACTACCATCAATGATGCGATAACCGCACTTTCACAAAGAGGTATTACAGGCCCTGTTACCCTAAACCTGAAATCGGGTAGCTTTAATGAATCAGTAATTCTACCTGCAGTTACAGGAATGTCTGCTACCAATAATGTTACCATTAAGTCACAGGCTAATAATCGCGACTCTGCTGAAATTACTTACAACTCAGGTACAGGAAATCAATTTGTTGTGAGGCTAAACGGAAGCAATTACAGCCTCAAAAACCTTACCATCAGACAACAAAACGGAGCCGTTACTTGTTATGGCTTAATGTATCAGGGAAGTGCTTCTTACGATACGGTAGATAATTGTAAAATTATGGTGCCAATCTACAATACAGTTGGTACCGGTGGAACATATACCATTTTTGCAAATGGAATAGACGGAAGTGGGTTAACGTTTACCAATAACCGTTTTGAAGGCTCTTATTATGGTGTATACTGGTATGGTAACTCAAGTACCCGTGTAAAGTACACCACATTTGATAATAACCAGTTTGAGAATTCATTCTATTCTCCGTTCTACTACATGTATTATACAAGGTTTACCAGATTTACCAATAATGTACTGAACACCGCAACCCCAATAGCAAATACAACAAATTACCTGTATTGGTACTATAACGATTCGGGTTCTGTGTATACCAACAACAGATTAAATTCAACAGGTGGTATTACAACATACTGGTATAACTACTATGCCATTAACTCACCAGCTCTCCCTTCTGTAATTGCCAACAATACAATTAACAGTGGCGATGGAATATTCTGGTGGTATTTTGGTAACAGTGTTACATCCAACAGGTATGTTTATAATAACAGCATGAACCTGGGAGGTGGTCAGTTTTACGTAGCCAATTCCGGCTTAACCAATTTCAGGGTATTCAATAATATTATTCAATCAAACGGAGGAAATACCTATTGCTACTATATCAGTGCAACCCCAACTTCACCTGCAATGGCTTCGGATTATAACCTGATCAATACAACAACAGGAACAACACCTATTTATGCCGGTGCTGCCCGTACATTAACTGCTCATAAATTAGCATCTCCGTTGTTTGAACAAAACTCTGTTGGTGTAAGAGCACCATTTATGAGTGCAACTAACTTAACTCCTAATCCGGCTGATACCAATGTATGGATGATTAACGGAAGAGGAACACACCTTGCTGAAGTTACAACCGATATCAACAATACAACACGACCTGCAAATGTAACGCTTGGGGCTCCGGATCTTGGAGCTATTGAGGTAACACCAAATACCGGTGTGCTTGCACCTATGGCAGTTGCATCACCTGCATCTCCTGTTGCGGGTATCACCCAAAGTTTTGTTACCGGTTTTGATACCGTTGCTAAAATTACATGGGATGGCTCATCTCCGGTTCCAACAGATATTACTGTTCGTTACTACTCAGGTGTAACAGCCAATATTCAGGGAACAAGTGGTAAAGCTGCCAACTCTTATCTCAATATTTCATCAAACGGAGGTGGAGGATACTTATACACCCTGGATCAGTATTACAAACAACCACTTATTGGTAATATCAGCAACGAAACAAATATGCGCTCAGCTCATAAAGTTGGTTCTTCATGGACTGCGAATATTGCTACAGCAAGTACTCCTGATACAGTAAAAAATATACTTACCACTACTAATATGTCTGTTGGTAATGCATCTTACAGCGCTACAGATGATACAGATCCTATCACTACATTCTTAACAATTAATACGCAACCTGTTAACACATCTAAATGTGCAGGTGATTCCAATATGTTTATTGTAGATGCAACAGGAACCAACATTACTTACCAGTGGCAGGTTAATACCGGTTCAGGATTTACCAATGTGGTATCTCCTTCGGCTACAAATGATACCTTAACAGTTTCAGGTATCACTGCCGGTATGAACGGATATCAATACCGTTGTGCGATTGGAAGTATTTCAGGAACAGCCAACTCAAATATTGCTATACTAACTGTTAATCCTTCTACGGCAATCAATTCTCATCCTTCTAATGTTGCGCTGTGTGCTGGTGCTAATGCCAGTTTCTCTGTTAGTGCATCTGGAAGCGGTATTACTTATCAGTGGGAAGAAAATTCCGGCTCAGGATTTACGCCTATTCCCGGTGCAGTTTCTGCTACACTTGGAAGAAGCCTTGTTAATATAGGTATGACCGGATTCCAATACCGTTGTGTGGTAACCGGTGCCTGCGGTGTTCTTACCAGCAATGCTGCTACATTAACAGTAAACAGTATTCTTACTGTAAACACCCAACCTGTTGCCAATATTACTACCTGTGCAGGTACCAACGTGATGTTCTTTGTTGGTGCAACAGGGGTAGCTAACTACCAATGGCAGGTGAGCACGGGAGCTGGATATACCAATATCTCCGGTGCCAATGATGATACCTTATCAATAGCTTCTTTAGCTTCTATGAATGGTAATTTATACCGTTGTGCAATGACAGGCGGTTGTGGTATTGCAGTTTCTAATGCAGGTCAGTTGTATGTTGAATATCCTGGTCAGTGGAAAGGTACAGTGAGCACAAGCTGGACAGCAACAGGAAACTGGGGTTGCGGACAATTACCAACAGGTACAACAAATGTTGTTGTTGCCTCTACTGCGCCAAACATGCCTTTAATTACCACCAACCAACCGGTTAATAATTTAACCATTGATGCTGGTGCTACATTAACACTTAACACATCAACAGCACGTTTAGCTATTAACGGTTCACTTACAAACAACGGAACCATCATTAATACCGGTGGTGTTGTGAGCATGAGTGGTTCTACACCGCAAACCATCAATGGCGGAACTTTCACCAAACTGGAAATTAATAACCCGGCTGGTGTTACCTTAACAGGTAATGTTACGTTTACAGATACATTAACCTTAGCTGCAGGAAAAATTACAATGGGTAATTTCAATATGACCTTAAGTGCAACAGGTGCAATTAGTGGTTATAACAGCAGCAGGTATCTGGTAACAAATGGTACCGGTAAACTAAACATTCAAAACATAGGAACAGGTGGACGCACAGGAGCAGTTGTATTCCCTGTGGGACCAGATGCTACCAATTACAATCCTGTTTCATTAACCAACAGCGGCACAGCTGACGATTATTCAGTAAATGCTTACAATGGTGTTTATGGTACCATGTCAGGTTCAACACCACAGGGTGCCGCATTAACCAACAATGCAGTTGGTGCTACCTGGAATATCAATGAGCTTACTCCGGGCGGATCGAATGTTACCGTTACCTTACAGTGGAACGGTTCACAGGAATTACCAGGATTTAACAGAACAAGTTCATACATTTCGCATCACGATGGTTCTATCTGGAATGCAGCATCTCCTTCATCTGCAACAGGTACCAATCCTTATACACAGACACGTTCTGGATTAACATCCTTCTCACCATTCGCTATCGGATCAAACGGTGCATTACCAGTTGAGTTCAGCATGTTTAATGCTATGGCATCAGGTACATCGGCCATCGTAAGCTGGACTACTGCAAGTGAGGTTAATAATGATTACTTCATTGTTGAACGTTCATCAGATAACAAAAACTTCTCAGCTATTGGAAAAGTAGAAGGAGCCGGATCTTCATCAATAACCAACAACTATATCTTTACTGATAACGAAGCTATCATTGCTGCTTCTGCTAACAAAACAGTTTACTACCGTTTAACGCAGGTTGACCGTGATGGAGCAAGCACCAGTACAGGATCTGTAGCTGTTACATTTGGAGTTTCCGGAACAGGAGTTTCTGTTCAGCCTAATCCGTTTAACGAAAGTTTCACTGTTACTTTTGCCAATAACGGCTTAAATCAGATTAAGGTTACAGATATCACCGGAAAGGTTCTTGTTGAAAAATCGGCCAGAATTGCTACAACAATTACCGAGCTTTCACAAGCAAAACCTGGAATGTACTTTATCTACGTAAACAACAGCACAGAGGTGATTAAAGTAATTAAGTATTAATCTCCATTCTGTTTAAAATAGAAAGGGCTGCCATTAATGGCAGCCCTTTTTTTATATTGCATAGTAAATCAGGAAGCATACTCATGAAAACCGTAGATATTCACCAAACCATTATATTCCCAACCACAGCGATCGATCTGTACCATTGTATAATGGATGCCAGGGTGCACAGCTCGTTTACCGGCAGCGCGGCAGAGATTGAAGACAAAGAGAACACGGATTTTACTGTATTTGATGGTTATGCCGGGGGGAAAAATATGGTGTTGGAGCGGGGCAAAAAAATCGTTCAAACCTGGAGGGCAAATGAAGAACATTGGCCAGCCGGCCATTACTCAGAGGTGGTTTTTCTATTTACGGATACTCCTGAAGGCTGTAAGCTGGATTTTTTTCAAACAGGTATTCCGGCCGAGGTAGCTACGGCAATCGCTGAAGGCTGGCACGAATATTATTGGGAACCCTTAAGGTTTTATCTGGAAAGGTAAACCGATTATGATACAACTCCCTCTTTGAGTTTCTCGGCATTTTCCGCTATCTGAAGCTGATCAAGGAATTCCTGAATTTCTCCGTCAAGCACTTCGGAAAGGTTATATTTGGTAAGGTTAATCCGGTGATCAGTAACGCGCGATTGAGGAAAATTATAGGTACGTATCTTGGCAGAGCGGTCGCCTGTTGAAACCATTGTTTTACGTCTTTTAGAAACGGCATCCTGTCTTTTCTGCACTTCCATTTCATACAATTTGGTACGCAACATTTGCATGGCACGCTCACGGTTTCCGTTTTGGGTGCGTTCCACCTGGCACACCACCACAATTCCCGTGGGCTTATGGGTAAGCATTACCTTGGATTCTACTTTATTTACATTTTGGCCACCCGCACCACCAGACCGCGCGGTTTGCATATCAATATCGGCAGGGTTTAATTCAAAATCCAGATCCTCTGCTTCGGGCAATACCACTACAGATGCAGCCGAAGTATGTACACGACCCTGGGTTTCTGTATCAGGTACACGTTGTACGCGGTGAACGCCACTTTCGTATTTTAAAATGCCATAAGCGTCTTCTCCCGTAACTTCAAGTACTATTTCTTTATATCCACCGGCAGTTCCTTCGGTAAAGTCTATCACTTCAGTTTTCCAGCCACGTTTTTCGCAATACCGGCTGTACATCCGGAACAAATCACCCGCAAACAAACTGGCTTCATCGCCACCTGTTCCGGCACGAATCTCTACAACCGCATTTTTGGTGTCTTCAGGGTCTTTGGGAATAAGCATTACCCGTATATCCTCTTCCAGTGGAGCAACCTTAGGTTCCAGTTCTTCCAACTCCGCTTTGGCCATCTCCCGCATTTCCTGATCTTTCTCCGTATTCAGCAGTTCCCTTGCATTGGCAATATTCTCCACCAGGTTTTTGTACACAAAGTACACATCTACAATCTTCTGCAAATCTTTAAACTCGCGGTTCAGCTGGGTAAAACGCTTCATATCCGATATGGCATCAGGATGAGTGAGCATTTCTCCAACCTGATCGGATCGTTTTTTAATGGCTTCTAATTTATCAAGCATGGGGGGCAAAAATAGGAAAGAAGAGTGAGGCTAAAAAGTATAAATGTGAATACTGTTGCTTAGGAGCAAATAAAGGCGGCCCTTTTCTATACTCAGATCTGTTATTTTATTTTCCGGAAGTGCATAGGAAGCAGTTTGAAAAGACCGCTGATTGTACTTATGAATCTTGCCATCGAGGTAATAATAGAGGTCGTCTCCGATTACCTTTACCTCCGTACAGCCCTTTACGGGTATGGTTTTCAGGTAGTGGGCAAATACATCAAATACCATCACCCCAATAGTAGAGTCGTTTAAAAACACCCGGCTGTTATCATCATATACGTAGGTTGGTGTAACCGTTTTGCTGTTTACAAACTGCCTGATATTGCCACTGCTTTGCAGGTTTTCTCCGTTTTTATCTGTTTTTTTTAATTGCAGGTCGGCCATATCAAATGCCCACGCACCATTGTCAAAGGAGCGTGCAATGGCTGATGCCTGGCCAATACCCATCTGATCCAGCTTCATTTCGCCACGATATGCGAGGTTATTATCTAAAAAAATGATGAGGTTAAGTTCCTTGTAAAAAACATAAACCTCCAGCGGATTGGTAGCATCAACATGAGAAATATTGCCGGTGTATTTGTAATTAAGTGTTCCCAGAAGGTTTCCCTCGGGGCTGTATTTATACAATTGATTGCTCTTGGTTACTACAAAAAGATTTCCAAGCCGGTCTGTCTGAATATCCTTTGCTTCAATATCTATACTTTTTATAAGAGTAAAGGAAACAGGAGATACCGTGTCTTTTCCCTCTTCTGTTTGTGCCTTTAATATCGGCAACAGGCAGAAAAACAAGAAACAACCGGCTATTCCTTTTTTTATCATTTATTTTTCAAAGGTTTTCAGCTCAAGCGTATGGCCATTAAACTCTGCAAAAGAGTTAAACCCTATCCAGTCGCCAAGGTTTATATATTGGCTTTGCTCATTTAATTGATAAACCATAGGCAGGTGGCGATGACCAAATACCATATAGTCGAAATGTTCTGTTTGCAGCAGCGATCTGCAAAAACGGATTAAAAACTCTTTCTCTTCGTAAAAGGTAAAGTTACCATCAAATGTTTTGAGTTTGCTCTGGTGAGAGAACCAGTTGGCAATTGAGATACCAATATACGGATGAAAAAAGGCAAAAAGACGTTGAAACAGGCGGTTTCTATAGATCCATAAAATGGTTTTAAACCGCAATTGATCAGGTCCCAGGCCATCACCATGGCCTATATAAAATCGTTTGCCATTTATTTCCCTGATAATAGGTTTGGCATGAACCTGCACACCAAGTTCTTTTTCAAAATAGCCAAATTGCCACAAATCGTGGTTGCCATGAAAAAAGTGCACCGGAATGCCGGCATCTGTAAACTCGGCAAATTTTGCCTGAAGCCGCACAAAACCTTTTGGAACCACCAGTTTATACTCAAACCAAAAATCAAACACATCGCCTACAATAAACAATTCAGCACAATCGGGCTTAATGCTGTCGAGCCAGCGTATAATTCTTTTTTCTCTTTCAGCACTGCTTGCTGCATCAGGAATCCCCAGGTGAAAATCGGATGCGAAATATGTTTTTTTGGGTTGGCTCAATTACTCAATAATAGGAATGTAATGCTGATCAGGAATGTTTCAAATCGTCAATGATAAAAACAAACAACTCTTTTGGTCCATGTGCTCCGGTAACCAGTTTGCGTTCAATATCACTGGTGCGCGATGGTCCTGTTATAAACGATAACATAGAGGGGATATTTTTACCATACCTGTTTTTAAGCACCTGCAGGCCATCTTTAATTTCCATTACCACCTGAGAAGAATAAGCAATTACCAAATGGGTATTTGGATATATGGTAAGGATACGGGAATTTTTTGCGGAGGTAACCAACACACTGCCGGTTCTGGCAATCAGCGCCTCGCAACTGGTGAGTGATACCGATGTTTTGGATAATTGATCTTTAAGGTGAAGGTGGCTGATACCACTGTCAATAAGCATCTCCTGCAGTTCTTCTTCCCCGCAAAACATATTTTTCAGTTTTTTGCGGTCAATCAGGGTAATCAGTTTATCAATAAAATCAAACTTATTATCGCATATTACAAACTGCCCGCCCGCTTCTGTAAAACTTTTGGCAAATGTTTCCAGTATAGATTCCGTGGCCGGAGGTTGGGTATATACATTGGAATCAAGATCAATATTGGCATACTTACTTTTCGATTTAAAAATAAGTGCTGCCCTTACCTTCTTTAATATTTTCTCTTTTGAGGTTGTTTGTTCCACCAGGTGCAAGGTAAAAAAAGTTCATGCAATTAAAAATAGAATCAGCTGATTGGATACAATCTCCTTTTATTGCAGCTGGCATCATCATTGCCGCTTCCGGTTAATTTTGCGGTGAGGGGTATTTTTCGTTATACCACTTTTTAAAATCGGGTTTACCTCTCAGGTAAAGAAAGTCCAGGTCGTTCACACAATCAGCTGCAATTGATGGGTTTAGTGTTGCTGCTTTATCCAGGTATTCCAAAGATTTATCATATAACATGGCCTGGCTGCAGGCGGCTGCCAGATTGTACAGGCAGAGCGCATCAGCGGGGTTCAGGCGGGTTGCCTGTTCTCCATACACAACTGCTTTAGCATATTCCTTTTTATAATAATGATACCAAAAGGTTTGATACCGGCTAAAATAATCATGTGTGGTGGTATCAATCAAAGCAAGGCGGTAAGTCTGGTTATCAATAAGATCATTCAGGTATTTTCTGTCTAACTTAATATGTTGGTTAATCGGATCAATTTGTTGTGCCAGATCTATTAAGCCCAGGATTTCCATTTTATCAGCAGCCTTTAGTTTTAATGCCGACACCGGGAAAGAAATAGGCTGTGCCCTGAAAATTCGGTAATATGCATAGCTGGAATACCCTAACCAACTTTGCGGGGCAAGTTCCATAAGTCGTTTAATGGCGTATTCTGCATCGGGATCTGCTTTTTGAGAGCTGCCGGCCAGGTAATTGGCTTTAAAAAAAAGCGGTAATGGGTTTTCCGGATTAATGGTTATGGCGCTATCTGTAAGTGTCATGGCCAGGGTAATATCTTTAAATATCACCGCATCGGCTTTTGCAAAAAACACATTGGATAACATTCCCAATTCGGCAAGTTTAGCCCTGCCCGGAAATTCCTGCAACATCAGTTCCAGGCTCAACAAGGTTTGCTTGTCTGCATTCCGGTAGTAAGATTCAGGTAAATCGGCCTGCCGCGTAGCTCTTGATAAGTAATGCTGCGTGTATAAGGTTAAATTATTAATCATGGCTGCACTCAATTGTTTTTGCATAATCTGATACAAGGAGGCAGCATCTTTTGAATCAGGGAAATGCCGGAGGCAGAACAGAGCGGAGGGTAATAATTTTCCTGTTGAATCATACTTCACCAGTATATTGCTATCCAGGTATTGGTTATACTCCTGATAGAGGTGAATGAATGACAAAGGCTCTTTTTGAGCAAGGTTATTATTGTAATTGATGGTAGCGGTTGAAACCGATGAGGATTTACCCTGCACCACTTTTCCTAAAACAAATTCCAGGTCGCCTTCTACCACCGGGTGTTGTGCGGAAGGCAAAGCTTTTTCCGGTACCTCCTTACTCAAATAAAGATGCAACTCACGGGCGGTAACCAATTGATCTTTGTTTAAATCAGCTTTACCCGTTAGCGCCTCTATCAGTTCATAAGAAAACAATCCCCTGCCGTTGCCCCATTGGTTTCCTTCCAGAGAAAGCTCTCCGGCCTGACAACTGAGTATCTTAATTTCCTGTTTCCATTTTTCCTTCAATACATTGGCTGTAATATCCATTCCCTCGCGTCCACCGATAAGGGTACCGGCCTTACATGCATCCACTATAAAAATAACCTGAATACCCTTTGACGATAAGGTTGCCAAAAAACTTTTAAGGTAAGAAATACCTACTGTTCCTCCGCTGGCATAAAATCCTTTTGGGGCATCATGTGCCAGCAGAAAAGCATCCGGCACAATCATTTTTGATTCTATATCCCCATGCCCGCTGAAGTAAAAATAAAAACGGTCGCCTGATTTTAAGGTTTCATTTATCTGATCAAGATGCGACCATATATCGCCACATTTGGCCTGCTCATTTAATAATAAAACAATATTGGAACTATCAGCCCCCTGTTCAAGCAGGTAGTTATAAAAATGCCGGGCATCAATATCAGCATATCGGAGAGAGGCTATAACAGGATTCTGATAAGCAGAAATGCCAATAATAAGGCCATAGGTATTACCTGAATCAGTATTTTTCTTTCCGGGTTCAACAATTACTCCCCGCTTTTGCGCATAAGCATCACAAAAGAGAATAGAAAAAAGGAGTAAACAACGAAGTACCAATTGCATGTTGTAAATTCTTAGCACATAGGCTAATCTATGCAATTGCCGTGAATATTAAAACTTTTAAGACAAAACTTTAAGGTAACACCTCTTGTATTTAACCTGCAATGAATGAACAGAAAGGGTTTTCGGTGAATCATCAGTTGGGTTGATTGGACAATAAAAAAGCCGACCTGTTATAGATCGGCTTTTTCAGAGAAGAAGTTTGTTTATACAGTTTTATTATCTTCTTCGGCAGACACATGGTTGGTGTTATCCTCATTATCCGCAGCAGGTAAATCTGCAACCACCGCATCTTCTGTTTTTACATCAAAAGGGCGCTTACCCAAAATACCTTCCAGATCGTGCTGAAATAAAATTTCACGTTTCAACAAAATCTTCGATAATTCTTCCAGTTTATCTTTTTTAGAGAGGAGTAATTCTTTGGTTTGTACATAACAACCATCAATCAGTTGCCTTACTTCAATATCAATCATCTCCGCTGTTTTATCAGAGTATGGTTTGGTAAATCCGTATTCATTTTGCGCATCGTAAAAGGAAACATTACCAACTTTAGCATTCATACCATAAATGGTAACCATGGCATAAGCCATTTTGGTAATACGCTCCAGATCGTTTTGTGCACCGGTAGAAATTCTGCCAAAGGTAATATCCTCCGCCACACGTCCACCAAGGGTCATGCACATCATGTTTTTCATTTGCTCTGTGGTATAGAGGTATTGATCTTTGGGCAGGTATTGTGCGTAACCCAATGCTGCCACACCACGCGGAACAATAGAAACTTTAACCAGCGGATCAAGTCCTTCGAGGAACCAGCCTACAATGGCATGGCCTGATTCGTGGTAGGCAATAATCTCTTTTTCTTCAGGAGAGATGATTTTGTTTTTCTTTTCCAATCCGCCTATTACACGGTCAATGGCATCCTGAAAATCCTGCATTTCAATTTTTTCTTTCCCTTTACGGGCCGCAATAAGAGCCGATTCGTTGCACACGTTGGCAATTTCTGCTCCTGCAAAACCTGCAGTTTGTGTGGCCAGGCGGGCAGGGTCAACATCACTGTTGAGCTTAAGCGGTTTCAGGTGTACTTTAAATATTTCTTCGCGGCCTTTTAGGTCCGGCTTATCAATAGAAATTTGTCTGTCGAAACGGCCAGGTCTGAGCAGGGCCGGATCAAGAATATCAGGACGGTTGGTAGCCGCAAGAATAATTACACCCAGATCTGTTGCAAATCCATCCATTTCTGTAAGGAGTTGGTTCAGGGTATTTTCACGCTCGTCATTACCGCCCTGCATCAGGGTACGTCCGCGGGCGCGACCAACTGCATCAATCTCATCAATAAAAATAATACAAGGTGCTTTTTCTTTGGCTTGCCTGAACAAATCTCTTACACGTGAGGCACCAACACCTACAAACATTTCCACGAAATCTGATCCTGAAAGAGAGAAAAACGGAACTCCGGCTTCACCGGCAACGGCTTTGGCCAATAGGGTTTTTCCTGTTCCCGGAGGGCCTACCAGCAATGCGCCTTTAGGTATTTTACCACCCAGGTTGGTGTATTTTTTAGGGTTTTTAAGAAAATCTACAATTTCCATTACCTCTACCTTGGCTTCATCCAGGCCGGCCACATCTTTAAATGTAATTTTTACAGAAGATTCTTTATCGAATAGCTGTGCCTTTGATTTGCCAATATTAAAAATCTGGCCCCCGCCACCCGGTCCTCCGCCCATTCTGCGCATAATAAACATCCATAACCCGATAAGCAGGGCAAATGGCAATAACCAGCCAATAATATCGGTAAAGTAGTTTTGCTGGGTTACGTATTCAACCGGAATTTTTAGTGTTTGTCCGGGGTTTGCTTTTTCAAATGCGGCTTTGGCATTGTTTAAATCAGCAGTAAACTGCGTTACATCGCCAATTTCAAAAGAATAGTGCGGACCTACTTCATCGCCAAAAAGGCCACGGTTTTTCAGGTCCTTGTATTTTTCGTTTTTCAGGGCTTCCTGTTTTATATAAACCTCAGCTTCTTTTTTGTTTACAACAACAATCTTTTCTACATCGTTGCTCATAATCATTTCACTCTCTACCTTAAACCAGCTCGATTTAATGGCTACATCCTGAGGCATAAGCTGAAGACCTATGAAGATAACGAAGATGATTCCGTAAATCCAGTAGAAATTAAATTTAGGAACCTGAGGTATTTTAGGTTTTTGATTCTTTTTATCGTCTCCGGGCATAAAGCCGCTTTTTTTGTTATCTGACATTTATTTGAATTATAGGTGAAACTAAATTTTAAGCAAGAATACTGACAAATTGTTTTAATGACAAACAGGCTTATCAGGCCAGGGTTTGTTGTTTGCTGATTATGGGGTAATACCAGGATTGGGATACCGGCAATTTAAAATGGTTCTTATATTGAGAGAAGGAAGTTACCAGCTTATTAAAAGTGGGTGTTTCAGCAGTAATCTTTCCTTCAGCAAGCAAAACGCTGGCACCTGCTTTATCTGTGATTATCAAACCATCAGCAGTAAGCAGCTCTATTTGCATGCGGTTAAACAAGGTAAGCCCAAATTGTTTTTCCAGTTCTTTAAAAAAAGCTACCGATTTATCGATACCGCAACCACTTGCCTGGTTTATCGACTCATCAAGGGTAAGAACCAAAAAAGCATCATACGCCAAATCAAAAGAAGCTTCCATTTTGCGCTCATGTGAGGTCCACCTGTTGATGAAATCTGATGCAGCCGTTTTAATCTGTTCCTGCTCACCAGCGTTTAGCAACCGGTTTGAAGCATATACCCAAACACGGGCATCGTCAGGAAAATTAGGGTAATTATTCATTCACTGATTTAATAAGGGCAAATTTACCAAAAATCAAGCCATTGCCATATTGGCATAAGCAACAAAGCCTGTATTTATCGGACAAAACTGAAAAGTAAGGGGCTTGAAATGTTGTTTTACCTTCCGGGATATGCATAAAACCGAAATTAACTATTTTTGGCCAGATGCACCGTTTGTGTCGGAAAGGCAAACTCACAGCCACGTTGTTCCACAATATTCATAATTTGAAGGTTAATCTCTTCTTTAGCTTTAATCATGGTGTCATACTCGTTGCTTTGAACAAAATATACCACCAGGATATTGAGGGAACTGGTATCAAAATCGGAGAAACGTACCACAAAATCCTCACTGGTATCAGGGTGTTCAGATATAACCTGTTTAATATCATCGATGATACCTGTAATTTGTTGGGGTTTGCTGTTATAGGTAAGTCCAAGATTAAACCTCACCCTTCGCGATTCGCTCAGGGTAATATTGTTCAGGGCGGTATCAATCAGTTTTTTGTTGGGCACGGTAAGCAAACTTTTTTCCAGGGTTCTGATTCTTGTGGTTCGGAAACCCACATGTTCTATTCTGCCTGAAATGCCATCGGCTTCAATTAAATCGCCTACTTTAAAAGGTTTATCAAGGTAAATAACAAAGGATCCAAGCAGGTTGGCCAGGGTATCCTGAGCGGCCAGTGCTACTGCCAATCCGCCAATACCAAGGGAGGCCACCAAGGCAGTAATATTTACATCAAATACAAAACGCAGGCCGGCAAATACGCATAACACCACAATTACCACTTTAATCAGTTCCTTTAAAAAGTTGGATAACTCTTTGGATACCGGAGATTCTTCCCGGTTTTGTAATACATAGGAGAAAAAATCGGTGGCCTTTAGCAAAATTTTACAAACAACCACAAACAAGGCTATACCATAAACTGCATCAATAAACCAGCGCAGGCCATATTGTGTATCGGGCACCAGTTCCCAGTTGTTTGGAAAAGAAAGCCGGTTAAAAGCCAGGTATAATATAAGCAGAAGGAGTAACTGCTCAATGGGTTTGCGCAGCAGGTCTACAAAAACTTCGGAGAACTGGTTGTGAGAAAACTGCTTAAAAATCCTGAACGATTGTTTACTTAAAAAAGTAGCACCAAAACGTTTAAACAAAATACCCAGCAACAAAATCCCCAAACAATACAGGTACTGTTTTGCGGGGTTACCCATTATTTCCATTTGCAATAAGCCCGAATCTTCCATCAGGCAAATGTAATAATAGGAATCAAATGAAACCCTGCTTTAAACCGTTTGCGTTGTAATCCAGTTATTTGAGATGATGGGTTTATATATTGCAGCCAGCCTATTATCATTGCACATTATTTATACATGAGCAAAGCCAACGAAATTGTGATTATAGGAGCAGGCCCGGGCGGATGTGCCACCTCCTTATTTCTGTCAAAGCAGGGAATACCACATACCATTATAGAGAAACAGGTTTATCCGCGTGATAAGGTTTGTGGCGATGCCTTAAGCGGTAAATCGGTTTATGTGCTTAATCAGCTCAACCCGCGCATTGTGCATGAGTTTGCTTCCAAACCCGATGAGTTTATTGATAGCTGGGGGGTAAAGTTTGTGGCCCCCAACGGAAAACATATCAATATCCCTTTTAAGTCCGACATGAGCAAAGAGCCCCATCCACCAGGCTTTATTTCCAAGCGGGTAAATTTTGATCATGAAATATTTAAAATGCTTGATCGCAATTATGCCACCGTGCTGGAGGGAACAGAGGTTACAGAAATAGAAAGGGCCGGATCTGGCACCACCGTTACCTGCAAAAAAGGAGAAACGCAGCAGGTAATAACAGGCGTAAAGCTTTTAATTGGTGCGGAGGGCGACCGTTCTTTAGTAGCCAAAAAACTGGCCGGAATAAAAAAGGAAAACGATCATTATTGTGCCGGTATAAGGGCATATTATAAAGGGGTGGAGGGAATGCACCCTCAAAATTTTATTGAACTGCATTTCCTGGAAGAGTTGCTTCCCGGTTATTTCTGGATATTTCCTTTGCCAAATGGAGAGGCCAATGTAGGCGCGGGTATGTTAAGCTCTACGGTGAGCAAAAAACGGGTAAACCTGAAAGAAGATATGCTAAGGGCCATTGCCCAAAACCCAAATATTAAGGACAGGTTTAAAAATGCCACATTAGAAGGTAAGGTGCAGGGCTGGGGGCTTCCGCTGGGATCTAAAAAAAGAAAACTTTCCGGTGATGGGTTTTTGCTGGTAGGCGATGCCGGTTCTCTTATTGATCCGTTTACCGGGGAAGGAATTGGAAACGCCCTTTACAGTGGAATGATGGCTGCCTCGTTTATTAAAGAAGCAGTGGAAGCCGACCGCTATGATGCTGCTTTTCTGAACAGATACGATACCGCTTTTTACGATCGCCAATGGGATGAGCTTAAACTAAGCCATACCCTGCAGCGCCTGTGCAAATACCCCTGGCTGTTTAATTTTGTAGTTAACAAAGCCAATAAAAATAAAGCTTTAAGGGAAACCATCAGTTGTATGTTTGAGGATCTCGACCTGAGGGCCAAACTACGGAATCCGCTGTTCTATTTCAGGCTATTGCTTAACGATTAGGGCATATTCAAAATAAAGCCGTATTTTCGCACGAATTTTTTAGAATCCCTATAACCTAAAATTTTGTTGATTTGAAAAGAAAGGTAGTAGTAGTTGGCGGGGGTGCAGCAGGCTTTTTTGCTGCCATAACCTGTGCGCAGGCAAATAAAGATACGGAAGTTACCCTGTTGGAAAAAACCAATAAGCTTCTTAGTAAGGTAAGTGTTTCGGGTGGAGGCAGGTGCAATGTAACGCACGCTTGTTTCGATATCAAACAACTTTCGCAATCGTACCCACGAGGTGAGAAACAATTAAAAAGCGCTTTCAGCCGGTTTATGACCACCGATACCATCAAATGGTTTGAAGAAAGAGGGGTGAAGCTGAAAACGGAAGAAGACGGACGCATGTTCCCCACTACCGATAAATCTGAAACCATCGTAAACTGTTTATTAAAAGAAGCCAAAAAGCTTAAGATTGATATTAAGGAACAGGTAGAAGTAAAACAGGTTACACCCCGGTTTCACGGAGGTTTTGACCTGAAACTTTCAACCGGAGAAAAAATGGAGTGCGATAAGCTGATTATTGCGTGCGGTGGCAGCCCTAAACCGGAGGGCATGTATTGGATAAAAGAGCTGGGCCATGAAATTATTGAGCCCGTTCCATCTCTGTTTACCTTTAATATTCAAAACGAAGAGTTGGCCGAGTTACAAGGTATTTCAGTAAATCCCGCCAAGGTAAAAATAGTAGAATCGAAATTTGAGTTTAGTGGTCCGGTATTAATTACCCATTGGGGCCTTAGCGGACCGGCTGTGCTCAAGTTATCATCATACGGTGCGCGCCATCTGGCCGAAAAGGATTATGAGTTTAATGTGCAGGTAAGCTGGCTGAATGAGAAAAAGGAAGATGTAGCCCGCCTGGAATTAATGAACCTGAAAGCGGCAAATCCATCCAAACAAATGAATGTGTTGTTCCCTTTTATTTTACCTAAACGTTTATTGCATTACCTGTTTGAAAAAACCGGTATCAATGATAAAATGAAATGGGGCGATATTTCTAAAGAAGACGTAAACCGACTGGTTAATAATTTGCTATACGATACCTACCATGTAAAAGGTAAAACCACTTTTAAAGAAGAGTTTGTAACCTGCGGTGGTATTGGTTTAGATGATGTGGACTTTAAAACCATGCAAAGCAAACGCTGCAAAGACATTTATTTTGCCGGAGAAATTCTGGATATAGATGGAATTACCGGAGGCTTTAATTTTCAGGCAGCCTGGACTACCGGTTACCTGGCAGGCATGGGCGCAGCCAAATAAATTTCAACACTACTCAGTTCCCTGGTTGGCATCCATTACAATTGGTTTTACAATGCCATGCGCGATAACCACGCTATCGGCAGATATGCCATAAATTTGTGTTCCCCAATCGATATGTAAAACCGGAGCGATACTTTTGGTGTAGGTATATCCTGATCTTATGACCATAAGAAAGAATAGTATAACACAAATAACATATCTGAAGCGGTTCATGATGCAGTTGTTTATCTGCATACAAACCAACACACAAATAAGCACCCGTGAAATACCGCAATAGGTGTAATTTTATTCCTTCTTCTTTTCCTTTTTGGCTCTTCCGGCATCCTTTAATGCCTGGTTCAAAATCCATTCAATTTGCCCGTTGGCCGAGCGAAATTCATCCGCTGCCCATTTTTCAATGGCATCCATCATCTCTTTATTAATCCGCAGTACAAATGCTTTTTTTTCGCTCTTTTCGCTCATGGCAAGGCATTCAGTGCTTCAATATGATATTTTTTCTTCAGGTAACTCAGGCATGATTCCATAGCGATGGCATTGTTTGTTCCAATCATCAGCGATTTGCCGTTTTTAAACTTCAGCAATAAACCCATATTGCCCCAAACATTTACCGCCTGTTTTTTTCTCCACCCTTTGCGTATGCCCCAGCCTTTGTATTCCATCAGTGGGTTATATTTTGTAACACCGGCCTGTTCCACTTCGCTCCATGGAATCAGTTTCTCAGTAATAAAAGGAGTATAAGCCCAGCGGATTCCTTCCTGATCGATACGGGTACGAAGGGTAAGCATAGCAAACAAAAGAAACATCAGCAATAACACAGCAGGCGTTATTAAGAGGCTGAGGAGTGTAGCATCCGGATTGGCCATTAAGCCTGTTGTGGCGGTTGCGGCCATGATAAGAAACACGGGGACCAGAATGATCCACCAGTGTTTCAAAAAGTTTTGCGTTTCTTTAAAAGGTTCCATTTGGTTTTCTATTATTGATGTAAGGTACCTGTATTAATTACCGGGCTTGCCGATCTGTCGCTGCAAAGTACCACCATCAGGTTGCTTACCATGGCCGCTTTTTTATCGTCATCAAGCTCTATTATCTGTTTTTGCGAAAGCTGATGCAATGCCATTTCCACCATACCCACCGCACCCTCTACAATTTTGGTACGCGCAGCTACCACGGCTGTGGCTTGTTGCCTTTGCAGCATGGCACCTGCTATTTCAGAGGAATAGGAAAGGTTGCTTATACGTGCTTCAATTACTTCTATACCGGCAATTTCCAGGCGCTCCGATAATTCTTTAATCAACTCTTCGTGCACTTCATTAGCTCCTGAGCGTAAAGAAATTTCTTCCTTATCCCCATCATTAAAATTATCATAGGGGTAAGTGCCGGCCAGTTTTCTGATGGCCGACTCGCTCTGAATTTTAACGAAACTTTCATAATCGTTTACTTCAAATGCAGCCTTAAACGTATCGGCCACTTTCCACACCAGCACAATACCAATCATAATAGGATTGCCCAGTTTATCATTTACTTTAATGGGCTGGCTATCCAGGTTGCGGGCACGCAGCGAAATTTTCTTTTTGGTATAAAAAGGGTTGGCCCAAAAAAATCCGTTATCAGAAACAGTGCCCTTGTACTCACCAAATAAAATCATTACCAGCGATTCGTTAGGATTAATAATAAAAAAGCCGGGCAACATAAACATCAGCATCACCATCAGCACGGCCCCCGGGATAGGCTGTTTAAAAAGGAAACAAACAATAGCGGCAGCAAACATGGCCAGTACAAAAAACAAATGCATGTAACCGGATTGTGCTTTAATTAAGTTTTGAGTTTTCATTATACTTGATATTAAAATGATATCACAAAGATATAACTGTTCTTTTTCAAAAAACAAGAGGTGGCCTAAAAAAATGATGAATGGTATAAACCTTCACCAGAAATAATGCCGGTGCGTATGAACGGAGCCTGATGTAATTTTCGGATTAGGGCATTTTGGTGTAATTTGCACCCTTTATGAGTACTACAGAACCCAAAAGAACATTAGTTACAGCAGCTCTTCCGTATGCCAACGGGCCTGTGCATATAGGCCACCTGGCAGGTTGTTATTTACCAGCCGATATTTATGCCCGCTACCTGCGCAATTCCGGTAAAGAGGTATTATTTGTTTGCGGAAGTGATGAACATGGGGTAGCCATTACCCTTAAAGCCAAAAAAGAAGGAATTACCCCGCAGCAGTTGGTAGATAAATACCACCACCTGATGAAAAACAGTTTTGAACAGTTTGGAATTTCTTTCGATACCTATCACCGCACTTCGGAAAAACTGCACTATGAAACCGCTTCGGAGTTTTTTAAAGTAATGTACGATAAGGGTGGCTTTATAGAGAAGGAAGAGGAGCAGTATTACGATGAAGAACAAAAACAATTTCTGGCCGACCGTTATATTACCGGAACCTGTCCGCGCTGCGGAAATCCGAATGCTTACGGAGATCAATGTGAAAAGTGCGGAACCAGCCTGAGTCCTAAAGACCTGATTAATCCCAAATCGGCCATTAGCGGTAATACGCCTGTATTAAAAACCACCAAACATTGGTACCTGCCATTGGATAAGTTGCAGCAAGAGTTTTTAAACGGGTACGTAGAGCAACACAAAGACGACTGGAAAATTAATGTATACGGGCAATGCAAAAGCTGGCTTGATGCGGGCTTACAACCACGTGCCATTACTCGCGATCTGGATTGGGGAATTCCGGTTCCGGTAAAAGGGGCAGAGGGCAAGGTGTTGTACGTTTGGTTTGATGCACCTATCGGATATGTTTCTGCCACCAAAGCCTGGTGCGAAGCCAACGGAAAAAACTGGCACGACTACTGGGATAAAAACAGCGGCACACGCCTGCTTCATTTTATAGGTAAGGATAATATTGTTTTCCATTGTTTAATTTTCCCTGCCATATTGCATGCACAGGGCGAGTTTGTATTGCCTGATAATGTGCCGGCCAATGAGTTTCTGAACCTGGAGGGCGATAAAATTTCCACCTCGCGCAACTGGGCCGTGTGGCTGCATGAGTATTTACAGGATTTTCCGGGCAGGGAAGATGAGTTGCGTTATGTACTTACCTCCATTGCCCCCGAAACAAAAGACAGTGATTTTAGCTGGAAAGATTACCAGCAAAGGGTTAACAGTGAGTTGGTTTCTATCCTGGGTAATTTTGTAAACCGCGTAATGGTATTAACCTGGAAATTTTTTGATGGAAAGGTGCCTGCATACAACAGCAACCACAACGAGCTGGATAAACAATACCGCAAAGACATTAAATACTCTTTTCATATAATAGATGAAGCCATCAGGCATTTCCGTTTCAGGGAGGCGCAGGCAGAGGTAATGAATATTGCCCGTATGGGAAATAAATACCTGGCCGAACTGGAGCCATGGCATATGATAAAAACCGATAAGGAAAAAACAGCCAGCGTATTGCATTTTGGGTTGCAGGTAGCAGCTGCATTAAGCATAGTAAGCAAAGCGTTTTTGCCAAAAACTTCGGCCGGTATTGAGGAGTTGCTTAACCTTACCTATGATAAAAAATGTTGGGATCCACACTTTTTTGAAAGCCTGGAGTTTGTGGGCGAAGGCCATCAGTTAAGCGAGGCCGCCATTTTATTTAAACCGGTTGAGGATGAAGAAATACAAAAACAAATAGACCGTTTGGAGCAAATTAAAAAGGACAACGAAAACAAAACCACAGCCGAACCAGCTAAATTAAATGCTGTAAAAGCCGATATTACATATGACGATTTTGATAAAATTGATTTGCGTGTAGGTAAGGTGCTGGAGGCTGAAAAAGTTCCCAAGGCCGATAAACTGCTGAAACTTACCGTGGATTTGGGCTTTGAAAAACGCACCATTCTTTCTGGTATTGCCGAGTATTATAAACCGGAGGAACTGGTAGGCAAACTGGTAACCGTAGTGGCCAACCTGGCACCCAGAAAAATACGCGGCATAGAAAGCCAGGGCATGCTGCTGATGGCGGGCAATGATTTTGGCAAACTATACAGCGTGGGTCCTGAGCAGGATATTGAGCCGGGCAGCGTGGTGAAATAGGGTATTGGCGAATTATTTTATCCGCACTTGATTTGTAACGGAGATTAAAGATATTTGCAGCGGTTTAATTGGTCTCGTAGTTCAATGGATAGCATATCCGGCAGTTGCCGGACTAAACATTTGAAACAGGTTCGATTCCACCCCGTTCTTTATTAATATTCTGGTCTCGTAGTTCAATGGATAGCATATCCGGCAGTTGCCGGACTAAACATTTGAAACAGGTTCGATTCCACCCCGTTCTTTATTAATATTCTGGTCTCGTAGTTCAATGGATAGAATAGATGTTTCCTAAACATTTGATACAGGTTCGATTCCTGTCGAGACTACTAAAAGCCGCATATAGCGGCTTTTTCTTTTTAGTTGTTTTTTTACCAGCCTTAGGTCGGTTGATGGCTGTTCCTTATTGACAAGCTTCTGCAGGGGTTTGGTTGGGAATTAATTCCATTTGGGATTTTAAGGTTTGTTTGGCGTTTGGTATTAGCAAGCCTCATTGTTTGCGGGAACTTTGGGGCAGTACATTAATTAAAATAGTGTTTATAACCAACCGAAGTAATGAATCCATTGGAATAGATTGGTTTAAATGGAAGTTTATCGGCCACAGCACCGGTACCTGAACTTCCGAGTTCAATAAAGTAGCTGTTGGTATTGTCTATATAAAACTCAAACCCAAAAAAACCATAACCTCCAAACTCTGCTGAATTTCCGGAAAACTCACCCGATGGAAACATTACCAGCAATCCGCCTTCGCCATACATCTTTAAGTGGTTGCGTATATTTCCCGATAAACCTATAAGCCCTAAAGTAATATTGGTATATGGGGTCCAGGTGATTTCCGTACCTTTTATATGCTCGTAAAACATCATATTTACCCTGCCCCGCACTGCCAGCATTTCTTTCACAAAATAGGGCGAGGTTACATTCAGTCCTATACCAAAGTCTTTTTGATATTGATTGAGCTGAAACCCTAAACTTGTTTTAGTTGAAGGAGTATCCTGAGCAGTAGCAGCGGCATGGATAGTGAAGGTAAATAGGATAATGATGGCGGTTTTCATATAATGTTTATTGAAGTGTTATTTTATGATAAGATTGGTTGATGCGGATAAAGTATAAACCTTTTGGAAGCATACTGATATCAATAAATCCATTGTGCATGCTGGTTTGGTGAACCAATAAACCCTGCAGGTTCAGGATATACACATGGCTGTTATCAGGTACCTTATCAATAGAAAGTAATCCGTTGGTTGGGTTAGGGTATGCACTAAATGATTGGTTATTGTCTATCTGCTGCAGCATGGTGGTGGTGTTGGTTTCTGATAAGTACTGTGCTGTGAGCTGGGTTTTGGATTCATTGATATTCATCTTCATTACCCAGGCGTTTTTCCCTTTTCTGAACCAGTTGTATTCCATATAACTGCTGTCATTATCCTGCACCAGGTTGTACTGATTATTGTAAAAAACATACACCTTGGTGTTTTGGTTAACCGTTCTTTTCAGTCTGATGGTGTTTTCGTAATAAGCTGCAGGAGTTTTTAATGATCCGTACCCATCACATGCCAGCTTGTTTTCTGTTCTGATTACAATTTTGTAATTATCACGAGGTCCTTTGTAAAGCATTTCAAATCCTGAAATATATTCCGTGCTATCGTTCATGGTGAAATTGGATGGCATGATTACTTCTGAGGCGTCATATTTTATATGAAGACTGTTTTGCCCGTCTTTAAAATATAATCCATCAAGGTAAAAACCAGATGCTGTTGTTCTGAAATACCTGTCTCCATTTGCCGGATTCCTTACCACGCTTTGTGCATTTTTAAACAGGGTATCCGGATGAGAAGAGAGTAAGTTGCCAAACTGAAGGTTAGTGGAGTCTTGCAGAATGAAGGCGTTTTCAAAATCCCAGTTTTGTTTGGTTTGAGCGGGTTCTCCCGGCAGAATTCCGTTTTTAACATTGGCAGAAACCTGAAAAAAGTGGTCGCCTGCAACGGGGAAGTCGGCCTGGGTTAATGTAATTTGTGCTGATATACCCGAATAAAACAATAAGGCGAAAGCGGAAAGCCGCAGCTTTAGAAAAGTATTTGCATTCATAAGTAATTAAATGGAGTTTTTTAATGTTGATTTTAATGTGAGATAATGCACCAACAGGCCAAGCCCCCAGGCAATGAATTGAAAGAGCATTCCGGAGAAAAAATGATGGCTTACATTTTCTGATAGTACTGTTGTAACAAAGAAGGTGGAGTTAACCACCCAAAAGGTAAGGAGGTGGTACCTGTATCCGAGTTGTGCCTCCTTTGCTGAATGATCTTTGTAGCCAAAAACAAAGCCGGAGGCAAACATCAGTAGCGCATATAAAACTGCTGATACTAATATGAAAGTTGGGTTGTTTGCAGCAATATATAACTGCAGGTGAACGCAGAATGTGGCGGTAAGGATAATACCCGAAGCACAAAAGGCGAGTTGATATTTGTTCATTGTTTTAAATTTGATTATACAAAGTTGCGCCAACAGGAAATGATGTTTTTTGTTTTTACACCACCTGTAATTGTTACTTGACCAAATGCACCTGTTGAAAACACTTATCGCCTTTATTGATGTATATTTGCAGCATCAAAACAATGATCAGTTACTGGAAAAATATAGAAAAGTATAAGGTGCATCATATTGTTTTTTGGTTTATGTATGCTGCCTTCTGGATTGTAATTTCCGACACCGGCAATGTATCGCTGGAGTCAATTATTTTTATCAATGCGGTGTACCTGGTAGCCAGTGTCGGAGCTACGTATACGTCCATGTATTCTTTAATCCCCTTTTTTCTCGACAAGAAAAAATATGCCATGTTTACGTTGCTGCAGGTGCTTAATATCAGTGTGTTTTCCGGACTTATTATTCTGGCTTTTTATGTTTTGTTAAAAGACAATGCCGAGGCGCTAAACAATATGATGCAACCACAGATTATTTATCCGGCAAGTTTTGGAAGTGTAGTAACCACGGTTTTTTTCACATCCATGATTAAATTAATAAGACAACGGATAAAAAACGAAGACATCCGTAAAAATCTGGAGATTGAAAAATATGAAGCAGAACTTACTTATCTGAAAGGACAAATAAATCCACATTTCTTATTTAATACCTTAAACAACATTTATCACTTAATACATAAGGATGCTGATCTGGCGGCAAATTCGGTTCTTCAATTTTCCGAGTTGCTCCGGTTTACTTTGTATGATGTGCAAAAGCATAAAATTCTGCTTAATCAGGAGTTGGCATATATTCAGGATTATATTAAGCTTGAATTACTGCGCAAGAGTGATACCCTGGAATTGAACATGGAGAGGAATATCTCTGATGAATTGAATGATGTATATGTTGCTCCTCTTTTGCTTATTCCGCTGGTAGAAAATGCGTTTAAATATGTAAGCGAGAATGAGCACAAGAAGTATTTTATAAATATTAAGATTAATTTTATAAACGATACATTGATCTTTGGTATTGAGAATGCGTATAAAATTAAAGAGAAAAGCACACCCAACGGATTTGGTATTGGATTGGATAACCTGAAAAAGAGGCTTATGCTGGAATACCCGGGCAAACATGTATTGTCTGTTCATTCAGGCGATGGTGTGTTTGCTGTAAATCTGGAATTAAAGGCAGGTACAAATGGATGAGGTAAGAAATATCCGATGTGTAATTGTTGATGATGAGCCTCTGGCATTAGAGGGATTGGTTAGCTATGCTTCTAAAATTCCTTTTATCACCGTGGCAGGGGCTTTTCAACATCCGCTTGATGCGCTGAAAAAAATGCAGCAGGATGATATTGATTTATTAATTCTGGATATACAAATGCCGGATTTAAATGGCCTTGATTTGCTCAAATCGTTGCAAAAAAAACCATACTGCATTATCGTATCAGCTAATCCGGCCTTTGCTATTGCCGGATATGAATTTGAGGTAACAGATTATTTATTGAAGCCGCTTTCTTTTGAGAGATTTACACAGGCTATTACCCGTGTAAATGCTAAGTTTTTAGAGGCTGCAGGCAGAAAAAAGGATACGGTAAAAGAAAACGATTTCTTTTTTATAAAGTCGGGTTCACGTTATGATAAAATTTATGTATCGGAAATAGATTATATAGAAGGGTTACAAAACTATATTACCATTTATACTGCAAAAGGTAAACATATTGCCTATGTTACCCTTAAAGCGGCAGAAGAAAAACTGATTGATCAGGATTTTATTAAACCTCATAAATCTTTTTTGGTTGCCAGATCGGCTGTAAAAGCCATAGACGGAAATGAGCTGGTGCTTGCCTCAGGAAATAAAATCCCTATCAGCAGAGATCGTAAGGAAGAAATCCTCCAGGTGCTGCTTGGTAATAAAATATTTAAGAGAGATTGAGGGGGGCAGGAGTATTGCTTTGGACAGGTGCGGTAAAACAGTTGTATAAGTTTATTGATAATGCTAAAGGAAGAGGGTTATTTAATGTAAGCTAAGTTAATGGTTGGTTCGAAATCCGTATTGCAAATACATATTTAATATTCACTTCTTTTATTCCATTCGTATTTTTGCTTTGCAGCGTTATTTCTTTTTGAAAGATCAGAAAGCATGTTGGTAATTTTTGATTTGCTAAGCCATACGCCATTTACAAATACACCATTAATCTGGCGTGTGTTTTTTATATCAGTCAGCGGATTGTTGTTTAGCAAAATGAGGTCGGCATATTTTCCGGCTTCAATGGTTCCAACAATATGATCAATACCAAGCCACAGAGCTGGTAACCGGGTAGATGAAGCCAATGCTTCCTGAGGTGTTAATCCGGCTTTTACCAATAGCTCTAGTTCATCATGTAACGAAAAACCCCACACTACACCCGAGGATCCCGCATCTGTTCCTGCAACAATAGGAACTCCTGCTTGCCTGAATGCTTTTACCAAACGGGTATTAAAATCAATCATTTTTTCCAGCCGTGCAATCCGTTGCGGACTGGTGCCCTGATTGTTTTTGTTTGCCACCAGCCACTTGCTTTGCAACAGCGGGTGCACATATGGAAGACTTGAGAGTTGACGAATGCTATCAAGAGAACGGGCCTGATCAGCAATCGATTCAATAACAATCAGCGTAGGTATGAGCCAGGTTCCATTCTCTTTAGCCATTTGAGCAAACAGTTGTGCATCGGTTTCACTATAGTCTTCTGTCTGTTTGGAAAACTCTTCTGCATGCGCAACCAAACCAAAATGTGGTATAAATGCCTCTTTCAGCGATCCGCGAAAAATGGTTGGAATATGTCCTGCTACTTTAAGTCCTTGTTTATGGGCTTCATCAACTATTGCTTTGTATGTCTCTTTATCAAGATGTGAATACACCTTAATAAATTCGTATCCTTCTGCTTTTGCCATACGCACCGCCTGACGACCATCGGCAGGTGTATTTGCTATTCTCCCGGATTCCTCTCCTCCGTCAATCATTGCTGCCAGAGCCATTCGGGGCCCGATTACATCACCTCTTGTTATTTCATTTCTTTGACCAAAATGGCCTGCTCTGGCAATAAGTTCAAAAACGGTTGTTACCCCATTAGCAACAAACGGTGTCATGATATCTTGTGTGCTGGTGAAAACTGTTGCCGCCCTTGTAGGGTATGTAGTATTAAAATGCCCATCAGTTGGTATATGAACATGCATATCAATAAGTCCGGGAATAAGCCATTTTCCTTGCCCGTTAATTACTTCAGCATGATCAGGTACAGGCCCGTTAAGGGATATTATTTTTCCATTTTCGATAATGACGGTGGCATTTTCAATTACGCCTCCTGCTGGAGTCATGGGTATCACATTTACCTGTTTGATAACAAATACCTGTTGCGGTTCAACTTTTTTCTGCTGCGGATGAGTAAGATCTGATACAGGTTTGCAGCCTGCCAATATCAGGCAGAAGAAAAGGAACAGAAACACGGGATACAAATTTTTGTATGGCATGCGTTTGTTTTTATTTGGATCCCGCACTATGCACATACAGTTGTGCCTTCTGCCCGGGTAACACAAAACTATCTTATTTGATTAATTTTTACAGCATATATTGCTATTCAGAACCAGGAAACGGATATACGGATGCTACACAAGCAATAAAGGCAGCATGCAGAGAGGGTTATTTTTCCACGGAGATAAACAGGTAATCGCCTTCTGTGTTTTGATACTTTTTTAGTATTTCTTCTATTTTAATAAACCAGTATTCACTTATTCCTTTTTCTTCAACGACACCTCTATCATTCCTTTCAGCACTTTCAGATCCACATCAGCAAGTTTGTTGATATACAAACAACCTGCACCGGTTTTGTGTTTGCCCAGTTTTTTTAGTGCCTCAGTTTGTTCTTTCAAGCCAATGCTTATATACAGGGAGAGGTTGGCTTTACGTGGAGAAAAACCAATGAGAAACCAGTCAACTTCTCTACCGGTATTGGGGCTTTTGTATCGTTTATTCCCAAAACCGATAATGGAATTGCCCCACAATACAGGCTCTTCTCCACTTGCTTTTTTCATCATCTCCAGTACCGTAAAACTATCTGTTCGTTTTTGTTCATCGGCAAGTTGATTAATAAATTCCTCCACACTTAGTGCGGTGGGTTTGGTTTTTATCTCTACCAGTTTTGATTTTTTCTCTGCCATAACAGGTTTGTTAAATCGGTTACTTATTTATTTGAGCCGCTCCAATACACCTCTTCTTTTTACAATATTTTTGTAGTCCCACTGTATATCACGTGATTTTTTAAGGATCTTTTTCAAATCGGCCTTATTAATTTCAGTGGCTGATGTATAACGTATTTCGGCAGCTTTAAAACTTCCCTCCTTTTGTAAAATGGGTTCATCAAAAGTTTGTCCGCTCCAGAATAAAAGCCTGATGCAGGTTTTTAATTTACTATAACCTACAATAGGGTTCCCATCTAAAAACCACACCGGATGGGCGTGCCAGATTTTATGTTCTGCATCAGGTAAATAAAGGCAGATTTGCTCATACAGGGTATCGCAAATTTCTTTGTCGACTTTGGTTTGTTTGTGGTGGTATGCCTTAATATCGCTGTTCATGTGATATGGTAGTATAGGGTTGATTATTTTCTGTCTTTTACCGGAATCACCAGTTTTAATCCCGACCATATTTCATCTACGGCACAAACCTTTACATCCACCAGTCCGTTGGCAAGTGCAATCCCGCGGATAAGATCCTCTGTAATATCGGTAATTACTTTGGATGCTTTTTTGGGCCAGGAAATCCAGATGATTCCGTTTTGGGTGATTTCTTTTTTGAGAAGAGGAATCTCTTTATTGATGGTGTGCAGTTCTGTTGCAAACAAATGGATCAGGTTTTTGGGTTCCTTTCTGGTTTCTGAGGGAATTACATCGGCAGGCCAATCGGCAAACAGGGTAAAATAATGCGAAGGTTCGTTAATAATGCGAATGATATAACCCGACTTGATGCCCAGTTTTTTTGCAAGTGGGGTTCCTGAATAGGCCGTGGTGCTTAAATGTGGTTTAGCAGTCAATTCAATGGTGCCGTTTTTTTAATCGAATCCTTCAGTAAGTTTTCCAGAACCAAAGCACGGGGTATAAGTACCTCATCTTCTATCAATGCATGCACACAAAGGTCTTTCTCAAATGCCTCCAGTTGCAACAACAGGATACGGTAAGGTGTTTGGTTGGTTGTTGGTGGCTCATAGCTGAGAATGGTGGCACGGATATTCGACAGGTCTTCTTCTGTATCGTGATGGCTGTTGATGAACTGTTGTATGGAATAACTTTTTTGCTTAAGCAGGTATTGGGAGAAACCCGCCTGATCTGCTTCAGCACACATCAGGCTTTTAATATAAGGAAGAAGGTGTTTTTCCTCGGCCATAATATGTGCGGTAAGGCTGGCCTTGTATTCTGTAAAAAAATCGCGGAGAATTACGAGCAAAGGGTGGCGATGAGAATAGTTTTGTAAAAGAATGGAAATGCTTTGGTCTATTTCGCACAGTTTTTTAGAAAGATAAAAATCATGGGTTCTGTGGAGGTAATCAACCATGGTATGTAAAGAGAAACGATTGAAAGCTTTGGCTGAAAACGTTTGTTCATCTTCGAAAATACCTAGCAGGGTATTTACAAATTCTTTGGAAACCGGTATTGCATGCGTTTCATCACCGGGATATAATTTGGTGTAATCAACACGCAACTGATAGCGTTGAAGGATTTGTTCTATCGGAAAAAGTTCCATGCCCTAATTTTTTCCAAAGATATGCGGGGAGATAAAAATAACATGAAAATATTTTGCATTCCTGAAAACAGTTCAGCAGGGGTTCCTGAAGCAAGATGAGTTATCGGATTTTTTAGAAGATATGGGTTATGCAGTTGTTGCAAGCCATTTATCGGATAACCCGGAAATCGTTACCGAAATCCGGGTATTTCATGCTCAGGATAAGGAATTGATAAAGGATACGGTGCGGTTTAAACCTGGTAAAAAAGGAAACACAGGTAAGGCATAACTTACATAAACTTGCTCACCCGCAATTTGGCTCCTTTGTGTTTATATGTAGATCCTTTGCCTTTCAGTTTCATTTCCTGCTTGCTTTCATCATCCAGAAAATCTTTTAAGTAGGCAGTTACTGCTGCATCAGTAATTTTTACCTCCTTGCCGTTGGTAACAGCTTCCGTTACATAAGAGTGCAACAGGTTATTTAATTGTTTTGTAAAAATATAGTTGGTGGCAAATAAATCGCAACCAATCACCTGATCTCCGCTTACCACCACAATGCCTATGATATTGGGTGAGTTACCAATATGACTTTCGAAAAACCGAATATATCCATCACGCTCTGCAGTAAATTTTTTGGAATCTTCCAATGCGGTATAAGTGCCCGTTGATGTTGCCGCCTCATTTTTAGAAGTTTTATCGGCTACTTCATTCCACACCTGCTGCTGGTCTTTTTTTACCATGGCTGCTTCGCGAATTTTTAAACTGCCGGCTTTGGCATTTGTTGAAAATGCGTAGGAAGAACCATTTCCACTGCCACTTCCGCTTCTGCCATGTATTTCACGTGGCGACCAACGGCCCTGTTCTACACAAAAGGATTCGATAACCTTTTTCTTACGCGGAGCCAACACAATATCTTCACCCAATACGCGATCCTGTTTACCTCCTTTTACGACTTCTCCCGCCATCAGGTAAATGGTGTCTTTGGAATTGTTGGTTACAATAAGTTTGTTTACTTCTCCGCTTGCATCCACTTCTTTAATGGTTATTTTTTTCTGTTTAATTGCCTCTTCCAGCATGGTGTATTTACCAATATGTTTGTGCGCTGCAAAAAACTGCTCATTGGCCATTATCGGATATATCTTCAGTTTTTTGTAGGTAAGGGAGTTTGCTTTTACATAATCAGCTTTCAGGTTTTTGCTATTGTATTGGGCAATAGCAGGCAGGGCAATGCACAATAGCACTGCGTAGGCAATTAAGCGTTTCATATATTGGGGGATTAGTGTAAATGAAACGCAAATCATCTGATAAAAAGTATATCATGAGATTAATAAGCGGGTTTTATAAAGGTTTTTTTTATCCATTTTTCCAGTTCAACAGCATGAAACACCACCATTGATAATGCCAGGCAAATACCCAGCTCAGCCATACTTAAAGGCTGTGTTTTAAAAAGGGTATTAAAAGCGGGAACATAAATTATACTTAGTTGAAGGATGAAAGTGAAAATAACGCTGTAAAATAACCGGATATTAGAAAATACGTTTTGACTGAAGAGGAAAGTACTGTCACTTCTTATTGCCAGCACATGTCCCAACTGAGATAACGACAATACGGTAAACACCATTGTTTGCCAATTTTCAACCTGATGATGAATTGCCCACGCCTGGGTTGATAGGGTAACACCCGCCATAAGGATTCCAACCCATATAATATGGAAACCAACCCCATCGGCAAAAATACTTTCACCGGCCGGTCTGGGTAAGCGTTTCATGATATTGATTTCTGCTTTTTCATCAGCCAGCGCCAATGCAGGTAAACCATCTGTAACCAGATTAATCCAAAGGATATGAATGGGCAATAAAGGGAAAGGCATACCAAGTAATGGAGCCAAAAGCATGGTCCATATTTCGGCACTGTTGCAGGTCATGATATACTTTATAAATTTTCGGATATTATCATAAATCCTTCTTCCTTGTTTTATCGCCTTAACAATGGTGGCAAAGTTATCATCAAGCAGTATCAGATGGGCAGCCTCTTTGCTTACATCGGTTCCGGTTATGCCCATGGCAATTCCAATATTGGCAACTTTTAAAGAAGGGGCATCATTTACTCCGTCTCCGGTCATGGCTGTTATATGCCCTCTTTTTTTAAGTGTCTTGATTATTCTTAGTTTTTGTGTTGGCGATACCCTCGCATAAACACCAATTTGATCAACCATGTTTAAAAAGGAAGAGTCATCCAATAAATCAAGCTCCAGACCTGTTAATACCGCTTTGTTTTTTTCAAGAATACCAATTGACTTTGCTATTGCACTTGCTGTAGATGGATGATCGCCTGTAATCATCACCGGGGTAATACCTGCAGCACGGCACTCTGCAATCGCTTCATGGATATGTGCTCTTGGGGGATCAATTAAACCGGCCAATCCAACAAACTTTAAGTTGGATTCTGTTAGATGTTGCTCCTGATCAGCAGGGTTTATGCTCACTATTTTGCAGGCATAGGCAATTACCCTAATTCCCTGGCTTGCCCATGTTTCTGATAGCTGTACCAATTTGATTCCCTCTGTATCATCTTCAAGTAAACTACTTACACTTTCGCTGGCACCTTTGGTAATTACTAAAAATTGATCTCCATACTTATGTATGGTGGTCATACACTTTCTGTCAGAGTCAAAGGGCAGTTCGGCTAAGCGGTTGTGTGTGCTGATGAGTTCAGAAAAATGAGAGAAAGAAACCTTTGTAAGCGCATATTTTACAAGGCCAATTTCAGTGGATTCGCCAAATGGAACTTCTAACTCATCAAAGTTTATGCTGTGATTAAGGAGTATACACAAATGCAAGGCTGAAGGTTCTTCGCCAAGAGATATGCCAGGATGTTGGTACTCATTAACAAGTTCCATCCTGTTCTGCGTTAGTGTTCCTGTTTTGTCGCTGCAGATAAAGTTAATGGATCCAAGCGTTTCTACAGCGGGCAATTTTCTGACCAGCGCATTTTCTTTTGCAAGTATAGCAGCACCTTTGGTAAGCGCAATGGCAATAAGTGCCGGAAGAGCCTCTGGTATAGCAGCAACCGCAAGGCTTAAACAAAGCAACAGCAATTTTACAGGGTCAACACCTCTGAGATAACCACTTATAAAGAGCGCAAAGCAAATAAAGAGAATGATATAAGAGAGGATTTTCGCAAATGAACCCATTCTCACCTGAAGCGGAGTAGCTGTTTCCTTCTGTTGCAGCAATGATGCTATACTTCCCAGCTCGGTGTTCATGCCGGTTGTAATAACCAATCCTTTTGCTCTTCCGTTGGTTACCATAGTTCCTTTAAATGCCATATTTAATCTGTCACCTAAGGCTATTTCGGTATCGGTAAGCGGAGAAGTGATTTTATCAATATTTACAGACTCTCCGGTTAATGAAGATTCATCAATTTTAAGGGCATATGCTTCTGTTATGCGCAGATCAGCCGGTATCATATTGCCTGCTTCTGCTATCACCACATCACCGG
This sequence comes from Bacteroidota bacterium, assembly GCA_051715425.1. Classification (GTDB taxonomy): domain Bacteria; phylum Bacteroidota; class Bacteroidia; order UKL13-3; family UKL13-3; genus JAJTFA01. The sequence goes on along the minus strand of JBPXJS010000023.1, from coordinate 15,470 downwards.
GTACAAGCAAGTCTGATGAAATGACTGAACTTACTCCGCTTCGAATAACTGTGGCATTGGAAACCGTCATTCTTTTCAAAGCGTCCATTGATTTTTCTGCACGATACTCCTGAATAAAACCCATCATGGCATTAAGAAAAATAATACAGAGGATAATAATACAGTCAACAATATCTCCTGAAAAACCGGAAATCACGGCAGCTACGCCAAGAATCAAAATCATGAAGTCTTTAAACTGGCTGATAAAGATACCCCAGGTTGTTTTTTGTTTGCCTTCGGTTAACCTGTTATAACCAGTTGTTTTTAGCCGCTCAGTTGCCTCTTCTTCAGTTAAACCGGTTTCACCGGAGTTGAGTTCTGTGTACAGATTTTTAACTGATTGGTTATAGGCGTTCATGATGTTGATAGCTTGTAAAGAAGTATAATATTAAGCAGGTAGGTGATAAAAATGATGAAGGTGTCCCAGGCAATAATTCCGGTTTTTTTTCTGCCGGGGAAAATAAGTCCGATGATTGCAGTAGCAGACATGATGATAACTGCAAAAACAGAAATGAGGTTAATCTCAGAAGCATCTTTAAGCAGATGCCCCCTGGTATAAAACAAATCGTCAATAAACAGAAGGAAAATATTAAAAATATTACTACCAAGGAGATTTCCTACTGCCATATCAACAGAGCCTGTACGTATTGCCGCAATAGATATGGCAATCTCAGGTAGTGAGGTAGAAACGGCTAAAAAGAGGGTTCCAACAAATGATTGATTAAGTTGAGCCTTCACCGCTATTTCTTCGGCCAGATAAGGAAGTGCAGTAGCTGCTATCACGATGACAGAAGCAAAAAGTATATAGCGCAAAATGACCTGCTTTTTACTGAGGGTATAAACAGTATCCGATCTATTTCCGTTGCTTTTGTTCATTACAACCTGATAGTTAAAAATTGTTTTTACTGAAATAAAATAGATAACGGCAAAAGAAATACTGGTAATTCCTAAAGAGGGGATAAGTACGATATCGTGATTAAGGAAAAGACCTGCGCCTGTAAGAGAAAGAAGGATTACTCCAAATGCTGCGGCAATGATATGCCCCTGAGATATCCTGTTAAAAAGCGGTTCCTTTTTTGGGGTGAAAAAATCCAGCACAGATAATATGCCCAGATTAAAAGCGCAACTTCCCAAAACATCGCCAACGGCAAGATCTGCTGATTGAAGCAGGGCAGAAGAGCTCATACCAACCATTAGCTCCGGCAAAGAAGTAACGGCAGACATTAAAATTAACCCAATCCATGCTTTGCCAAGCCCGGTATAATCGGCCAGTAAATCACCATAATGGGAGAGCTGCTTTCCGGCAAAAAATATAACAGCAGCAATAATGAAGAAAAAGAGAAGGCTTGTTAGCATATTTTTAAAGACAACGCTGCATGTTTCTTTATTTACAACAATATGCAGTAATAAAGAACAAATATAGTTGGCTTCTGCTGCTTAGAAAAGACTTATCTTTTTAAGAATCAGGAGTGTGTTGGGTTGTGCAAGGTATACACAGCCATATCTAAAAACGATCCCTGAAAATAAATCCGCTCTTTATAGTGTGCTTCTTTTTTAAAACCGAGATGCTCCAGTAAAAAGATGGCACCCCTGTTTAATGGTGATACTTTGGCTTCAATGGTATGCAGGTTCATATTGTTTAAACCAAAGTGAATGATGGCTGTTACTGCTTCGAGCGCAATGTTTTTGCCCCAGTAATTTACATCCAGCTCGCCCCCAATCTCAGCATGCAGGTTTGGAATATCAATGCTGTTAAATCCGCAGGTGCCTATTATTTCTTTATTGTCTCTTAATATTCCGGCCCAGCCAATGGCCATTTTTTGTTGGTAAGCATTTACTGTGCGCTCTACCAGTTTTGCCGCATCATCCTGCTGCTGCATATTAGGCCGGGCAATAAACTGATTTACCCTGCCACTGGCACGCATGGCAAAAATTTGTTCCGCATCGCCAAGGCGAATATCTCTTAATGTTAACCGGGGTGTTTTAAGCTCCGGAAAATGTTCGAAAACGCTGTGGTTAAATTCGTGCATAGTTGGTTATTGATTTTTTGAACTGTCCACGAACTTCGTGAGTTCAACAAAAGAAGGTCCGGTTGCCCCTCCTTTGTCTGAAATAAATCCTGTATTAGGATTATCATAAATTGCTTTGGCAACTTGAATCATTAGTGAGTTTTTAGATGTTTGATCATCACCTTTTAAAGACTTTGAGAATAATTCAAACGAATCTAATGAATTTTTTCTATGCTTATTAATTACCTGCTGATGCTTATTGATTAAGTACTGTTTAAAGAAAAACGATACCATATAAAGTTCAAACGAGAATATCACAATTTTGAGAAAAATATTACTATATAGATAAATTATTTTTTCATCAGAAAGTTGCCCAAGACTGTTGTAAACAGGCCTGATAATTTCAGACGGTAGAGGTTTGAATAGAATAAAAATGAATAAAGTGGTAATAAAACCAATTATTGCCAATATGCCACTATACAGCCATTTGGTTGCGGCTTTATCAAAATTGGTGGATTCAATTTGAAATATATTTGAGTAGTCAGTGGCTAATAGATTGGCACTTTTATCTTGAATTGTATCTAAAAGAGATTTTGCTTGTTCGGTGTATGCATTTATTTTTTCATATTCACCCTTGAACTTCATAAATTCATTTTCAATAATTTCTTTGGTTTTTTTAGAATCGAATTCGTTTGAACTAAGTGATTTAACAAGCGAAAGGCTCGTTAAAAGGTTGAGATTAAGATTAACTGGACTGTCATTAGTGCTGAAATAAGGGGTGTTGATTCTGTCAAGAAATTGATTGAATTTGATTATTGATTGTTGTCTCTCAATAAGTATGTTTTTGGCAGTTGATCCTTGAGGGTGGTTTCTTAGTTGTGTTATAGATCCATTTATATTATTTACAAAGTAATCAATAAGCCGTGAACAAAGCGGTTTATAGTTTTCTTGAAGATCATTGTAAATGAAAATCATCTCATCAATAATTTTCTTTGACAATGAAAGTCTACCAACGAGTGCGTTTATAGAATTCTTCTCAACATAGTCGAGATTCAAAAGCTCTTCAACATCGAGACTTAAGAATTCTAAATAGCTGTCATTCTTATCCATAGAATTGTTTATTCTTTTGCCGTTTGGTTTCCGCTTTCAAACTCCAGGTTGAGGTTACGTATTTTACCAAAACCACCGTACACATTTTTCACCAGCGTAAATCCTTTCGATTTCAGAAACGAGGCCGCAACCATAGAGCGGTAACCGCCTGCACAATGTATCAGGTACTCTTCGTTTTTGTCTAAAGCAGTATAATCTTTATTTAACGTATCTAAAGGAAAATGCAAGGCTGTTTTCATGTGAAGGTCGGCAAACTCGCCCGGCTTGCGCACATCCAGTACTTTTACTTCCGTGTTTTTTACATCAAGGGCAAATTCTTCGTCATCAATGCTTATTACCATATCAAAACGTTTGCCTGCATTTTTCCATGCTTCGTAACTTCCTTTCAGGTACCCTTTAATATTTTCAAAACCCACGCGGGTTAGTCGTTCTATACTTTCCCGTTCTTTTCCTTCATCGGCTACAATAAGCAGTGGTTGTGTAATATCAAGCAATGTGGCAGCCCAGATGGCATATTGCCCGTTGAGTCCGAAGTTTAATGCACCGGGGATAAAACCTTGTTCAAACACATCCGGTATACGTGTATCAATAATGGTAATTCCCTCTTTGATGTATTGCTCAAACGTATTTACATCAAGCGCGGTCATTCCTTTATTTATTACCTCTTCAATGGGTGTATATCCTTGTTTGTTTAGTTTGGCGTCTTTAAAAAAATACGCAGGTGCCGGTTGTATACCTTCTGTAACGGTTGCAATAAATGTTTCTTTACTCATGGGTTGTAAAGCATAGTTGTTTTGCTTTTGCTCTCCAATAGTAGAGAAGGTTTCTTTACCTATATTTTTACCACATGCACTTCCGGCTCCGTGTGCGGGATATACAATCACTTCATCAGCAAGGGGCATTAATTTATTGCGCAGCGAATCATACATCATACCGGCAAGTTCTTCCTTGGTCATCACCCCATCCAGCAAATCGGGGCGGCCTACATCACCTACAAATAGGGTATCTCCTGTAAATACACAATGGTTTTTGCCTTTGTCGTCAATTAACAGATACGAAGTTGATTCGGGTGTATGCCCGGGTGTATGCAAAACGCGGATGGTTAATTTTCCGATTTTAATTTCTTCCCCATCGGTTGCCACATGAACGGGATAGGTGGTTTGTGTGGTTGGTCCGTATACAATGGTGGCTCCGGTTTTTTTAGCCAGGTCAATATGTCCGCTTACAAAATCGGCATGAAAATGAGTTTCGAATACATATTTGATGGTGGCGTGGTGCGATGTTGCCAGTTCCAGATAAGCATCATAATCGCGCAACGGATCTATAATGGCTGCTTCGCCTTCCGACTCAATATAATAAGCTGCCTGCGCAAGGCAATTGGTATAAAGTTGTTGGATATACATATTGTTTTAATAGATGTTAAGCATACGAAAGTCGTAAAATATCCTGAATTATTTCTTTGGTGTGGTACCAACAAAATCTTTCAGGTAGTATGGCTCAAAGTAGGCCACGTTTTCGGTATCGTTAAGTAGAAATTTTTCCTCGGCCAGTTTTACCATTCCCAGGGCCGAACAAGTGATATCAGCTATAAATTGTGCACCTGGCATGTTTATCTGATCGCGGCATTTGGCAGCACCATTGCCAAAAAACAAAAGCGGGGTTGTATGTAAATGTGCAAAGGATGTTTCTGTTACAATTTCAGCCCGGGTAGGTTCCACTTCGTTCAGGTATTGGTTATAAACGGCACAATACACTTCCATTCTTCTTGCATCAATCATGGGTAAAAGCATAAAGTTGCCGGCAGGGTTTGTTTTTTGCAGCGCCATAACCGATAAGGAGAGGAGGGTTGGAACAGAAATAAGGGGTTTCTCCAGCGCATAACAAAGGCCTTTTGCTGTGCTTACGCCTACCCGCAGGCCGGTATAACTGCCAGGCCCTTTGCTCACGGCCACAGCATCCAGTTCTTTCAGGGTTTTTCCGGCTAAGGCCAATACCTCTTCTATTAATGGGGTAAGTTTGGAGGCATGCTGGTTAGGTTCTGTTAAATCCTTCGAGGCAACAATGTTTCCATTTACCCCAAGGGCAACAGAACAAATTTCGGTGGCGGTATCAATACAAAGGATGCTGGCCATGGGGCAAACATAAACAAGCAGAAGCAAAAGCTGACACTATTTGTACCCGCTTTACGTTCTTTATTTGGCTAAAATCGGCTCTTTCAGGTCATTAGTAAATAAATAAGCACGGTTTACGTATTTATAATAAATTCGCTTTTTGATAATTATGAGTAAACGCTGGATACCTAAACAAGAACCCGATAAAAACGCAGTTGAGGCTTTATCTGCAGGGATAAACCTGAACAAAACGCTTACGGGTATTTTGGTACAGCGTGGTATTCAAACATTTGAAGCTGCAAAACAGTTTTTCCGCCCCCAGTATGAAGACCTACACGACCCGTTTCTGATGAAAGGAATGAAGGAGGCTGTGGAGCGAATTGATACCGCTATTGCCAACAATGAAAAGGTGCTGGTTTACGGTGATTATGATGTGGATGGAACCACCTCTGTAGCAACGGTTTTCGGGTTTTTCAGCAGCCATACACCCAGCATGGATTATTATATACCCGACAGGTATACAGAAGGTTATGGTATTTCTTTTATGTCTATTGACTGGGCCAGCAACAATGGTTTTAAACTGATTATAGCCCTTGATTGCGGGATAAAATCCATAGATAAAGTGAAGTATGCCAAAGACCGTGGCATTGATTTTATCATTTGCGATCACCATTTGCCGGGAGAAGAAATTCCTGCTGCACATGCGGTATTAAATCCCAAACAAGGCGACTGCCCTTATCCGTTTAAAGAACTTTCGGGTTGCGGTATCGGGTTTAAGCTCATTCAGGCTTATGCCCAAAAACATGGAATTGATTTTTCAGCAATAGAGAAATATATTGATTTAACTGCTGTTTCTATTGCTGCCGATTTGGTTCCTATTCTGGATGAAAACAGGCTGCTGGTGCATTATGGGCTAAAAAAACTGAAACAGAATCCCAACAATGGATTAAAGGCATTGCTGGAAACATATGCGGAAAGGCCGGATTATCAGGTAACGGATGTGGTGTTTTTTATAGGGCCCAGAATTAATGCGGCAGGTCGTATTGCCGATGCCAAAGATTCGGTAAGGTTAATGATTGCTGAAAATTATGAAGAGGCAAGAAAAATTGCCAACCTCGTGAACCAGCACAATACAGAAAGAAGGAGTTTTGACCTTTCCATTACAGAGCAGGCTTTTGAAATGATTGAAAAAGATGCCGCTTTCCATGAAAGAAAATCTACGGTATTATTTCACAGGGAATGGCATAAGGGCGTAATTGGAATTGTGGCTTCCCGCTTAATAGAAAAGTATTACAGGCCTACAGTGGTATTAACTGAATCAAACGGTTTGGCTACAGGCTCGGCCCGTTCTGTTGATGGGTTCGACTTATACAATGCCATCGAATCGTGCAGTGATTTGCTGGAGCAATATGGCGGACATACACATGCAGCAGGACTTACCCTGAAAATTGATAATGTGCCGGCTTTTTCAGAGAAGTTTGAAAAGGTGGTTACCAAAAATATTAAAGAACGAAGCCTTACCCCGGAAATTGAGTATGATGCCGAAATTCCTTTAAGATCTATTTCTCCCAAGTTTTTTAGTGTGTTAAAACAGTTTTCGCCATTTGGGCCGGGTAATATGAATCCCGTGTTTATGAGCAAAAATGTGTGGGATGTAGGTGATGTAATGATTGTAGGAAACAACCACCTTAAAATGAGTTTAACCCAGGAAGAGGGCGGACGTATTTTTAAAGCCATTGCTTTTGGACTAGGCGAACATTACGATAAAGTGTCTCAGGGTATATCTTTTGATATTTGTTATACCATAGAAGAAAACCATTTCAACGGACACGTGAACCTGCAGTTGAATATTAAAGACATCACTTTCAGAAGTTGAGTACGATAAGAAATTTGAATTAACTGCACCTCAGCCTTCCACCGGTTTTAAATGTTTTTTGAAAATGCGGCTCTTCCAGGCTGCTTACCATTACTCCCTTTTTGCTTGATGTATGGGCAAACCGGCCCTGGGTAAGGTAAATGCCAACATGGTCTACCTTGGTGCCTTTTGTCATTACAAAAAATACCAGATCACCTTCCCGCAAATCTTCTTTGTCAATTTTTTTTACTTCTTCCAGCAGTCCTTTGGTATCGCGCGGAATCTGGCAATGGTAAACTTCCTGATATACCCGGTTTACAAAGCAGGAGCAATCAATACCACTTTTTTCACAGGAACCCAGTTTATGTGGTGTTCCGTACCACTTATCAATAGAAGCATACAGGCTATAGTTGGTTTCCCTCTCAAAAGTAACCCCGAATTTTTTTTCGTAGTGTTCTTTTTTCTCTGCTTTTTCGCGGTGGCTCATGCCTCCCGTACTTCCCTTTTTGCTTTTACAGGAAACAATAATGGCCAGCATAAGGATCAGATACAGGTACTTTTTATTCACCCGGCAAACTTAAATGCATGGTTTTTTTTATCCATTCACAAGTACACAGTTTCATTCTTTAGAATAGTACACTGCATTCAAAGGGAGAAAATTAACTGAGCAATTCATATTTTATAATATTTTCGCTACCGATAATCACACCAGCTTATGAGTTACGAAACCATATTATTTGAAGTAAACGAAGGAGTTGCCACACTTACTTTAAACCGCCCCGATGTATTTAATGCCTTTAATGAGCAGCAAAGTTTTGATGTAATTGATGCCCTTAAAAAGGTCGAGAAAGATAAAACGATTAGGGTACTTATTCTCACCGGTGCAGGCAAGGCCTTTTGCTCAGGGCAGGATTTAAAATCCATAGCGGGTGCCAAAAACCGTTCTTTAAGTGATTCGTTGTACAAACGTTATAACCCTATGATACGCGCCATGCGCAATTTGCCTATTCCCATTATCTGTAAATTAAACGGAGTGGCAGCAGGTGCAGGCTGCTCTATGGCGCTGGCCAGCGATTTTATTGTGGCATCGGAAAATGCCAGTTTAATAGAGGTGTTTATTAATGTAGGCCTGGTGCTCGATTCGGGATCTTCCTATTTTCTTCCGAGGCTTGTAGGCTCGGCACGCGCATTTGAAATGAGTACCATGGGAACCAAAGTTACGGCAAAACAGGCTTTGGAATGGGGAATGGTAAACCGGGTGACGGCTCCGGAACAACTGGATGAAGAAACCCAAAAAGTGGCTGATTATTACGCCAAAGCACCTACAAAAGCAGTAGCCATGATGAAAAAGATGCTGAATAAATCGTTCCATAGCGATTTGGATACCATGCTGGAATATGAAGCTTACTGCCAGGAAATTGCAGGCAGGAGTAATGATTATAAGGAAGGGGTAACCGCATTTAACGAAAAAAGAAAGCCCGAATTCAGAGGAAATTAAGCCATCACTGACTCCTGTCATTTTTTTCGTGGGCATAATTTGCTAACTTGTACCTATAAATCACAGGTATATGAAAATATCGTTTAGCCGCATTTTGGTTCCGGTTGATGGTTCACCGCAATCTATCGTAGCTTTCAGGGCTGCATGTTTTTTTGCAAAGAATTTTAAGGCTCAACTTACTGCTGTTCATATTGACGAGAGCAACAAAACCGAGGAGGAGTTGCGTAAATTACTAACCAGTGAGAGTAGTGGGGTGGAGTTTCATTATATGCACAAACAAGGCAGCGTTCATAAAGAAATTATAGCCGCCTCAAAGGAAACTGATACAGAGTTAATTATTATGGGAACCCACGGGGTGGCCGGATTTGAAGAGTTTTGGATGGGTAGCAATGCCTACAAGGTGGTAAATAGTGCTACCTGCCCGGTATTAAGCATGCGCGAAGATGCCAGAATCAATGAGTTTAAGAGTATTGTTCTTCCAATTGATACTTCCTTTGAATCCAGACAAAAAGTTCCTCACGCCATTAAAATAGCCCAAATTTTTGGCTCCACCGTTCATGTGCTTGGGGTATCTGTTGATACGGATAAAGAAGCCGAGTACCGCATAAACGGGTATATGCGTCAAACCGTTGACAGCCTTAAAGAACATGGAGTTCATTATACCACCGAGAAAAAAATGGGAGCAAATATCAGCAACAGCACCATCAATTACGCCAAAGAGAAAAAGGCAGATATGATTATTATGATGACAGAGCAGGAATTGCAGATTGGCTCGTTTTTCCTTGGAAAATTTGCCCAGCAGATGGTAAACCATTCAACAGTTCCGGTTCTCAGCATCCCGCCCCGTGAAGACCTCATGGTTACCGAGGCCAGGCTATAAAATTGTCTTAATTTTCGTGGTTTTAAACCAAATTCTTATTTTTACCGTTTGTATAGGCAAATTCAGGGCAAATATTGCCCTGCCTGTTAAACAATTGTTATATAGTGCTGTTAAACATTTATGATGGAAATAAAACCAGGCGAGTTCCTTAATCCGATAAAATATCCTGCTGATCTGCGCAAGGTAAAAGAAGAAGATTTGGTTAAAGTATCTGCTGATCTCAGGCAATACATTATTGATATGGTATCGGTTTACGGAGGCCATTTTGGTGCAAGCCTGGGTGTGGTGGAGTTAACCGTGGCTTTGCATTACGTTTTTAATACTCCCTACGATCAGCTTGTTTGGGATGTGGGCCATCAGGCATACGGACACAAAATTCTTACCGGCCGCAGGGATATGTTTCATACCAACCGGGTATATAAAGGCATTTCCGGTTTCCCTAAACGTAGCGAAAGTGAGTACGATACTTTTGGCGTTGGCCATTCGTCCACTTCTATTTCAGCCGCACTGGGTATGGCTGTAGCCTCCAGGTTAAAAGGAGAGTTGGACAGGCAGCATATAGCCGTAATTGGAGATGGTGCCATGACCGCTGGTTTGGCTTTTGAAGGCCTGAACCATGCCGGGGTGGAAGATTCGAATATTATTGTGGTGCTGAATGATAACTGTATGAGTATTGACCCGAATGTGGGTGCTCTTAAAGAATACCTTACTGATATTACCACATCTCCAACTTATAATAAATTTAAGGACGATGTATGGAAAGCCCTCGACAGGCTCAAAAAAGTAGGTCATATCTCTCAGGATATTATTTCCAAGGTACACGATACCATTAAATCAGGTGTGCTTAAACACAGCAATATGTTTGAGTCGTTGCGTTTCCGGTATTTCGGACCAATTGACGGACATGATGTAAACCATATGGTGAAGGTGCTGAACGACCTGAAAAAAATACCCGGTCCTAAACTGTTGCATTGCGTTACCGTAAAAGGTAAGGGTTATGCGCTGGCTGAGAAAGACCAAACCAAATGGCATGCACCCGGATTGTTTGATAAGGTAACAGGAGAAATTTACAAATCCGTTTCCGATAAACCGCAGCCGCCAAAATACCAGGATGTGTTTGGACATACACTGGTAGAGCTGGCCAATATGAATAAAAAAATTGTTGGTATTACACCAGCCATGCCTTCCGGCTCATCTATGAATATAATGATGAAGGCGCTTCCAAAAAGGGCCTTTGATGTGGGCATTGCCGAACAACATGCTGTAACCTTCAGTGCCGGACTTGCAACCCAGGGACTGATTCCGTTTTGCAATATTTACTCCTCATTTATGCAACGCGCATACGATCAGGTAGTGCATGATGTTGCGCTGCAAAAGCTGCATGTGGTATTGTGTATGGACAGGGCAGGTATTGCCGGAGCTGACGGGCCAACTCATCACGGGATGATTGATATTCCGTTTATGCGTTGTATCCCTAATATGGTGGTAAGTGCTCCAATGAATGAAGAAGAATTACGCAACCTGATGTACACAGCATCGCTTGAAAAAAACGCAGGCGCTTTCTCTATCCGTTATCCACGTGGTAATGGGGTAATGCCTGAATGGCGCACACCTTTTACAGAAATAGAAATTGGCAAAGGCCGCAAGCTGGTTGATGGAGAAGACATTGTATTTTTAACCATCGGTCATATTGGTAACCTGGCGCTAAAAGCAATAGAAACACTTGCCGAAGAAGGAATTAAAGCAGGCCTGTATGATATGCGTTTTGTGAAACCGTTGGATGAAGAGTTATTGCATGAGGTGTTTAGCAAATACAAAAAAGTAATTACTGTGGAAGATGGAACAGTAGTAGGAGGAATGGGTACTGCGGTGGTTGAGTTTATGGTACAACACCAGTATACTGCAGAAGTGAAAATGCTGGGTATGCCTGATGCCATTGTAGAACATGGGGAACAAAAAGAACTGTATGCCGAGTGTGGTTATGATGAAGCAGCCATGGTTAAAACAGCCAAAAAAATGGCCAGCGAAAAAGTAACAGCATAAACGTAGTTGATATAAAACAAAAAGCCCGCAAGCTATGCGGGCTTTTTTTATGAGCCTGTTTCGAATCTGTTTTTAATGCCGGCTTATGGTGTGGGTTTTTTATTTATTGCACTCGCTTGATTCGTATGATGAGCTTGATCTATGTGGTATGCTATCTATAGAAGTAAAGTATATCATGTAAAGAAATCCTGCTTTCAAAGCAATATCCATTTAAACGCAATAACAGGAATGAGGCCTGATTTCCACAAATAAAAAAGAGGCTGCCTTTTTGGGACAGCCTCTTTTGAATGGTATAAAACAGGATTTACTGTTTCACTACTTTTATCACGCTTGTTTCACCATTGGCGTTCGAAGCATGTATAAAATAGATTCCTGATTTGTATGATTCCAAATGAAGCTGAACCTGATTAGCGGAAGCTGAAATATGAGCCGAGGTTTCAGTAATCAGTTTGCCTGTAATATCGGTAACTTTTATTTGTACCGCACCTGCAACAGCGCCAGCGAAGGTAACAGTTGTGGTTGTTTCAAATGGATTAGGAGTAACCAGGATCTGACCTGATAAAGTATTGAATGTTACTTTTCTGATATCACTATATGTTTTGGTTCCATCAGCATCAACCTGAAGCAAACGATAGTATACGCTGCTGATACCGGCTTTGCGTGCCTCCATATCTGTAAACAGATAATCTGTAGCCTCGCTGCTGTTTCCTTTTCCTTTCACTTCTCCAATGGTGTTAAAAATATGGCCATCAGTTGATGATTCTACAACAAACTTATCGTTGTTTACTTCAGAAGCAGTAGTCCATGTTAATACCGCATGGTTAGATTCAGCTTTTGCTTCAAACGAAGTAAGCACTACAGGCAGCTGGCTTCCAACCCCACCAATACTAAACGGAGAGAATGAAGTTATACCGTTGCGTGTTTGGGTATATGGTCCTGCACCTGATGCAGCAGCACCAGTAAATGGAATCCAGTTTCCACCGGTAAAGTGAGCTACATAACAATTGTTGCGGGTAAAGTTACCGGCCTCATTTAAACCATTCCACTGAAGGATTAGTGCGACAATAGATCCTCCTGCATTTACCTCATCAATAAACCAGGTTTTATGCACCACGTTGTTTACAATGCGCGAACCACCCGGTGTTTGACCAGTGTATGATGTATTTACACTATCAACCACCCTTACACGAAACTCATCAGATGTTCCGGTATTGTTTAAGGTAACAGGAGTATAAGAAGAAGTTGAAGTACCCACCGGGAATGTAATATTACCTGTGCGTCCGCCTGTTCCCAGGTTTTGAATATTTAAAGAACCTGTGCCGTTAATTACAATAAATCTGGTATTGTCAGCACCGCTTATTCTTCCGCTTGTGCCGTTTAAGGTAAGGCTGTTATTTCCTAATGAAAGGGTACCGCTCACAAAGAATAGCGTGTCGGAGAGGGTAATGTTTCCGCCAAGTGTTACACCTGCAGTATTGTTTACTTCTATGCGGTTATAACTTCCCGGAGGAACTATTTGCGGTGTGCTTCCGTTGAAAGTAACTTTACCGGTTGATGTATTAAATGTTCCGTTATTGGTAAACACTCCGGTAATAACAAGTGATGCTCCGCCTCCGGATAAAGTTAAGGTAGCTCCGGTGTTGATGGTAACATTTAACGCAGTTCTTAGATCAGTAATTACAGGCATATTTGGAGTACCGCTATTGATCACAATATTCATAGAGGCTGTAGGAACTGTTCCACAACTCCAGTTAGAACCCGTTGTCCATGATGTGCTTGTGGCACCTGTCCAGGTATTTGTATTGGTAATAGTTACCTGTGTAGCAGCAGAGGTGTCAGAACATCCACCTGAAGTTACCAATCTTCTGAACCAGGTGGCATTGGTCATGGCAGCAGTGGTATAGTTTTGGGCATTGCTGGTGCCTGAAGCCACACCGAAACCGGTGGTACCACTGGTAGTAGAACTTAACCATGAATAAGTATAAGATCCGCTTCCACCTGTAGGTGCTGATCCGGTAAGGCTGGTGGTATTTCCGTTACAAACAACAGATCCTCCACTGGCAGTATTGCCTGCAATTACCGGATTCACGGTTATGGCTACGGCTGCAGAGGTATCTGCATTACATGCTCCTGAGCTTACCCTGCGTTTGTACCAGGTGTTTGCAGTGAGCGCGCCAGGAGTATAATTCTGTGTATTGTTTGTTCCTGTTGCAGCAGCAAAACCTGTTGAAGCACTGGTGGTAGAACTTAACCATGTGTAAGTAAATGTTCCTGTTCCACCTGTAGGTGTTGATCCGGTAAGTGCTGCAGGTGTTGATCCTGAACAAATGGTTTGTGCACCACTGGCTGTGTTTGAAGCAACGGGTGCATTCACAGTAATCAGAATTGCTGCAGATGTATCAGAAGCAGCACCTGATACCACGTATCTTCTATACCAGGTATTCTGTGTTAATGCACCAGGAGTGTAGTTCTGACCATTGTTGGTACCACTTGCTGCAGTAAATCCAACTGTTGCACTCGTAGTTGAACTCAACCAGGCATATGTAAAGATTCCGGTTCCACCTGTTGGTGTGCCTCCGGTTAAACCGGCAGGTGTTGATCCTGAGCAAATGGTTTGTGGTGAAGAAATGGTATTACCGGCAATGCTTGCATTAACCGTAATAGCTACTGCAGTTGAAGTATCAGAGCAGCTTCCTGAGCTTACCCGCCTTCTGTACCAGGTATTCTGTGTTAATGCTCCTGGTGAATAGTTCTGGGTATTGTTTGTACCTGATGCTGCGCTGAATCCGGCAGTACCGCTGGTGGTAGAGCTTAACCAGCCATAAGTATAAGAACCATTGCCACCTGTTGGTAAAGCACCTGTAAGAGGCGAAGGCGTGGTATTGGTTAAGATAGATTGATTGCTTCCAATCGTATTTCCTGCAATTGCCGGATTTACAGTAATGAGTATGGCAGATGAGGTATCGATATTACATGGGCTGCTCACTATTCTGCGCTTATACCATGTATTTGCGGTGAGTGCTCCGGGTGAATAGTTTTGTGTATTGTTTGTACCGGTGGCGGCTGCAAACCCTGCAGAAGCGCTGGTTGTAGAACTTAACCAGGTGTATGTATAAGTAACACCATTTCCTCCGGTAGGTACCGGACCAGTAAGCATAGCAGGGGCAGAACCCGAACAAATGGTTTGACTGGAAGAAAGGGCGTTGCCGGTAAAACTAAAGGTGTCAACTACTGTAACCGTAGCGGTTCCTGTTTTGCTATTGCTGTTTACATCGGTTACTGTAAGGGTTACCGTATTGGCTCCAATATTGGCACAGTTAAAAGAGGTTTGCGATAAACTTAAACTCGCTACCCCGCATGCATCACTTGAACCATTGTTTACCTGGGCTGCTGATACAGTTGCTGTTCCAGCGGCACTTAAATATACGGTGCGGTTTTGGGTTACAACTACAGGTCTCACCGTATCCAATACAGTTACGGTTGCTGTACCTGTATTTGTATTGCCATTTAAATCAGTTGCGGTTAAGGTTACCGTTACTGGTGTTCCTACATTGGCACATGTATATGAAGTTTGCGATGCGCTTAAGCTTGCTACCCCGCATGCATCACTTGTTCCATTATTCAATTGTAAAGCACTTACTGTTGCTGTACCAGCTGCACTTAAGTATACTGTTCGGTTTTGCGTTACAACTACTGGTCTAACGGTATCTAATACAGTTACGGTTGCTGTACCGGTATTTGTATTGCTATTTAAATCAGTTGCGGTTAAGGTTACCGTTACAGGTGTTCCTACATTGGCGCATGTATATGAAGTTTGCGATGC
Organism: Bacteroidota bacterium; assembly: GCA_051715425.1. Classification (GTDB taxonomy): domain Bacteria; phylum Bacteroidota; class Bacteroidia; order UKL13-3; family UKL13-3; genus JAJTFA01. The sequence goes on along the minus strand of JBPXJS010000023.1, from coordinate 102 downwards.
GCTTAAGCTTGCTACTCCGCATGCATCACTTGTTCCATTATTTAATTGTAAAGCACTTACGGTTGCGGTTCCGGCTGCACTTAAGTAAACGGTGCGGTTTTG